>JBEPUT010000058.1:0-24904 GCA_041691395.1 Chitinophagaceae bacterium
TTTGCAGGTAAATAGCTTCGTTATCTCTGAATTCCATTTTTCAATTTCTTAATTAGACCTGCTTTTCCTTCAAGCGCCAATAGGTGGCTATCCAAAAAATCACAGCCAGAACCGCAATCAGATATGTCATATATGGTTCCTGCAGATTTTCGACCAGTGTAACTTCCTCACCACTGCCCGAAAACCGGACGTTACCAAAAGGCGGAGTTGATACAACCGCCCTTCCCAGCAGGCCGCTTAGTATAATCTTATTTAGGATTACAAGCACGCTCAGGGAAATAAAAAAAACAAATGCTGTCTTAATAAAATGCAGCCGATCAAAAAAGACGGCTCCATAAAGCGCGAGAGAATGTAAAAATGCATATATCAGGCAGATCTGAAAGATCCGTTTATCGAAAATGTTCAATACGCCGTAAGAATGATCGTCGAATTTTTTGATATTGACAACGAAGACTGCGGACAAATAGAAAGATGCAGTATAAACGACCAGAAATATCAGCAGAGAATAGACCCATGCCACCAGATATTTCTCAAGATGGGATGCCGGCAAAGTAAGCCACGCAACTGCTTTTTTCCGGTCACCCAGATCAATCAGTACCGTACTTGTAAAAATGGTGCCTGCCAAAAGAAGCATGATCACAAAAAGTGCTGACTGAACGTTCTTATCCAGGCGGGCCTCCACCATATATACAAGAAAGCAGCCTCCCAGCACCAATACACCAATGAGTACGGCCAGCGACATCAGGTAACTTTTATAATGTTCTGCTGTATGTTTTAAGAACAACCTGACGAAGCGGCCAAAATTGAAATTATAATTCATTTTACAAGGCTTTTAAAATATCCAGGAGGACTTTGTTGCCGTCGATGATCGCATTAAAAAGTAATTCCAGATCAACCTTGCTGAATTCACCGGATGTATTCCGCAGGATCGTACTTTTACCCTGAATGTTTTCTTCCTCATACAGAACGGGTAATCCAACGGTATCAGCATAGATCCCAAAATTTAACTTTTCCGATATCTCGTCCATGGACCTGTTGACAACAACCTCCTTTTCATGTAGAACGAGCAGCGTGTCAATTAAACTATTGAGGTCCCTGACCTGGTGCGTTGAAATCACGATGCACCTGTTTTCTGTTTGTACCGAGGCAATCAGCTTGCGAAACTGCACTTTAGAGGGTATATCCAAACCATTTGTAGGTTCATCCATAATCAGCACAGTCGTGTTGCTGGCAAGGCCGAAAGCGATCATCGCTTTTTTTTGCTGCCCGTAGGATTGTTTGCTCATCTTCCCGTCCGGATCAACGTCGAGCGCTTTTAAGTAACTGTAAAAGTTATGCTGATTGAAATGGGGGTAAAATCCGGCTGTATTGCCAAGAAACTGAACCGGCGTAAGCGATGGCACAAACAGATCCTCTGCAATGAAAAAGATATCCTCCAAAACCTGAACCGGGCGTCCCGACACATCAACGCCATTAAACAAACAATTTCCCTTTGAAGGGAACGCGAGACCAATCATGTTTTTTAAAAGTGTTGATTTCCCGGCCCCGTTTTTTCCCAATAGACCATAGATATGTCCATCTTCCAGCGCCAGACTAAGATCCTTAAATAAGAGGGGCTTGCATGGATAAGCAAAACTTATATTATTGATATTGAGCATATTAGATAGTGTAATAGTATAATATGACACTATAAATATAGACTATATCATGACATTACCAAATATTAAATCTTATGCTGTTTACCTTGCGCACGCAACCTGCCAATCCATTAAGCAATGCAAATGAAACCGGTGAATAGTCTGGTAACGCCATTTCTTATGCGCGTTTTTTTTTAGAAAAAGGGGATTTGACTCTTTTACGGAACGAAAAACCCTTGGCGGCTTTTGTGTTGATATAGGTGATCCGTACCTGAGATGGTATTAAGACGGTAATTTAAAGCGCATTTTAACTGCTTAGACTTGGGGGTTGGCCAGGGAAGTAATGACGGCATTAATCGAAACTAAAGGCCATGTATCAATCACAATTTCGTCTGACAGCTAGCAAAAGACAGTAAGTTCATCGTACACTTTTTAAATCATTGTCTATTCAGAATGCAGGCTCTTAATCGGGTTTGCTGTGGCAGCTCTGGTTGCCTGGAAACTGATGGTGACCAAAGTAATAACAATTGCCGCAATAGCTGCCGCTATAAATACCCCGGGACCTATACTTATCCGGTAATCGTATTTCTGCAGCCAGCCCTGCAAAAAATACAAAGCGACAGGGGAGGCGATCAAACAGCTTATTAAAACCAATACAATAAAATCTCCTGTCAGCAAAAGCCAGATCTGCGATACGGAGGCACCCAGCACTTTGCGAATCCCGATCTCTTTATTTCGCTGCTCAGCCATATAAGCAGCAAGCCCGAACAGGCCGAGGCAGGAAATGAAAATCGCGAGCCCGGCAAATATTCCCGCCAGCTTCCCGACAAGTATTTCCATGTTGAATTTTTCAGCATAGCTGGTATCCTCAAAGTGATAATCGAATGGATAGGAAGGGTTGTATTTATTGAAAATGGGTCCCAGCTTCGCAATCGCATCCTGTGTACTGATACGGGGAGACAACCGGTACATGACAACGCTTTCCGGTGACGGATCATAGTCATACAGGAACATCGTGGGATCGGCAGGACTAAAAGGGGATATCATGAGAGCGTCTTTCACAACCCCTGTGATCCTCCGGGTAGTGTCGTATTTGAAGGTCTGTTCCAATGGCTGCTTCAGGTTAAGACGTTTCACGGCTGCTTCATTGAGGATTGCCGTTGCCTTATCGGAAACACCGTCGAAATCCACGCCCTGTTCCAACTTCATCCCCAGCGTTTTAAAATAATCCCTGTTGACCCAGACAACGCCCAACGACATTCTTTCTCCCGCTTTTTTGCCGGGCCAGTTGTCAATGTCATCGTGTAAGTTGATACTTGTTGCCGAAGCCGAGGCCATCGTGACGGATTCTGCAATTCCTTTATCAAGCAGTTCATTTTTCAACGCAGTATAGTTACGGACCAGGTCCTGACTCATGCCCGATATCATCAGCCGGTTTAAGTTGTAACCCGTTGGCCTGTTTTTGGCATATTGTATTTGATGGTATACAATCATAGTACTGATGATCAGGGCGATAGAGCAACTGAACTGCATCACCACCAAAGCCTTCCGGGGGATTGTTGCCAGCTTTCCAACATGCAAGGTCCCTTTCAAAACCTTTACAGGCTTAAAGGAGGACAGATAAAATGCCGGACGGCCGCCGGCTGCAAGGGCGGTAACAACAACGCAGCCTGCCATCAGCAGCCAAAACAGGCCATTTGAAAAGGGCACGCTGATACGGTTATGGGTAAGCGTATTGAAAGCAGGCAATGCCAGTTGCACAAACAGAATAGAAAGTAAAAAAGCGAGAAGCACCAGCATAAACGACTCTGCCAGGAATTGGATGATCAGATCTTTGCGCCCCGAACCGATGGCTTTCCGGATCCCCACTTCACGGGCCCTTTTTTCCGAACGGGCCGTGGTCAGATTGACAAAATTTATGCAGGCAATCGCCAAAACAAAAAGACCAATGATTCCGAACAGCCGGAGATATTCAATAAAGCCGCCGTCCTCCTTCCCATTCCTGTATTCCGTATAAAGATGCCAGTCTTTGACCGGCTGCAGGATCACTTCCGTATTTTTTGCATTCAGATCATTCTCAGTCTTCTCTATGTCTTTTATTTTGGATGCGATCTGCGCATAAGATACAGCCGGCTTCAGCTTCAGGAACTGCTGAAAAGCATTGCCGCTTCCGAAAGGCATGGAACGCATGGACTTTACCCATGGCGTAACCTGTTCGTAATAGCTGAAGGGCACCAGAAAATGAAACTGGAAAGAAGAATTGGCCGGCAGGTCTTTCAGAACGCCAGTGACCTTCAGGTCATTTTTATTATCGAACCGAACGGTCTTGTTGATGGGGTCCGAATTACCGAATAATGCGCTGGCGGTAGATTCCGTGAGTACAATCGAATAAGGATCTTTCAAAGCGTCATGGGCATTTCCCAGAAGCAAAGGAAATTGAAATATCTTCAGAAAATCTGCCTGAACCTGGCCGCCATTGTTGTAGAGTTTTTTATCGGCCACCTTCAATCCATGGTTGCCGAACCAGTCCGTTTCGGAAACGTATTCTATTTCAGGGAATTTAGTGCGCAGTACATCCGCTAATTTCGTGGGCGTGCTGCCCTCGGTGGAAACACTACCGTTCAAGCTGTAATTACTCTTAACCTGGTAAAGCTGCTGATAATCCGGAAGGAACCTGTTATAGGAATATTCGTTGTAAACCCATAGGCCGATCAGCAGCGTAACCGCCATTCCAATCGCCAGTCCCAGAATATTAAGGGCGCTGTAAACTTTGTTATTGACCAGATTGCGCCACGCAGTTTTGAGATAGTTCTTTAGCATGCTATACTATTTTCAGTATTAAAGACAAATTCCCGAATCGAATGTTCCAACCGCTCTACTTAATCCAGAACCCTACCGGGATTCCATCACTCCGTACGAAGTGACTTCACCGGGTTTGCCATGGCCGCTTTTATTGCCTGGAAACCTATTGTAGCGCAGGATACAAATAGCATGACCAACGCTGTTACAATAAATATCCAGATGCCATCGGGCGATTTATAGGCAAAGGAGGCCAGCCATTCATTCTCTGCCCAATGAGCAAGAGGAAAAGCAATGGCCATGGAAATAATGATTGTCTTCAATGACTCCATGGAAAGCAGCCTGACAATACCGGCAACGGACGAGCCCAGCACTTTGCGAACGCCGATTTCCTTGGTACGCCTTTCGGCGCTGAAAGCGACCATGCCAAACAAACCCAAACAGGAAATTAGCACCGCCAGTAGACGGTCACGATGACTTCACTCCCCCCAGACCTATCTCCGAAATCATCTGTGTCTCCAATTAATATTATCCGATACCCGAAATACTATAAAAATATCAGCTAATTTAAACAATCGAAATACAAAGCATGAAATACGGTTATGCACGTCTTGCCTGTATTGCAGTCCTGACCTTATCCCTTCCTTTTCCGTTGGCTGCGCAGCAAAAACAGGCGGGACCATATGTTCCCCTGGATAAGCATCTGGACAGCCTTTGGGTGAAATCCCTGTTTCAACCGGGTACGCGCAAATTTTACCAGGGAACAGAACTGGAAAAGATTGCTATGCCTTGTGCTGGTATTGGTGCGGGCCAGGTTGACATTACGGGGAATGGCAACCTTTGCTTCAGCGAATCCATTTGCAATCAGGAACAACCGCCCAATGGGGGGCTCGGCTGGAATGATGGAGCGCAGTATCTGCGACCACAGGTGGCCGGCACAAAGATTCCCAATGGTTTTGCCATC
The DNA here is from genome assembly GCA_041691395.1 of Chitinophagaceae bacterium. Classification (GTDB taxonomy): domain Bacteria; phylum Bacteroidota; class Bacteroidia; order Chitinophagales; family Chitinophagaceae; genus Puia. The sequence continues at coordinate 5,401 of JBEPUT010000058.1, forward strand.
CGGATCCGGGAGAATGGAAAACCCGCGGCTGTCTATGCGCTCGACCGGAGCTCGTTTGATGACCTGCAGTTCAATGGGGAATATCCCATCGCTACGATTTTATACCGCAGCAGGGAAAATCCGCTGCCCGTAGAAATCCGTTCCGAAGTGTTCTCTCCATTTGTGCCCCTGAGCCTTCGCAGCTCGGCAAATCCTGTTACTGTTGTCCGCTTTTATATTAGCAACAGCTCTGACAAATTGATAGATGTCTCTCTCGCAGGATGGATGCAGAACGGATGCATTCAGCAAAAAGGAGAATGTAAAGTCAACCGGGTCATACGCGATTCCGGATTGACCGCGTTGCTGATGGGCACGCAGCCCGATTTTTCCGATTCCCGAACAGCTGATCATCAGGATCAGGAAAAACTGATGCCGTATGGCAACCGCTCTCCGAGCTGGGGGAATATGTCGTTAGCCCTAATGAGTGATCACGCCGGGGTTTCCCTGGAATCCGGATCGGCTTCAGATTATTTCCGACAGTCCGCTCCATCCGCCACGGGAAAACCCGAAGCGATTATTTGTGATTCTGCCGGACAGGCCGGTGCCGCCATCGGACAGGATTTGCGTTTAGGGCCCGGAAAGACTGCGACGGTAACTTTTCTCATCGGCTGGTATTTCCCCAATTTGTTTGAACCGGCTGTTGATGGACGCCCCTCACTGGTCACGGAACCCGTCGGACATGTATACAATAACTGGTACCATAGCGCCTACGATGTGGTCCGTTATATTTCCGCCAACTTCAGCAGGCTTTACCGTGATACCCGACTTTTCCATGACAGCTATTTTGATAATACGCTTCCCTATTGGCTGTCCAGCCGCATTTCCATGCCACTATCCACCCTTGCCTCGGGTTCCATTTCCATCTGGCAAAACGGCCGGATGTTCGGATACGAGGGTATTGGGTTCTGCCCGGGAACAACAGGGCATGTTTACAATTTTGTCTCATCCATCGCCAGGCTTTTCCCCGGGCTTGAACGTTCCGTGAGGCTGATGCAGGACCTTTGTGACAGTGCGGGATTCAGTGCATCGGGCCGGATCAATTTCCGGGGCCATGACGGTGCAAACCCTGAGGCCATTTGCAGTTATGGTTCGGATGCGCAGAGCGGCTACGTGCTAAAAATATACCGGGAGCACCTGATGTCATCAGACAACCGGTTTCTTGACTCCGTCTGGCCAAAAGTAAAATACGTCATCGGTTACCATATCTTCCGGGATGGGGCCAGTTGCGGCCTGGAACCCAATGGCGTGCTCGAAGGGCTGCAGACATTCTGGGACCCGATGTGGTATGGTCCGAATCCGTACAACAACACGCTCTACCTGGCTGCGCTGCGGGCAGCAGAAAATATGGCCCGCATCGAAGGGGAAAAGAATCTGGCGGACCGTTACCACCGCATTTTTGAAAAGGGGCGGACCTATATGGATGCGAAGATGTGGAACGGCGAATACTATGTCCATCTTTATCCCGTTGGTTTTATCGGCGACTACAGCTGGGGAGAGCATTGCTTTGCCTCTCCCACAGAGGATGAACAGAGTGCCAGGGGATATATTGATGCCTTTAACCGCGGTGATTCCAACTATCTGGCAGGCACCGGCTGCGATGCCCAGCAACTTTTCGGCGAGAATTGGGCTCAGCAACTGGGACTTGGATATATCCTGCCTGCCGGACGATGCAGGATAGCAGCAAATAGCATTTACAAATACAATTTCACTCCCGATATCTCCACCATTTATGATTATGAAAAACCGAAAACCCGTATCCTGGCCGCCCGGGGGGAGGCTGCGATGATCAACGGGAGCTGGCCAAAGAAAAGACCGCAGCCTTTTGAGAACAACCATGACAAGACCGATATCTGGACCGGCCTGGAATATGAATCTGCCTGCGACATGATCAACGAGGGGCTGTTGCAGGAAGGGCTTGCCCTTGTCCGGGCTGTGCATGACCGTTACAATGGGGCCAAACGCAACCCATGGAATGAAATCGAAGGCTCCGACCATTATGTGCGGGCCATGCAGTCCTGGAATCTCCTGCTTTCGCTCAGCGGCTTCCGGTATGATGGCCCCGCCGGCATGATCGGCTTCGGCCCGCGCATGACAGCCGGCGATTTCCGGTGCTTTTTTTCGGCAGCCGAAGGATGGGGAAGCTACAGCCAGCAGCGAAAGGGAGCCGTTCAACAGCAAACTCTTTCGCTGTCATGGGGCAGCCTGCGGCTCAGGGAGCTCCGGTTCCTGGTTAACGGACAAAACCGGGCAAAGAGCGTGCGGATCACACTTCATGGAAAACCGGTTGCCTGCACCTATAAAATGTCGGATGGTCATGTTATCGTTTTCCTCTCTTCTCCCATTACGCTTCACGCGGGGGAGCAATTGGCTGTGCGGATCAAATGAACTCAACGGACTGGCGGCGATTCCGGAGCGGAAGCGCATGCTGGAATATTTGAAATCACCATCACGGGTAAAAGGGATGGTGAAAGGTCGAAAAAAGGATACCGGGAGGCCAAATCCATTACCTGGTTATACGGCCAGGATAGCAAAACCGCATGAAGCTCAGAACAAGGAGACTTTAGTGACTCGAACTGTACTGACTTTTCATCGATCCCCATGAAGTAAGGGGAGAATTATTTTAAATACCGTGCCATCATTTTCATTCGAAACGGCAGATATTTTTCGCCTGACTTGTTCAATCGTCATTTCTTTCAATTTTGTCTTGGCTCTTAATTTCGCTTCCATGGTGTTTGAAGGCGTTGCGATATAATTATAATCGCCGATCGGCAAGCTGCCTTTAATGGGCCTCACTTTCATTCCTCCGGCTAATACCTGGCCATTGGATAGTTTCACACCAAGCATATGGGAGCCAATTTTAGGATGATTTGCCGGATAGACCATGAAGGTTGTGTCCTTGACAATTGTGACCGGTTCCTGACAAAATGAAAATGCTGGTATTATTAGGAATAAAAGTATTTTCATCATTGTTCAAGGTGAAACTTTTCGTTTTGTGTTTTTGTTGGGTGAGGATTTATTCAATCAGATGCTCCTTGAAGGCTATTTCATAAATATCTTTAAATTATATTTTGGGATGAAGTGGATTACATTTGTCAGCTACTGGCCTTACTCATGTTTCTACCTCATATTTCCCTTTTCTGCCATTGCAAAAGGGGGAAATGAAATGAAGCTAAAATAACAATATAATTTTGCATGAATCAATCATTTTCTTTTGGGAATATCTTTATCAGGAAAATGCAGTGAAGAAATTTTTATTAACCATACTGACGGCCGTTTCGTTTTTTCTGATGATGCAGGCGCAGAAGAAGTCACTCCCGGTATTCGTCTCCGGCAAGGACGGTTATCAGAACTATCGAATTCCTGCGCTGATTTCGCTGCCGGATGGAGAACTGCTCGCCTTTTGTGAAGGCCGGGTTGACGGTTCCGACGATTTCGGGGATATTGATATTGTCATGAAACGGAGCCATGATAAAGGACAAACCTGGAGCGGGCTTCAGCGGATTGTGGATGCCGGAAATTTACAGGCGGGCAATCCCGCACCCGTGGCGGATATTACGGATCCCGCTTATCCCAACGGAAGGATCTTTCTTTTTTACAATACAGGAAACAATCGCGAATCGGAATTGCGGAAGGGAATGGGCCGGCGTAAGGTGCTTTATATAACATCCGCCGATAATGGACTCACCTGGTCGGAGCCGGTGAATATTACACCGATGGTTCATCGGCCGGAGTGGAGAAGTTATGCCAATACACCCGGCCATGCGATGCAGTTTACAAGGGGAAAATATAAAAGAAGAATCTTTGTCGCTGCCAATCACTCCGCGGGGTATCCGCAGAAACAATTTGCAGATTACCGGGCGCATGGTTATTATACGGATGATCACGGGATTCATTTTCATCTGAGTGCCGATGTGGATATTCCCGGCGGCAATGAGAACATGGCTGCCGAACTGAGCCATGACCGGTTAATGCTGAATCTCCGGAATCAGAAAGGGGATGTGCGAAGCCGCATTGTGGCTGTGAGCAGCAATGGGGGAGAGCGCTGGGACACTGCTTATTTCGATCCCCATCTGCCGGATCCGGTTTGCCAGGGAAGCATCCTGACCGTCGGCGAAAGTCATGGTAAGAATATCATTGCTTTCTGCAACAATGCGGATACCGCGCAGCGGGACAACCTCACACTCAGGATCAGTTTCGATGAAGGTAACACCTGGATCAAAAATTTTGTGATCGACAAATCGCCCAGGCAATATAAAGGTTCCTTTACCGGTTATTCAGATATTACCAGGATTTCAGAATTCCGGATCGGGGTGTTGTACGAAAAGGAAAATTATTCCGAAATCGTTTTTACGATCGTGGACTGGAAGCGTCATTGAGAAATTTCCGATATCCGAATAGCCAGCTACAGAACGACAATCTGTTCTCCGGAACTTTTCGTAATTTCAGATAAACTCAGTGCATGCGATTTTTATTCCTGATCCTGGCCATTTTGCCCATTTTCACCCTGGCACAGATTCCCTATGGCAATAACCCGGCGGCGGGACATTACTGCCATACGCGCGGTGTGAAACTGTATTACGAAGTGTATGGTCACGGTGAACCCCTGGTAATGGCGCACGGCAATGGCGGATCCATCGCGAGCATGAAAGGCATTATTCCCTTTTTCGCTCAGTATTATCAAGTGATCGCGGTAGATACGCGGGCCCATGGCAAGTCGGTCGATCCCGCCGACTCCCTGAGCTTTGAGATGATCGCCGATGACTTCAGCGCGCTGCTCGATTCGCTCCATACCGGCCCGGCATACTTCATTGGCTGGAGCGATGGTGGTATTGATGGGGTGGGGATCGCCATGCGGCACCCGGAGAAACTGAAAAAGATGGCGATCACGGGCACCAACATCTTCGTGGATTCTACAGCACTGCCCGCAGACATTATCCGCGACATGGAGGTGGATACTCACAAGATGCACGCCCAATCGAATCTCACGGCAAAAGAAAAGGCAGAACTCAAATACAATGACCTCGATCTGTACCAGCCGCAGTGGAAAGCCACAGACCTCGATAAGATAAGCACGCCCACGTTGGTGATCGGTGGCGATCACGACCTGATCCCGGTGCAGCATACCGTGCTGATCTGGCAGCATATTCCAAAAGCGTGGCTTTGGATCGTGCCGCACTCGGGGCACGCAACGCTGGTCGAACACCGGGACGAATTCGAAAAGAATGTCCTTACGTTTTTTCAAAACAAATAGCGGGGCGGGAGGCAGGAAGCATCAAACAAACTACATTCCTAAGACCAAATAAAACAAAGCCATATGAATACTACGCGTCGGAGGTTTTTAACCAGCACAACCAAACTGGCTGCAGCTGCGGGTTTAACCAGCCTTGTTCCGGCGCCCCTCTGGGCTGCATCAGAGAAAAGAAATGTCTCCGCCAGCGACACGCTCAACGTGGCCCTGATCGGTTGCCGAGGCATGGGCTTTGGCGATCTGCAAAATGCCATGAAACAGCCGGGGGTCTCCTGTACGGCGTTGTGCGATGTTGACCGTAACATTCTTGACAAACGCACGGCGGATGTTTTAAAAATACAGGGAAAAGCGCCCAGACAGTATTCCGATTACCGGAAACTGCTGGAAGCTAAGGATGTGGATGCGGTCATTATCGGTACGCCAGACCATTGGCATTGCCTTCTTTTAGTGGCCGCCTGTGAAGCCGGTAAAGATGTTTATGTAGAAAAACCTTTGGCCAATAGCATAGCCGAGTGCGATATCATGGTGCGGGCAACCAGGAAATACAACCGGGTAGTGCAGGTGGGCATGCAGCAACGGAGCGGCCCGCTGTTTATAAAGGCCATGGAACTGATTCAAAACGGCGCCATCGGACAATTAAGAAAAGTAAATGTATGGGGTAATTTTAATTATGGCATTGGCGATTTGAAAGTGCCTGATAGCGCTGTGCCTGCGGGTGTTGATTATGATATGTGGTTAGGGCCAGCTCCTTTAAAGTCCTTTAATAAAACCCGGTTTCACGGTAACTGGAGAATGTTTTGGGACTACGGAGGCGGCCTGGTTACAGACTGGGGTGTGCACCTGCTTGATATTGGCTTATGGGCTAAAAACATCACACAGTTGCCGTTTTCTGTATCATCGGCAGGTGGCAATTTCGCCTATCCGGATCACGCGCATGAAACTTTTGATACGCTCAATGTTATTTACCAGTTACCGGATTATACCATGAGTTGGGAGAATACTGCCGGCATAGAGAGCGGTCCTTATGGCGTTTCCTACGGCCTCTCGTTTATCGGTAACGATGCCACGTTGATGCTTAACCGCGAGAAGATGGAATTTTATCCTGAAATGCAGGATGGCAAACCCAAAGTTGCGGCGCGGCCCGAAGAGACAGGCGATGATAGTCACGGACTTCATATGCAAAACTTTCTGGAGTGCATAAAAACCCGCAAAGATCCTGTATGTACTGTTGAGAACGGAAGGCTGGTGGCCATGTATGCCCATATGGGCAATATTGCAATGCGTACGCAAAGCAGGCTGGTATGGAATGATGACCATAAAAACTTCGGCGACAACAGCGCGGCCAACAAACTAATTACGCCAGCCTACCGGGCCCCCTGGAAATTGCCCGTGATATAACGTAGCATGCACTCCTGCAATTTTTGGGGAAGACGACTGAAGGGGCTGCCATAGAACTGCGTTCGTCTGGAGCGCCATTGTTCCACATGGCTTCAGTGAGCCGCATCCCCAAAATTGAAGTAAGTAGAATGGAGAAAGTGGGGCACAAAGGGATTTGTATGAAAACCTGGGTTACGTCAGAACAAGGAGACATTAGTGACTAGAAATGTACTGACTTTTCATCGATCGCCATGAAGTAAAGGGAGAATTATTTTAAATTCCGCGCCATCATTCTCATTCGAAACTGCAAATATTTCACCATGATGATTTACGACAATGGTTTTACACAAAGCCAGGCCTATTCCTGTTCCCGGATAAGATTCCCGCCCTTGCAGGCGATGAAAAATTAAGAAAATCTGTTCCGCATATTTCTGATCGAATCCTATGCCGTTATCACTTATACTTATTTCACAAAAGAATAGTTTTGGATTAAAGCTTGTGTACGCTTCGAGATCTTTACCTTCCAGGGTTTTTGACGTAATCGTTATGACCGGGTCTATACCCTTCCTGATGAATTTAAGGCTATTGCTGATCAGATTATAGAAAAGCTGGGTTATTTGCAAAGGGATGGCTTCGATAACCGGCAATTGTTCATGATGAATAACCGCATGTTTTTCGTTGATGAGCAACTCGAAATCATTGAGCACATCACGTAAAATATCATTCAGGTCCGTTTTTTTAAAGCCTTTATCATCATTTAATATTTTTGAAAAATTCAGCACCTCTTCAATCAGGTTCGACATACGTTCTGCAGAAGACTCGATTTTTGTGAACAAGTCTTTAACGGAATCGGTCATTTCATTTTTATGCCTGCTCTGCAGAATGGACGAAAAAGTTCGGATTTTCCGAAGCGGCTCCTGCAGGTCATGCGAAGCGACATAAGCAAATTGCTCCAGATTTTTATTTGAATGCTGAAGATCGAGATTCGCCTCGTGCAGTGAAGTGGTTCTTTCCGCCACCTTTTTTTCCAGCTCTTCGGAAAACAAATGCAACGCATTGTCTATCCTTCTTTTCTCCGTGATATCCTCAATCGCCAGGAGGATTAATTGCTCCTCGCTGCTTTCTCTGAAAATAGTACTGGCATTTAACAGCATGATTCGCTCACCCAGGGTTGGAAGTGTCAGGGTCACCTCGTAATCGACAATCGTTGACTTTTCGGGAAGTATTTTTCCCAGCATTTCACGCAATTCCTGAATATCCCATAGCTTACCTGCCAGTTCGAACAAATGTTTGCCCACAGTGGCTTCTGCCGTGGTTTGAAATTTGGCGTAAAAAGATTTATTGGCACTTCTGATCTGCAGGCTCTTATTAAGAACAAGGAGAGGCTCGCGGATCGTGGTCACAATGGATTCCGCATATAGCCGGGAAAGGTTTAATTGTTCATTGCGATCGAACAGTTCCTGATTCACAATAATGAGTTCTTCATTGCTGGTCTGCGTTTCCTCTTTGGCTGTCTCCATTTCTTCATTCAGGCTTTGCAGCTCTTCGCTTCCGGAAAGAAGCTCTTCATTGGCGCTTTGGAGTTCTTCATTGGAAGCCTCCTGGTCCTCTGTAATTCTTTTCATATCCTCCCGGCTCTCCGCAAGTTCCTTTTGCAATTTCCGAATCCGGATCTTGTCTTCGCCAAGGGGAGGGAATGCACCGGGTTGGATTTCTTTCGTTTGATCCGGTAGAGGTCCGGAAGGCAGGGTATTGTCCCGGAACAGAATTAAAAAATGAGGTTCAAGGGTATTCAGGAGGGGAATGACTTCAAGGGTAACCATTTTCTCCCCACCCATAAATTGTATCGGGATATCTTCTTTAACCACCGCCTTCCTGCTGACCTTTGATTTATGCAAGGCATTGCGCAATTCAAAAGCCAATCCTTCCCGGGCCATTTTTAGTACATTCAGATTTGGTTTACCCGAAGATGGTTCCAGCCAGATCCCGGTTTGCCCCCGGAATTGAACGATGTCCAAGTCATTATTCACGATTACACCGGGGGGGGAATATTTGGATATGAACGCCTCGTCTGCATTCTTTTGAAAATCATCCTTACCAGGTTCATTCTTTGCGAAACCGAATTTGCTCTCTTTAAAAATTCCCTCTTTCCTTTCGGCGATCTCATGCAAAAAACTTCCTTTTACGTTTTTTCTTGTATAAATTTTACTACTCTTATCAAAAGCAATAAACAGGTCTGCCGCCTGACTGCTGGTTTCTGATTTTCCCAGCAATAAAAAACCTTTTTCACAAAGCGAATAGTGAAAGGTGGTCAGTGCCTTTTTTTGCAGATTCGGTTCCATATAAATCAACGAATTCCGGCAGCTGATTAAATCTATCCTGGCAAACGGAGGATCTTTAAGAAAATTATGGTAGGCAAACACACAGGTATCCCGGATGGGTTTATTTAACTGAAAACCACCATCTTTACTGATAAAGAACTGTTTCTGACGGCCATCAGACAACCCGGTCATTTCATTTTTTTTATAAATCCCGGTTCTCGCTTTGGCGATCGCCATCTCGGAAATATCTGTTGCAAATACCTGTATTTTAGCAGCCGCGGCGCGTTCTCCCAGGTATTCATGCAGGCACATAACGATGGAATACGCTTCCTCTCCGGTGGAACAACCCGCGATCCAAATTCGCAAGGGTTCATTGACCGGCCTGTCGTAGAAAAGAGCCGGAAATACTGTTTCGACTAAATTCTCAAAAACTTTCGGATCGCGGAAGAATTGGGTTACAGGGATAAGCAGATCCTGGTACAAAATGTCCAGTTCAGATTTGTCCTGCTTAAGATGAACCAGATATTCAACAATACCCCCTTTATTGCTCAGGGCGATTCTCCTGTTGATCCGCCGGCGAATGGTTGTTTGTTTATAATAGGTAAAGTCTATCCCCTTACGGGTCCGGAGAAAGGAAAGGATTTGCTTAAACCCATCCTCCTCAATTTGATGTATGTCTTCGGGTGAATCCGGTATTGCGGCCTTTAGTATACCACTTAAAGTCAGCAATTTACCGGGGATCTTTTCGGGAGATAGTACATAATCCACCACGTTCGCATCAATAGCACTTTGTGGCATGCCATCATAGGCGGCAGATTGAATTTCCTGCGCAATGGTAATTCCCCCGTGATCCTTAATGGCTTTTAAACCCAGTGTTCCATCGGTTGCTGTACCGGATAACACCACACCGATGGCATGACTCTGATGCACTTCTGCCAGGGAAGCGAAGAACAGGTCAATCGGCATATTCCGTTGATTCCTCGGAAGCCGGTCGCTTAATTTAAGCACTCCATCGGTAGCCGTCAGTAATTTATTGGAAGGAATAATATAGATATGGTCTGCAACCACTTCAACATTATCTGTTATCTCCTGTACGGGAATGGTCGTGACCCTTTGCAGCAGATCGGCTAAAATGCTTTCGTGAGCCGGATCCAGGTGCTGTACCAATATATAGGCCATTCCTGAGCTTTCCGGAATGGCTCTGAGTAAACGTTTAAAAGCATCCAGACCGCCGGCAGATGCGCCAATGCCAACAACCGGAAAAAGGTTGCTGGATCGTATTTTTTGTTTATCCTTATTTGCCGTAGACATTTAATTGGTACCTGGGTAACGGGATGATAAATTACTCAGGGGAACATTGAAGGTACTTAACATTTAGGAAGGCCGGAAAAGCTTGTACCGGCAACCTATCCGGTTGTCCTTTCCAAAGATTCACTCGTTGTCGTAGGTATAAACCCTTATATCCGAAAAATTATATTACAATTATCACATTAACAGGAAATAATAAATTATACAATTAGATACTAAAAGGTTACCTTAATGTTAATCAAATCGTATGCATTCAACCATTGAGGAACAACAGGAAAGAAGTAAGGCGATAAAGTTGCTTATTGAAAAATGGGTCAAAAGCCATGAAGTAAAGCCAACAGTGCCATGGAAGTCAGGTAATTCTCCAATACACGCCAAAAATAAAATAACCAAGCCTTCCGATTCCTGAAGAAATCCACCGCATTTATCCACAGCACCCCATTTTGCAGAGTAACAGATAGATAATCCCAACAATCACGTCACCGAGCCTGACTGACAGCCTAAAACCTATAATTATTCTTTTTTATGAAGAGAACTAATGACAAACTGGTTTATATAGTTGACGATGATCCCGATGACCGCCAGATTATCCTGGATGCTTTCCTGGAAAATAAGTATCTGGGTGACTATTCATTTATAGAATCCGGAGATCAACTTCTTGAAAACCTTCAGGACGCCACTGTTTTGTTCCCTTCACTGATCATGCTGGATCTCAATATGGCGGGAGTCATGGGGCTGGATGCCCTGAAGGAAATCAGGGTTCAGGAGCAATACAGTCATATCCCAATTATAGTCCTGACCACATCTTCACTTCATATGGACCGGAAACTGGCTTACGAATACGGAGCCAACTGCTTTCTCAGAAAACCACATTCTTTTCCCAAACTGGTCACTCTTGCGGATGCCATCATAAATTTATGGCTTACCGATAATGATGTCTGATCAAAGGAACGGATACTCACCATTCTTCCGTCCGACCTGGGTGCAGGCAGGCGGATACCACCTGGTACGTTCGGATCACGCCCGATACGATAAGTAATTCTTGAACCATCGCCATAGCTGCCCGACAGTATTGGAAAGTAAATATGACGGAACGCCAGGCTCTTTCCGCGATATTTTTCATTCGAAAAAGATGCGGCTGTGATTCGTGATGGTTCAGTCTGCTGGTTTCGGATGCCCTTCTGCGTTATGATGGGCAGAACGTCTCTTTTCCATTGAAGAACCGGGGAAATACCCCTTAAAAATGCTCCGTTTGCCGTCTATTTTCGGCCAGATTCAAACTTCGAACTGGCAGATAAAATAAATTACCGGAAATAGCGTTATCTGTCGTTTCTAATTCTTTTCGAAAACCAAAAAACAGTATTCATGAAAAAAGTCTCCGTTGCCTTCAGTTCCCTGGTCGCCCTTATCCTTTTAGGATCTTCCTGCAGCAAAAAAAATGATAGCAAGCCTGTCTGCAAGATCGTCACGATTACCGATGTGAGTCCAAGCAGTACGACGACCTATAACCTAAGTTATAACAACGATGGGAAGTTATCTACTCTGCAATCCACATCCGGCAGTACCACGACCAGCAAAGTTTTTACCTACAACAACGATGTTATCCTGATAACCACCACCTCCGGTTCGGATACCCAAACGGATTCCGTTGTAGTCAATGGTGATGGACTGATCCAGTCCAACCTGCACCGTGATGGATCGAATAAAACGGTGACCACCTATACCTATTCAGGTACCCAGCTGCAAAAGTACGTATCGCAGTATAATGACGAGGCCCCGACGACCACCACGACAACTTTTGCCAATGGCGATCTGACAGCGATCTCTGACGGCGAAACTTTCTCATACAATACCGACAAAGCAGCTTCAGTGGGTGATTACCTGTCGCTGGCACAATTAATCCAGTATGGCGCTACCTTTATCAAGACGACGCATCAAATCAAAAGTTTCGCCTTTGGATCCTCGATCGAAAATTTCAACTATACTTACGATAGCCATGGTAATATCAGCGGCATTACGGCCACCGGCGGCAGCGATATAGAGACCATTACCTATCAGTATAATTGCAACAATTGATAAACGGCCGGCCAGCATCTCATTAACATATCAGGTTAATAAAAGCCTTCGTATAAACTCGAAGGCTTTTTTATGCATTGGCCCGTACTGTTGTGCATTATTCATTAGTAATGAAGGATAAGTTGGTAAGACGGTACTTTTCATGCTTTATTTGCATACGTAAATTTTTGAACGACTCAAAAGGGCATTTAGTCGCAAACATATTGATGAGCCACGCCGGTACAGTACCGCCGGGGTCAACTTCAACAAGATAATGAATGTTGAGCGTTTTATTATTAACCGGTGTAACAGTCCAGACGGCTTTGGAAAGTGGAACCCGGACAATGGATTTATTCTCGGGCAAATAGCCCGGAACGTTCGTTGCCTTAATAGTCATTATTTTACTAACGGGATCCTGTGTGATCACCAAATGAACAATCAGGTCCCGGTTGCTGAGTGGCCATGGCGAATTCATTTCAGTATAAAAGTATAGTTCGGAATCGCTTATCTTTTTTAGAAGCCGGCTGGATTGTGTGGCACAAACCCATTGCACATGATTATCGACGTCTAACATAACAGCCGCAAGTTCAGACAACGTTGCCTGCATGCTGAAATCCGCCCCGAGTTCATTGATTTTGGAATGTTCACTGGTGCGACTAAATATCTTTATGCCCTCCTTGTCCTTTTTTAGATTCCAACTGCCTTGCGCAAATCCGGAAAAATAAGTGAGGGGAAGGATGAACAAAATCAAAAGTAAATTTCTGCTCATAGGTTAGTCCTCCTCTTATTCATTTTTCCCGGTGATATCTTTCAGTTCCTGCTCCATGTCTTTTTTTTATAGCGTGCTCCTCATGAATTTCATCAACGGAATGCGATTGGCGGAGGCGGACTTTGGCCTTAGCAACTCACCGAGCTTGGAATAATATTTCCGGATCGCTTTCAATTCTTCTTCCGTCATGCCTTCCACATTAAAGAGGTGGTTACTGGCCAGTTCATTGGAAGTGACCAGTTTGTTAAGTTTAAGGTGGATTGCCATGGAGTCCTTGTTCTGGGATTTCTGGATAAGAATACCATAAGAAGCGTCACGAAACTGGATGCGGTTCCCATCAGTAGTTCCCATCTTTCATTATAATGGAGAATTTTCCACGAAATGGTGCACATTATGATTAGCAAAAAGTCGATAACAAGCATAAGCGTACTTCCAACGGCCTGCATAACGGCTTTGGCAAGTACGTCAATTAAGTTCATTATTCTCCTGACCATATGAAAGAATTTAATTAATTCAATAAACAGGGGTTTTCAATATATAACAAAAAAACCTGTCGTTTGACAGGTTTCCCTGTAACGGGTCAAAAAGCCTATTTATTAGTGCCTTGCTTGTCAGTATGCTTTTTTGACGTTTCATCGGAGTGTGAATCGGCGTGAGCCTGGTGTTTGCGCGCCATTTGTGCATGCTGTGCCGCAACCTCATCTTGTCCATCCTGATGTGCTTTGTGTGCTTTTTTGTTTTGTTCTGATGCTGCTTCATTATGTTTGGCAGCTTCTTCGTGGTGATTGTGTTTCATTTAGAATGTTTTTATCCCCTAATAGTTCAAATCCTGTGCCTGCATGCCCGGAACCAACCGGTTAAATGACTCTTAACAAAAGACATTTTGGAGGCTGGATTACTTAAATGCTGGCTTGTTAGACTTAGTTAACATGGCTCCATCACTCGTAATCTATTACCTTTAGAAATCAAAATAAATATCTTCATATAATGAAATTTATCATCTTCTTTCTGCTCCCTTTCCAGCTCTTTGCGCAAAATATTTCACCAAAAGAATTGGCTCAATGGAAACAAGAGGTAAAAAATGTCACCATCATTCGTGATAATTTTGGAATACCCCATATTTATGGAAAGACCGATGCAGACGCGGCTTTCGGCTTGCTTTACGCACAATGCGAAGATGATTTTAAAAGAGTGGAAATGAATTATATTGAAAAGTTAGGAAGGCTTTCAGAAGTAAATGGTAAAAAAGATTTGTACAACGATCTCCTGATAAGATTGGTAATTGATTCCTCGGATGCTATAGGAGATTACAAAAATGCGCCGATGTGGTTAAAAAAATTGTGCAATGCTTTTGCCGATGGAATTAATTATTATTTGTATAAAAATCCAGAAGTAAAGCCCTCACTTATCAATCATTTTGAACCGTGGTACCCTTTACTCTGGACAGATGGAAGCATTGGCGCCATCAGCACTGCGGGAGTAAGCGTAAAAGAATTAGAGAATTCCTATTCTGGAAAAGGCGAACCTGTCGCAATCAATCAATACAAGGAGGAACGGGTTACCGGTTCCAATGGTTTTGCGTTTGCTCCTTCTATTACCCGATCGCATCAGGCTATTTTATACATCAACCCGCATGTTACTTTTTATTTCCGGCCGGAAGTGCATGTAGTAAGTGAGGAAGGGTTAAATGCGTATGGTGCAGTTACCTGGGGGCAGTTTTTTGTTTACCAGGGGTTTAATCCACACTGCGGATGGATGCACACATCAAGCTACGCCGATGTTTCAGACGCTTATATAGAAAAGATAACAACAAAAGATAATCGTCTTTATTACGAATATGACCATAAAGAAAAGCCTGTCCTGCATAAGGGGATTGCCATTCATTATCGTGAAGGCGATTCGATGAAAATAAAAGCCATTGACGCATTATATACGGGACATGGACCTATCATGGCAAAAAGAGATGATGGATGGATTAGTGTAAAATCGCACAACAGGGATATCAAAGGATTAGAACAAAGCTGGCTACGAACAAAAACAAAAAGTTTTGCAGATTATAAAAGGGTGATGGACATGTTGGCGAATACTTCTAACAATACCGTGTATGCTGACGCCGAAGGAAACATCGCTTACTGGCATGGGAATTATATACCGAAAAGAGATCCGAAATACGATTGGTCTAAACCAGTGGATGGCACTACATCTGCAACGGAGTGGAAAGGATTAACTCCGGTAAGTGAAAGCATTCATATTTATAATCCACCAAATGGATGGCTGGAAAATTGCAATTCAACTCCGTTTACTGCTGCCGGAAAATACAGTCCGAAGAAAAGGGATTATCCCGCATACATGGCCCCCGATGGACAAAATTTTCGTGCCCTCCATGCGATTAAAATTTTACCCGAAGAAAAATCATACACTATAAATAAAGTAATTGCAAAGGGCTATGATACTTATCTCGCTGCGTTTGAAGTTTTGGTTCCCGCATTAATAAAGGCTTACGATAATCTTTCGCCAAACGATTCTTTGAATGCTGAATTAAGTGAACCGATACATACTTTAAGGAACTGGGACTATCGTTGTGGCGAGAATTCTGTAGCAACAACACTGGCCGTAAATTGGGGCGAACGATTATTAAGCCAAATCTACTTTACCAAAATACCTGAAGGCGAAGAAGAAGACCAGGTAACGAGAACAAAAAAATTTGCCACAACAGCTTCTTCCCCGGAATTACTTCAGCCATTTTTATCTGCCCTCAAATATCTTGAAAGTTCTTTTGGCGGATGGAGAATCCCATGGGCCCAAATTAACCGTTTTCAAAGAATTTCCGGCGATACTGAAAATCATTTTTATGATGATTCAGCAAGTATTCAGGTTGGTTTTGCTTCTGGCACCTGGGGCATGATTCCTTCCTATAGTAGTCGTACTTTTCCCGGAACCAAAAAAAGATATGGTGTAGATGGCAACAGTTTTATTTGCGCTGTAGAATTCGGAAAAAAGATTAAAGCCAAGTCGTTATTAGCCGGAGGGGAAAGCGGTGACCCCAATTCAAAATATTTTTTCGACCAGGGTTTGATGTACGCCAAAGGAGAATTTAAAGATGTGTTATTCTACAAAGAAGATCTATTGAAACATGCAGTAAGAACATATCATCCGGGGGAATAGGAAGTTCAGGAATTTACCCGGCTGCCGCTGAGGCCGGTTCGTTTATTGTTTCAAGAATTCAGTTACATTAGGGGTGGGAGGAAGATTGTTATCAATGGATTATTTTTCGGCTCGTTTCATGAAAAGCGCTGTCAATGTGAAGAAAGCACCGCAATGGGGAAACTTTCCAACCAAACCCGGTTGGATTTCTAAAGATGAGATATTGCTGAATCAGGAATTTGAAGATAACTTAATAACGGCTTGTGTCTTAAATCCGTTTATCGTAAATCTGTGAAAGTTTAGATATGCCTACACGGTTTGTTCTCTTCCCGGTTTCAATAAAGTCTGCTATTGTTTTTTTCTTTTCTTTATTCATCTGTTTTTCGGGTGTCAGGGCACAGGCAATCCAGTTTACCGGAAAGGTGGTTGACTACGATTCCCGCATGCCGCTTGAAGGAATAACCGTCAGTATTCCTTCCCTGGGAAAATCCACCTTCACGGATCAGCGAGGCGCCTTCAGTTTTTTACTTCCGGTTGATAGGCTGGTATTTTTCTTCAGCTCGGTGGAATATAGAAGGGTTTCACAAACCATTTATATTGCAGACCAGGAGTCCGTCACCATTGAATTGAGAAAGAGACCGCCTATGGAATTGCCTGAAGTTATTGTGGGAAACAGGGCGAAAGATGCCAATGTATCTGAGGTTGCTATGAGTACGGTGAATATTAGCCTGACGCACTTGCGGAAAACGCCGGTTGTTTTTGGGGAAGCCGATATATTGAAGGCGCTGACCCTGCAAACAGGGATTTCGATTATCGGAGAGGGGGCCGGCGGTTTTAGTGTACGGGGCGGAAATGCGGATCAGAACCTGATACTTCTTGATGGCGCTCCTGTTTTCAATACTTCTCACCTGCTTGGTTTTTATTCTGCGGTAAGTGCTGAGGCTGTGCAGGATTTCACTTTGTATAAAGGCGCCTTCCCGGCTTCTTACGGAGGGAGGCTGTCGTCTCTGCTTTCACTCAATGTCAGGCCTGGTAATTCCGACAGCATTCACTATGGGGGGAGCATCAGCCCGATAAGTCTGCATCTTTTTGGGGAAGGACCGTTCGTCAGGAAAAGCAAATTGACTTTCTTTGCAGACGCGCGGATTGCTTATCCAAAATTGCTGATGAATCAGTTTCCCGGATCGGTCAGTCAGAGCAACGCTTTTTTTTATGACGGAGTAGCAAAACTGGGTTACCGGTTCAATCCAAAGAGCCAGGTTTCGCTATCCTATTACAGAAGCTATGACATTTTCAAATTTTTCGGGGATACCAGTTATGCCTGGCGGTCAGATATTCTCGCATTAAACGGTAAGTGGCAATTGAACAGACAGCTTTCTCTTCATTATGCCGTTAATACCAGTTATTATTCTTCCGATATCAACGGAGATCTTTTCCATTACGAATTTAATCTGCGGAGGTCCATTAAGCATAGGGAAGCCAAAGCGGACCTGCATTACCAGGCCGCCAGCAATTTATATTTTGAAGGAGGCTACGATTTCATCCGGTACGACCTGAGTTCGGGCGAATTGAATCCGGCTAAAACCGGTTCAGCGATTAATCCGATGCGCCTGAGAAAGGAATTCGGAGATGAAATGGCCGCCTACCTGCTTGGGCAGTGGGATATCACAAAACAAATCAGCCTGGAAGCAGGTTTCCGGCTTACGGATTTCTTTTACCGCGGTCCGAATACCGTTTATAAGTATGCGGCCGGATTGCCTTTATCGGCGGAAACCATTACTGACAGCTCCCAATACACGCGGGGAAAAACAATAAGTCATTATGGAGGTTGGGAACCGAGAATATTATTGAAGATTGGCATTGACAGCAGAACTTCCGTTAAAATGAGTTATGTGAAAATGCAGCAGTATCTGCAGTTGGTTTCCAACACGACCGCGATAACACCGGTTGATTTCTGGAAATTGAGTGATCCGCTGATCAAACCGGCCACTGCTGATCAGTTTACTGCTGGTATCTTCAGGAATTTCAGTAATGATAACGTGGAGACGTCTCTGGAAGGATTCTACAAACACAGCAAAAATCTTATGGATTATAAAGACGGAGCCATTCTTTTAATGAATCCTTATATTGATGCAGGATTGCTGCCTGCTGAAGGGAAATCGTACGGCCTTGAACTGAACCTGCAAAAAACAAAGGGGATTATTACCGGGCATCTATCCTATACCTTATCAAGGTCTTTTATTGCGGACCACACTGACTTTAAATCAGAGGAAATCAACGGCGGCGCTTTTTATCCGTCTGCATACGACAGGCCTTCCAACCTGAGTGTAACCGGTGGGATTAAGCTGGGACTTGGGTGGGATTTCGGCTGGACTTTTGTTTATATTACCGGAAGACCGACGACTTTTCCCGACGGGACCTACCTGATTAACAATTCGATCGTTACTGGTTATTCGGTTCGCAATCACGACCGGCTGCCGGATTACAACCGCCTGGACATTTCATTTTCGCACGATTCGAGGCGGTATGCGGAGCAGAAGAAATATTGTATCATTAATTTTTCATTGTATAATCTTTATGCAAGAAAGAATCCTTACTCCATTTATTTCCAGAGAAACGGTACCCGGCTGGACGCTTATGAGTTGTCCGTGTTGGGAACCATCATTCCGTCCATGACACTGAGTTATTATTTTTAACCGTTCCGATTTTTATGAAGGATCTCAGGTTTTTAATCTTTTTGTTTTTCTTCTCCTGCGTCAGGGTTATCAACCCGCCGATCAGGGTGACCAGTCCTCTGCTCGTAGTGGAAGGATGGATCACAACAGATCCCGGGCCTTATATTGTCAGGCTAAGTTATTCGGGGCAGTTTGCAGCCGTTTATCAATTGACGGATAAAGAATTTATTTCTGACGCCCAGGTAAGCATTGCCGATGATGTGGGAGATTCCACTGAATGTTCCTGGGTATCCGACGGAACTTACCGAACCACTGATTCTGCGTTTACCGGAACTCCGGGCCGTTCTTACCGGTTGACCGTGAGGTTATCCGATGGAAAGGTCTATACTTCTTCACCCGAAAAAATTGAACCTGTTCCGCCTATTGATAGTGTAAGCGTGGTTTATGACAGTACCTATATTACGGGTGTCAGGCCGACACAACTCATTGTAACCGTACATACGCAGGATATTCCCAGTCCCATGCGCCTGCGTACCGAATGGCAAATATCCTGCTTGTTCTTCCCATT
>JBEPUT010000059.1:0-23400 GCA_041691395.1 Chitinophagaceae bacterium
ACCGAGGACCCAAAGATTAAGAGTCTTTTGCTCTACCAACTGAGCTACGGAGTCAGAAAATAAATTCGAGCTGCAAATATACAGGGAATTTATTTTGCCGGAAATTTTTAGTCCTTATCTTTGCCATCCTTTTGGGGGAGCATAGCTCAGCTGGTTCAGAGCATCTGCCTTACAAGCAGAGGGTCCGCGGTTCGAACCCGTGTGCTCCCACTCAATACAGACAAGGGTTTCAGTATAAATTGGAACCCTATTTTTTTGCTTATACTAACTGATCCTGTTATTTCGGTGCGGATATGGAAAACGGCCTGTCATTATCCTGCACACCCCGCAAATGATTCGGCACAGCAAACATGTCAAAATCAAGCCTGGCACCTTTTATTAACGCTGCATGGCTGATCCAATCCTTGTCATACGTCAAACCATTCACGCGCAGGTGCGAAACATATTTATTGCGGTCACTATTATTCCGGGCTCGGATCAGCACCTCATGCCCATTCTCCAGGCGGATCGTCGCCTGCTTAAACAACGGCGCCCCCAGCGCATACTGGTCGCTGGCCGGCGTCACCGGATAAAATCCCAGGGCGGAAAAAATATACCATGCCGAGGTCTGCCCATTGTCTTCATCCCCGCAATATCCATCGGGCGTGGCCTGGTAAAGTTTATTCATCGTCTCCCGCGCCCAGTATTGCGTCTTCCAGGGCGCACCGGCATAGTCATACAAATAGATCATGTGCTGTACGGGCTGATTGCCATGCGCATACTGTCCCATGTTGGCAATCTGCATCTCCCGGATTTCGTGGATCACCGTGCCGTAATAACTGTCATCAAAAACCGGCGGCAGCGTAAAAACCGAATCCAGCTTGGCAACAAAGGCCTGTTTGCCCCCCATAAAATTGATCAGTCCTTGTATATCCTGAAAAACACACCAGGTGTAATGCCAGCTGTTTCCCTCGGTAAAGGCATCGCCCCATTTAAACGGGTTGAAGGGCGTTTCAAAAGATCCGTCTTTATTTTTTCCCCGCATCAGCTGCGTTGACGGATCATACAGATGGCGATAGTTCATTGCACGCTTCAGGTACACATCCGTTTCCGCCAAAGGTTTATGCAGCGCCCTGCCCAGGGCATAGATCGCAAAGTCATCATACGCATACTCCAGCGTTCGCGCGGCACTTTCATTTATATGGACGTCATAAGGCACGTATCCGAGCGTGTCATAATAGCCGACGCCCTTGCGCCCGGTGGCCCTCGGACCTTCAGCGCCGGCACCATGAACCAGCGCCTGATACAGGGTTTCAATATCATAGCCCCGCAGGCCTTTCAGATAGGCTTCCGCCACCACAGAGGCGGAATTATTCCCCACCATCACGTCGGCGTAACCCGGACTTGACCATTCCGGTAGCCAGCCGCCTTCTTTATAATCGTTGATCAGCCCCTCCTGCATCTCCCGCACAATAGACGGGTAAACAAGATTTAAAAAGGGATATAAGGCCCTGAACGTATCCCAAAAGCCGGTGCCGGCAAACATATAGCCGGGCAACACTTCCCCGGTATAGGGGCTCCAATGCACAATATCCCCTTTCGCGTTTATCTCGTATAATTTATTCGGGAAAAAGAGCATGCGGTAGAGACAGGAATAAAAAGTACGCGTCTGGGCGGTGGAACCACCTTCCACCAGCACGCGACCCAGCGTTTTATTCCAAATGGCTTCGGCTTTCGCCTTTACCACATCAAAGCCATCGTCACCCTGCTCCCGTTTCAGATTCAGCTCCGCCTGCTCAAAACTGATAAAAGAAGAAGCCACACGCAGATGCACCTGCTCACCCTTTTTCGTGCTGAATCCAATGACGGCCATGGCGTGATCCGCAGTCGTCTCGAGGCCGGCCGTTCTCACCCCGTCATTATAAGTATAGGCCATCGTAACGGGCTTGTCCGCATAAACAATAAAGTAGTTTTTGAAATTCTTCAGCGGTCCCCTGGTGAATTTGGTGGAATAGCCCATAATTTTTTGCTCACCGGGGATCACTTTAACATAAGATCCATTGTCAAATGCATCAATGACGATAAATGAACTGTCAGCCTGTGGAAAGGTAATCCTGAACTGGGCAGTCCGTTCCGTGGGGACGATCTCTGTCGTAACATCAGGATCGGCCAGATATACCCGGTAGTAATACGGGTTCGATATTTCAGTCTTATGGGAGAACCAGCTGGCCCGGTCATCCTCCAACACCCGCAAGTGTCCCGTCACCGGCATGATGCTGAATTGTCCGTAATCATTCATCCAGGGTGAAGGCTGGTGTGTTTGCTTAAACCCGCGGATCTTATCGGCATCATACGTGTATTGCCAGCCGCTTCCCATTTTACCAGTCTGCGGGATCCAGAAGTTCATGCCCCAGGGGAGCGCCACAGCGGGATAGGTATTGCCGTTAGACAGTGAAGGCTTGGAGGCCGTGCCCATAAGGGGATTTACATAACCGGCAACCGGCTGGGCTGCCGCCCTGCTAAACAGGATCAGGAAAAATAAATGAGTGCAAATCTTTCTCATGTGTATTACCATTTTACATCAACCTTTATCCCATCCGGGCTTTTTTCAAAACCAAGATACAAAGTATTGGATGACGCGTCCCAGGTCTGACGGAAAATCAATTTCGGGCATGCAGGATTGCTGGTCTGGAAAGCGGTCTTCTGTCGTTGGGCAAAACCGGCTAACGATAAGCACAGCAATCCGTCAAAAAGGGTGCGCCTTTTCATCGGTTATGGATAGGTAATAGATAATGAAATGATGTTTTTATATTCATTAGACCCGGCGCTTATTCCTGCGCCGGACCGGAGGAAAAGGTCAGGCCTTTTTCACCCATAGATTTTGCGTATTTTTGTGGTGGATCGCCGTTGTTTTTGCAGGCGGAAAAATTATTTTAACCGCCGTTCCCGTTCCACCGCTGCATAAACTATTTTTAGGCAACCGGAAATGCGGAAGACCTCAAAAAATCCGACCACGAAACCATTATGAAAAAACAAAACAAACCGTATCGTCTTTCTTCAGGTGCCGCCCTGCTGTTCATCATAGCGGTTTTCGCCATCTGTGCAACAAAAAATACCGATAACACGGTAACCACGGTTTCCAGTCCGCCACTGCAGTCTCTGAACAGTTTCTATCCCTCCAACAAAGCGCCTTTGCAGCCACTGCATTTTATTAAACTGCCCATAGGCTCCATACAACCCGGAGGCTGGATAAAAAAATATCTGGAACTGCAGCGGGACGGCCTCACCGGACACCTGGGTGAGATCAGCGCCTGGCTGGAGAAGAAAGACAATGCCTGGTTCAGCGGTACAGGCAAGGGTGATCACGGCTGGGAAGAAGTCCCCTACTGGCTGAAAGGGTATGGCGACCTGGGTTACCTGTTGAACGATCCCTCCGTGATTAAAGAAACAAAATTATGGCTGGATAAAGTATTTGAAAGCCAGCAGGCAAATGGTTATTTCGGCCCCGCTGTTGTCGATACCGTTCACCAGGAAAACAAGGGACTTACCCCCGACCTCTGGCCAAACATGATTATGCTCTGGTGTTTGCAATCTTACTACGATTACAGTCATGATGCCCGGGTTCTGCCGTTTATGACCAGGTATTTCAGATGGGAACTCACGGTGCCGGACAACCGGTTCCTGAAACTGTTCTGGGAGAACAGCCGCGGCGGTGATAACCTGTACAGCGTTTATTGGTTGTATAACAGAACGGGAGAGAAATGGCTACTTACCCTGGCGGATAAAATACACCGCAATACCGCCAACTGGGAGCAAAAGGACACCTTACCCAATATGCACAACGTGAATATTGCCCAGTGTTTCCGGGAACCCGCCACATACTTTATGCAGAGCAACGACTCCGCTACGCTGGAAGCCACGTACAACGATTTTCACCTGATCAGGAACCTCTATGGCCAGGTTCCCGGCGGTATGTTCGGTGCGGATGAGAATGCAAGACCGGGATATACAGATCCGAGACAGGCCGTGGAAACCTGCGGCATGGTGGAACAAATGGCGAGTGATGAAATGCTGACGGGTATCACCGGGGATCCTTTCTGGGCCGACCAGTGCGAAGACGTGGCCTTCAATACTTATCCCGCAGCAGTGATGCCCGATTTCAAAGGACTCCGGTATTTAACCGCGCCAAATATGGTGGTCAGCGATACCAGCGATCACAGCCCGGGTATTGAAAACGGCGGCCCTTATTTAATGATGAACCCATTCAGCAGCCGCTGCTGCCAGCACAACCATTCCCAGGGCTGGCCCTATTATGCCGAACACCTGTGGATGGCCACGCCGGACAACGGACTGGCCGCTATTTTATACAACAGTTGCGGCGTCACTGCCCGCGTGGGTCGCGGTAATACCGTTACGCTGACCGAAGAAACCCACTATCCTTTTAATGATCAGGTAAATATTTCAGTGAAAACGGCAAAACAAACCAGTTTTCCGCTGTACCTGCGCATTCCCGGATGGTGCAACGGGGCTACTGTTTTTATCAATGACGAATTGCAATCGCACGAAAACCAATCAGGCTCCTATACCCGGATAGAGAGAACATGGAAGAACGGGGACCGCATCAAACTGCTGATGCCCATGCAGGTAACCGTAACCCGATGGAAGCAAAATAAAAACAGCGCCAGTGTCAATTACGGTCCGCTGACTTTTTCTTTGAAGATCACGGAAAATTATAAACAGACCGACAGCAAAAAATCGGCTATTGGCGAAGCCAAATGGCAGGCGAATGTGGATGAAAGCAAGTGGCCCTCCTTTGAAATTTTCCCGAGCAGCGCCTGGAATTACGGATTGCTGCAGGACGAAATCAACAACCCATCTCTGTTTGAAGTCGTAAAAAATACCTGGCCCGCAGATGATTTCCCTTTCACCCAGAAAAATGTTCCCATCGAAATAAAAGCAAAAGGAAAACAAATTCCGGGATGGACTATTGACCGGTACGGACTCTGTGACACGCTGCCCGGCAACCCGGTTAGTCCGGATACCCATTCCACAGATATCGTATTGATCCCGATGGGCGCTGCGCGGCTGCGTATATCGGCGTTCCCTGTTCTTCCTGCAGATTAAATGAAAAAATACCGGTGAAGCATGCCCTTAGTCCAGGTTTCCGGCCTCAGTAAAAAATTCCGCAGCAATACCGTGGTGGACGACCTGTCTTTCACGGTGAATGAGGGGGACGTATACGGATTCCTGGGACAGAATGGTGCCGGCAAATCCACCACCATTCGTATGCTGCTGACGTTGGTTGCCCCTTCTTCAGGGGAAATCAAATTGTTCGGCATGAACCTGAAGCGCGAAAGAAAAAAGATACTGAAACAAATCGGCGCCGTGATCGAAAAACCCGATCTCTATAAATACCTCACGGGATACGAAAATCTCTCACTTTTTGCGCGCATGAGCGGTGTCCGGGTGAATAAAAATGATCTTATCCGGCAGCTGGACATGGTCGGCATTGCGGACCGCGCCAGAGATAAGGTGCGCACTTATTCCCAGGGTATGAAACAAAGACTGGGCATTGCCGTGGCACTCATCCATGACCCGCGACTCATCATACTGGACGAACCCACGAACGGACTGGATCCGCAGGGGATCGCGGACATGCGCAACCTCATCCTGCATCTGAGCCGACACCTCCACAAGACCATCATTGTTTCCTCCCACCTGCTGAATGAAATTGAACAGGTATCCACACGCATGCTCATTATCGACAAAGGCAAAAAAATGGTGGAAGGGGAAGTCAGCACACTGATCGACCCGGCAAAAACCATCGTAGAAGCAGAGGTCAGCGATCCGCAAAGCGCAGCCGCTTTGCTGGAATCTACGATGTGGGCAGCACATCTGCGCAGCACGACCGCAACCAGTCTCGTATTCCGCTTATCAAAAAACCAGATCCCGGAACTGAATAAAGAAATGGTATACAGGGGCATAAACATTTTATCCATCCAGGCAAAGCATTCACTGGAAGATTATTTTTTATCCTTAACCGGAAGCAAACAACATGTGGCAGCTTTTACAGATTGAACTGTTTAAAATATTCCGGAAGTCCAGGACCTACATCAGCTTTGGGGCCATTGCCGCCATGGTGATCATCATCCAGGCGGCCCTCCGATACGATGGCAAATCTTATATCGAATTCCTGGTGGGCGGTCTGAAAGACTCGCTGGAAATCCCCTACGATCATATCCTGAATGGTTATTTTGTATGTTTCATCATCCTGAACCTGCTGCTCATCCACATTCCCCTGCTGATTGCCCTCGTGGCCGGAGATTCCATTGCCGGAGAAGCGAACATGGGCACGCTGCGACTGCTCGTGAGCAAACCGGTGAGCCGTACACAGCTCATGCTGGTGAAATTTCTGGCCACGGTGATCTATACGGCCCTTCTGCTGATCTGGCTCGCCTTTATTTCACTGGCCCTGAGCATTCTTTTTTTCGGCACGAATGATATACTCATTGCCCGCAACGACTCCCTGGAAATCATCCGGCAGGATGATGTGATGTGGCGTTATCTGGCGGCCTTTGCCTTCGCCACGGTAGCCCTCAGCACCGTTGCCGCGCTGGCCTTCCTGTTATCCGTGTTTGCGGAGAATTCCATTGGACCCATTGTATCCACCATCAGCATCGTGATCGTGCTCACCCTGCTTTCTGAAATGCAGATCCCTTTGTACGACAGAACGGTGAAACCCTACCTGTTCACTTCGCACATGCTGGCCTGGAAAGGATTTTTTTACACGAAAGTGGATGCTACGGGATCTGCCATTCCCGGAACCATTGAAAATCTCCGGGCGATAGGAAAAAGTTTTACCGTACTCATGCTCTATATTGCCGGATTCGTTTCGTCGGCTATTTTTATTTTTAACCGGAAAGATATCCTCAGCTAAATTGTTTCAAATGACCAGGCGCCTGATCTTTTTATCCTGCTTTTTTTCCGCAGTACTGAACCTGCAGGCCCAGGATCCTGCCGCCATGGTAAAGACCTTGCGGGATAAATTGGAAAAGATTAATGATTACCAGGCAGACGCCAGTCTGAAAACCAATATTCCCTTTCTGCGTGTTCCCGATGCGGAAGTGCATGTATATTATAAAAAACCGGATCAGATAAAAATCAAGAATGAAAAGGGAATATCCCTGGTTCCCAAAGAATCGGTGAGCATAAGTTTATACAGCCTGCTGAACGGAAAATACCAGGTAATAGATGGTGGCACGGACCGGCTCAACGGGATCCCGGTGCGCATCGTGAAACTGTTACCACAAAACGAGAACGCCGATCTCGTGCTGGCCACCCTGTACATTGATGCTTCCCGGATGCTGGTATTGAAAGCCAGGATCACCACCCGCGAAAACGGCTCCGACGAAGTGGATCTGGGTTATGGAAAATATGTTTCCCAATCATTACCCGACAAAATAATATTCTCCTTCAACACCCAGGATTACAAACTGCCCAAGGGCGTCACCTTCGACTATGATGACGGAACCCCTAAAAACAAACCCGCCGGAGATCAGCAAAACCAGCGTGGGAAAATCGAGTTGATTTTTCATGGATATGTGGTGAATAAGGGAATCGGGAAGGAGGTCTTTAAATAATAAGACTCAAATTTAATTGTTGATGGTATATGGTTGATGGTGGATAGACTTCAGGTGCAAATCCGAAATAAGGTCCATCCACCATCAACCATATACCATCTACAGCCCTTTCAACCTCGGGCCCATTAACAAAAATTTGACCAATCGCGCATATTTCGCTTTTTTTGCTCTACAGTGAAATCTTAAACAGACTGCAAACAATGGTAGAAATTGGCGACCGGATCCTTTCTCTTGAAAAATTTTCGGACATCGTATTAAAAGATGAAAAAATAGTCCTGGATAAGGCGGCGATGGAGAAAGTGGAGGCCAGTTTCCAGTTCCTTCAGCGTTTTTCCACGGGAAAACTGATCTATGGAATCAATACCGGTTTTGGTCCGATGGCGCAGTACAGGGTCAGCGACAGCAACCGCGTCCAGCTCCAGTATAACCTGATCCGCAGTCACAGTTCCGGTATGGGCAACCTCATGAGCCCGCTGCTGGGTAAAGCCGTGCTGGTGGCCCGCCTCAACAGCCTCATGCAGGCTCATTCGGGCATCCATTCCAGTCTCGTGGAACTGCTCACCTTCCTCATCAACAACGACATCATCCCTTGTATTTATGAACACGGTGGCGTGGGCGCCAGCGGGGACCTGATACAACTGGCCCATGTGGCCCTGACTTTGCTGGGAGAAGGGAAGGTATTGCACGAAGGAAAGACCTTTCCCACCGCCGAAATCTTTAAAAAATTCAATCTCAGGCCCCTGGAGATCCGGATCCGGGAAGGTATTTCCATTCTCAACGGTACATCTGCGATGACGGGCATCGGCCTGCTCAACCTGTCCCAGGCCAAAAAATTATTACACTGGTCAGTGGTGCTTTCTGCCATGACCAATGAAATTGTGCAGGCCTACGACGATCATTTTTCGAAAGAACTGAATATGGTGAAGCGTCACCTGGGACAGAACCGGATCGCCGCCATGCTGCGCTATATGCTGAAGGACAGCAAGATGATCCACAGTCGTTCGGAACATCTGTATAATCCGGAAAACCTCGAGCACGATGTATTTGAAGATAAAGTGCAGGAATATTATTCCCTGCGATGCGTAACCCAGATCCTCGGCCCGGTGTACGACACCCTGGAACATGCGCAGAAAATTGTGGTGGATGAACTCAATTCCGTGAACGACAACCCGGTGATTGACCATGAGAACCAGAATATTTTCCATGGCGGAAATTTCCACGGCGATTATGTATCCCTCGAAATGGACAAAATAAAAATTGCCATCACCCGGGTATCCATGCTGGCGGAACGGCAACTGAATTATCTGCTGAACGACAAACTGAACCAAATCCTGCCGCCCTTTGTGAATCTCGGCGTGCTGGGTTTCAATTTCGGCATGCAGGGCATCCAGTTTACCGCCGTCTCCACGGTGGCGGAAAACCAGACGCTTTCCTATCCCATGTACGTGCACAGCATCCCCAACAACAACGATAACCAGGACATCGTGAGCATGGGCTGTAATGCGGCCCTGATGACGCGCAAGGTGATCGACAATTCCTTTGAAGTGCTGGCCATCCAGGCCATGACCATCCTGCAGGCCATTGACTACTTAAACTGCCAGGAAAATTTGTCTCCCGTAACCAGCCTGGTTTATCAGAACATCCGGAAGATATTTCCGAAATTCGTGGAGGATGCGCCCCGTTATTCCGAACAGGAAAAAGTAAAGCAGTACCTTCTGGGAAACGATCCGCAGTTTGCCATATTCAAGGGCAATCACTAAGCTTCCTGCTGACCCGTTTGTTCCAGTAAAACTTCAATTATACCAACATGAATTGCGCTTTAGTTACCGGCGGCTCCAGAGGGATTGGAAAAGCAATATGCATAAAGCTGGCATCCATCGGATATCACGTGCTGATCAACTACAAATCCAACGCCTCCGAAGCAGATGATACACTGAAAACCATCCGGCTGGCCAACGGCACCGGAGAATTAATCCCTTTTGACGTCAGCAAACCGGCGGAGATCAACCAGGTGCTGGGTCTCTGGCTGGAAGGGCACAAAGAAGATACCCTGGAAGTGCTGGTGAATAATGCGGGCGTCAAAGACGATGTGCTGATGATGTGGATGAAGGATGAACAATGGGAGAAGGTGCTCCGCACCAACCTCGACAGTTTTTTCTATATCACGCGCCTGGTGCTGCAGGGCATGCTTATGAAGCGGTATGGACGGATCATTAATGTGGTATCGTTGTCGGGGCAAAAAGGATTACCCGGACAAACCAATTATTCAGCAGCCAAAGGCGGACTGATCGCTGCCACCAAATCCCTCGCCCAGGAAGTGGGCAGGCGGGGAATCACGGTGAATGCCGTCGCCCCCGGATTCATCAAAACCGATATGACCCAGGCCATTTCCGAAAAAGAAATGAAGGCCATTATACCCGTCAACCGTTTTGGCACGCCCGAAGAAGTGGCCCATGCCGTTGCCTTCCTGGTATCCCCGGACTCCGGCTACATCACAGGGGAAGTGATTTCCATAAATGGAGGAATGTACTCGTAGGTTAATGTGCTGATGTGGAAATGTGGAAATGTGGGCAGCGCGAAATTCATCAATGGGGTGGTATTGCCTTCATCAGCACATCAGCACATTTTCACATTAACACATTATTTCCTAATTTCCCGTTATGAACAGAGTTGTGATCACCGGCCTGGGCATATACTCCTGTATAGGCAGGAACCTGGGGGAAGTAAAAGAAAGTCTGTATGAGGGAAGATCCGGAATCGTTTTCGATGAAACCCGCAAACAAATGGGGTACCGTTCTGCACTTACCGGCTATGTGGACCGCCCCAACCTTAAGGAGTTACTCGACCGGCGCGCCCGGATAATGCTCCCGGAACAGGGGGAATACGCGTATATGGCCACCCTCCAGGCACTCGAACAGGCGGGAATTTCCCCGGGGTATATCCAGCAACACGAAATCGGCATTTTATACGGAAACGACAGCTCGGCCAAATCCACCATTGAAGCGGTGGACATCATGCGGCAGAAAAAAGACACCATGCTGGTTGGTTCCGGCGCCGTTTTCCAAACCATGAATTCCACGGTAACCATGAATCTGGCCACAATATTCAAGCTGCGGGGGGTGAATTTCACCATCAGCGCCGCCTGTGCCAGCGGATCCCATGCCATAGGGCTCGGATATCATTTTATCAAGACCGGACTGCAGGAATGCATCATCACCGGGGGCTGTCAGGAAATAAATGCGCTGGCCATGGGAAATTTTGATGCATTATCTGCGTTTTCCATTCACGAGTCGGAACCTGCAAAGGCATCCAGGCCATTTGACCGGGACCGGGATGGGCTCATTCCTAGCGGAGGGGCCGCTACGGTTGTTCTTGAAAGCCTGGAATCCGCACAAAAAAGGGGTGCCACTATTCTCGGTGAACTGGCCGGATACGGATTTTCTTCCAACGGAGAACATATTTCCAATCCAACAGTCAGCGGACCGGTGCGTTCCCTGAATATGGCCCTGAAAGACGCCGGATTGCGCCCGGATGAGGTAGACTATATCAATGCCCACGCCACGTCAACCATTGCAGGCGATGCCAGCGAAGCCAGGGCGCTGGTGGAAGTGTTCGGAGAAAAAAAAGTGCCCGTCAGCTCCACCAAATCCATGACCGGCCATGAGTGCTGGATGGCAGGGGCCAGTGAGATCGTGTACTGTATGATCATGATGGAAAACGGATTTATGGCACCCAATATAAACTTTGAAAATCCCGATGCCGATTCGTCCAAACTGGATATAGTAAAAACTTCCACAGGCAAAAATATAAATGTATTTTTGTCCAACTCCTTTGGTTTCGGGGGAACGAACTCTTCCCTGATAGTCAAAAAGTGGGTTCCTTAAACATTAAACCAGCTACTATGAAACAATTTCAACCCATCGTCGATAAGATCAACGGATTTCTATCGGAGGAATTTGAAGTGGACATATCCCGGATCACCCCCGAAGCCAATCTGCGGCAGGTGCTCGAACTCGACAGCCTCGACTATATTGACCTGGTGGTGGTGATTGAAAATAATTTTTCTTTCAAAGTGAAACCGGAAGACTTTACGGGCATCATCAGCTTCCGCGATTTTTACGGTTATATCATTTCCCGGGTACAGCAAAAAGAACCCAATAATGCCATCCTGGCAAGGCAAATCCAGGGGTAATAAAACAGGATTCCGGATATTCGTCTGGGTACTCAGAATGGGTGGAGTGCGTCCGGCTTATTCCCTGCTTGCCATCGTTTCTATTTATTATTTCCTTTTCTCCCGGAAGTCCTCCCGCTTTTTATATGCCTATTTCCATCGCCGGCTGGGTTACTCCGCTGCGCGTTCCGTGATCAGCCTGTATAAGAATTATTACCGTTTTGGTGAGACCATCATCGACCGTGTGGTGATCATGTCCGGCATCCCGCATCATTTCAGTTTTGATTTTGAAGGAGAAGAATACTTAAACCAGATGGTGGAAGGAAAGCAGGGTGGCCTCCTGCTCAGCGCCCATATCGGGAACTGGGAAATTGCCGGCCATCTGCTGCAACGGCTGAATACGAAAATGAACATCGTGATGTTCGACGGTGAACAGCGACACATCAAAGAATACATGGAAAGCGTAACGGGTCAGCGTAGCGCCCGGATCATCCTCATCCGGGATGATCTTTCCCATATTTACGCCATCCAGGAAGCGCTGAAAAACAATGAGTTCGTTTGCATGCATGCCGACCGTTTCCTGGAAGGCAACAAAACCCTGTGCGGCAAACTGCTGGGTGAACCGGCACGATTCCCGGCCGGACCCTTTGTGCTCGCCAATATTTTCAGCATGCCGGTATCTTATGTATTTGCGATGAAGGAAACAGCCCTTCATTATCATTTTTTTGCCAGCGCCCCGAAAATATATGACCGATCGAAATCCGGCGGACCGGAAGACATGCTGAATGATTTCTGCAAGCAAATGGAGACCGTTATAAGGAAGTATCCGGTGCAGTGGTATAATTATTATGATTTCTGGAGTTGAGTAGAAGATGGATGGTATATGGTGGATGGACTGCTTTAAAAATCCGCAATAAAAGTCCATCCACATCCACGATATACCAACAGGCAATTCAACAATTCCCTATCTTTATATCCCATGACGTTCACCGCTGTTCCGGTTAAGGATTTCATTCCCCAGCGGGAACCTTTTGTGATGGCGGATCAGCTGATTTACGCTGATGAAAAAACATCCAGGACAATCCTGCGCATCCGGGAAGGAAATATATTTGCGGCGAATGGATATTTATCCACTGCGGGTATGGTGGAGGCCATGGCGCAAACGGCAGCAGCAGGAACAGGATATTTTTATAAAATGAGGGGGGAACCGGTGCCGCTGGGATATATCGGCGCGGTTCAGCAGCTGGAAATCTTTGGATGGCCCCTGCTGAATGAGGAGATTGAACTGGAGATCAGATTACTGACCAAAGTGCTTCAGGTATCTTTAGTTTCCGGTACGGTAAAGATGAAGGAAAGGCTATTGGCAACATGCGACCTGAAAATTTTTATTAGTAACCATTCATAAATCAGATCATGGAAAAACAATCAACCCCGAGATGGGCATTCTTTGCCATCCTCTTTTTATTCGCAGCAACCGCGCAGTCACAAACACTGAAAGATTTTTTCAGCAACGAAGGAACCAATGCCTTTTTTGTGGGCATTGATTTCACCAAAAACAAATTAATCGATGTTCCCGACGCGAATACCAGCGATATCCGCGAACGTCAGTATGAGGGATTGAATACGCTGGTGGTGACTGAAGAAAAAAAATATAATTTCAAATCGGCATTCCACCGGAGCAATGCCGTGGATCATGACCTCAGCCTGGTGTCTGAACGGAACAGTAAAGTCGATGCCAGCCAGATCAGTTCCACCAACACCGGTGATTTCCACCGGTTGAAAGAAGCCGACATCGCCAGTTTGGTGAAGGGGTTTGATTTTAAGGGCAAAAAAGGCTTGGGCATCCTGTTCGTCTGCGAAGCCATGAGCAAATCCGAAAAGGCCATCGCCATCTGGGTTACCATCGTGGATATGGGATCGCGGAAAGTACTGATGACGGATCGCGTGGAAGGAAAGACCGGGATGGGATTTGGTTTCCGCAACTACTGGGCCACGGGCATTAAGAGCGTATTGGAACAGGTTCAAAAGAAAAAATATAAAGAATGGAAGGGGAAGGCAGGCGCCTGATCCATTAACATGACCGTTGCCCATGCCAAACAAACTGATTGTAAAAACAGAAATCCTCGTTCGTTTTAATGAAGCCGACCCACTCGGTATCGTCTGGCATGGGCATTATGTCCGTTATTTCGAAGACGGACGCGAAGCATTTGGAAATCAATTTGGCATAGGCTACCTCGATTTTTATAAAAAGGGATTTGTTATTCCCGTCGTCAGCCTGGAATGTTCCTTTAAAAAATCACTGCGTTACGGGGATACGGTGGTGGTGGAAACCACATTCAACCCCTGTGATGCTGCCAAACTCTTATTCAGCTACCGGCTGTACAATAAAAAAACGCAACAACTGGTGGCTACAGGCAGCTCCGTTCAGGTTTTCCTGGATAGCAAACAGTCCACCCTGCAGCTTACCAATCCACCCTTTTTCGAACTGTGGAAGAGAAAACATCTTCTCCCTAAATCCTGATCATGAGAAAAGTATTTGTGGTGGCAGATAATATTTTTTCAGCTCTGGGAAAAGACACTTCAACGAATTTATCGGCGTTGAAAGATGGCGATTCGGGAATTCGTCTTCATGATGATCCCATGTCGGCAACATCGTTTTACGCTTCTCTCCTGCCGGCTGATTTCAAATCAGGAAATCCGCAGCTAACGCCGTTCGAGAACATCATTTTCGCTTCGGTCAGGGATGCACTGAAAAACCAGCCGGTGGATCTTTTGGATCCCCGCACGGGCTTTATCCTTTCCACCACCAAGGGGAATATCGGCCTTATAGAAAATGATCCCGGAGCAGCACCCTTCGAACGGATAGGATTAACCACAAGTGCCGAAAAGATTACCGGTGAGCTGGGTATGCAAAACGAACCCATCGTGGTTTCCCACGCCTGCATTTCCGGATTGCTGGCCATGATCACCGGTATGCGTTTGATGCAATCGGGAGTTTATGATCAGGTGATCGTTACCGGTGGCGATCTGATCACTGCATTTATACTTTCCGGTTTTCAATCGTTCCAGGCCATCAGCCCCCTCCCCTGTAAACCCTTCGATGCGGACCGGGATGGCATCAGCCTGGGAGAAGCTGCGGCAACGGTGATCCTTTCAACTGTAAATAACGGAGACGCCATTCAACTCAGCGGAGGTTCAGTGAGCAATGATGCCAACCACATTTCGGGTCCCTCGAGAACCGGTGAGGAACTAAGCATGGCCATCCGGAATGCACTCCAGCAGGCTTCGCTTACTCCGGAAGCAATCGATTTTATTTCGGCGCATGGTACGGCCACGCGGTATAATGACGACATGGAAGCCCGGGCGATCCACCTGGCCGGCATGGCCTCCGTGCCGGTAAACAGCCTGAAAGGCTTTTACGGGCATACCCTGGGTGCATCGGGACTGGTTGAATCCATCATATCCCTGCATTCGCTGAAAGAAAATATACTTTATCCTACAAAGGGATATTCGCGTCCCGGTACAGATCGGGAAATCCGCGTGATCAGAGAACTGACCCCGGCAAAAATCAGTAAGTGTGTGAAAACCGCATCCGGATTCGGGGGCTGCAATGCAGCCATTATCCTGGAGAATCTGAATTGAATAAAGGATGAAATATCTTTAAGCCCAAGGAACCCTATACTTTCTGAAATATGAACTTTTACAGTAAGGACAACAAAACAGCGCTGGAGGCAAAAGGCCTTGCTCAATGGATTGCCTTCGGACCTGTCGTTTTCCAGGTTGCCCGTGTGCTGCGCAATTCGGGAATTTTAAATACCCTGCTGGAAAGCAGAAGCGTGGGATTAACCCTGGAGGAGATCCGGGACAAGGTGAAACTTCCCCATTATGGCGTCAGGATCCTGCTGGAATCCGGTCTTGGCATCGGCCTGGTAACCATCACCGGCGAAAAATATTTCATCACCAAAACGGGTTATTTCATCTGCAAGGATCCGCTCACCAGGGTGAACATGGATTTTATTCACGATGTCTGCTATAAAGGCTTATTCGCCCTGGATAAAAGTATTGAGACCGGGAAACCGGAGGGCCTGAAAGAATTCGGAGACTGGGATACAATTTATGAGGGACTTTCTTCCCTTCCCGGCCAGGTGCAGAAAAGCTGGTTTGCTTTTGACCATTTCTTTTCCGACAACGCATTTCCGCTCACCCTGCCCATGGTTTATGACGGTGGTATAAAAAATATACTGGATATCGGGGGTAATACCGGGAAATGGGCAATTGCCAGTACCCAATTTGACAAGCAGGTGCAGGTGACCATCATGGATCTCCCCGGTCAGCTGAATGTGGCCAAAGAAAAAATCAAACAGGCAGGCCTGGAAAACCGGATCTTTTTTCACCCGGTGAATATCCTGGATGAGAAAGCCGTTTTCCCCAAAGGATTTGACGCCATTTGGATGAGCCAGTTCCTGGATTGCTTTTCGGAAAAAGAGATCATCTCCATTTTAGAACGCTGTTACGCCGCGCTCGAAAACGATAAATACATCCTGATCCTGGAGGCGTTTTGGGATGATCAGCGCTTCGAGACCTCTTCCTTTTGCCTTCAGCAAACCTCCGTTTATTTTACGGCGTTGGCCAATGGCAACAGCCAGATGTACAATTCAAAAGTATTCATCCGTTGTATTGAAGCAGCAGGATTCGAAATTGCGGAAAGAACCGATGGCATCGGACTCAGCCATACCCTGCTGAAATGTAAAAAATCAACATCGTAAATTATAAACCGAACCAGCATGCCATTGAACTCAACAGATGTACTCGTGATCGGAGCAGGTCCCGCAGGAACTGTAGCGGCCTCTATTGTAAACAAAGCAGGTTTTAAGGTGCAGATCGTGGAGAAAATGAAATTTCCCCGGTTTGTGATTGGCGAGAGCCTGCTTCCCCGCTGTATGGAAGCGCTGGAGGAGGCCGGATTTTTAGAGGCGGTGAATGCGCAACAATTTCAGCAGAAATCCGGGGCCAAATTCGTGAAAGACGGAAAGATCTGTGACTATGAATTTTCGGACCAGTTTACCAAAGGATGGGAGACCGCTTTTCAGGTACCCAGAAGTGCATTTGATAAAACCCTGGCCGATACGGTGGAAAAAATGGGTGTTCCCATTCACTATGAAACCACGGTTACCGGAATCACCTTCAACGGATCTGATTCCATCACCACCGTAAAGGACAAAGACGGAAAGGAATCACAGATAAAAGCCCGGTTTATTATAGATGGCAGCGGCTATGGAAGGGTGATACCCCGGTTATTCAACATGGACAAACCCTCTAACCTGCCTTCCCGCAAAGCGGTATTCACGCATACGGTAGATACCAGAAGGTCTATGGCGGATGAACCCAACCGGATCACCATCGTCGTGCACAAACCGGGTGTATGGATCTGGATCATTCCTTTTGTCGGCAACATCACATCGCTGGGCTATGTGGGATTCCCGGAATTTTTTGATCAGTACAGCGGTACCATGGAAGAGCAGATGCGCAATCTCATTGCCGATGAACCCTATCTGGCCAAACGTTTTGAAAATGTGGCGTTTTTATTTGAACCCAAATCGCTGCAGTCCTGGTCAGGCACCACCGACCGTTTTTTCGGCGACGGATTTGTTCTCACCGGAAATGTAACCGAATTCCTGGATCCGGTTTTTTCATCCGGAGTTACCCTGGCAACAGTTTCCAGCCAGATCGCCGGCAACCTGGTGGTGGAAAAATTAAAGGGACGAAACATTGACTGGGAAAATGAATACATGAAACCCATGATGCAGGGCGTGGATACGTTCAGGTCCTATGTTATGGCCTGGTATGAAGGAACCCTGGATATCATTTTCTTTGCCGATAATCAGGATCCGCTCATCAAAAGCCAGATCTGTTCCGTGCTGGCCGGATATGTGTGGGACCTGGAAAATCCCTATGTAAAAAATCACGCATCTGCTTTACAAAGGCTGGCTGCCCTGATCAATTTCCGGGACAGTCAGGTGGAAAACAAAAATGAATTCAATCATAAATAATCCGGTGCAACGGGACCGGTTCATTACCGTCTCCTGCACCATAACAGCCGGTTCAGCTTATAAAGACGGAAAGCCTGAATTTCAAGGGCCGGGATTAAACGCGGCCGCTTTCCTGGATGATTTATACCGCCACGAGGCCATCGCCTATCCCAAATTCCACAAAATGGATCATCTGTGCAAACTGGGTATTCTCGCCACCGAAATTTTATTGAAGGGCAGTAACCATAATAAGAAATACCGGGAAGATGAAACCGGCATCGTTTTGAGCAATGCCAATGCAAGCCTGGACGTGGATCTGAAATACGCAGGAACCATGAAAACCGTTGCCAGTCCCGCTTTGTTCGTTTATACGCTGCCCAATATCGTGATCGGTGAAATCGCCATCCGTCACCGGTTTAAGGGTGAAAATGCATTTTTTGTATTTAAAAGCTTCCATGGTAATTTTATAGCCGGATATGTGAACGGTTTGTTTGACACCGGACTGGTCCAATGCTGCATCTGCGGATGGCTGGATTTTCTGGGAGAAGACTATCGCGCCATGCTGATGCTGGTGGAAACCACAAGATCCGGTACGGCCATTCCCTTTACTGCTGACAACATCAATGAACTGAACAACACAAACCATGGATAAATTAATGGCCCAACTGAAGCGGCAGATCATTGAAAGGCTTAACCTGAAAGATCTCCGTCCGGAGAACATCACCGACGATGCCCCGTTATTTGTAGAGGGCCTGGGACTGGATTCCATTGATGCCCTGGAGCTGATCGTTTTACTGCAGCAGGAATATGATATTAAATTGTCGCGGGCGGAAGACGGCCCAAAAGTGTTCCACTCCGTAAGAACCATGGCTGAATACATTACCGAACATTCTCCCTCGAAAACGGCTTCATGAATGCACCTGTATTTGTTGCAGGAGTGGGTGTTGTGTCTGCCATCGGCCGGAATGCAGACGAATGCCTCGGTTCATTCCGTACGGAAACCGCCGGCATGGGAGATATCGGACTACTGCAAACGCGTCAACGGGGCAAATTACCCGTTGCCGAAATAAAACTGAGCAACCGGCAACTGGCAACCCTTACCGGGCTTGGGTCCGGCGTACCACGTACGGCTTTACTCAGTGCGCTGGCGGCACAGGAAGCCCTGAACGATGCCGGTTTAAAAGATCTAAAAGATTTAAGGACCGGTTTTATTTCTGCCAATACCGTCGGGGGTATGGACAAAACGGAATCATTCTTTGAACCCTTTATGAAAGACCCGGCATCCGGCAGTCTGCACGATGCGGTTCATCACGAATGCGGTGCCATCACGGAAATGGTGGCGGACCTGCTGGGCATCCATCATTTCATCAGCACCATCAGTACTGCTTGTTCGTCGTCTGCCAATGCCGTGTTTACCGGCGCCCGCATGATCCGGCACGGATTGCTGGACGTGGCCGTTGTCGGCGGCGCGGATGCGCTTACCCGTTTTACCCTGAACGGCTTTAATACCCTGATGATCCTGGATAAGGAATATTGCAAACCCTTTGATGAGAACCGTAAAGGACTGAACCTGGGTGAAGGCGCCGGATACCTGGTGTTACTCTCAGAAAAGATCATGAAACAGCGTCAGCAACCGGCCTACTGTGTCCTTGCCGGATATAGCAATGCCAACGATGCCTATCACCAGACGGCTTCTTCTCCCGAAGGCACCGGATCTTTCCTGGCAATGAAACAGGCGATCCAGGCAAGCGGTTTGCAACCCCGGGACATAGACTACATCAACCTCCATGGAACGGGCACCAGCAACAATGATATTGCCGAAGGCACAGCCATTAAATTATTATTTGATCCGGTGTATCCCAAAATGAGTTCCACCAAATCATTTACGGGCCATACCCTGGGTGCCAGCGGCGGTATGGAAGCTGTTTTTTCCGCACTCGCCATACGCCACGGAATCATTTATCCGAACCTTCGTTTTGAAACCCCTATGAAAGAACTTTCCTTTACACCGGTTACCCGGTTTTTAAAGGAACAGCGCGTGAGGCACGTCCTCTCCAACTCATTTGGTTTTGGGGGCAATTGTTCCTCCCTGATATTTTCCGCCTGTTAATCGATCATATGAAGGTCTATATTCGTTCCGCCGGCAATATTTCTCCGCAGCATTCCCTGGAAAAAGAATTATTCTTCACCAGTAGGATCATGCCATCGGGCACACGTATGCCCGCGCTGGAGCCGGATTATGCGCGGTATGTGGATACAAAAATGATCCGCCGGATGAGCCGGATCGTGCGGATGGGCGTGGCGGCGGCCATGGAATGTCTGCGCCAGGGCGGCGTTCAGATGCCGGGCGCCATCATCACGGGTACTGCCTTCGGCTGCCTGGAAGACACCGGCATTTTTTTGCGCCGCATGATCGACAATCAGGAAGAACTGCTTACGCCTACGGCTTTCATTCAATCCACCCACAATACCGTGGGCGCCCAGATCGCCCTCCTGCTGAAATGCCATGCTTATAACAATACCATCGTACATCGCGGGTTTTCTTTTGAAAATGCATTACTGGATGCCAGCCTGCTGTTGCGTGAAGGAACTGATAATATCCTGACCGGGGCGGCGGATGAAATAACAGAAGACAGTCATGCGATCCTGACCCGTTTCGGAATATATAAAAAAGAACCGTCACCACACATTTTGGACAATCCGGGAAAAGGAACCTTTGCCGGCGAAGGCGCTTCTTTTTTTGTATTAAGTTCCCAAAGCAATGCGGGAAGCCTGGCAGAGATCAAACAGGTGGAAACCCTGTACAAACCCAAACATTTCGCCGATGTGGAAAACCAGATCCACCGGATGCTCCGCGAATCATCGCTCACGATGGATGATGTGGGCCTGATCATCACAGGTCATAACGGAGATATTGCACACGATCAGCTGGACCTGCATTTATCCGCTACACTTTTCCGGAACAAGACGACTTTCCCTTTCAAACAGCTTTGCGGCGAGTATCCAACGGCATCGGGTTTTGCCTTATGGCTGGCTTCCGTCCTGATCAGCGAACAGAAAGCACCGGACTGGTTCCCGGCATTCCCCCTGCCGGCGAAACATATCCTGATCTGCAATCATGATCTGAATGCCCATCATGCCCTATATTTAATTTCAGCCTGTTGAACCACCGGAACGTAAATATCTTATTTATCCTTTTTATCCTGGCCTGGATCCTGCTGGACAGACACTACCATCTCTCTCCTGCCGCTTACGGATGGATATTGCTCGTTTATGTATCGGTACTGTTTTGCGGCAGCTATTTCATCAGACTGGGTTATTTTTTTAAATCCATCAATAAGGGGAAGGGAAAAGAAAAGCTGATCGCCATTAGTTTTGATGACGGCCCCGCCGTTTCTTTTACGCCGGCCATCCTCGACCTGCTCCGGGAAAAACAAACGGAATGCATTTTTTTCTGCATCGGAAAGAATATTCACGGCAACGAGAACCTACTGAAAAGAATGGTTGACGAAGGACACCTCATCGGCAATCACAGCTACTCGCACCACCTGCTGTTTGATTTGTTCGGCGCAGATAAAATGCTGGCCGACCTGCGGCAGATGAATACGGTCACAGCAGCGGTCACCGGAATGGTCCCCCGTTTCTTCAGGCCCCCCTACGGCGTAACCAATCCCAACCTGAAAAAAGCAGTGGAAAGAGGCGGGTTTATTTCGATCGGCTGGAGCATTCGCTCCCTGGATACCGTGATCCGGAGTGAGCGCCGGCTCCTGAAAAAAGTGATCAGATCCCTGACACCCGGCGCCATCCTCCTCTTTCATGATACCAGCCAGGCCACGGTCAATATCCTGCCCGAATTGATCCGTCGGACGCAAGAGAAAGGATTCCGGATCGTGCGACTGGATAAATTGCTAAATTTGGATCCCTATGCGTAGACTTTGTTTTTCTCTGGCCGGTTTTTTTTTGATCCTTGCGGCCAGCGCCCAGTATCCGGGTTTTACGCCACTGAAAAACCAGGACGCTTTCAGGCAGGCTTTTAATTCGGCCACCCAAAATACCGAAAGTATTAAAAGCGATTTCGTACAGGAGAAAAATCTCAGCATGCTGGCCGACAAGATCACATCCCGCGGAAAATTCTGGTTTAAAAAAAATAACCGGGTGCGCATGGAATACACGCAGCCCTTCACTTACCTGATGATCCTAAACAACGGAAGGATCTATGTAAAGGACAATCAGAAAGAAAATAAGGTGAATGCCAATTCGAACAAAGTTTTTCAACAGGTGAACCGGATACTGGTGGACTGTGTGGGCGGAACGGTTTTATCCAATCCGGATTTTCAAACGCGGATCTGGGAAAGCAATAAGTTCTATCTGATCGAATTATTGCCACTGGCCAAAAACCTGAAAGCATTATATCAGAAGATCAATATTTACCTGGACAAGAAAGACTATTCAGCTTCGGAACTGGACATGTTTGAACTTTCCGGCGACAACAGCAGCATCCGTTTTATCAATAAAGAATTGAATGCGAAAATCCCTGACGCGTTGTTTATTATTCCTTAGCGTGGCTACCGGAATCAGTTCCTGCAGCGCCTACCGGCACATGCAGAAAATTGATTCAGATGATCGGTGCCTGCAGCAATTCAAACCCCGCATTCAACGGGCCCTGTACAATACTTCGGTGGATGTGACCGGGAAACACATCAGCGGACTTTTGCTGATCAAGACCATGCCCGACAGCAGTACACGGATTGTATTTGCGAATGAAATGGGGTTTAGTTTTTTCGATTTTGGCTTTTTCGGTGTAAACGGGTTTAAAGTATACCAGATCATCCCCCAGATGGACAAAAAGGGTGTGGTCAAAACGCTTCGAAAAGATTTTGAACTGGTACTTTTCAGGAATATGTCCGATACCCGGCGATTTGCCTTGCGGGACAGTGGTTTGTTATATTACGGGTTCCCGCAGAGCAGGGGTGTTAATTATTATGTTACCGATACCGGTTGCAGCAGGCTGGTGAAAATGCAGCGGGCGTCCAAACGCAAGCCGGTGATGGAAGCCTTTCTGTATTCCAGTCAGTCATCCGTACCCGACAGCCTATTCATCCGCCACCTCAATTTTTCCTTTTCAATCACCCTTAAAAAAATACAGGCCGGTGCTAAAGAATGATCTTTATACAATGGAACCCTATACGGAAATCAATTCCGTGCTTCAGGTGCCTGTAAAGATAAACAGCGGGCATGCCATTTTTAAGGGGCATTTTCCGGGACAGCCTATTTTTCCCGGCGTATGCATGCTCGAAATGATCCAGGAAATCATGGAAGTGCACCTGGATCAGAAACTCCGCATATCCAGGGGTCCGCTCATCAAATTCCTATCGATGATCATACCCGAAAAAAATCCTTTCTTGCTGGTGGACATTCAATATGAAAAAAAAGAAGGAAAAATATCCGCGAATGGAAAAATACATTTTGACAGCACCATATTCATGAAGTACAACCTGGAACTTATTCCGACGCCGGTATAGCGGACCGCGCCTGTCTTTTTTCAATCCAGCGTAGAACCGGACTGGTCATGATGGTGGTC
>JBEPUT010000060.1:0-20899 GCA_041691395.1 Chitinophagaceae bacterium
AATAAGACCAGGAGAAAGAATCCGCTTTTCTGATCAACATTGAATATTTTTATGATTCCTGTCCGGTTTAAATTTTGCTGCTTATGAAAAAAATATTCCTGCTGATCTTTGCATCCTGCTGCTTTTTCTTTTCCGGTTTTTCCCAGGATCTCAAAAAGGCACCGGCGGAGGGCAGACTGATCGATGGTCATCCCGCATGGATCATGCAGGGGAATATTTATGAAGTCAACACGCGGCAATATACCCCGGAGGGTACGTTAAATGCATTTGCAAAACAGCTTGACCGGCTTCAGGCGATGGGGGTTCAAACCCTTTGGTTCATGCCGCTTAATCCCATCAGTAAAACGGACCGTAAGGGAACCCTGGGCAGTTATTACGCGGTGTCTGATTATACCGCTTTGAATCCGGAATACGGAGTGATGGCGGACTGGATAAAACTGGTGAAAGCCATCCATGGAAAAGGAATGAAAGTGATCATGGATTGGGTACCGAATCACACGGGGGCAGACAATCACTGGCTCACGGAACATCCTGATTTTTTTGTAAAGGATAGTACGGGCAAAGCCGCGATAGCGGTGGACTGGGCCGATACCCGTCAGTTGGATTACAACAATATGGAAATGCAGGACAGCATGATTGCCGCCATGAAATTCTGGATTGTTCAATCAAACATCGACGGGTTCCGTTGCGATGTGGCCTGGAACGTGCCTGCTGCTTTCTGGAGCCGGTGCATTCCCGAACTTAAAAAAAAGAAAGCCGGGATTTTCATGCTGGCGGAAGGGGATAAAACGTATCTGCCGCCCAGCGGGTTTGACGCCATCTATCCATGGAACATGTTCAGCATGATGAAGAAAGTTGCCGCTGGTGAAAGACCCGCCTATGGATTGGATAGTGCGTTTCATGAAATCGATTCGCTCTATCGCCCGAACACGATTGAAATGTATTTTACCAGCAACCATGATGAAAACAGCTGGAACAAGGCGGACTATGGCGTATTCCCCGGAGCAGAACACGAGCCCTTTGCTGTGTTTACGCAAACTATGGCCAGGGGCGTTCCGCTGATCTATGGCGGACAGGAAGAACCGGTGCTCCGCGCGCTGCCCTTTTTCGAAAAAGACAGTATCCATTTTGAACACTATGCCAGGGCGGCTTTTTATAAAAAACTACTTGGTCTTCGCAAAAGAGATCCGGCCCTTTCTCCGGATGCCGGATTCAGGAAGGTTCATGCAGGGGATGATGCATCCGTATACGCGTTTGTCCGCGAAAAAGCCGGAAGGAAAGTATTGGTTATCCTGAACCTGTGCAACCGGCAACAGACCATTTCTATAAAAGAAAAATCTTTGCGGGGAAATCCGCTGAATGTTTTTATGCACCGCAGAGAGCCG
Source organism: Chitinophagaceae bacterium (assembly GCA_041691395.1). Classification (GTDB taxonomy): domain Bacteria; phylum Bacteroidota; class Bacteroidia; order Chitinophagales; family Chitinophagaceae; genus Puia. The sequence continues at coordinate 1,386 of JBEPUT010000060.1, forward strand.
GTCACCAGCCGCTCCTGGAAAATGGAGCCCTGGGGATATGCCGTGTATGAGTATGGAGATGAATAGGGTTATCCGCAATACAATCGATCTTTGTCAGACAATGAAATAGGTTAATGTGACCAATAAATAGGTCAATACCATGAAAGTCTGATTCTTCAATTCTGATTGGTACGGTTTTTTCTACTTTTCTTAAAAACCTTTATGCATTACCTGTACATATCCTCGCTCTTTTCGGCCATCATGGCTTTGGTACAGGTCAGTGACAGTAAACTGACTGTTACCAGTACCAGCTTTCAAAACAACGCCAGTATCCCGATGAAATATTCCTGCGAAGGCGAAGAGACCAGTCCGCCGTTAAAGGTTACGGGTGTTCCTTCCGGAGCCAAATCGCTGGCCATTATCCTGCATGACCCGGATGCCGGCCAAAATGGATTTACCCATTGGGTGGCCTGGAACATCAATGTGGGCGGAAATATCCAGGAAGGATTTAAAGGCGGTAACCAGGGGAAAAATGGTGCAGGTCAATCTGGTTACAAAGGCATGTGTCCTCCCACCGGCACGCATCATTATCATTTCATGGTTTATGCACTGGATACCATGCTCGACATAGATGATAATACCAACAAGGCCGGCCTGGAAAAAAGTATGGAAGGACATATCCTTGCCCATGGGGAATTGGTTGGACTCTATAAAAAAACCAAGCAATAAAAGTCCGGATTTGTCCACCGGCTTCAAAAATATCGGGTGGTGGGAACAAGGCTCAACCGGGGATCAGATCTTATTTGGGGTTCAGATTTTATTTTTGTGAACCATCGCCTTTGCTGATGATCATCCAGTCGTCATGGCCATGTCCCTTTGAGATCCAGTGATCCATCAGTTGTGCAACTGCGGGGATCACGGTCAGGTGCATGCCGCCTTTTTCTGCCTCCTGCAACATCAGGCCGGCATCCTTCCTGGCCATGCTGAGTTCCCAGGATGGCTGACTGAAATCGCCTCCCACAATTTTCTTCAACCTTCCTGCAACCATGGCTCCCGGGTTCCAGAAATCGAATAAAGCAGACACATCCCCAGCCTGGATGTCCAGGGTTTTTGCAAGCGCCAGCGTGTCGGCAAGGCCGGCAGTCAGCGAAATCAGGAAAAGGTTGCCAATCAGCTTCATCCCCGCCGCGGAATTGTTGGCGCCTCCGAGATTGACCAGTTTTCCAGTCATCGTAGACAGTTCGGGTTCGAGCTTTTTGATAAGCGCCTGATCTCCGGAAACCAGCATATATCCGGTGCCATCCAGGGCATTCGGAGGTCCCATAAAAACCGGGGCATGCAGGTAAGTATATCCTCTTTTTTTCCAGAGCGCGGTGCGTTCCGCAGCTCCTCCGGAAGACGTGGTGGTATGATCGATGATGATTACGCCGGGCTCGAATCCGGACTTTGCCCTTTCCAAAACTTCATTCACAGAATCATCGTCTTTAAGGGTGATGTGGATGCGGTCGGCTCCTTTCACGGCATCTTCCACCCGGTCAAAGGCTTTGGCTCCGTATGCTTCCAGTGCCTTTGCTTTTGCAGGTGTCCTGTTCCATACCTGAACCTTTTCTCCTTTTTTGATAAGAGCACGAACAAAGTTAGAACCCAGCAGCCCCATTCCCAGAAATGCTTTCACGGTATTTATTTTTTTGCAAAGGTAGGGTGAAATTCCACCCGACTCCATCGAAAAAGAAAATTTGAATCCGGATATTTGGGTACATTTCATTTTATGCAGATACCAGATTTGCGGGAATTGAATGCCGGTAAAGAAAGGGTGATCTGGAAAATCATTCACATCGACATGGATGCTTTTTATGCGTCGGTGGAACAGCGCGATAATCCGGAATATAAAGGGAAACCGTTGATCGTAGGCGGACCTCCTGAAGGGCGTGGAGGTGTGGTGGCCACAGCCAGTTATGAAGCGAGAAAATTCGGCATTCATTCGGCCATGCCTTCCAAAAAGGCGGTGCAATTATGTCCCCAGGCCATTTTTATCCGGCCACGTTTTGAAGCCTACAAAGCCGTTTCTCAAAAGATACGGGAGATCTTTCACCGGTATACTGACCTGGTAGAACCACTTTCCCTTGATGAAGCCTATTTGGACGTGACAGCGGATAAGCAGGGCATCGGATCTGCCCTGGACATAGCAGCTCAAATTAAAAGGGCCATCAAGGATGAATTGAATTTGACTTCATCGGCCGGTGTTTCCATAAATAAATTTGTGGCCAAAATTGCGTCTGAGATCCAAAAGCCGGACGGGCTCACTTTTATCGGCCCCTCCAAAATAGAATCATTCATGGAAAACCTTCGGGTAGAAAAATTCTTTGGCGTGGGAAAAGTCACAGCAGCGAAAATGAAAGGTATGGACATACACACCGGAAGAGATCTGAAAAAATGTTCCCGGGATGAACTGGTGAAATGGTTCGGGAAGAACGGGCATTTTTATTACGGGATCGTCAGGGGCATTGATGAGCGCCGGGTGGAGCCCAACCGGGAAACCAAATCCCCGAGTGCCGAAGATACTTTTTCCTACGACCTGAACAGCGTGGAAGAGATGAATACGGCGTTGGAAAAGATAGCCATTGCTGTTGAGAAACGGTTACAGCATTATGAATTAAAAGGGAGGACCGTTACCTTAAAAATCAAATACAATGATTTTAAGATCATCACCCGCAGCCGGTCTTTTCCTCTTCCTGTAAATGACAGGGAAACTATTGCATCCGTGGCCAAAGAATTACTGAAAGGAACTTCGCCCGACGCAAAACCCATCCGTCTGCTGGGCATAAACCTGTCTAATTTTGGCGAAGCGGATCTCCTGGCTAAAAATAATAAGGGGAAGGATCAGCTTTTTTTATTTCCGCCGGTTCCCTGAATTCCATCAATCGTTTACCACTTTCAGTACTATTTTTCCGGCGATATGGCCCTGTTCACTGAGTTTCTGGGCTTCCGCTGCTTTTTCCAACGGGAAAACCCGCGCAATAACGGGTCTTACTTTTCCTTCATCAATTAAAGTGGCAATCTGCTCCAGATCATGGGGATAGGAGAGGGCCATAAAACCTTGCACATGAATCTTCCTGGATTTGGATTCCTCATTTTCCTCCGGCTTTACGGTGGTGATCAGCCGGCCACCGTCTTTCAAAACTTTCAAGGAACGCTTTTGAGTATCGCCGCCGAGAGTATCCAAAACAAGGTCCATGTCGTTTAAACGGTCTTCGAATTTTTCTTTTTTATAATCGATCACTTCATCCGCGCCCAGTTCTTTTACCAGAGCGATGTTCTTTTCGGAAGTGGTGCCAACAACATAGGCGCCTTTCCATTTGGCGAATTGCACCGCATAGGTACCCACACCACCCGACGCCGCATGGATCAACACTTTCTGACCGGCCTCGAGGTGACCATGTTCAAACAGCGCCTGCCAGGCGGTAAGTCCGGCCAGCGGCACAGCAGCTGCCTTTATGTGGTCGATGCTGGTGGGTTTTTTGGCCACCTGGCTGGCTTTTACAACAACATACTCCGCATAGGTGCCGTTCCGGGTGGGATCGGGGCGGCTGTACACTTCATCACCGGCTTTCAGATTTTTCACCTCGCTGCCTGCTTTTTCAACCACGCCGGACCCATCCCAGCCCAGGATGAGCGGTAAATTTGAAGGAAACTTTTCTTTCCGGACTCCTTCCCGGATCTTCCAGTCCACCGGATTCACCCCGCTCGCATACACCTTGATCAGCACTTCATCCGGCGCAGCTTCCGGTTTAGGGGCATCTTCATACTTTAATTTATCAAGTCCTCCGTGTTCGTGGATTCTTACAGCCTTCATAAATGATAGTTTATGGTTTATTTGCAGGAATCGTGCCTGGTGAGGTCGGATTTATGGGTGTTTGCGCGGATTTTCGATATATGATTATTATTCCGGCTATTCAGGAATATTAACCAGGAGATTTATAGCCTGAGAGGGATAACAGCCAGTAAAATCAGGGGTTTTCGCCTTCAAACGCAATAATATCAGGCTTACGGGTGTTGATCTGTATACAAGATATATTTCAAAAAAAGCTGTTTTTTGGTTAATTTCCACTAAAATTCAGCCGGGTTACACAACGTCCGGTTAACTACTTGCCGCCATGCGAAAAATTTTTATATTATTGTTGCTATCTGTTTCAGGAGCAGTGTTTTTGGTGCAGTCCTGCCGCAATGCCTCCGGCGCTTCCCTGGAAAAATCTTCTAACGAGGTCAGCTACAATTTCAATGTAAGGCCCATTCTTTCGGATAAATGTTATGCCTGCCACGGTCCCGATGCTAACAAGCGTAAGGCAGGTCTGCGGCTGGATATTCAGGACGAAGCCTATAAAGCATTAAAGGATAACCCCCACGCACATGCGCTGGTTCCGGGTGATCCTTTACATTCAGAACTGTATCTCCGGATTTCCACGAAAGATACGTCCGAGAGAATGCCTCCAGCCTCTTTCAATGCGAGCCTGAGCCCGGAGGAAATTGAGATATTGCGGAAATGGATCAGCCAGGGAGCCAAATACGAAAAGCATTGGGCATTTATTCCCCCAAAACAATTAGCATTGCCTAAGATTGACGACAAATCCTGGGCCAAAAATGAAATTGATTATTTCATCTTAAATAAGTTACAACAGAAGGGTTTAAAACCCAATGAAGGGGCGGACAAGGAAAGGTTATTAAAAAGGATCAGCCTGGATATAACCGGTCTTCCGCCAACCATTCCCATGATGGATAGTTTTCTCCAGGATGCTTCCTCTCATGCCTATGAAAAAATGGTTGACCAGTTATTAAAAAGTCCGGCTTACGGCGAAAAAATGGCCGTTCACTGGCTTGATGTGGCCCGCTACGCGGATTCCCATGGTTACCAGGATGACAATTACCGGAGCCAATGGCCCTGGCGGGACTGGGTGATCCATGCCTTTAACGAAAACATGCCGTACGACAAGTTTGTGACCTGGCAACTGGCCGGGGACCTGTTACCCGATCCCACCAAGGAAGAGCTACTGGCAACAGGCTTTAACCGCAATCATAAAATAACGGAGGAAGGCGGTGTAATTGACGAGGAATACCGGATTGAATATGTTACGGATCGCACCAATACTTTTGGCCGGGCCTTCATAGGTGTTACTTTAGAATGCGCCCATTGCCATGACCATAAATTTGATCCGTTTTCCCAGCGGGAATATTACCAGATGTTCGCCTTCTTCAATAATGTAAAGGAAAAAGGAATTGAATCAACGGTTGGCGGACCGGAAACATACGCCAAGAACCCGATGATGCAGGTGACCAACGACGATGTGAAGAACGTTTTAAGTTTCATCAATAAACCGGACACCAACAAGCTGATGGTATCGGTTATGGGCGACAGCAGTGGGGTGCGGACAACTTATATTCTGAAACGCGGAGCGTATGACAATCACGGGGATTCTGTAGTAGCGGGCACACCCAAAGCGATCCTACCCTTCGACGGATATCCGAAAAACCGGCTGGGTCTTGCGGAATGGCTCTTTGACAAGCGCAACCCGTTAACCGCCAGGGTATATGTTAACCAGATCTGGCAGGAGCTTTTCGGACGGGGCATTGTAAAAACAGCCAGCAATTTCGGTATGCAGGGTGAATTGCCCACCAATCCTGAACTGCTTGACTGGCTGGCAGTGGATTTCGTCAATCACGGGTGGGACATCAAATACCTCGTTAAGAAGATCATGATGTCTGCCACCTACCAGCAGTCCGCCGTTATTTCGCCCGAAAAACTAAAAGCCGATCCCGACAATATTTATCTGGACAGGGGACCCCGATTCCGACTGCCGGCTGAATTTATCAGGGACCTGGTATTGTCCAGCAGTGGACTGCTGGTAAAAACGATTGGTGGACCCAGTGTAAAAATTTATCAGCCGGCGGGTTTGTGGGAAGCCTCCACTTCGGGTCGCGGCATTCTAAAAACGTACATGCAGGATCACGGGGATAGCCTTTATCGCCGGGGTTTGTATACATTCATAAAACGGACCCTGCCACCGCCTTCCATGATCCTGTTTGATGCCAGCAACCGGGATCAGTGTGAAGTAAAAAGATCAAATACCAACACCCCTTTGCAGGCACTGGTCATGCTGAATGATCCAACGGTATTGGAAGCATCCCGGGTGCTGGCGGTAAAACTGGTGAACGAATCCAGCAGGCCGGAAGATAAAATTACCAAGGCTTTCCGACTGATCGTCTGCCGCAGACCCAGTGTTCAGGAACAGAAAATATTGAATGATTATTATGCCGGACAGGTTCAGACCTTTTCACATGAAAAACAAAATGCGCGGAAGTTATTGTCTGTCGGAGAATCCCCAATGAACGATAAAGTAAACAGGGTTTCTGCAGCTGCCATGATGCAGGTGATCACAACGATTTATAATCTGGAGGAAACGATCACGAAATCGTGAGGAGCGGGTTGATGGTTAGCGGTCAACAAAAATTTTGTGTGCGTTAAAAATTTCAAGCAAAGCAAATGGAAAAAGAAATCATAGAAACCCACCTCAACGTCAACAGGCGCAAATTCCTGTCCAGGATGAGCTTGGGTCTGGGCAGTGTGGCGCTGGGTTCTTTATTGATCCCCAACCTCTTTAGTGGTGGCTCGGATGATGATGCGGCGGCCGCCATGCTTGGTGTTCCCCATTTTGCGCCAAAAGCAAAACGGGTGATCTATCTTTTTCAGAACGGGGCGCCTTCTCAGCTGGAATCCTTTGATTTTAAACCCAAGCTGAGGGAAATGGCGGGTATGGATCTGCCGGCGTCTGTCCGCATGGGACAGCGTTTAACGGGCATGTCGGCCGACCAGGCCCACTTTCCGCTGGCGGGTTCTTTCTATGACTTTAAACAATACGGAAGGTCACAGGCATGGATAAGCGATCTATTCCCTCATACCGCAAAAATTGCGGATGACATCTGCATTGTGAAGTCCATGTTCACCGAAGCGATCAACCACGATCCGGCACTGACTTTTTTCCAGACGGGAGCACAGCAGGGGAACCTGCCGAGTTTCGGTTCCTGGATGAGTTACGGCCTGGGCAGCGAAAATAAAAACCTTCCCTCGTTCTGCGTATTACTATCCCGCGGAAAGGGCAATGGTCAGGGAGTTTATTCCAAACTCTGGAGCAATGGTTTTCTCGATTCCGTATATCAGGGTGTTCAGTTCAGCAGCGGAGATGACCCGGTGCTCTATTTAAATGATCCGGCAGGCATGGATAAGCAGGACCGCCGGAAAATGCTGGATAAACTGGCGGAGATGAACGATCTTTCTTTAAAGGAATTCGGAGATCCGGAAATCAGTACCAAGATTAAGCAGTATGAAATGGCCTACCGGATGCAGACCGCGGTGCCGGACATTACCGATGTGTCCAAAGAGTCTGACGATATTGTAAAAATGTACGGTCCGGATTGTTTGCTACCCGGAACCTATGCGGCCAACTGCCTGCTGGCGAGAAAACTATCAGAAAACGGGGTCCGTTTCGTGCAGCTCTATCACCAGGGCTGGGATCAGCATGGCAACCTGCCAAAAGAAATGGCGGGTCAGGCAAAAGATGTGGACCAGGCTTCCGCTGCATTGATCACCGATCTCAAACAAAGGGGATTGCTGGATGAAACACTGGTAATATGGGGTGGTGAATTTGGCCGCACCAATTACAGTCAGGGTAAACTTACCAAAGAAAATTATGGCCGCGACCATCATCCGCGCTGCTTCAGCATCTGGATGGCCGGAGGCGGTGTGAAAGGAGGCATGGTTCATGGAGAAACAGATGAATTTGGTTACAATATCATTCGTGACCCTGTTCATGTGCATGATTTTCATGCAACCTGTTTGCATTTGCTCGGTCTCAATCATGAAAAACTCACCTTTAGAAGCCAGGGTCGCAGATATCGTTTAACCGATACGGCAGGTAAAGTAGTGAACGGTATCATTGCCTGAATTTTTTGGCTTTTATTATTTCCATATGAAGTTTGCGACAAAACGTATTGCCGGTAACCTCTTGTTTGCTGCCGATATTTTCATTCTTTTTCTGGTTTTGTTTGAAAGTAGAATGCATATTCCTGCCTGGTTGCAGTCCGTGGGGCGTATGCATCCCATGTTCCTTCACTTTCCGATTGTGATCCTGCTTCTGGCCATGGGCATGGAATTTTTCCGGTTCCGTCCGGATTTGAGCATTCAGCCGTTTTATCAGGATTTTACCGATGTCATGCTGCTTACCGGCGCCGTATCCGCGGCCATCACCGTGATCATGGGATTGTTGTTGTCCAATGAAAGCGGCTATACCGGAAGCACGGTTCAATGGCACAAATGGACGGGACTCGCCATTGTCCTATTTGCCTCTGTGATATACTGGTCCAGGAATTCTACCTGGTACAAATTGCGCGTGGCAAAAACCGGCGCTGTGCTGGCCGTTATTTCCATCGTCATCACGGGCCATCTGGGTGCGGGCATCACTCATGGGGAAGATTTCATCAGCACCCCATTGATCGCTGCCCGGGCAGCCATAAAAGTGCCGGTGGAAAAGGCAGTGATTTATGCCGACGTGGTACAGCCGATATTTACGGCCAAGTGTATGAGTTGCCATAACAGCGAAAAAGCCAAGGGCCAACTGATCCTGGATAATCCGGAGGATATTAAAAAAGGTGGAAAAAACGGGCAACCGTTTGTGTCACAGCATGCCGACAGCAGCCTGATCATTCAGCGAATCAATCTCCCGGAAGAGGAAAAGAAACACATGCCCTTAACCGGAAAGCCGCAGCTGACGAAGGATGAAGTGGACATCATCTACCGGTGGATACAATCAGGCGCCGACTTTAAAAAGAAACTTATTGAACTGCCGGTAACCGATTCCCTGCGGATCACGGCATCGAAATACCTGGCTCCCCCGGAAGAAGAGAAATACGATTTTGCATCTGCCAATGAAAAGACGGTTAAGGGCCTGAGCAATAATTACCGCGTGGTTTATCCACTGGCCATTGAATCACCAGCACTGGTGGTGGATTTTTATAACAAGAAACAATACAGCTCCAAATCGCTGGAGGATCTGCTGGCCGTTAAAAAACAAATTGTTGAATTGAATCTGAACAAGATGCCAGTGAGCAATGCGGATTTAAAAGTTGTTGGCCAGATGGAAAATCTGCGGACGCTCAATCTGGCATTTACGAATATCTCCGCCGAGGGATTGGGTCAGCTATCATCTTTGAAATTTTTAAAAAGTTTATCCCTTTCCGGAAATAAAATAGACAAGTCGGCCATCTCCTCTATTGGCAAAATAAAAAGTCTCCGGGAAGTATTTGTCTGGGATACCGGGTTAACAGGGGAGGAGGTTACGCAATGGCAGAAATCGGACCGGCAGGTACAGTTCATGCAGGGATATAAACAGGCTGCGCCCATGGCATTGAACGATCCTATACTGGTATACAACAAGAGCGTATTTACTGACAGTATGCACATCACCTTAAGGCATCCTATCCCCGGCGCGCAGATCCGCTATTCTCTGGATAGTACCGGCCCGGACAGTTCGACGTCTCCAATTTATCATGACTTCGTTGCACTGGATAAAAATACTTTTTTTAAGGCACGGGCATTTAAGGAAGGGTGGCTCGGCAGCGATACCATCACCCATAATTTCTATAAGAGTGCATTTAAGCCCGACAGCATCAGCTTTATCAGCCTTCCTGATGACTCCTACAAGGGAGACGGGCCGCTTACTTTATCGGACCATATAACCGGGAACTTCGATACGGGAGATGGCAAATGGCTTGGATTTCGAAAGGATATGACAATTCTTTTGAGATTTAAAACGCCGGTAAAACTCAGGTCTGTCGCTTTGCATCTGGTTAAAAATTCGGGCGCTGATATTTATCCGCCGGTGCAGGTGGCAGTATGGGGCGGCATGGACGAGGGGCATTTGAGGCTATTGAAAACCGTTTCGCCAAAACCATTGGCAAAGGGAGAAAGTGCGGCCATATTCCTTCAGGATTGTACATTTTCTCCTGCTTCGGTCCGGTTTATAAAAATCATGGCAACCAACCTGAAGAAACCCCCAAAATGGGGTAATTCACCCAAAAAACCAGGATGGGTTTTTATGGATGAGGTATTGCTGAACTGACTGCATGAGTATAACCGGATAAAAGAGTATCATACATTGCAATAAATATAAATACGTAGGGTAGTTAATATTGGCTCACTTAGACATATAATAAATCGGTATACATAACATTCAGGGAATCTTTTTCATTAATCTTCATGCTTCGCGGGAGCGAATATTGTCTATTGTAATTTCAATATTCATTTATTACATTTGTCCCGATTCCTCATATTCCTTGATCTGCCCTATCTCCAATTCCTCAGCTCATTTGTTGTAGTTTTTGTATTGCTAAGCCACAGGAAAATTGACCCGTCTCATTAAAGAAGAAGCAACAGAAGTATTTAATATTTCATGCATTGTTCTGCCCTGTAACAAATGGTTTTTCAAAATACACGGGATGCTTTTGTTTTTTCTGAAATTGACCTTTTTTTTGACTGCTGATTTACTGAAAAGGGGCGAACCGATTCTTGATTTTCTGTCCTGATGAGAACACTAACTGATTTATACTTGTGAAGTACCTGCTTTATTTATCCGCGTTATTATTTTGCTTTTTTTTTGTTCAATGTACGGCAAAGAAAAAGGTGGAGTATGATATTCCTTCCCATTATTCCAAACAGGCTCGCGCCAATGCGATTGACTGGTTTGAAAAGGGAGAAGTATTATATAAAATATATTGCTCGTCCTGCCATGGAATATATCAGAAAGGAAAGAAAATGGTTCCCAATTTTACAAAAACGCAAATAGATAATTATAGTGCCATGTTTATCAAAGGAGATCCAAAGAATCATTCGGTGGCGGCCAAACTAAGCCAGGAACAGTTATACTACGTACTTACTTTTTTAAGGCTCAGAAAAATAGAAAAATAGATGATCGCGCTTAAAAAAAATGCATAGAGGCAGGCGTTATTTCTTATAATTAAAAAACAACCCTATTAATTTCACTTTACCGGAAATAGTTTTTATTTTGGCAGCTGATACATTAACCTTTTGGGGGTAATTTTCAATTGTCAGTCTTCCTGACGACAACCATTTTAGATTCCAGATCCTTTCTCAAAATCTCAGGTAATATCCTTAAAAATCGAGCTTATTCAGTTTGACGTAATTAATCAGTACGTAATTATCAGTTGTGTATGAATATTAAACCTAAAGCCTATTCTGTTGGAATAAAGAAGGTCCTTTCTTTACTCTTTATATCTTTTTTTCTTTTTGGTTCTTCCTTTGCGCAGAATGCGATTGTTACGGAAAACAATTTGCCGGGAACAGACCCTTCCGTGTGGGACAATTTGAATGGTACATCCGGAGATATGTCCATCCAGGGTTTTGCAACCAGTATCGGTGTGAACAGGGGGGAGACGGTTAATTTTAAAGTTGACGTAAACACAGGAGCGGATAAAAGCTTTGACGTCAGCATTTACCGGATCGGTTACTATCAGGGTAATGGTGCGCGTAAGATTGCCGACCTGCCTTTTGTAACCGGTATTGCCCAGGGCGCCTGCCTAACCGATACCACCGGGATCCTCGATTGTGGAAATTGGCTGCAGTCTTTCAGCTGGGCGGTTCCCATAACGGCTACTTCGGGTCTGTACATTGCCAAAGTCACCCGGCGGGATGGCAGTGGGGGTACCAGCCATATTGCTTTTGTTGTGCGTGATGATGCCAGCACGTCAAAATTATATTTTCAAACTTCGGATGCCACGTGGCAGGCTTACAACTGGTATGGAGGGAATAGCTTGTATGTAGGACCGGGTTTGAGTTTCAACCATGCCAAAAAGATCAGTTATAACCGTCCTTTCTTAACCCGTGATGCCGGCAGCGGTCCGGATGTAGGAGAGGACTGGTTCATGAATTCGGAGTATCCCATGATCCGTTTTCTGGAAGCAAACGGTTATGATATGAGCTATACGACCAATGTGGATGTGGCCCGTCATGGCAACCTGATCCTGAATCATAAAGTGCTCCTGTCTGTTGGACATGATGAATACTGGTCAAAGGAACAAAGGGATAATGTGGAAGCCGCGCGTGCAGCGGGAGTGAGCCTGGCATTCTTTGGCGGCAATGAAGTATACTGGAAAACAAGATGGGAAAACAGTATCGACGGATTGGATTCTGCCTACCGTACCATCGTTTGTTATAAAGAAGGCACGCTGCCAACACCGCAAGAAAATGCCTGTGGTTATAAATGTGATCCGACACCGGACTGGACTGGTTTATGGCGGGATGGTTGTAATGCTCCCGGCGGCAATGCCTGTAAACCGGAAAATGCATTGAGCAGTCAGATCAGTTGGGACGGCGGTGCTGCTGCGATTAAAGTGCCGGGCACTTACAAAAACCTAAGATTCTGGAGAAATTGTCCCGGCATTGCTGCACTGACCGGGCCCGCAGATACGGCAGTTCTGGCTCCCAGTACGCTCGGTTATGAGTGGGATTGGGAACAATATTTCGACTCTTATCCGAACAGCAGAATCACCATGTCCAGCACCAATTTTGCCGGAGGAGATGGAATTGTTCACAATCATAAATTGTCCATGTATAAAACAGCCAGCGGTGCCTGGGTGTTTGGAGCAGGTACCATTCAGTGGGCCTGGGGACTGGACGGAAACCACGACCGCAACGGAGGTGGTAATAATGTAGTCAGTCGGGATATGCAGCAGGCCACCATCAATCTGCTGGCCGATATGGGCGCAGACGCGACTACTTTACAGAGCCCGCTGGTTGCGGCTACCGCTTCCACAGATGTTACCCCGCCCCTATCTGTTATCACCGCACCATTAACCGGGGCATCAGTTCCGCAGGCGGATACCATCTTAATTTCGGGTACTGCCTCCGATGCGGACGGAACCGTGGCTGGCGTAGAAGTGACTACCGACGGCGGTTTGACCTGGCATGTAGCAAAAGGTACCACAAGCTGGACTTATTATTGGTTACTTCCCGCCCAGGGCGCCTATACTGTACAGAGTCGTGCATTTGATGATTCCGGTAATACAGAAGTTCCTGGTGGGGGTGAAGGCAGTTCTCCCAATTCCATCAGGGTAAACATAGTGGCCCCTTTACCTCCAAACAATTGCCCCTGCCACATATTTACGCCGGCGCAAACACCTGCTCCGGACGAAACAGGTCTTAATGATGGGCTGCAGAACGGTCAACTGGGAATTAACCTGGGCGTCAAATTCGATGCGGCTTTCGATGGCTATGTGACGGCTGTCCGGTTTTACCGGCCACCCAATGACAATGCTACCAATAACACAGTGCAGGTCTACACCCTAAATGGAGACCTGTTGGCTTCCGGCACTTTTACCGGAACGCCCAACCCCGGTCACTGGGAGCAAGTCACTTTATCCACGCCTGTACGCGTTTCCGCGTATACGACCTACGTAGCTGCTTACTTCAGCCCTACCAGTAACTATTCTGCCACGCCGTATATATTTGTTGATTCCGTGGTGGTAGGACCGCTAACCGGAAAGCAGGATAGTTATCCGAATACACAGGAGAAATATAAAAACGGTGTTTTTGAATATAGTGGTTCAGCAGCCTTTCCCAACAGCGATTACCACGCGTCTAATTACTGGGTAGATGTTAGTTATACACCCTATACAGGCCCGGACACCACTGCACCGGTTATTATTCGGACATCACCAATTGATGGAGCGACGGGAATTTCCAACAACACGTCTGTTACCGCAACATTCAGCAAGGTGCTGAATAGCGCAACGGTAAACAGCAATACGGTTGCTCTCCGCGATATGTCCAATACGCTTGTTCCTGTAACCCTTAATTACGATGCAAGTTCCCGGACCATCACCCTTGTCCCCAGCCTACCGCTGAATTTTACTTCTTCCTATACGGTGACCATAAAAGGGGGGACCATCGATCCCCGAATAAAAGATACGCTGGGCAATGCTATGAAACAGGACAGTTCCTGGACATTCACCACGGCTGATAAACCATCGATCCCACCGGATGATGGATCCGGAGGACCCATCCTGATCATCAGCAATGTGATCAATCCTTTCAGCCGGTATACGGCAGAAATCCTGCGGGCGCAAGGCTATAATTCCTTTAAAGTGATGGATATTTCAGAAGTTGATGCTGCCGACCTCCTTAACTACGATGTAGTGATTCTGGGTCAGATGAGTTTATCAGGCCCTGAAATTACCATGCTGTCCAACTGGACAACGGCCGGTGGAACACTGATTTCGTTCCGCCCGGACCCCGGACTTGCTTCCCTGCTTGGAATAACCCCTGCCGGAGGAACCCTGGCTGATAAATATCTGCTCGTAAATACCACAACAGGTACACCGGGAGCCGGTATCGTTAACCAGACGATACAGTATCACGGCCTGGCCGACCTGTATACCCTGTCCGGCGCGACCAGTCTGGCCACTTTGTATTCATCATCCACTGTTGCCACCAGCAATCCCGCTGTCACGTCAAATTCAGTAGGCGCCCTGGGCGGTAAAGCGATTGCCTTCCTGTATGATTTGCCCAAATCCATTGTGTACACGCGACAGGGCAACCCGGTATGGGCCGGCCAGAGCAGGGACGGCCAGGCAGGTCCCATTCGATCCGATAACCTGTTCTATCCGGACTGGATTGATTTTAATAAAATACAAATACCACAGGCGGATGAACAACAGCATCTGCTGACGAACATCATTCTTAAGGATAACCTGCACAATAAACCATTGCCCCATCTGTGGTTCCTGCCCGGCGGATTCAAAGCGGCAGTCGTAATGACCGGGGATGATCATGCTACCGGAAATACCTTTGGCCGCTTTAATGAATACTACAATGAAAGTGTATCAAACTCAGCTCAGGATGTAGCCGACTGGAAAGCGATCAGGGGCACGTCTTATGTATATGACAGCACCATTTATATGAGTGACAGTTCACTGATAACGGATGATACGGTTAAATTCTATCAGGACAACGGTTTCGAAATCGCCCTGCATCCTACTACGGACTGCGTTGATTTCACTGACGGTTCGCTTACCGCGATCATCAGCGGACAGCTTGCCACGCTGAAAGGACATTACGCGAGCCTGAACAATCCCGTTTCGAACAGGACCCATTGTTTACCATGGAGTAATTGGGCTGGTCAGGCCAAGGTAGAAAATGTGCTGGGGATGCGCTTTGACGCGAACTATTATTACTGGCCCGATGCCTGGATTCAAAAGAGGCCGGGCATGTTTACCGGTTCCGGTTTCCCCATGCGCTTTGCGGACCTGGATGGTACAACCATCGACACGTACCAGGGACCAACCGTAATCACGGACGAATCAGGATTGAATATTGCCAGTAGTATTGCCACTTTGCTGGACAACGCCATCGGAACCAAGGGTTATTACGGAGCATTTGTGATGAACATGCATACGGATACCGCCATCCATACGGGCTCGGATGCCATCGTATCCGCGGCTGTTGCCAGGGGTGTGCCGGTTGTTTCTGCGAAACAAATGCTGGAATGGCTGGATAACCGCAACAACACCTCGTTTGGCCCGATGACCTGGCTGAATAATGACCTGAGCTTTACCATTACTACCTCCGCTCATAACCTGCAGGCGATGGTACCGCAGTTCTCTGCAACCGGTCAGCTCATCAAGGTTACGGAAGACGGTAATTCCATCGGGTTTGACGTGCAAACCATCAAAGGGATTCCATACGGCGTATTTTCGGCAAGCTCGAAAGCCTATGTGGCAACCTATTCCGCCACCCCATTGCCGGTCACCCTCCTGAATTTCACAGCAACAAAACAAGGCACCTCCGATGCTCTGCTGAAATGGACAACCACCATGGAAGAGAATAATAAGGGTTTTGAGATTCTGCGCAGCTCCGATGCAAGCAACTGGACCGTCGTCGGATTTGTAAGCGGTGCGGGAAACAGCCAGACACAGGTAAATTATCAATACACTGATATGAATCTGTCGTCCGGCACATACTATTACAAATTGCGCCAGGTTGATTTTGATAATAATTCCGCATTCTCTAAAATAGCCCAGGTAACCATTGATGGTGGTCTGATGCTGGAGTTGTTGCAAAACAGACCAAATCCATTCACCAGCACCGCGATAGTCGGCATGGTTATTCCTACTGCGGGTCGCGTACAACTGCTGTTGTATGACCAGATGGGAAGACAGGTTCAGATCCTGATGGATGAATTTAAAGCACCGGGAACCTACCAGGTTCAGGTGAACAAGAACGGACTGGGGTCAGGTATCTATTATTACAAAATGAACACGATGAACCAGTCACTCGTTAAAAAGATGACAGTATTATAGAGAAAATAAACACCCGAATGAAATTAGGCTATCAGCAATGATGGCCTAATTTCGTTTTTTATGAATTGACGTGGTATGGGTAACAATTAGGGAGAACCATATATTGATATATACTGATATACCATGAAACGGATTTATGAAGTATTGCTCATTTCGGCCGGCTTCCTTATTATTTGCTTTGTTTACAGGGGTCAGCACCGCGCAACAATAAACCCCGGTTGGGATGCTTCTTATTACTACAGCATAACGGAACAGATTCAAAAGGGAACAACGCCGGTTGCCGGCGAGCTGCCTTTTATTAAGCGGATTGCCACGCCTTATCTAATTGCCCGCATGTCCGATATGACCGGGATGAGCCTGCTGGACAGTGCGCTGGACATTAATCTGCTGGGCACTTTTTTCACCACCCTGTTACTTTTATGCTGGCTGGGGATATTTTTCAAAGAATCCTGGACCAGGGTCTTGTTGTGTTTTATTTTTATGATGGCCTGGCATGTTCCCCTCCGGTTTTCCTTTTACAACCCAATGACCACCGATGCCTGGGGTGCAGCCTGGATGATGGCGGGATTGCTGATACTTCAGCTTGTCCGGAAATTCTATGCGAACCGGCGAACACGGGCATGGATCGCCTATTTACTGGTTTATTCACTGGTAATTGGCGTAGCTGCCTTATTCAGGGAATCCAATGCCATTTTGTGTGTATTGCCCTTCTTTGTAGTTTATCCTTTGGGCGAATTAAACATTGTTTCCGTTACGCCGCCCATTACCCGCGGAATCAATATCCTCAGGAAAACAGTCAGGACATTTTTTAACTGGAAAACAGCCCTGCTGCTTATTCCGGTGCTTTTTGTTCTGGGGGCAGCCATGTTTATTAAAAAATTTATTGTCGTCACTGATCCTGAAAATTACTCCTATATATGGACAGCCATTTCCTGGCTCTATCTGAAAACTTTACCAGAGTTTGTGTTGGGAATTTTAATCGCGTACGGCCCCCTGATCCTGTTGGTGCCCTTCTTTTACGGGAAATATAAATCGCTGTTGCGTGAGCGTCAGGAGCTGTGGGTCTTGTTGATTGTATCCCTGTTGCTGGGTCTGATCGGAGGGTCAGATACGGAACGCATCCTGTTCATGACTGGTTTCCCCGTTGTTTTAATATTAATCGGAATTTCCATCAGGCAGGTTTTTTATTCCACACAACGCTGGTGGTTTTATCTTTTACTGGTATTGCAATCCATTTCTTTCCGGTTTTTTTGGTCACTGCCGGATTATCCGGGAGTGAATCCGCATATCCCCATCCCGTTCTTTGGCATTGCGGGAAGTCATTTTAAATACCTGAATTTGTATTCCCGCTTCAGCAATTATTATCTCAGTTGCATTCTGCTGCTGCAGTTCCTGCTGTTGTTTCTGGCTACCTGGTATGTGCTGCGGAACAAGACCGTTTTAAGAAAGGATAAATCTTTATTATAATCATTAAAAGGCGTTTTCATCGCCTTTAATGGTAACCAGTATGGTTTGGAGAATAATCTTTAAATCAAACCAAAGTGACCAGTTCTCAATATACCAGATGTCATACTCCACTCTTTTCTTCAGGAACTCATTGTCTCTGATCTCTCCGCGGAACCCGTTTACCTGGGCCCATCCTGTAAGACCCGGTTTCACAAAGTGTCTGATCATGTATTCCATGTAAATTTCGGCAAAATACTTGGTGTGCTTGAGCATGTGCGGTCTCGGTCCGACCAGGGACATATCCCCCCAGAATATATTAAAGAATTGCGGCAGTTCATCTATATTGGTCTTGCGGATGAACCGGCCCACCCGCGTGATCCGGTTGTCGTCCCGGCTTACCTGTTTGGAATCCGCTTCGTCGTTCACTTTCAGGCTCCTGAATTTGATGCACCGGAAAGACTGGTTATTTTTGCCGGATCTGAGCTGGATAAAAAATACCGGTCCCCGGGATTCCAGTTTGATCAGGAGAGCGATCAGCGGAATGAGCCAGGAAAGGATAAAGACAATAACAAAAAAGCTAAAGATGATATCGAACGTCCTTTTTTTAATCCGGTTGCCCGTATCTTCCAGTGGCTCACTTCTGAGTGAGAGAACCGGAATGTCGTTCAGGAAATCGACAAATATATTCCGGTTTACAAATATCTGGTAGTCCGGAACAAATTTAAAATAAACAAATTGTTTCTCCGCTTCTTTGGCAAGCTCATAGAGGTAGGGATAATGTTCCGGAACCAGCGTGGAATATATTTCCGTTACATTGTTTTCCTTTACAAAACGCATGCAATCCTTCAGGTTACGGATAACCGGAAGCTTTTCTGAATCCGCGATCAGCCCTTTATCATCAAAACAACCGGCCAGTTTCACCAGCTTGGTTTCATTTTGAAAATATTTTATAAGCCGGACCGACAGGTCGTTGTATCCCAGGACGACCACGTTTTTTGCCAGCCTGAACCGGCTCCGCAGAGAGATCACCAGCAGGTTAAAGATGATCCGGTTGATGATCAGTATGAACGCAAAGCCCATCAGGCCGGCGATGGTAAAAAATCGGGAATAGGGATAATGATAAAGAAATACAAACAGGAAAATGATGGCGGCGGTGAGTAAATAGCATTTGATAGTCCGGGTGAAAAAGCTGTCAAAATCAAGCCAGTTCTTGCTCAGGTATAAGGCCGTAAGATAAACAGAGGTCATCCAGCAAAGGTTTATCACCGCAAAGTACAGATGATAGGGATGCTGGTTCATGGCATTCGCCCTGGTGATGAACAGACTGGTTATAAACAGGACCAGGTTCAGGGAAATGATGTCCCATAACCATAACAGCGTGCGGAAAAAAATAAAAGAGGATGTTTTCTTCATGGACTGATGATGCGCTGATACTAGGTTAACAAAGCCGTAAATGTGCTGATGACCTTCTCAACATCTTCGTCTTTCATGGGTATATACAATGGCAGGATGATGCTGTTGTCGCAGGCATTTTCCGAAACCGGAAGCGAGAGGCCTGCATATTCATTCTTGTAAGCGGTCTCCCGGTGCGTGGTCATGATGCCCCTGCGGGTGGATATCCCTGCATCAAGCATGGCCTGCATGATGTCGTTCCTGCTTTTCGGGCAATC
>JBEPUT010000061.1:0-18529 GCA_041691395.1 Chitinophagaceae bacterium
TGGATTTCTTTCTCAAAAACACCGATCATGACAGAAAAGCCCATTAAACGTAGTAAGCACTTACTGCTAATTTCCCGCGAGCACCACTTCGGATTGTTATTCTGCTGGAAGATCAGGCAAGGTATAAAGTTGAAGATTGATTCCGCTCGTATTGCCCGGTATGTCCAATACTTCTGGCAAAACCAACTTCATGCGCATTTTAAAGAGGAAGAAATGCTGATCTTCCTGGATAAGGCAGATACTTTGGTACAAAAAGCACAGGAAGAACACGTCCATATCAAGAACCAGATTCAACAAATCCTGCAGGCAGCCAATCATGTTACACATCAGCAATTGAACGGTATCGCTGACGCAATTGATAACCACATCCGCTTTGAGGAACGAACGCTTTTTCCTCATCTGGAGAAAATATTTACCGAGGCGCAACTTGAAAATATTGGCGCCCAACTGGAAGAGCCGGGGAATGCTCAGGTAAAAGACAATTATCCTGACGAGTTCTGGGTTGCAATGAGTTCCTCTCTCTAGGTGGCATATCCATCTGCGGGGTATCCCCAATATGGTTTAATTTCGGATTGTCGTGCGGCCGGGCCGTCATAATCCATAGATTTAACCTGATGCAATTAAGGGCATTATTTGTATCCATTTTTTTAATCTCTTTTTTAACGGCATGTAGCCAGGACAATTATGAGATTCAGGTGTATGGCTCAGAAACGGTTCCAAAGCAGTACACCATGGTCGAACTGCACAGCAATTTTACTTTTGACGGGCAGAAGTCGGTTGAAAATGGCGTGTTACCTACAAATCATGTTTTCCACGAAACCATCGAAATCACGCATGGCTGGAACTCGTGGTTTGAAACGGGCTTTTACATTTTTAATACCCTGGGAAGTGATCATCGGACTACGTATGTAGGGAGTCATATCAGACCAAGAGTAAGGGTTCCCACGGCCTGGGACTGGCCCGTCGGCGTAAGCCTGTCATTGGAAGCGGGCTTTCAAAAAAGGGAATATAGCGAGGATGACTGGAGCCTTGAAATAAGACCCATTGTAGATAAGCAATTCGGGAAACTGTATATTTCGTTTAACCCGACATTTGATAAATCTTTTCATGGGGTAAATAAAAATCTGGGTTATGTGTTTTCCCCGAATGTTAAAGCCGCTTATAATATAACCAAAATCATTGCGACCGGCTTAGAGTATTACGGATCTTTAGGGCCCCTTAACCATATTGAGCCGTATCAAAGCCAGCAGCATCAGCTATTTGTAGCCATGGACCTGGACTGGTCGCCCGACTGGGAACTGAATGTGGGTTATGGCTTTGGTCTTACCGATGCAACGGATAATGGAATTTTCAAAGTAATCCTCGGTTACCGATTTCATAAATAATCTGTTTTCCCGCAAAACATTTAACAAATGGCAGGTTAGAAACAGTAGTTGACCTGTTGCCATAATCAGCGGTTATTACGGCATGAATTATGACCTATATTGCCTGAAATATCAATCGGGATACATATGGAGATCATCAAGAGTATTCAGAACAGAATATACGAAATACGGGGCGAAAGGGTGATGCTGGACAGGGATCTGGCGGCTCTTTATGAAACGGAAACCAAGGCGCTGAATCTGGCGGTAAAACGGAATGCGAGGCGGTTCCCCAGGGATTTCATGTTCCAGCTTTCCAAGGAAGAATGGGAAGTTTTGAGGTTTCAGATTGAAGCCTCAGAAAAAGCCAATCCTTTGAGGTTGCAAAATGAAACCTCAAAGGGAAGGGGCGGTACCCGGTATTTACCTTACGTCTTCACCGAACAGGGTGTTGCCATGCTCAGCGGGGTGTTGAATTCGGAGAAAGCCATTAACATGAATATTGCCATCATGCGGACCTTTATCGAAATAAGACGGCTTAGCCTGCAACAGATGGATCTGAGATCTCCGCTCCGGAATATCATGGATCGGTTGGGTGAGCATGATATCCAGTTAAATCAAATTTATGATGCGATGGAGAATCTTCTGGACGATAAATCCGCTCAGAAGAAATGGGAAGACAGGGAAAGGATCGGTTTCCGAAAACAGACTGAGGGCGACCGGTAGGCACCATCCTTGCATCCAGCATGCTGTAAGGCCACGTAACCACGTTAATCGGGCAGGCAATTCTTAGAGATCCGACTGTCTGTTTGTATTGTGGGAAGATTTATTCCTGGCTTGTTTCCACCAACCTGCCGAGACCATTTTGATGATCGTTCTTTGCGCAATAAATGATCTGGTTGATATTCTTTTCAATTAATGTTCTCAGGGCCATATTGATCATGAACTGTTCATTTTTTTTCATCCCCCCAAAAACGTATTCTTCATTGGCCTGATAAATGGGTTTAAAGCTGGCAGAATCTTCCACTATGATTTTTAAGGTGGTTTTATGGTCCCCCTGTTTACCGATTTCCGTTTTAATGGTATAGTCTGATTCAAGTACCGTCCGGGTAACAAACTGAGAGGCTTTCAACAGGTCCTCCTGAAGGAATCTTTCTGCCATGTTCCCTCTTTCTATGTAAAAAAATCTTTGCGCCCGGGTAAAAAAGACACTGGTGATTAAAATGGTCAGAAGACATATTTTTTTCATTTCATCCGGTTGCAGGTAATCAGAAGCTAAAGTTATCAAATTTCCCGAATGAAAATGGTTTCAAAAACAACTACTTCCGGGTCCTGCTCTTTATCCCTCAAGGGTTATAGTTTATTGATGGCTGCAATCATTCTGTCTGCCTCAATTTGCTGGAAATTGGTCAGACCGCCATCAAAACTCAGCGTATACCATATACCTTCTTTTTTACTCAGGTCCACTCTCTTGATGGTATAATCCTTGAATTCGGCCACATCCCCGGTATTGCCAGTCTTCAGGGTGGATAGTCCCTGTTGAAAATATTTCAATTGTTCCAGGCTGGAGAACCGCAGGTTTTTCATGATTTTCGCATTGGTATATTCCTGTGTACGGAAGGAGAGTACATAACAGGTGTCTGTCGCCTTGGTTACTTTTTGAAGATTTATAGGCCAGGTATCCGAGCGTAATTCAAGCAAATTGGTGGTGGAGATATTTACAATTTTAAACTGTGCCTTTCCGAAGAAGGGAATAAATAGAGAAATCCAGATAAGCTTTTTCATGTTGTTATTTAGTTTTGAAAATTTGCTTAAACAGCTTTAATTAAAAAGCAACTATAAAAGAAAATATTATAAAAATTTTAGGAAATCCACCGTCCCTGATCCTTTCCCATCAGTATAACGAAGAAAAGCAGGATGTATTATGAATAGGCGCTTCAGAAATATCGTGTGTATAAGAGCAGCCTATTACAATTCTTAGAGGAAAAACGATTGAAGGATAAGTGGTTATAACCGGGAGTCGCAAATCCTGATGGCTATTACAATCCAACAATATTTGCTTTTTCTCCCTTCGGTTTGAAATGAATAAAACCTTCCGCCGCTTCTACGCCCGCTTCCAGGCCCCTGAATTCTTCCATGGTTTTAAAAAAATCGGCATATACCTGTTCCGGGTTTTGGGTTTGGTGTGCAAACATGGCCTGCTTTTTCCTATCCCGGATAGTCGAGATGTCCACATAGTCCGTGGGCTCAAAGGCCATGGTTTCACTCCCGGTATTTACTTCGTAGAAGTAAAGTTGAAATGACTGCCCCGATTTTGCCCAGGCATTGAATCCCAATAACCCGGAAACCTGGTGATCCTGGTGGGTATCCGTTGGCCAATGGGTAAAAAGCACATCGGGTTTTTCGGACAGGATCATTTTTACCAGGGTTTCAATGCTTTGCTTGTTTAATTCCGTATGGGCATCAACCTGTCCCGCAAAAAGTGCTCTTGCTTTTAGGACCTTGCAGGCCATATCGGCTTCATGGGTTCTCAGGGCCGCAGACTGTTCAAATGTTTTAGATGGATCCCCCGCCTCACCGCGGGTCAGGTAAATGATGATTACCTGATGACCGGCATCACTGTATCGGGCGAGCGTTCCGCCGCAGCCAAATTCCGGGTCGCCGGGATGCGCGCCTATACAGATAATGTTGAGTTTCTTTTCGGCGGCACTGACACTGGGATCTAAGGCTAAATCACGATCTGGGTGTTTTAGGAAAGGGGAGAAAGCCAATCTGCCGACCCCAAGCGTTGACATTTTTACAAAATTCCTGCGGGTCGATTCATTTTTATGCATAAACTCTGGTTAATTTCAGAAACAGGAACAGCGAAAGACAAGTAAGACCCGCTAAAATAAACAAAGATTTCCAGGGGAATGATTTACCGGTGTCAACGGCGTCGGTTTTGCCGGCCACAATAGCAGCTGCCCAGTAATAGGGGAGTTTCTTTTCCCCCGAAGCAGCATGTATAAAATCCAGTTTTGCTTTTTGCAGCGCAATATCCAATGGCATTCCTTTCGCTACATAGATATAGAATAATTCTGTAAGGCCGTATGTGGATTGGTCGTCCACCGACCATAAATTGATCACGGAGGAAGGTATGCCCAGCGACGCAAAACCACGGTTAAAACTAAAAATCCCTTCTCCCCTATATAATTTACCATTTCCGGTTTCGCAGGCAGACAGTACGATGAGTTGCGTGGTCGCTTTGTTTTCCGGAATTAATTCCGACAGATAGAGTGCCGAATCGGCAAAATAAATCACCGGTTCGCCGTTGCCACTGCTGTCCGATGCATGGGTGTATAATTGAATGATTTTGTATGACGGGAACTGCTGCATAAAATTATATTTTGACGCCCTGCCAGATGTCAGGATTTGCGTTTTTGAAAAAAGAGATCCAATCTTCTCCGCCGATACATCGCTTTCCGCCAATGAAGCCAGATGAGCAAATGATGCAAAGGTTACAGGGGCCACGCCTAAAAAGTTTCCCGATGGACTTCCCGCAAATTTGGAAAAATCATTAACCAGGTAACGCACAGAATAGGTATAACTGACGGCATGTTCATTGAGAAAATAAACAGGTTCCGGGGACCGCACACTGGTTACCATCGCCTCAAGCGGAAAATACCGGCCATCCGGGGAGACGATAATCCTGCCAACGGGCAACGTATCCTGTTTAAAAAGCAGTTGGTATAACTGACCGGCCGTCTTCGCAAAACCGTTAAAATCCTGGTTCAATAAAGACGGGGAAGACAGGTAAGCTGTATATCTTTCCACCAGTTTTTCGAAATCATTTTTATTTATCCTGTTTATGCTGGCGCTTCGTGCTGTAAGGATCAGCAGGTATTCGGCGCTGTCTCCGTTAAAAAATTCCAGGATCGCCTGTGAACGGCCGTCTCCCAGTAAAATGGTTTGCACTGCTTTCAGGGAAATGAAATGGGTATCTATCAGACTCTGGTAAAACCAGGGACTGTGCTCTTTGATCAGCTGGTCGATCCTGCTCAATTCCTGCTTGTTAATAAAAAGCGCTCTTTGTGTTTCAGAGAATTGCTTTGATGCGGGGTCGGAAGCTATATTTTCTCTTTGCAGTTGAAGAATCCTTTTTCGGACCATCGCCATCCGGGAAATATCAGCATCGGGGATCTGCTGTTCCCTGATTTGATCGATGAGCAGCGCTGCCCTGCTTTTTTCAAAGAAATAAAATGCGTTTTCCTGATCGCCTGATAAAAAACAACTTTCTATTGCCCGTTCATACAGTCGTCGGGTGTTGGCGCGCCAGAATAATTTGGAGGTAAGTTCGGTCTGGGCCGTTTTGATCTTATCCAACAGTAGGTCGGCGGTTTTATAAATGGTCAGCGCCATCTGGATAAACTGCAAATTTCCGCCCTGTTTGTATCTTACAAGGTAAGCTTCTGCCTTATCCAGAACAAGGTTTATGATAAATTCAGCGTTTGTCTTATTCAGGATATCATCCCCGGAATTATTCAGCAGGTTCGTTTCATCCGTTCCCGGATGTATTTTATGGAAGGCCTGTGCAAAAAAATAAAAGGCCTGATCAAAGGCCCCCTGTTGTACATACACGTTCGCCATATTGTCCAGGATATAAACAGAATCATTGGCATTCGCATATTTCAATGCTTCTTTATAACAAACTAAGGCCTTCTCATTTTGGTGCAACTTTAAGTAATACAATTTGTAACCCAGGTTATTCCATGTTCCTGCACATCCGGAAGAGTTTCCTGCTTTATGATCATAGAATAAAGACTGCCTGGCATAAAGAATGGCTTCGGCAGGTATGCCTCTTTCTTCTGCAATATTTGCTTTTAATCCCAGCAGGCTTCCCAGGTTCGTCTTATTTCTGGATCCACGGGATTCCCGGAGGGATTTTTCTACCCATCTGTCCGCCTCTTCATATCTATTCTGAAAAATGAGCGCGTTGATTTTCCAGCTGGCATAGAAGTAAGCATCTTCCGGAAGATATCCGGCCTTGCCGGCCATATCTTCACCCAGGGATATATAATTCAAACAATTGGAATAATCTCCTTTTTCAAAAAGATATTGGATCTTCCAATTGATGTATTTAATGGAGAACGGGTATCCGGCATTCCATTTTACCGATAGGGAGATGCAGCTGTCCATCGCTGCCATTTTAAGTTTTTCCTGACCGGTTGAATCATACAGGATCTCGAGGTTGTTATAATATTTGATAAGATGTGATTCATTAATTTCCGGTTTGCGGGTATGCCGGTCAATGATATCGATGGCGTTTAATGTAAATTCAATGGCCTGAGCAAAATCCTTTTGTAAAGAAAACAGCCATCCGATCCGTGACAGCAACAGGGCATGGGTGGAGTCATTCCGGTAAGGACAATTCCGCATTTCCCGCCCGTACACCATCAATTCACCCAACTGAACCCCTGCAGGGATTCCGGATGAATCCCGGAGGTACACGATCCTGTTCCACAGATAATCCCTGCCGGGGCATTGGCCGCAAAGAGCGGGTGTTAGCATCAGACAACCGGCAAGGATCAATAAATGCTTAAGCATGTACAGGCATCATGGGGTCTTATAAATAATATACCGCCCATCAATGGTTACATCCTTGGGCGATGGCTGGGGTGGGGTCTTGCTTATTTTATCCAGGCAATCCGGGGGAACCGTCCCGGGTAGCGTTTCCAGTAAACAACCCATTATTTTTCCACTGACAACCGGTGTGGCAAAGGAGGAGCCTTCATATCCTGACAAGAGGAAAGGAAGCTGGAATGCGCAGCAGTTTGGACCGGAAGCAGGAATATTCTCAACCCCGACAGAAACATACGTGTTCGAATAGTTCTGATAGAAGCAGGACAGTTGCGGGTTTTGAAGTCCGGTAACGCTGATCACATTCGGGAATGACGTAGTGAAACAGCCAGGGAAAAACAGCCGGGAAGGCGTCAGCTCATTCTGCTTGTCCGTGTTCCCGCATAGCGGAGGATTATGAACACCCGGAAGATTTCCCGCTGCTGCCAGCAGGGGTATCGATTTTGGCCCGGCAGTGTGGCACAGACCTACGTAGTGCCGCAAAACGGAATCCACATCGCCGGAACTGTAATACCCCAGGCTGGCATTGACGAGGGTTGCCTGATTTTGAACGGCATAACTTAAAGCGCAGCTAACGGTGAATGTGCTCCCGATCCTGTTGTTGTCCAAAACTTTAAGCACCATCACGCGCGGCATCACAGGCCTTTTGTCAAAAGATTTTTCCAACGCCTGCAGGGCGATGGTGGTAACTGCTGATCCATGTTTAAACTGATCATCGTCTGCATAATAGTCGAGGTACTGGCCATTATTAAACCAGAGGAAATTCCTGATGGTATTTCCGCCGGGGGCCTTCCATAATAGTCCCTTGAAATGGTCGGCATACAAAGTGCTATCGAGGCCGGTATCCATAATCGCCAGGGTTTTGGAAGTATCCATGGAAAAGCTGCCCAGGTTAATTATTCCGGTTGTATCAATAGGTTTCATAAGCTGTGTTATACTGTCGATCGTAACTGAATTATTCAGATTGGTATATTGTACGGCATCTCCACTGCCTCCCTGGCCTCTGCCCGGGGGAATGGGTGGATTGGGAGCCTGTCCGCTGGCAAACAGGGGAGTAACGCTAAAATTATACAACAGGGAATCGCAGGGACAATAAATATAAGTCTGAGAAACCACGAAACGGGGACTGTTGGTGGCGTTGTATTGATTTATATAATCCGTAATATACTGCTGCAGGTAGTTCATATACTGAAGCCTCGAGGCATTATTTGCCCCCGGTTGAAACAATACGTTCCAGTCAAGCCATTTTGCTTGATGGGGATATTCGCTAAACGGTGGATGAGAAGGAGCTTTATCCAGTGTGTACTTTAAATGACACGAGCCGATACAAACGATCAGGGAAATATAGAGGACGATAGGGGACAACCTGTTTAGGAAATCACCGCGAAAACGGGCATTCTCTTTCATAAGAAAAAGTTTAAGGTTTATAATGAAGATGTGTTACCACTTCTTTAACCACGCCTGTGCAGTCTCCTTTCCATCAAGCCCATCCTGAACTACCTTTTGCAACAGCTGTTTTGCCTTAGCTTCGTCACCGGAATGGTTTCGTTCCATCAGCGTAAGGGCCTGATAGAGCAGGGCAGGATTTGCGTAAAGATTTGTATATGTTTCCAGTTGTTCAAAGTAGGCCGACGCTTTATCGTATTCTTTAAGACGAAGCGCCACTATGCCGGCATATTTCTTTGCCGTAAAATTGGAGGTATCGGATTGAATGATTTTTTCCAATTGCTGCAGGGACTCAGCAGTTTTTCCTTCATTATACAAACGAAGACCGGTTTGCAGGCTATCGTTGCGACTGCTCATTTCCAGGCCAAGGATTTGCAGATTTTTCAGAATATACTGATCAGCCAGCTGCTTTTTGGGAGCGGGTTTAATAAAGATGTATAATCCAAAAACGATTCCCGCAATCACTGCGGCAGCTGCTAAATAATAACCCAGTTTGATTACCCTGTTTGTATTCCGGGAATCCCGATTCTTCCTGTAAATTTCCCAAAACCGCTGTTTTTTATTCTCCTCCGCCTGTTCTCTGGAAGCCTGAAATACGCTCAGGTAAAAAGCCACTTCTCCTGCAAAAACAGGATCTGATTCCATTTTCTCCCCAAACAGCCTGGCTTCTTCCGGCATTGGTTGAGATTTAAAAAAGCGGTCAATATATTCCCGGTTATCCATTTTTTTGTTCAGGTAATGTTGTAGATCCTCCGCATTTTTTCCAGGCAACGGAGCCTGCTTGTTTTTACCACATCTGCTGTTTTATAATAAAGCATGGCGGCAATTTCCTTATCGCTGTAGTTATCTCCCCAAAACAATAACAATTGCCTGCATTTATCTTCCAGACTGCCCAGTTTTTCTTTGAGCAAATTCCAATCGGCCTTGTCGATCAGTTTTTGCAGTACAGACCTGGATGAATCAGACAGGAGCAGCAGCCGGTCTGAAATGGACTCCGATCTGTTCACGCTGTTTTTATTAGTCGTTTTTTTACGGATCAGGTCAACACATTTATTGTGAAAAATCTGGTAGAGATAAGTCTTCAGGGAAGCGCGGCCTTCAAAACCTGCGTTGATTAAGTTTTCAATAGCAACCAGAATGGTATCGGAATAGGCATTGAAGGCATCGTCTTCAGATAAAGCATGTTTGGTTATGCCTTCCCGTATGAAATAAGAGAACCTGCTAAATAATTGTTCCTCGCTTCTTCTCCTGTCAGTACCACCCCGGCGGAGCTGTTCAATTATTCCCTGGTCAGCTCTAAGTAAGGAATCAAAGCGGTCCATGATCGTATCGTCTTGTCTACCAATTTAAGGAAAAATAACCTCATCTCCTTATTTCTGTTTACCTCCTTTTGAATACTACGTCTAAGCATTTACACCTAATCAATTTCTTTAACTATTAAATCTTACAAAAATGAAAAAGTTCCTGATTTTGCTGATCATAGGATGTATTTCCTATCCAGCCCTCGCCGGCAGCATTTATGCCCAGGGAAACGGCGATGTGGTTGCCTTTACGAACTCGAAAATCTTCATTAAATCGGTTCAGGCTTTTGCTGGCCTGGGAAGCCTGCCTTTCCTGGATTCCGTGAATACCAGCGATTTGAGCAAGGTCAGCTATGGGGCCATTAAAGATTTCAAGAGCCGGTATACAATGGCTTCCGGCGAAAAGTGGTTTGCTATAAATGGCGGGTTTATGGCTTATTTTAGTCAGGATGGGTATAATAACAGGGCTTATTACGATAAAAAGGGCCGCTGGCAATGTTCACTGACCTATTATAGCGAGGACAAACTCCCCAGGGAAATAAGGGCTATTGTAAAAAGCACATATTATGATTTTACCATTACGGTGGTTGAAGATGTGCAAACTCGGGTGAATGGGGTTTACCTGATTTATCTGGAAGACAAAACAAGTATTAAAATTGTAAGAGTGACCAGGGACGGTGATATGGATGTGTTTAAGGAAATTACTAAGTCGTAACGGTATACTTCCCGTTTTCCCTAAAACCGGTTGCCTCCTCATGGAGGCAACTTTTTTTTATCCTTCAGGAGAATTCAGGCATTTTTTGATTTTCCGCTCCAGCAAGTCCAATATCGCCTGGGATTTTACCAGGGTTTTTGCCTTCCTGAATTTTTCCAGCGCTTCCTTTGTATGTCCTGCCTCAAAGTAGAATTCACCCAGTGAAGCATAGAGCAAATAATAATTTTCCAGCGCCTTTAGTTTTTTCAATTCATTGAGGAGCAGGATGGCCGCTTCAGGTCCGTCCATTTTCCCTATGATTATGGCCAGGTTGAGTTTGATTACCGAGGACGGATTCAATTTTTCCAGAGCGGAATAATAAGTATGAATCTTTGTCCAATTGGTTTCGCTGAAGCTTGGTGCCAGACAATGTTCTGCAGCAATCGCTGCTTCCAGGTGATAGGTGGTTGGCGAATTTCCGGTAGCCGACTGAACAAGGAATTCGAAGCCCTGCATAATCAGTTCTTTGTTCCATAGGCTCCGGTCCTGGTCCTCCAGTATGATCAGGTCATTGTTATTGTCAATACGGGCGTCAAAGCGGGCAACATGAAAGCACATGAGTGCCAGCAGAGCATGGATAGGGGAATATCCGGCAGTGACCGGCGTTCCGATCAGCAGTCTGGCCAGTCGCATAGCTTCCAGACAAAGGTCTTTGCGGATGGTCAGTTGATCTCCGGAGGCATTATATCCTTCATTGAATAATAAATAAATGACGATCAAAACCGAATCCAGCCGTTTCATCAGATGCTGACCGGTTGGAACAGTGAAATCTATTTGCTCATTCCGTATTTTTTCCCTGGCCCGGTATAACCTTTTATTGATGTTGGATTCTGTGGCCAGTAACGCTGTTCCGATTTCTGAAATACTGAAACCGCAAAGTGTTTTTAGCGTGAGCGCGATCTGTGCTTCAGCGGGTAAGGCAGGGTGACAACACGTAAATATCATCCGCAGCTGACTGTCCTTTATTTCATCTTCCAGAAAAATATGGTCCATGGCATAGGAGGCGGTCCATTCGGATTTTAGCATGGTATCGATGTCTTTGGCAAATGAACGGAAAAGCCTTTCCCGCTTAATGGTATTGATCGCTTTACGCTTGGCGACCACCATCAGCCAGCCGGCAGGATTATCCGGTATTTCACCCCGATTCCAGTCTTTCAATGCCTGATGCATGGTATCCTGAAGCACGTCTTCGGCGAGTTCCAGGTTATGGATGCCGAAAAGGCGTGTTAAAATAGCAACCATCCTTCCCGCTTCCTGGCGGAAAAGATGGTCGATTAAGGATTGAACATCCCGTGATGAGGAAAGCATCAATAAGGTGTATTACATCATGGGTTTTAACCTCCGTAATTCCAGTTGAAACTGACCGAGAAGGGGGCATTGTTGGGTCAGTTCTGTCGCTTCCTGGATGTCGTTGGCATTGATGATAACATAGCCGGAGATCATCTCCTTGGACTCCATGAAGGGGCCATCCGTTAAGACTTCGCTTTTGGATTTGAGCAAACGGGCATCGGTTACCTCCAGCGGAGCACCGCCAACATAACGCCCTTTCAGCACCTTTTCCATCCATTCCCCGAAAAGTTCCATCCTCTTTTGCATGGCTTCCGGCGATGCTGTAGAATGATCACTACCTCTTACGATGATCAGAAACTGGTTCATAAAAATGATTTGAATGAATAATGAAAGCTTGTCAATCGGCCAGCCTAAATTAGGACAACTTGGAGGACTTTATTTGACTCCGGACTACCGGATTTACCTTTTCTTCATTTTTGGTAACATGAAGATAATATGTCATTTGAGGGGTAAGCCCCAAATTTGCAATAGATGTTAAATACAAATCATTTTATGCAAGAAGTATTTCAAATGCATTTCAGCCTGTTAAACCGGATGGGAGAAGTGAGCAAATCGCCTTATTTCCTGGTCGTACTAAGGAAAGGGCAGTATTCTGTTTCCGTAGACAGGGTGCCGATGGTTGAATAATATGTATATTTTGACAGGCTGGTACGGTCGGATCAGTTAAAACTGAAGTTTTATAAAACGCTATCCGACGGAAAATGGTATGATGGGTTGTATTCCGAAGAAGCAGAATTGTATTCTCCGGAATTTGGTATTCAGGAAATGAACGGGGAATTAAAATCTGCCATTGACGCTTATGAAACCACCCATGCCCGCATGGATAGTTTTTCCCTCTAATTTGTTACGCGTTCACCTTTTGTTGCTGGCACGTCCATATGCCAGCTATTTTCTTCCCGGCATTCTGCTTTCTTAAAGCACAAAGGTATTGCCCATATAATATGCCCTGCGCAAACGGGTACTGTTCAATTTGATCATGTTGAATTCATGATGCAGAAGTACCAAATTGTTAGGCCGCAAGATTTATGTAAAGGAGAATGGCCTTGTGGGAAGTAACGTTTTGGTAATATCTCCATAACATTCCCATCACATCCTTGTAGGTCATTTGCATCCGGATGATTAAAAGTAAATCCTTTATGAGACCGTCATCAACAACCAGGGCGCTACATAAGTATTTCATTGTTTTTTTTCCTTTCGTTTTTTTCTTTCGGGTATCGAAAGCCCAGTTCTTGATGAATTCGGATTCTGCCTTTAAAGCGGGAATGCCGAATTCGGGAAGGATCTGGGGTTATGCCTTTGGAGACTACTATTATAAAGCACACAGTGATTCACTGGTTCGGGGAGGCTCCAATCAGTATTCGGGGGTTCCTAAAAACCGCACTGCCTTCGCATTCCGCCGGATTTACCTGGGCTACGATTATAATATCTCCGGAAAATTTTCGGCTGAATTATTACTCGCGGCGGAAGATAATTCTACGCAGACCAATCTGGCAGGTACCACTACTACTTCAGGCGACCTGCTGTCTAACAACAAACTCAGTTTTTATATAAAGCTGGCGAATATTCGCTGGAAGAATATCTGGAAGGGGACGGATCTGGTAGTGGGCCAGGTAGCTACGCCGGCTTTTCCCCTGCTGACAGAAAAAATCTGGGGTTACCGTTCCATTGAAAGAACCATTTCGGATATCCGGCGCACCCCTTCTTATGATCTGGGCGTGGCTTTGCAGGGAAAGTTTGATGAAAAAGGCAATTTTGGATACAATGTAATGATGGGTAACGGAAGCTGTGCCAAACCGGAAGCCGATAATTTCAAATGGTTTTACGGAGACGTGTTCGCCATGTTCCTGGATAAAAAGCTGGTGTTCGATCTCTATGCAGATTATGAAAGGCTTAACTGGACGCCTTCCTGGCATCATTCCCGGAATATGATCAAAGGGTTTATCGCTTATACAACGTCCGCATTCACTATTGGTGTGGAGGGATTTGTGAACAATTTGAAGAATGACGTCGTTGCCACGAGAATTGACGGCAGTGCAGATACCCTTTCTGTGGTGTCGAAGGGTATTTCTGCTTATGTGCACGGAGACATTGTCAAAAGCAAACTGGGATACTTTGGCCGTTTTGATGCTTTCAACCCGGATAACAAGATTAATAACAACACGTATCTGAAGTATGGCGGCTATACCGGTAATTACAACGATCCTTCTACCAAAGAAGAATTCATCACCGCCGGTTTGGATTTCACACCCGTAAAGAATGTGCATTTCATGCCGAATGTCTGGTACAACGCCTATAAAAGCCAGTTGGACGGTGCCAGCGGCTCCCTGCATCATGACTATGATCTGCTTTACCGCATGTCTTTCTATTTCGTTTTTGGTAAATAAAAATCTTAAAACATAAAAACAAACACCATGATATTTTCTTTTCGCAATTCAAAGAAACTGGTTTTTCTGAGTTTGATCGGACTGGTTTCGGTTTTGGGGTATCAGAATAAATTGATGGCTCAAAATGATACCAAAACCCTGTTAGGAGCGGGCAGTACATTCATTTACCCGTTGTTTTCAAAGATGTTTTCAGAATACAATCAGAAAACGGGCATCCAGGTGAACTATCAATCCATCGGTTCTGGTGGCGGAATTTTGCAATTAACCAACAAGACCGTTGACTTTGGCGCTACAGACGGGCCAATGAACGAAGAACAGGCTAAGAAGATCGGCGTTCCGGCCCTGCATATCCCGATAGCCTCTGGCGCAGTGGTCATTACCTATAATCTTCCGGGAGTGAAAGCGCATCTGGGCCTTACACCCGATATCATTGCCGGAATTTATCTGGGAAAAATAAAACAGTGGAACGATCCGCAGATTGTTTCCATCAATAAAGGGATCAGTATTCCGGCATTTCCCATTCTCGTAACACACCGCTCCGATGGCAGCGGCACCACCAATATTTTTACAAATTATTTATCCAAGGTAAACCCTGAATGGAGTTCAAAAGTAGGAAGCGGAGGCGCTGTGAACTGGCCCGCAGGATTGGGTGGTAAAGGAAACGAAGGCGTAGCCGGGCTGGTAAAGCAGACCCCGGGAGCCATTGGATATGTTGAGTTGATCTATGCGCTTCAAAACAAAATGGATTATGCCCTGGTGAAGAATAAAAAAGGAAAGTTCATCCTGCCCTCGCTCACTTCCGTGACTGCAGCAGGCAACATCAGCCTGCCGGCCGATGCAAAAATATTTTTGACAGATACCGAAGCGACCGATGGTTATCCCATCTGCGGCTTTACGTGGGCGTTGATCTACCAGGAGCAGAATTACGCTGGCCGTACGGCATCAAGAGCAACCACGCTGTTGAAACTTTTGTGGTGGAACATCCACGAAGGGCAACAGTATACCACAGCACTGAATTATGCGCCACTTTCCAAACAGGCATTGCAGGTAGCGGAAAAGATTTTGAAATCTGCCACCTATAATGGGAAGCCCATATTAAAATAATCCGGGTCTTTGGCTACAGGCAATTTTTAAAATTATGATTAAGGACGAAACATGGGGTTCAAAGAGGGTGAACCGTTCCTATGGGCAAATACGGGCAGAAGCGCTGTTCAAGCGGTCTTTGATCGTCATTGGTTTTTTCATGCTGGTTCTGGTACTCGGGGTCTTCCTTACCCTGATTGTTGAGTCCATTCCGTCAATGAAACATTTAGGCTTAAAATATCTATGGGGTAAAACCTGGGATCCGGTAAAGAATGTCTATGGTGCATTTCCTTTTTTGCTGGGCACTTTGCTTACCTCTTTCCTGGCGCTGATCATTTCGATTCCTTTTTCTTTTGCGATTGCCATTTACCTGGGAGAATACAATCCCAAGGGATGGCTTTCCAATTTCCTGAAGAATACCGTTGAACTGATTGCAGCGGTACCCTCGGTTATTTATGGCTTCTGGGGCCTGATCGTTTTGGTTCCGATGGTCAGAACGCTTGAAACCAAATTGGGTGTTCTTCCTTATGGCATCGGCATATTCACTGCTGCATTTATTCTGGCCATTATGATCATTCCTTATGCTGCTTCCCTGGGAAGAGAGATGATCAGGCTGGTTCCATCGTCATTGAAAGAAGCTGCTTATTCTTTGGGGGCCACGAGATTTGAGGTGATCCGGAATGTGGTTTTACCCTATACCCGCTCCGGATTATTCGCCGGAATTTTATTATCTCTTGGCAGGGCGCTGGGGGAAACGATGGCGGTAACCATGGTCATCGGCAATACCAGCCTGATACCCACCAGCATATTTGCCCCTGGAAATACCATGGCCAGTGTGATTGCCAATGAATTTACGGAGGCCGATCATACGATTTATTTATCGGCCCTGATCGAACTGGGATTGGTTTTGTTTATTGTTACCGTAATCATCAACATGGTGGGGAAAAGGATTATTAAGCGGTTCACCAATGAATAGGATATGAATGTTCATGTAAAATACCGGGTGGTAAAAAGTAAACTGGCGCAGGGGGTGATTGTGTTGCTGGCTTTTATCATCACGTTGCCCCTGCTGGCTATCATTGTCTATATTTTCAGGGAGGGCATCACCCGGATAAACTGGACCTTTCTGACGCATATACCCAAGCCGGTAGGTGAAACCGGCGGTGGTATTGCAAATGCTTTGATCGGAAGCGTGCTGATTGTACTGGCTGCTTCCGTGATGGCAGTACCCATTGGCGTTATGTGTGGTATTTATCTGAGTGAAAATAAAAACAGTCGTTTGTCTTATTGGAGCAGATTGGCGGTGGATGTATTACAAGGCGTACCATCCATTGTTATCGGCATTGTGGTTTATTTCTGGATCGTTAAACCCATCGGCAGTTTTTCTGCATTTTCAGGAAGTATTGCCCTGGCGATCATGATGCTGCCCATACTCATCCGTTCTACGGAAGAAACGCTGAAGCTGATACCCGATTCCCTGAAAGAAGCGGGATTGGCACTGGGATTGCCTTATCACAAGGTGATTTTGAGGGTGATCGTGCCCTGCGGCATGAGTGGGATTATTTCCGGTATCATGTTGTCCGTAGCCCGGATTGCGGGTGAAACAGCCCCGTTATTATTTACTGCCTTCGGCAATCCTTATCTGAATACCAACCTGGCCAAACCCATGCAAAGCCTGCCTTTGCTGATTTTCAATTATGCCACCAGCCCGTATGATGAATGGCACGACCTGGCCTGGGGAGCGGCCCTGATCTTATTGTTCACCGTGCTGTTATTAAATATTATCACCAAGCTGTCAACAAGAAGATGGAACGTACAATTATAAGGACCAGGGATTTTAATGCTTATTTTGGCACGAATCACGTGGTTAAACACGTGAACATGGATATTCCTAAAAATGATGTAGTTGCGGTTATGGGTCCCTCCGGCTGTGGTAAAACTACTTTTCTGCGCTGCATCAACCGGATGCATGAACTGATTCCGGGCGCAACCCAGGATGGCGAAATGCGGCTGAACAATGAAAATGTTTATCAGATGCATCCCATATTTGTGCGGCTGAAAATAGGCATTGTTTTTCAGCGCCCAAATCCCTTCCCCAACCTCAGCATTTACGATAATGTCATAGCCGGATATAAATTGAATGGCATAAAACTCACGAAGGCTGAAAGGGATCTGAAAGTGGAACAATCTCTCGTTAAAGCCGCATTATGGAATGAAGTGAAGGATTCTTTGCATAAAAAGGGCACTTTTCTTTCGGGTGGCCAGCAACAGCGCCTGTGTATCGCGCGGGCGATTGCGATGGAACCCGAGGTTTTGTTGCTGGATGAACCCACTTCCGCGCTCGATCCGATCTCCACCTCGAGTATTGAAGAACTGCTGCACGACCTGAAAAAAAATTATACCCTGGTGATTGTTACACACAATATGCAGCAGGCGGCACGCGTAAGTGATAAAACGGCTTTTTTTTATCTGGGAGAACTGGTGGAATATGATGAAACCAAAAAGATGTTCACCAACCCGCAGGATAAACGGACGCAGAATTATATTACGGGCAGATTTAGTTAACCGGGATTTACGAATCGCTATTTTAATTTTCCTTTTTATGTCACAGTTAGAAATAGAGCTAAAGCAACTAAAAACCGAAGTAATCAATATGTGGAGCCTGGTGCATTCCCAGTTGGTTAAATCCAATGTAGCCATGGTGAATTTTGACAAGGACCTTGCCCGTGAAGTGGTGTCGCGCGAAAAACGGGTGAATGGTTCCGAATTGAAAATTGACCGGGATTGCGAAAATATTTTTGCTTTGCTGACGCCGGTGGCGGTGGACCTTCGTTTTGTGCTGGCCGTTTTGAAAATCAATTCCAACCTGGAGAGGATCGGGGATATCGCGGAAGGGGTTGCCAAACATATTCTAAGTGCGGAAAAGCCGTTCAACCATGAACTGTTGAAAGCAACAAACACGATGAGCATGTATGAAGAAGCCATTCATATTCTGGAAGACAGTCTTTCCGCCTTTGAAAAGGAAGATACGGGACTGGCCAGAAGTATATTTCAAAAAGATGAATTTCTGGATAAGATCAATATGAGCGCTACAGAAGCCATTGTGAAATACCTGGAGGCGCATCCGGAAGATCTTGAGCAGGCGCTCTATAATCTATCCATCATCCGGAAAATAGAAAGGGTTGGTGACCAGGCAAAAAATATTGCGGAGGAAACCATTTTCTATGTGGAGGC
>JBEPUT010000062.1:0-18421 GCA_041691395.1 Chitinophagaceae bacterium
ATGAACGCATGGGCTGGCTGGGAGACAGGGCGGCGGTGGGTACCGGAGAAAGTTTCATGTTCAACACCCATCTGTTGTATGCAAAATGGATGCAGGATATTGAAGATGCGCAGAACGATGCCGGCAGCATACCGGACGTGGCGCCCGCCTACTGGAGAATGTATACAGACAATACCACCTGGCCCTCGGCTTATGTTTATAATATCCGGATGCTCTACCAGCAATTCGGAGACGATGCCCCGATCCGTAAACATTACGCCTCCATTAAAAAATGGCTTGCTTATCTGAAAGACCGGTTTATGAAAGACGGCATCATTACGGAAAACACGTATGGGGATTGGTGTGTGCCGCCGGAAACGCTGACGCTTATCTTTTCCCAGGATCCCGCAAGAAAAACGCCAGGCGATTATCTCAGCGCCGCGTTTTATTATGATATGGTCAATATCATGGCGGAATTCGCCGGGATTACCGGGAATACAGCGGATTCGGTCTGGTATAAAACGGAAGCGGCTTGGCTTAAACAAAAATTCAATAAAAAATTCCTCAACCTGTCGGAAAATTATTATGCGAATAATACCACTACAGCCAATGTGCTGGCGCTGGCATTTAACCTGGTGCCGGATGAATTAAGATCCGCCGTATTTGCCCATGTGGTGGATAATACGATGAATAAAGCACACGGGCACATCAGCACCGGACTGGTAGGCATTCAGCAACTGATGCGCACACTGACCAGCAACGGCCGACCAGATATCGCTTACCTGCTGGCGACCACAACCAGTTATCCGGGATGGGGATATATGCTCACGCAGGGTGCCACTACCATTTGGGAATTGTGGAACGGCAATACGGCCGACCCCGCCATGAATTCTGCCAACCATGTGATGATGATTGGCGATTTGCTTACCTGGTATTATGAGAACCTGGCCGGAATAAAAGCGGCAGCCCCGGCCTTCTCATCCATTGTCATGCGCCCGCTCATAGCCGAAGGCCTGACCTTTGTGAAAGCATCTTACGAATCGCCTTATGGATCCATTGTCAGCGACTGGGAAAAAGAAGCCGGTATTTTCAATTGGGAAATTGAAATTCCGCCAAATACCAGAGCGCTCGTTTATGTTCCGGCCCGGCCGGGACAAACCCTTAAGGAAAGCGGGAAAAGCATCGGCGACGCAAATGCCGGAAAGATTACAGGAAGGGATGGGGACTATGTGACGATTGAACTGGGTTCGGGGAAATATCATTTCCAGGCACAGTAAAAGTACCTGTTTGGATTTCGGGTGAAAGAGATCCTCATGCAGAAAGCAGCAGGCAGCGTCTTTTACAATTTGATGAAGATTTTTTTCCGGTACAGGATGCAGGCAGGGATAAAATTAATGCAGACAAAAAACAAAACGTACAGGAGGCTGGCCAGTCTCGGATCAAACCCGATATGGCTCATTCCCTGTACGGCTGCTTCGTTGAGCGTGACACCACTAAATTTTGCCTCGTAAAAAAGCAGCGCCCAGACATCCGCCAGAAAATAAATGGTGATCGCATTGGATCCGAAAATGATTCCGGGAAGGGTGCCGTGCGTATGGCCCCTGATGTCTACCAGGAAATAAAATGCGCCGAAGAGCAAAGCGGCAAAACCGGAAGTGACCAGCACAAAAGAACTGGTCCATAAATTTTCATTCACTGGGAATGCCAGTCCCCACACATATCCCGTTATCGCGGATATCACCCCGGCGGTCATTAAATAATTCACTTTTTCATTGGGAGAATAAGCGCTCCGCATGAGCCGGCCGGCCAGCATGCCGGTGATGCCCGAAACAATGGAGGTGACCGTGGTCAGTATGCTCTCGGGATCCCAGGTTCCGCGCCACATGCGGCCCGGCAGGAACTGATTGTCGATCCAGGCCACAATATTCTTACCTGGTTCCAGCATCACCCTGCCGAAGCCCGGTGTGGGAATGCACGTGAGGGCCAGCCAATAGGCCACCAGTAAAATTGCGGCTATCCATGCCTGTTGTTTCCAGTTTGAATTCAGAAAGAGTATCGAGCAGGCGAGGTAAACCAGGGCGATCCGTTGCAGGGTGCCCGTCCACCGGATGGCATGGAAATCGAATGCGGGCATCAGGTTCAGGAACATGCCCACGGCATAGATCTTCAGGGAGCGGAAGATGATCTTCCTGTATAGGTTTCCCCTTGGAGATCCTTCATCCAGTCTTTTAGAAAAAGCAAAAACAATGGATACGCCGACAATAAAAAGGAAAAACGGAGCTACCTGATCCGTCATCGACAGGCCATTCCACAGCGTATGCCGTAAGGTAAAAAAAACAGAATCCTCGCTTCCGGGATAGTTGACTACGATCATCAGGGCGATGGTAAAACCCCGGAGGGCATCCAGCGAGATCAGTCTGGGGTGTTGGCTTGTCATATATTATTCAGGGTTAACAAATCAGGACGAATGGTGCGGCCAGCCTTGTGGCCTGCTTTTGCATAATACCAGATACACACATAACAGGGAACAACGATCCAATACGCATGCTGCGAAGAAAATTTGTCTGCAAGCCAGCCATACATCAGGGGAATCAATGCGCCGCCGCTAACAGCCATGATCAGCAGGGAGGATCCCGTTTTGGTAAACCGCCCCAGGCTGTCAATGGCCAGCGGCCAGATGGAGGGCCACATCAAAGAATTGGCCAGACCCAGCAGGGCAACGAAGGCAACGGATGAAATTCCATGCGTGGCGAGTGACAGAGAAACAAACAACAGACCGGTAACGGAAGATAATTTCAGAACACTAACCTGTGAAATATACCTGGGAATACAGATAATGCCGATCACATAACCCAGCAGCATGCAGGCTTGTGTGCAGCTGGTAAAAAATTTAGCAGTTGACAATGGGATGCCCTGGGACACGCCATAACTGATAATGGTATCTGAGGCAATCACTTCCACACCCACGTAAAGAAACAGCGTGAGCACGCCAAGCAAAAGATGCG
Source organism: Chitinophagaceae bacterium (assembly GCA_041691395.1). Classification (GTDB taxonomy): domain Bacteria; phylum Bacteroidota; class Bacteroidia; order Chitinophagales; family Chitinophagaceae; genus Puia. The sequence continues at coordinate 2,985 of JBEPUT010000062.1, forward strand.
GAAACTGCAGAATGCTCGTCTTGTTGGAATTGGCTGAAGCCACCGATTCATCTTCCGCATCGGCATCCAGTTCCGGCAGCCCGGAGAAAAATACAAGGATGGCTATGGCGGCCAGTATGAAAGCCATTAAATAATACGGCGCGATCACCCGACGGGCCAGATCATCCAGCACGGCGGCTTTTTGAATCGCGGGCATAGAAATAATGCTGGCTTTAATGGCATCGGCATTGCGCAAGGTAATTGCGCCCAGAATCAGCGGCGCAACGATGCCGGCAACGCCATTGCAAATGCCCATGATGCTGATGCGCCGGGCCGCACTTTCCAGAGGTCCCAGGATGGTGATATACGGATTGGAGGCCGTTTGAAGAATGGCCATCCCGGTCCCCTGTACAAAAAGGCCTGTAAGAAACAACAGGTAAGATCGCTGATAAGCGGCGGGAATAAACAACAAGGCACCGCAGGTCATGATGAGCAGCCCAAGCGACATGCCTTTTTTATAACCGGTAAAACGCAATACACGGGCCGAAGGAATGGCCATCACCAGATAGGAAATGTAAAAGGCAAAGGCAACGAGATAGGATTCCAGGTTGTTCAGCTGACAGGCGATCTTAAAGTAGGGGATCAGCACCGAACCCAGCCAGGTGACAAACCCGAAAACAAAAAACAGGATGCCGATGATGACGATGGCCTTTGTATTAGATCGCTTCATGATTATTTCAGTTGATCCATCGCTTTTTTTACGCTGCCATATTGAAGTAAAATGCTTTTTGCATTCTCGTATTGACTGATCCCCAATTTTTCCATCAGCATTTTTACCGCCCGGTCCGTAATCTTGTCATTGATCAGCAATACGTTTACCATTTGATTGTCTTCCACCCGCTGAAGTTGTATCATCACCGTGGTGCTGATCATATCAAAAATCATTTTCTGGGCCGTACCACATTTCATCCGCGTACTGCCGCTTAAAAATTCGGGTCCCGTAATCACTTCCACCGGAAAATCGGCGTACAGGGCAATGGGAGATTTCGGGTTGCTGACAATGCAGCCGGTGCTGATGCCGGACAGCCTGCATTTTTGCAGCGCGCCCAATACAAAGGGGGTGGTTCCGCTGGCAGATATCCCGATCACCATATCCGCGACAGAAATATTCTCTTTCTGCAATCTTTCCCACCCTTCCAAAATATTATCTTCCATTTCTTCCCTGGCTTCTATCAGGTGTTCCATGCCGCCGGCCAGGATCGAATTCACCAGGCCTTTCTCCACGCCAAAAGTGGTGGGCAACTCAATGATGTCCAGCACGGACAGCCTTCCGCCGCTTCCTGCGCCGAGATAGAACATCCGCCCCCCCCGGTTTAACTTATCTACTATGGCCTGAATGAGTCTGTTGATCTGGGGCAAAGCATTTTCAATGGCAGGCGCCACTTTTGCGTCCTCTTTATTGATCCAGGCTGTAATTTCTTCTACTGACCTGGTTTCCAGATTCCTATATAGGGAAGGTTGTTCAGTTATTTTAACCATGGGTAATAAGAATTGCGGGTTTCTTCGTTTTTTCGGCACTAAAATAGGTAGATTCATGCAAAAAATATACTAATTTCATTTTTGTATATGCTAAGAACGGAAAGACTGAAGATGATTTTGAGGGAGATAAACCTGCATAACAAAGTGACGTCAGCCGATTTAAGTGAACAACTGGCTGTTTCGGAAGACAGTATCAGAAGGGATCTGAAGGAACTCGCAGGAGATGGTGTGATCTTAAAAGTTCACGGAGGCGCGATGAGCAAAACCTTTCATTATCCGTTTGACGGGAAAAATAAAGTGTATGCATTGGCTGCGAAACAGCAGATCGCGGAAAAAACGATTGGGCTTTTTAAGAAAAATATGCTGGTGATGGTGGAAGGGGGAACAACGATCATGGAGATCGCTAAAAAGATTCCAGAGAATCTGCAGGCCACTTTTTTTACATTGAGTCCGCAGGTAGCCATCACCCTGGCGGAGCATGAGCAACTGAATGTAATCTCGGTGGGCGGGCATCTTGGAAAGAATGCCATTTTACACACGGGAGCCGGCGTGATCAATGAACTGGCCGGCATTCAGGTGGATCTGTGCGTGATCGGCGCCAACGGACTTTCTGCAAAGGAAGGATTGACGGACTCCGACTGGGAAGTGGTTCAGGTGATCAGGGCTATGATGCGATCAGCAAAAAAAACAGCAGTTGTGTGTATTGCGGAAAAATTAAACAGCCTGCAGCGGATGAAAGTGTGCGACATCAGCGATATGGATTATCTGATCACGGAATTACCGCCGGATGATCCCTTGTTGTCATCTTACGGAGACAGGCTAATTAAAATATAACGGAGAAAAAAAGAAAGGATTGGAAATTTTAAGAAATAGGTAGATATTTTGCGCCGGTAAACCAAACAACTGCAACTCATGGTATTCGCGTTTATTAAAAGGATTATTTAATGGCTGACACCCTTAACATAGATCAGCCATACTGGGCCCGTTTGAGAAATGGAGACGCGGACGCGCTGGGTTACCTGTATGAAAAGCACGTGGACAAATTATTCGTGGCGGCCATGCGGTTGACGTATAACCGGGAACTGGCGAAGGATGCCCTGCAGGAAGTTTTCATTCAGCTCTGGAACTACCGCAAAAACCTGGCTGAGGTTAACCATTCTCAGGGTTATATGGTGAAAGTGCTCCGGAACACCCTGCTGAAAAAAATAAAAAAAGAACAGCCTACGGCCCGGCTGGTGCTGGCGGAATCCATGGTCTGTCCCGAAAACAATAAGGAAGACCTGCTGATCCGCATGGACAGTGACCAGGAAAACCGGAAGCGGCTGACGGATGCGATGTCCAGCCTGAGCAGCCGGCAGGCCCTGATACTGAAATTGCATTTTTATGAAGGGCTCAGCTATGAACAAATTGCGGAAAGGTTAAGCATGAATTATCAGTCCGTGAATAACCTGGCGTTCAGAACCATTATGCGGCTCCGCAGCCAAATCTGTGCCCTGCTGATACTGACCTGCAACCTGGTTTTTTAACCCGGGCAGAAAAAAGTTTTTAATTTTTGAGTATCGAAACCGATTTTCATTCTCTAGTATAAAGATGATGCGCCACCAAAACGATTATGCTGGTTTTGCTGAAGGGCAATTTGCTGCGGATGAATACTTCCAGCAGTGGGTGCTGGAAGCAAACAGCCTCAACTGTCAGTTTTGGGAATCCTACCTTTTATTGCATCCTGCCCAAAAAGAAAATATTCAAAAAGCCCGCCTGCTGGTGAAGGAATTGGCCTCCGGTAATTACAGTGTATCCCCACTTTCACCAGAAGAAAAGGCTTTGATAAAAGAAAATATTTACCAAACCCTGAACATGCCAACATCGGCGGGACCCGTTTCTTTATTCTCCGGTTGGAAAAAAAACTGGAGGGAATGGGCCGCCGTGGCGGCACTGGCTATTATTGGGCTGCCTGCCTATTTTTTAATCAGATCAGATATAAAATCCGCCGGGGAAGAAAAAAATAACAAAAGCCTCCTGACCGTTAAGACGGGTGCGGGGGAAATAAAAAGAATCGTGCTGGAAGACAGCAGTGTCGTTATCCTCAACGCCAATTCTTCGCTCCAATGCGGTAATCATTTCCAAACCGGGACAAGCCGTGAAGTGTTTTTACAGGGAAATGCCTTTTTCAGTGTGGAAAAGGACAGGGGGCATAGTCCTTTTGTGGTTCACGCCGGATCCCTGGTCATTACCGTCCTGGGCACTGAGCTGAACGTGAACGCACGTTCTGCTGAAACCGAAGTGGAACTCACCCGGGGAAAGGTGAAGGTGGAACAGGTATCTGATAAATCAACGACCATTTATCTTCAGCCCGGCGAAAAAATAAAACTGGATTCCAGCAGGAAAACGCTGATCAGATCAAAAATGAGTCCGGACCTCTATTCCGCCTGGACGCAGGGCAAATGGAATTTCCATCAGACCAGCCTACAGGACATTACCGGGTTATTGAAAGAATATTATGGCGTGGAAACGGTTTTTAATAGTGAAAGGAGCCGTCATCTGCGGATCAACGCCGTGATGGCCGTTAGCAGCCTGTATAAACTGATTCCGGTAATAGAACAAACGTTACAGATAAAAATTGAAATTCTTAATAATCGACTGATAGTGCAATAATACCAAAACAAAACTGCCATGAACAAAAGAGTTATTTCCCCACAGTGGTTTATCCATTCGCTGATGTTAGGCCTGGCAATCTGCGCTTTTTCCACACTGGATGCGCAGGATGTGGCTTCCCTTTCTCCCAGGAGCAGCAGGATTTCCGGACTCAGTTCCGGTGATCAGGCTGGTTCCATGACACTGGAAAAGTTTATGGAGAAGTTCCAGCAACTGTACAGCGTCTATTTCAGTTATGAAACCGACGCCTTGAAACAGGTGATGGTGGCTTACCCCCAAACCGAAGAAAAGCCACAGGGCGAGCCCACCCTGCTGTTGAAAAAAGTACTGGCGCCCGCCGGCCTCACGTTTACGGTGGTGAACAACGTGTACATCATCAAACGGTGGCATGGAAAAAAAATGCTATCAGAAAATCAGTTGCAGATCCCCTTCTCGTTTATTGTGAAGGGAAAAGTCACTGATGCAAGCAACACGGGTGTGTCCGGTGTAACCGTCACCGAAAAGAATACCGGCAATGCCACCACCACGGACGTAAATGGAAATTTTGAACTATCCGTGGCCGACGGTGAAGCCGTCCTGGTGTTCAGCAATGTTGGTTTTGGTACAAAGGAAATTGCCGTTCAGCGGCGCCACGATATGCTGGTTGCTCTCGAAGGCGGGAAGGCACAGGAACTATCGGGCGTAGTGGTAACCGCTCTCGGTATCACCCGCGCAAAGAAATCACTCGGCTATTCCATCGGCGAGATCAAAGGCGACGACCTGAATAAAGTAGCGCAGACCAATGTGCTGAATGGCATGGCCGGCAAGGTTTCCGGTGTGGTTGTCAGCGCCACGAGCAGTGCACCCACGGGTTCCGTAAGCATGGTCATCCGCGGCATGCGTTCCCTGAACAATGATAACCAGCCTTTATTTGTGATCGATGGCGTACCGGTAAAAAACTCTCTCAGCAATATCGCCACCAATATGGGGTCTGATAATGACGTGGACTACGGAAACGCCATATCTGATCTGAATCCAAACGATATCGAAAGTGTATCCATCCTCAAGGGACCCAGTGCCGCGGCGCTGTATGGCTCCCGGGCGGGTAACGGCGTGGTGATCATTACTACTAAAACCGGAAAGAAATCAAAAGGCCTGGGCATTACATTTTCGACAAGTGATGAATTTGACAAGCCTTATAAATATGTGCCCCTCAACATGGACTATACCGTGGGGACAGATCCTTATACGACGCCAAACGAATTCAACAGCTGGAACGGTCAGATCGTGGATCTGGGTGGAACAAATACCTACCGCTTCGGAACACCGCTGAATCAGGGCATCAAGGCCATTCAGTGGAACAGCACGCAGAATCCGGACGGAAGCTGGACGGAAAACGAACTCGTCAGCCATAACAACCTCAAGAACTTCATGAACACCGGCTTTAATACGGTGAATAGCATTTCTGTTGAAAATTCCACCGACAAAGATAATTTCCGCCTGTCGTATACCAACACGCTTAACCGCGGCATCATACCCACGGAAGGTCTTAACCGTCATAACCTTTCGTTGAATGTTGAACACAAAATCAACCAGGCCTTACGGGTGAGTACTTCACTGAACTACACCCGGTCCAGCGCCCCCAATGTGATCGCCGGAAACAACGGTGGTGTATTGCAGAATGTCGCTTATCTCTCGCCCAGTATCGATATCCGTCAGGAAAAGAATTACTGGCTGACCCCTGGGACCCAGCAGCGGAAGGCCATTCCGCCGGTTGGTGTGGATGCCGACCCAACGATACCGGATCCTTCCGGAGATAATTTCGATAACAACCCCTGGTTTACCGTCAATCAGGTAAAGAACACTTTTCTCCGCAACCGGATTTTTGGAAATGTGAAACTGGACTATCAGTTCAACCCGCATTTCAGCGCCTTCCTGCGTTACTCCCAGGATCTGCTGAATGAAGACCGGGAGACCAAAATTTCCAAAAGCTATACCAGCGAGCTCAATGGATATTATGGTATAACGAAGATTTATAACACGGAAAGCAACACCGACTTCCTGGCTACGTACACCAATGGCTTTAAGGATATTTCGTTGTCGGCTTCTGTCGGCGGCAATATTCAGTATTCCTATAGCTCCCAGTATCAGAGCTATTCCCAGTCTAAGGCCGGCATTATTGTTCCGGAATTCTTCAGCCTGTCGAACATCGCACCGGCTAACCTGCGTTCGAACGGCGGCTACGGCCAGAAGGCGATCTATAGCTTATATGGTACGGCATCCCTCGGATATAAAAACTGGGCTTACCTGGATCTGACCGGAAGAAACGACTGGTCCAGCACACTGCCCGCGGATAATTTTTCCTATTTCTACCCTTCCGCTTCGTTAAGCTTGCTGCTGAATAATATCTTTCACATGAACGAAAACATCAGCCTGCTCAAATTGCGTGGCGGCTGGGCCAGTGTGGGTAAGGATACGGATCCTTATAACCTCTTTGGTACCGTGGGTATTGGCAGCTATGGTGGTATTGTAACGGAGGCTACTTCCTCTGTTCAGAAGAATGCGGAACTCAAACCGGAACAAGCTATTTCCACTGAATTCGGGATAGACCTGAATATGTTTAAGAGCCGCCTGCGTTTTGAAGGAACCGTGTATCAGTCGGACAACAGGAATCAGATCCTGGGTATCAGTACGCCGCCCTCTTCCGGATCCACGCAGCGTCAGATCAATGCGGGTCTTGTACGCAGCCAGGGTATTGAGTTACAAATTGGCGGTACCATCATTTCCAACAGGGACTGGCACTGGGACCTGAGTGTGAATTATACGAAGAATAATTCTTACATCATCTCCCTGGCAAATGGGGTGCCTTATTTCTCTTTCTGGCAGGATGGAAGGAGCGGATCATGGACCTATGCCAAAGGACAAGCTATTCCCGGAAACTTTCATGCTGACGGATCTCCAGTGATCAGCGATGGCAAACTCGGCCAGTTATGGGACAATGTCATCGCCACGGTAACCGACAAGAGTTCACCCTATTATGGCTATCCGTTGCTGGATGGAGACGGACAGTACCAACAAGCGGGCAACGGTGATTTCCAGCACAAAGAAGTGGTGGGAAATTATAATCCGAAACTGTTGATGGGCATGCAGACATCCATCTCTTATAAGGCGTTGACTCTGTCCATGAGCTTTGACATGCGCCTCGGTGGTACCTTCTTCTCCCAGACCTTCCGATATATGCAATCTGATGCAGCCATGGCACGCCAGACCAACATGGGTATTCCGATCCCGGCCGCCAACAAGGCTGACATCCCCGCTTTCCTGAAATCAAATCCGGATAAATACATCAAGTTCTCCGGGTTGCAGCAGTTTCGCCTGATTGGCGGACCGACTACGGCAACGGGTGGATTTCCCTACAACAGCAATGGCAATATCACGATCAATGATGGCGCATTCTTTCCCGGTGTATATGATGACGGCAACGGAGGGTATGTTGAAAATCTCGGCGATCTCAGCGTGACCAAACTAGACAGCTATGAAGATGCTGCCACTGCAGGCTGGAATTTCGCCCGGATGAGCATGTTTGATGCTTCTTACATCAAGCTCAGAGAACTTACCCTCAGTGCAGAACTGCCGAAAAGACTGGCAAACTCCTTAAAAGTGCAGGGCATTTCCTTCGGTGTATATACCCGGAATATCGTGATTTGGACAAAAGCGAAGGTGGGTATCGATCCTGAAGCGGCCTTCCAGTTCCAGACCGGTCCTCAGGGAAATGGTTCTCAGTTTAGACAAGGAATCGAACGGTATAACATCAGACCCTGGAGCATTCCGATGGGTGTAAAACTGAGCGTTCGGTTCTAGTTTAAATAATCGTAAATAAAAAAATCAACGAAGATGAAAAGAATCTTAAAAATATCGGTAGCCCTTCTTGCAGCAACCCTGCTGATGTTTTCCTGTAAGAAGTTCTCCGTGCTGAATACCGATCCCAACAATATTACGCCGGCCAATGCGGCTCCGGATTACCTAATGACTCAGGTACTGACCAGTTCCGCCACATTCTATGGTAATCTCGGTTCCGGAAATATGTCCGGTGCCATGCAGCAAACCTACCAGGATGCTTTCGGCAACTCGTATAGTTTTTACAACTGGGATGCGCAAGACTGGACGGGTAACTACAACACGCTGCGCGATAACAAGCTCATGATGGAAAAAGCTCAGGAATTCGGCTGGAATTTTCATCAGGGTGTCGGACTGATCATGCGTGCCTTTAATTATGGTGTGATCGCCGATTTCTGGGGCGATGCGCCCGACTCTATGGCACTCAAGGGCACTTTGGGTGGAGATGCCAATCAATACCCTGCATTCGATGATCAGCAAACGATCTACGCCGGTGTTATTGCAGATCTGAAAGCAGCCATTCCGTTCCTCACCGGTGCCATGGGAGACCATCCGGAAATTACCGGAGTCACCCAGGGTGCGGATGTCTTTTACGGCGGCGATCCCGAAAAATGGACCAAACTTGCCAACACCCTGATGCTAAGATATAATATGCGCCTGTCCGCCAAACAAAATGTTCAGTCGGCAGTGGAAGCATTGGCCGGCAACGTTTTTCAGAGCAATGATGATGACTGGGCCATGCCGTTTCCCGGCATCGATCAGAATTCTTCTTACCAGAAATCACATGAATTCACTGGTTACTCCAATTACAACCGGAATAAAATGTGTGCAACCCTGGTTAAGAAGATGGATGCTTTGAAAGATCCGCGCATCGTGATCATGGCTGAACCCGTCGTCACGCCGTCCGTGGTCGACGCCAGTAAGTTTGCGCCGGGCGATAATACCACACTCACCGTGTTGCAAGGCAATGTTCGTTATATCAACCCGGCAGCGGCTGCCGCTGCCAACCCGGCGTATAAGGAATTTGACATCAATACCTACGCGGTTGACCGGCCCTGGGGCGCACCCATCGCGAACGTCAAAAACTTTTTCGATACGTCACCTACTTATGTTGGTATTCCCATTAGTTATTCTCCCAACGACTTTTCCTATAACATCAACGGAACGGGTACCCAATCCACTTCCCTGAACAACTATGTTTCCTACATGCGCAGGGATATCTATGACAATCCCAGCGGAGACCTGTTAAAACAACGGATGGCTTCTTACAGCGAAGTTTGTTTTGACCTGGCCGAAGCGGCCCTGAATGGCTGGAATGTGGGCGGATCTGCGGAAGACTGGTATAACAAGGGTGTTCAGGCTTCTTTCGATCTCTGGCAGGTATTTTCAACCTATCAGCCCGGTGTAAATAATTACGCCGGTTGCGTGAAAGATTATAATACCTATATCGCCCAGCCCCTCGTTGCCTTTGACGGAACGCTGGCCCGGATCATGGAACAGAAATGGATCGCTTCCTGGCAGGCTTCCTGTGAATCATACATGGACTGGAGAAGAACCGGTTTGCCTTTGTTAAGTATCGGATACCTGTCCTGGCGCCAGCAGATCCCTTTGCGGTTTGCGTATTTCAACACAGAACTCCAGAATAATCCGACGAATTCTGCAGCAGCCATCGCGAAATTAGCACCGACGGCCTACAACGGTCCGGATGGTAACAACAGCTCCTGGTCTAAATTCTGGTTATTACAGGGTACCAACGAGCCCTGGTAGATATATTTTTTGTGGTTAGATGTTTTCATGAATTTCAGGAGCTGCTTTTCAAAGCAGCTCCTGAAATTTCACATACTGGATTCATGAGACGAATACTAGTTTTCCATACGGCTATTCTTTCCTTTTGTTTCGCAGGGTTGATGCCTGCTGTTTCTCTCGCCCAGATCACGCTCTCCAAACAAACAACCATCGTCACCGCTACCGGTAATTTATCCAATGGAGAAAAAACTGCGGCAAGGATCCTGACGGAAGAAGTTGGAAAAAGAACAGGGTTTACATGGGGGCAGAACAACCAATTCCCCGAAACCGGCGACGTGATCCTGCTGGTGAATCGTAGTGCCGCATCTTTTATTCCGCACACAAAAAAAAGACCGCACCGGGAACATATTTCCGATAAGGGCGTCATGGGAGGTGATCAGGATACGAAACTTCCCGGACTGTCAGCCTTGTCCGCAAAACCGGAATCCTTTTACATCGGCGTTTCCCCGCAGCAGAACCGGACCGTCATTGTGATTGAAGGATCCGACAGCAGGGGTGTGCTGTTTGGCGCAGGCAAATTGTTGCGGATGATGCGGTTCGGGAACAGCAGCATGAAACCGGAAAGTATTTCCCTTCAGGAAGGACTTCCGCTTGCTGAAACACCGGATAAACCGATACGCGGCCACCAGCTCGGTTACCGCAATACCGCCAATTCCTATGATGGATGGACGGTAGCGCAATTTGAACAATACATTCGCGACCTCGTGGTATTCGGTACCAACAGCATTGAGTCTATTCCGATCTTCGACGAAAAGCCCAGTCCCCATTTCCATATCCCCGCCGCCGAAATGAACCGTCAGATCAGTGCCATCTGCCAGCAGTATGATATCGATTACTGGATGTGGGTGCCCGCGCAATTCGACCTGAAGGATGCCGTGAAACGGAAAAGATATTTAGATACGATGGAAGATATTTGTAAATATTCTCCCCGGATTAATGGCGTGTTTTTTCCGGGTGGGGATCCGGGCGATAATCCACCGGAACTGGTATGGCCCCTGTTAAAAGATATTGCTGCACTCCTGAAAAAATATCATCCGCAGGCCCGCACCTGGTTTTCCCTGCAAGGGTTTTCCCGTGCCCAGTCACTGACGGTGTACGACTATATCCGGAAAGAAAAACCCGATTGGCTTGGCGGCCTGGTAACGGGTCCCAGCAGCCCGCCGGTACAGGAAACAAGGTCCGCCCTGCCCGCCAATTATCCGATAAGATACTATCCTGATCTGACCCATAACGTGCGATGTGATTTCCCGATATGGTGGTGGGATCCTGCGTTTAATCTCACCCTCGGCCGGGAAGCCAGTAACCCGCAACCTTATTACTATGCCACGCTTTACCGTGCACTGCAACAGTATATCGATGGCTTTATTTCTTATTCCGACGGCGCACACGACGACGTGAATAAGATCGTTTGGACCAGGCTGGCCTGGGATCCCAAGTGCGATGAAAGAGAGATCATGAAAGAATACGCGGGTTATTTTTTCGGCGATTCACTGGCGGAAAGAGGCGCGGACGGAATTCTTTCACTCGAAAAAAACTGGGAAGGGCCCATCGTCGCCAACGGATCCATCGCTTCCACCTGTGCATCCTGGAATGAGCTGGAAACTGATCACCCGGAACTTTCCGGCAACTGGCGCTGGCAACTCTGCCTTCTCCGGTCTTATTATGATGCATACACACGCAGTCGTTTTATTTATGAGAGCCGGCTGGAAACCCAAGCCAACCAGGCTTTGCTGCGGGCACCGTCCCTTGGCGCCGACCGCGCCGTCCTGGCGGCCGACAGTATTTTGCAGCTGGCAGAAACAGCGCTCGTTCATCCGGAATGGCATCAAAAGATAATTCGTTTATGCGACGCTCTGTATCAATCCATCAGCCTGCAGACCAGCGTAAAAAAATACGGTGCCTCCGGCGAAGAACGTGGCGCCATCCTGGATTTCCTTGACATCCCGTTGAACAACCGCTGGTGGATAGAAGATGAATTCAAAAAAGCGGAAACGCTTACCGCGCCCGAGAAAATAAAAGCTTTACAGCGTATCGCCAACTGGGAAGATCCGGGACCAGGTGGTTTCTACGATGATGTGGGCAATGTGTCCCGCTCTCCCCACGTATGGCGGGGAGAAGGATGGGTCACGGATCCCCTGATGCTGCATGGCGACGATACACCGGGTTATAACTGGTGGAACCAGGGATTCAGCCGCCAGCGCCTTTCCTGGATTACGGACATGCGCTGGCCACTGGGCATGGAATACAACGGCCTGGACTCAACGGGTAAATACCACTACACTGTCAGGATCACCGGCAATGGAGAATCTCCTGTTGAGGCAAATGGTAAAAGACTTATTCCCACCCTGTATGGAAAAGGAATTGGGGAAATAAAGGAATTTCCGGTGCCGGCAGAATGGATACCTCATGGAAAGCTGGTGCTTACCTGGGAGGATATCAACGAAGACAATATGAACTGGAGACAACAGTCACGGGTAGCCGAAGTCTGGCTGATCCGGCAATAAAGCGGTGCATGAAAAATAAGGCATGGATGATACGGAATGTTTTAATACTGCTTCTGTCCGCGGGATGGCTCTTCCCGCGCGCCCAGGTCAACAGCACCTATAACCTCATGCCCGTTCCCCGGGAACTCAAGACCAATGCGGAAAGGCTGGATATCACACAAGATTTCAGGGTATCCGTTTCCGGTCATCCGGATCCGCGGCTGTACGCGGAAGCCAGTCGTTTTATTCGCCGGCTGGGAGAAAAGACGGGCATCTTCCTGGACAAGCAGGGATATGTTACGCCGCAGGACAATAACCTCTCCGCCGCCTTCCTCATACAGGTGGAGCGGCCCGGAAAACTGGAATTAAATGAAGATGAAAGTTATTCGCTGGAGGTCCGGGATAGGCAGGTAGTTCTGACCGCACCCACCGATCTTGGCGCTATCCACGGTCTGGAAACATTGCTGCAACTCGTGAGCACAGATGACCGGGGTTATTATTTCCCGGGCGTATCCATAAAGGACGCGCCCCGGTTCGCCTGGCGCGGATTATTGCTGGATGTGGTACTGCACTTCATGCCGGTACACGTGGTGAAGCGGACCCTGGACGGCATGGCGGCTGTAAAATTAAATGTGCTTCATCTGCATTTGTCAAACGATCAGGGCTTTCGGGTGGAATCAAAAGTATTTCCTCAATTGCAGCGTGTGGCTTCGGACGGTATCTATTATTCGCAGGATGACATCCGGGAGATCATCCGGTATGCCGGACAACGCGGCATACGCATCGTTCCCGAATTTGTGACTCCCGCACACACTACCGCCATCCTGACGGCCTTCCCGGAGCTGGCCAGCAAAAAAAGGAAATATACACTGCAACGGTATTTCGGTGTATTTGATCCCGTGCTCGATCCGACCAATGAAAAAGTATATGTATTCCTCGATAAGTTATATACGGAAATGGCGCACCTGTTTCCGGATGCGTATTTCCATATTGGCGGGGATGAAAATACGGGGAAGGACTGGGAAAGCAATCCGCACATCAGGGCCTATATGAAGGCCCACGGAATGAAAACCTACATGGATCTTCAAACGGCATTCAACAAACGCATACTGCCGATCATTCAAAAAAACGGGAAGACCATGATGGGTTGGGACGAAATCCTTCAGCCCGGCGTTCCGAAAAGCATCGTGATCCAGTCCTGGCGGGGAAACGAACCTTATTATACTTCAATTAAAAGAGGATACAAGTCCATTCTTTCCTTTGGGTACTACATTGACCTGATTCAACCGGCTTCCTACCATTACCTCAATGATCCGGCGCCCGACAGCGTGAAGTTCACAGCAGCGGAAATCAAAAATATCCTGGGGGGTGAGGCCACCATGTGGAGTGAACTGGTAACGCCCGAGACCGTGGATTCACGGATCTGGCCGCGGTCAGCCGCCATAGCGGAACGCTTGTGGTCTTCGAAAGAAATTAAAGATGTGGACGACATGTACCGCCGCCTGGATATCGTGAGCCTCTATCTGGAGGCCCTTGGTCTCCGTCATGAATCGTACAAGGGGGAGATGCTCAGGAGGCTGGCGAACGGATATGATACCCATGCGCTGGAGGTTTTGGTGAACGTGCTGGAGCCGCTGAAAATCTATGAGCGCAACCAGGGCGACACGATGTATTCTGTGTTCTCACCGTATACCAAAATAGCGGACGCGGCAACCCCAGACCAGGAACTTCCCCGGATTTTCAGCAGGGAAGCGGAATTGTTTTTAAAAAGTCCGGATTCGGATCTGGAGAAGAAGATTACGGATCAGCTGATCATCTGGAAAGATAATCATCCGGGATTTCTGAAAACCCTCCGCGCTTCTCCCGAATTGCAGGAAGCTGTTTCTTTATCGGAAAACCTTTCGCAACTGGCAGCAGCAGGATTATCCGCCATTACATTCCTTCATGCGGGTCAGCCGGCAGGAGATGCGTGGCTGTCCGGACAACTGCAGATTATTCAAAAAGCCAGGGAACAGGGCGCCCGTTGCGAATTGCAGGTGGTGGACCCGATAGAGAAACTGATCAGGGCGGCAGCCGGCAAACCGGGACACTAATACTCATCAATCAACATTATTTTTCATGACGGAAATAAGTAAACTACTGACCACGGGAATATCACCCGAACTTTTATCTTTTGTCTGGGCTCTGGCGTTTTGCGTACTTTGCTTTATCCTCATTTACATCCTATACAGGAAAAAGATTTTTTTAAAGATATAATCGAAGCGCCCGACTGCTGTCCGTGGCCTCATGTTCTCCTTTCAGAAATAAACCATTGCATGAAAGAAAGTTTCGTAGTGCTGTTTTTCATATTCCTGACACAGGCAGCTTTTGATCAGGTTAAAAATACGGCAGTATACCGGGATACCGCTTTCGTGCAGGAGTATGCCGAACATTTCCCGGTGGGAACAACACGGGAAGAAAATGAGATCCGGAACATTGCGGTGGACGGGATGTCCACGGTATGGATTGCCACCGCTGCCGGTGTGCTGATGAAAAAAGACGGGGAGACAAAATGGACGGCGCTGCCTTTTTCTGATGAGGATAAAGGTCCGGCCTATGCTGTTGACGCTGAGCAAGAGGGAATAGTCCGGATGGGCACCTGGAACGGCGTATTTGCTTATCAGCAGGGAGAAATTAAAAAAATACCCGGCACACAGGGACCCATTTCTGTGATCTGTCCTTCCCGTGAAGGAATGTACGCTATTGGACCAGATGGGGTGTGGTTGCTGGACGGCAACCATTTCATAAAAAAAAGTTATCCCATAGCCCGGTCTGTGCGCAGCGCCATATCTGACGGACGCCAGGGCATCTGGATAGCCAGTGATGTGGGACTGTACCATTGCAATGCACAAGGCACCCGTTATTTTCAAAAAACAGATGTGCTGCTGAGTGCTTATCTCAGCGGATTGTGTTTTGATTCTGGTGGCCGGCTTTGGGTAGCCGGTCTCGGCGGTGTAACGATATTAAAAGACGGTAAAAAACAAAGGGTGATCCGGCCGCAGGAAGGCTGCCCTTCCATCTATGCGCATTGCGCCCGGCGTTCACCCGATGGCGTTATATGGG
>JBEPUT010000063.1:0-18282 GCA_041691395.1 Chitinophagaceae bacterium
CCGGATTCAGATAGATATAATATAGCTGTATCGCAATCTCTCTTAAAACAATTTACCTATAGTCTTTTATAGGTGGCCTCTATTTTAATTATTTTCATCCCTAAAGGATTGTTGGCAGGCACAGTTGTCGTTACTATAAGTGTATCATCTTCTAATGATGCTGTATCGCTATTTGAATCGCTTCCCTTAGGAGCAATGAACTTTGGATTTGCCTGCTTAGCATCTATTTTCATTTCAAATTGATTGCCAGAAACTTTCCACGATCCTGTTAATAAAACAGGCTTAGGTTGATACTTGCCGCTGAGCGTTTTGACATAGGTATGATCTGTTTTGAATTCAATTGCTGTGTTTCCTGCGCTACCTGTTGGTGTTTCTACAAATGATTTTCCAAGTTTCTTTGCATCTTCTGGATTAAAATATTGTTTGGTTGATACCTGATTCCACTTGCCTATAATAGATTGAGCATTACAGTTGGTGAAGCCGCCAAAACCAATAACTGTCCCGGTGATAATGAGCAAGACTTTAAATGAAAACGTTTTAGAAAGAATTGACTTTTGTTTCATAAAATATTTTTGAGAGATAAATAAATTAACATCTGTCACAAGCTACTAAGAGTGCAGTCTCAGCATGAATTCCAGAAATCAGTTAAGAAGCGATTAGAAAAAAGAGAAGAGATTTCATTTGGAGGCTTTCTTTATAATTAGATTCAGGCAAATCCCACACCCGCAAGTGCAGTAGCAATTATACCTTAGGCAAGATCACCACCACCAATAATATGATTCTATTTAACTTTATGCGCTTCCATATCAATCTCAATGAGTTGCCCGTGTAGAGCAAGACCCTTTACTTCGAGCCAGGTACCGGTAGGAAACTGCTTTTTGAAGATAGCCTTACGATAAAGGGCTACGCGAATAAATTCGTCCATGTTTGTAGTATAGATATTTTCGGCATAAACATCGTCGTAGGTATAGCCGTAATGCTGCAGAATTTTCTCCAGATCCTTATAACAGTTTTTCATTTGTAGTGCCATATCGCCTGGGCCGATGATCGCTCCCGAGTCGGTCATGCTAACAGCACCTGATATTTTCAGGTCATCACCAATTCTCACCGCGTGACTATAGCCATATTGTTTTTCCAATGCCGGTCGCAGGTTAAAATATTCGGCAGTGTTTTTTGATAAGGTTTCTGTAGCCTGAGTCATTTTGCCATTTTCCGGTTGGTTGCAGGCATTTAATAATACGGCAACCGCCATCACAGTGGCGAACAAGAGGGCAGAATTTCTCATGCAGAGTATCTAATTCGTTAAGTCCACGATTAGCATTTTTCGACTAAGTATAATGCTGAAAATCCCGGATAGTGATCGACTCATTCCGAATAAAATTGACGATCAATGAGATTGGAACTCAATACTACAAGTGGTCAGCTAGAATCGGATTTTAGTGGTTAGTCAACGCGGAATTTTCAAATAAGTGCTGCCTCAGACTTTAACAATCATCATATCAAAGCCCGCTGCTTCTTTAACAACTTTGTCAATCATGGATCCGGATATAGAACTTTCAAATGAATTTTCCTGTTTAACAGGAACTCCAAATCTTTCAAAAAAGGAGAAAAAACCCTTAGGACTATGAATATTCAACCAGCGTGATGTATCTGGTGTTAGATTACTAAATGTGTGTACAGAATGAGCCGGCAGATCGATCGAATCTCCTTCTTGCAAAAGTCGCTTTTCGCCATCAATGAAAAACTCCATTTGGCCTCTCAGCACCAAGACGAATTCGGAGAATTTGGAGTGATAGTGAGGTGGGGGACCGGGAACTCCACTTGGAGTTTCGCCGAAAAATATATCATAATTACCAGTACTGTTAATGAGTTGTATCTGGTGACCGATCACCCAAACCCTTTCTGCCTTTGTCATAAAATCATTTGATTTACGAATGCTGAGCAAGACTTCTATCAGGTTTTTAATAATTGAATTCTCGACAAAAATAGTTAACTTAGAAATGCTAAACTTGCAGATATCCTGAAGGATACCTGTATATATTATGAATCCTCGGCAGAATAATATGAATAACACCATCTTAAATAAACCCGGACATTTACAGGATCACTTATTATCTGTTCGGGATACATTAGACATTTTAGGGGGTAAATGGAAAATTCCCATCCTGCTTTCCTTATCATGCCAAAAGAAAAGATTCAATGAAATTCAAAAAGATCTGATCAATATCACTCCAAAAATCCTTTCAAAAGAATTAAAGGAATTGGAGATGAATCAAATTATTACAAAAATAGATTGTGAAACTTCCCCGTATGGCGTTGAATATGCCGTCACTATTTATTGTAAATCCCTGGAAAAAATAATTGAGGGCCTCAAAGAATGGGGCGACCACCATAGAGCAATCATATTTAATAAGGGAAATTAATCTCTATTTAAGTGTGATGTTTCAAGAGATGTGAGACAATTTTGATCATTTTTTTTAGTAATATAACCGGCTGCTTCTGGGCACGACCTCTACATCCTTTTTTCCAAATAGTATTGCTATTAAAATCACCAATACTAATTGTTGTTTTATTGGTTAATTGTTCATCATAATATTGAATATCCTTCCAAACTTGTTCAACATATTGCCCCTCAGGATTCGTTAGATTATTCGCCCAAATTGCAAATAATGTAAAGTCTACTTGACCACCAGTTATTGCAATTGGGATGACCCAATTGATTTCCGGGCTATATGACGTTAATAAATTAAATCTATAGTGGCTATATCGCATGATTAAGATTTCCTTTTCGGTCGATACATATCAGGTAGTACTATCAACATCGGTCATGTAAAAGTGATTAAAAATCCTTTATCATTGCGAATCATACCGCATCATTGGGTATCATTACCACCTATAATCTGACCATACAAATCAACGAAATCTCATAAATCACTTTTTGGTAACAGATTAGTGTCAAAAAAAGTTTGCTAAAGACAAGTAACGGCAATTGGTCAAAGAATTACAGGCATTCACAGGGTGTTATTAAGTATTGACATAAAAATCATTCTTCTCCTTTTAGCGCCTTTATATAGAATCCTTTATCAAACGAATAAATTACATCAGTAAATCCGGCTAATTTAAGGGTATCTATTACCTGTTCAATTGAATATTTATTAAATATGTCTTCTGGCGCTTTCATTTTCCTTAACATGTCGCTGCTTGCCATATATATGTGAAATGCGCTTACCGGTTTTAACATCAAATATATTTTCTCAAAAGGTGATTTTAATTCGTTCCAGAAATAAACTACATTCAGACAAAATATTTTATTATACATTTTGCCGGTTGAAGGCATCTTCAGAAAATCACCTTTTTGCAACTGCACATTTCCACCGCTAATAAACCGCCTGTTCAATTGAGTTGCTTTTTTATACATCAGATTTGAAAAATCAATTCCGCGAATAGTACATGTATTACATTTCTCTGTTATCATATGTATTCCTATTCCCGGACCATACCCGATTTCTAATATGCTATCCAGTGGTCGCAGGTCTAAATCTTCTATTAGTTTGATATATTTATTTTTATTCCCCTTGATCATAATATTCGAGGAGAAGATTCCAAACAGGCCTGAAGGCCTTTTAAATTGAGAAGCTATAATTTTCCGAAACATATTCAGCGTGTTTGGACTGAAGGTAAAAATATCCGCTCATACGGAGGGAGAATTCTTTCCTAAACACATCACGTGATAGATTGAGAGGCAACTGATATTCACATTGAAAAACTAATCAGTATCTGAAATTAGGATGACGACCAGGATTGCCAAATGAGCTTGGATCAGGACTCACGCGTATATACACTGTGAGATTTAATGGAGAAATAGATGTTGTTATGGCTTCAAATTATTGATTGGTGAAGAAATGACCTGAGAATAAATAATCGCGAGAAGACTGACTGTTTATTATGGTTATTTATTGCCAAACCCCACAGGCATTTAAAATTTTATCCTATATTTAGAGACGTTTCGCTCCGGGCAGACCGCCACCAGTAAATATCGAGAATCAATATCAATGATCGCGCTGAAAACTTGCTTTTAAGGAATCTAACCAAGCGTCCTTCCATTCCTTCATCCCGAAAATCTATCTATTATGAATAAGCTAAGCAATATCAGAAACCAACCATCGAAAGCTGGAATTTTAATTATTATTTTTAGTCTGTTTATAGGCATTTTACCCTGCGATGCGCAATCTATAGTGGGAAAATGGAAACAAATGTCCGGGAGAATGTTTTGCACACCTGAGGCTGTAGCGAGGTCTAATGGACATATGCAGGCAATCATGCAAATGCCAAAAATTGATGCAGTCGATGAATTTAAATCAAACAACACATTGGTTGAAACCATCACATCAGGTGGACAAACAACCACCAAAACGGGCAAATGGACGATGTCAGGAAAAAATGTAACCATCACAGTGACCGGAAACGCACCAATGGGAGGAATATATTCAGCCTCAGATAACACTTTAGTTTTTACAATGGAAATGCCTCAAAATCCTCATATGTCAGTGACTAAAAGAGAATGGACGTATGCGAGACTATAAGTGAACCATATATGGCGAAAGTGATCAATCTGGAAAACCCGGCAAGGTTGGCCCCCCGACCGCCAGTTGAAATCAGCTTTAAATCTTCATTGGGAGATGGGGTCAAGGGTGGTAGTTTTTCCACTGATCACAGTATCCGGATTCTCCAGATTTTTAAATTTTTTATAATCTGTTCCTGCTTAGAAACAAATTAACTTGCAGATATGGCACTGATTCAAACTGAAGCATCCAATTGAATAAACCTTTTCGATGACAGATCAGATTGCAGCACAGGTCGTACAGGCTGGCAAAGAATACAAAACCGGCGATACCCTTAATACTGCGTTGAATCCTTCTTCTATGGACCTGAAATTGGGTGAGCTTACACTCATCATCGGCCCTTCGGGCTCTGGGAAAACCACCCTACTTTCCTTATTGGGTTGCGTGATTTATCCTTCTTTTGGAGAAGTACTGATAGATGGCATGCAGGTGAATAATCTCAGTGAAAAAAAACTTGCTAAAATCAGGCTGGAGAAAATCGGATTCGTCTTCCAGAATTTCAATTTGATTGCTCCTTTGAATGCGCTGGAAAATGTGATGATCCCCCTGCAGCTTCAGCATATACCCGAAAAAAAAGCACGGACCCGCGCGACGGATGCCCTGGTCAAAGTTGGAATGGGAGACCGGTTGAAAAATTTACCAAAAGCCCTGAGTGGCGGCCAAGAGTGGCGATTGCGAGAGCGCTGGTAACCAATCCGCGCATGATGCTTTGTGATGAACCGACAGCTTCCCTCGACCAGAAAAGTGTTTCGATCGTGATGGATGAATTGAAAGATTTAGCCAAACAGGGTAAGGCAGTTGCAGTGGTAACGCATGATACCCGCCTTCGGCCTTTTGCGGATCGTATCGTTTATGTTGTGGACGGAAAAATTTCGGACAGTCCAGTAGAAGAAGAGTTAATACCTCATTAATTGCATTAGATATGAAAAAATGGATTTTTTTAAACCTGTTGGCTTTCCTGTTCGTTCGATGCGGCACAAAACCTGATGCTACAACTACAAAAAATAATGCTCCGGTTATCGTCAAAGAGGTCGTGGGCATCGCTAAAATTGTTCCGGAAAGGGAGATCATAGATCTGGCTGCCGAAGTAAGCGGTGTGGTTTCTTCAGTAAAAAAGAAAGAAAATGATACAGTAAATGCCGGCGACATTATTCTCGAACTCCCTCACTCCATAGAAGATGCAAAAGTTGAGCAAATAAAAAGTCAGGTTTCCACCCAACAGGCACAGATCAACGCCGATGAATCCAATATTCAGGAGTCAAGGGTGCGCTATGCAAATGCATCAAAAGAACTGGAACGATTAAGCCGGCTATTTTCGAAAGGCGCTGAGACCCGGCAAGCAGTAGATGATGCCAATACGGCTATGTTGGCCTACCAGGTGAATATCAATCGGCTCCTGGCCAATGTGGATGTGTCAAAACGAAAAATGGCGGAGGTGCGGGCACAATTACAGTCGGCCGTTCAGCAACGGGAACAGAAAATTATCCGTGCGCCTGTAAAAGGAATACTTCTCGAATTGATTCCATTGCCCGGTAATGCTGTCGACAGCAAACAATCCATCGGCCAGCTGAGTCCGGAAGGAAGAATTATTGCAGATGGCGAAATTGATGAACTCTTTGCCGATAAAATAGGCAACGGACAGAAAACCTGGATCAGGAACCTGGGTTCTAATGATACTTTGTCTACGGGTACAGTATATTTCACCGCTTCCTACCTGAAAAAGAAATCCCTGTTCACCGATCAGGCGGTTGAGAAAGAAGACCGGCGGGTCAGGGAAATTAAAATACTGCTGGATCGCCCGGAGAAATTATTATTGAATGCCCGCGTAGAATGTGTGGTTGACATTTCTAAAAACAGAAAATAACCGATCATGTTAAAAACGGCCTGGAAGTTTATCCGGTTTGACAAAGCGAAGAGTATCGGGGTTACTATAGGAATACTGATCAGCACTTTTTTGATCGGCCAGCAACTGGGCATCTTTATTTTCCTCACGGGGGCTATGAAAGCACTTCCTGCCACCATCAAAGCTGATATCTGGGTGGTGGATGGCAAAACAGAAGATGCAAACCAGTTGGGCAAACTGGATATCCGCACAGTAAGAGCGATACAAAGTATGCAGGGCGTAAAAATGGCCTTCCCTATTTTGATTACAGGCGCCGCGGCCAATTTTGACAATGGATCCAGCGGCAATATAACCATCATCGGCGTGGGCATTGCCCGGCTGAATGATATTTTAGATTCTTCAAAAATCATCGCAGGGATTCCTTCAGATCTGCAAACAGATGGCGCCATCAGTGGCGAATTTTTCGACAAGGCAAATCTCGGTGGCAATATCAGTCTGGGCAAAACATTTGAAATAAACGGCAAGCGCGCATTTTTTGCCATGCAGACTAAAGGGTTCCGGGGATTCGGTAGCAGTTTTTGCCTAACAACAATTGAAAGAGCGAGGTTTTATTCGGGCCAGTCTGTCAATACCATTAGTGCTGTTCTTGTGCAACTGGATAAAGGAGTGAATGCCCGGCAACTTTCGGCAACCATCAATAAAACCCTGTACGGTGTGAAGGCATGGCCTTCCCAGGAACTGGCCACTTCCACGGTCAGGAAAATATTATCCAGCAGTGGCATTGCGCTGAGTACCGGAACGCTTATCATTTTTGCATTGGTCGCCGGTTTTTTCATTATCGGTCTCACGATGTATTCATCCGCATTGGACCGCATCAAAGATTACGGAACCTTAAAAGCTATCGGCGCCACGAATGGTTTTATCCGCCGGCTGATCATGACGCAAGCCATGGTTTTTGCTATTGCCGGTTTCATGATTGCCTTTCTCCTGCTGGAAGGTTTCCGTCGTGGTGTAGCCCAATCGGGACTCATGTTCAGTTTTGCTCCCTGGATGATACTGGTCATATTTATTGTGATCAGCCTGATCTCTCTGGGCGGGGCGTCATTTGCCCTGCGGCGAATTAGTGGCGTTGAACCCGCCTCTGTATTCAGATAGAAAATGCTAAGATTATGAAGTTGACATTTCCGGCCTTACTGATTTTTTTGCAGCCTTTTCCATTCCGTCAATGGCCCAAAAAACGATTACACTGAAAGAGGCGATTCATGACGCCTGGCAGAACCGTAAAAATATTCAGGCAGGACGCATGGACAGTGCCATTCAAAAGCTGGAAACTGAAGCCTTATTAAAAAAATACTGGCCACAGGTGACCCTGGATTATTCTTACGACTTTAACCCCATTTTGCAAAGCTCCATACTGCCCATTGGTAAATTCAATCCAACCTATCCGCCGGATGCAACAGCCGTCATTCAGTTCGGGACAAGATGGTCGCAGGCTGCCGGCATTACGGTTATCCAGCCTCTGGTAGATGCATCCATTAAGCGGCAAATCAGGGAAAGTAATCTGAAAGAACGAATCACCGGCATGAGCCAGTCGCAAACGGAATATGAACTGGCTTATGAAGTGGCGAAAGCTTTCATCAATATCTGGCTACAGGAAGAGCAACTGAATTCATCTGCTTTTGATTCCTCCAGCACCTGGGTCAGCTACCAGCTGCAACAAGAGAAGTTCGATGCCGGCCGCCTGCTGAAATCCGATCTCAACAAGGCCCTCATCAATCACAATACTGCGGTGCAGAAAGTAACGGACGCAAAATTCCTGGTGATTGAGAAGAAAATCTATTTACTTTTCCTAACTGGTAAACCCAGTTCCGGAAATTTCGATTTTGAAATCGATACCACTTATTTTCAGCAGGATATCTGGCGTTGGCGCAACCTGCCTCCTGCTACGGGTTCCATCCCGGTATTTCAGCAATTAAAACTTCAGCAGAATCTTTCTGAACTTCAGCAGCAATCTGAAAAAGCAAAATATCTGCCCACCCTCAATCTGAAAGGTTTCCTGGGGGCCAATCAATACACCAATCATTTTAATCCGGTGGAAGCCAATACATGGTTTGGATACAGTTATGTGGGCATCAATGCAAAACTGCCCCTGTTGTTCGGAGAAGACAAACAAAAAAAAATACGCAGTTTACAAATACAGGCTGATCAGTACAATAAACAACTATTGGATCACACCGATCAGTACGCACAGGAATCCCTGACAGCAAAATATGAAATGGACAGGATGCAAAGCCAGCTTCGGAATCTGGAAGCCAATCTTAACCTCTCCCGTGAATCCGTCCGCATCCTGCAGGACCGCGTTCAGGAAGGACAGGAGAGTCCTTCCAATTTGCATACAGAAGAATTGGAGACCCTTCGTATCTCGGCAGACTATAATACAGGCCGCAGCCAGGCCTGGTTATACTGGCTGGATTACATGAAAGCCACTGGGCTGTTAATCCGCCTGTGGAATTAGCCGACGCAAAATCCGGGATGTTGACCGCCGTCTACCATTAAAATTCACCTTTAAATCATTATCGGGAGAGCGGGTCAAGGTTCGTGGATTTTCTACGCCGTTAGTCAAATTTAATACCTACTAAGTATATACCCTTAGAGTTTACCACCAGGGATACCGAAATTTCATCTATTACCTATCTTCAAGTATTTTGCCACCTGCAAGAAGATCGTCGATTTTGACCTGGAGCCCAATACGATTAAAAGCATTTAAACACGAAGGTGAAGTAAATGGAATCTGTAAGTCCGCCAATAATCGGACATGCTAAAGAGGAAGAATTTGAATTGACCGAAGCTTAAACTTATTTTGGCAATGTAAGAAAAATCCCTATTTCATGTTTTATCCAAGAAAGTAACAACTCGCCGCGAGCTCACCGGTCTGCTCCCTCGTTGAATTTCAACTCGGTGCGTAAACGGTCACATTTTGTTCCGTACCAATACAGAAAGTGACTTCTCCCGGTTCTAGTGGGTCTCAGAGGAATTGGTGACAGATTAGTGACAGGTTGGTAAATGACAATTGGAAATCCAGCTCTAAAAAAGTCCATTTCTTACAATTTCATCCATTTAAAACATGATATCTTCGCTATTATCTCAATTCTCCACTTAATAATAAAATAATCATATGATCAAGGTATCAGAAATTGCTCCCGATATCTATCGTATTTCCGTTTTTGTGCAGGAAATGAATTTACAGTTCAATCATTTCCTGATCAGAGATGATGAACCCATGTTATACCATGCGGGAATGAAACAAATGTTTCCCATAGTACATGAAGCAGTAAGTAAAATTATTGCCCCTTCCAGGATCAGGTGGATTGGGTTTAGTCACTTTGAAGTGGATGAATGCGGAGCACTTAATGAATGGCTTCAGGTAGCACCCCTTGCTAAAGCAGTTTGCAGCGAAGCAGGTGCAATTGTTAATATGGGCGACTTTGCTATAAGACAGGCTTATGCAATGGCAGGAAATGCAGTTTTAAATACTGGAAAATATAGTTTTCGCTTTATCCGGACACCACATTTACCACATGGTTGGGATGCCGGGGTGCTTTTTGAAGAAACAAATAAAACATTGTTGTGTTCCGATTTATTTCATCAGAATGGAAACTGTGCAGATATAACAGATAAAGATATTCTAGCTTCGCATAAAAGTTCAATGCTTGAACTTGAACAGGGACCTCTAATGGAATATTCTCCTTATACAATTCACACTCCAAAAATGCTATTTTCCCTGGCAGACCTTAAACCAAAAACACTGGCAACTATGCATGGTTCTTCATTTTATGGAGATTGTAGTCAGGCTCTCAGAGACCTAAACGAAGTAATGAAAAAACTGTGGGGCAATGAGGATAAAACGGTTATAAATGGTCCGCAGTCCTTAATACAGCATGCGGAACTTGAATGACTTTCCAATCAGTTTGAATTCATACCGGAAAATGGAAATGCATCGATGTTAGCGCGGTAGTCTTTATTAGTCTACCTTAGGCTACCTCAATGCATTATCTGTATGAGCTCCTCCATAAAAGAATATCAACCGTGTGAAAGTCTCCGACCATATGTAGAAATATTTTGGGAAGGAAGTTTTAATGAAAATTCATCTGAAAACATATCCATGAAAGTCATTCCTAACGGATGTCTTGAACTGATAATACACCTCAATGAATGGCATTGTGATCTGCAAAATGCTTATGGCTGGTCCCAATCTCCCGAATACATGATCGTAGGCATGCATACTAAACCATATCTCGTGCAATTTGGAAATTTGGTGAACGTATTTGCCATCCGTTTCAAGCCGGATGGTTTCTACAATATTTTTGGCATACCAGCTTCGACTATCAAAGACAGCATTGAGGACTTTTCCCAAGTTATGGGTGCTAAATTTCCTGATTTCAGTCAAAAGATAAAGGGAAAAAAAGATTTTAGAGAGATGATTAACTGTGCAGAAAATCAGTTATTAAAAAACCTGCAAAACAAAATTATCAATTTAAATTATGTAAGCCTTGCTGCTGAAGTCATCCGTCAATCAAAAAGCATCAAAATGAAGGATCTCCCTAACCAGGTTTTCATCAGCATGCGTCAATTGGACAGGCAATTTAAAGAGCAGTTTGGAATTAGCCCAAAACATTATATGCGAATAACCCGGTTAAATGAAGTGCGGCGCTTATTAAATAAAAATTACAGGATGGATTTAACAAGCGTCGCTTACCATTGCGGTTATTCCGACCAGGCTCATTTTATAAATGAGTTTAAAAGTTTCACTGGCGATTTACCCACCATATTCATCAAGGGGAAAAACAGTTATATTTCTAACCCGGGTTTGTCTCATTATGATCAATAAATGAAAAGAACGCGCACTTGACCGACATGGATTTTCCGGAAAGACCCTGTGTTAGATTACATTATTCTTTCGTTTATGGAACACTTTCATCATAGTCCAAGCGCAAGAACAAAAAAATAGTATTTGTGTATTAGCACGGAATGATCCAAAATAATTAAACTGGTCAAATGAATGCTGACTCGCTACCTATATGGCAGAGAACCGCATCAAAGAAATTGGCGTGAGAAAAGTGTTGGGAGCCAGCGCTACCGGCATCACCGCACTATTGTCGAAAGTTTTTTAAAGCTGGTAATTATTTCTTTTGTTATCGCTTCCCCTATCGCCTACTTTTCGATGTACAAATGGCTGCAGGATTATACCTATCGCATAGACATACAGTGGTGGGCATTTGCCATCGCCGGATTGCTCTCAGTTGTCATTACCATTGCGACAGTGAGTTATCAGGCTATAAAGGCTGCCATGTCGAACCCGGTAAAGAGTCTGCGAACGGAATAGAACACCCGCTTTCATTTCCTTTTACCCCTCGTCAAAAAATTGTCTAAAAGTCATGTAAACATTATGTCAGTCAAACATTTGACGGCATATTGGAAAATCCGAATTACTTGATCTCCGGTCCGCCAGTAGAAATCAGCTTAAAATCGTTATAGATAGAGCGGGTCAAGGGTCGTGGTTAAAACCCGCATCTACATGTAAACCCTTAGCCGACTTCTCTACCAAATAATTAAATACCCATAGAGCTTAATACCCCGGGATACCGAAATTTCATCAACTACCCTTTTTTGAATTATTTCACCATCTGCAAAAAGATCGTCGATTTTAGATAAGAGCCCAATGCGTTTAAAAGCATTTAAATACAATAGGAGTCAGTAAACGGAATCTGTAAGTACCCCAATTATCGAAAATGCTAAAGACGAAGAATTTGAATTGATCGAAGCTTAAATTTATTTTGGCAATGTCAGTTAAATCCCAATTTCATGTTTTATCCAAGAAAGTAACGACTCGCCGCGAGCTCACCGTTCTGCTCTCTAGCTGAATTTCAACTCAGTACGTAAATGGTCACATTTTGTTCCGTACCAATACAGAAAATACCTTTCCGCATTGGACGCCGATTTCAGAAGAATTAGTGACAGATTAGTGACAGGTTTAGTTCCGACCCCTTCCCCTTTTACTAAGGAGTTGTGAGCGCAGAATACCAGGCCCTGATAGCTAAAGCCAATAATAAATAAATTCTTTCATAATAAAAAATCAAGGCTTTATTCATTAATGTCGTATTCTCTTTTAAGAAACGCAATTAAGTTTTTAGAATTTTCCAATTGCGGTTTTAGATAATTTCCTGCGTAAAAACTTGTAATGATACTAAAATCAAATATTTTATTGAAAAGAATGGGCAATTGTCCGTTGTCACCTCGCAATTGCGGGAGGGGTCTGTTTGTCATTTTACCTTGTTTCACATAAGAAGTGTCTCCAAAAACAGTCATGTCAGTCACCTCATCAAGCCTAGACAGTATCTCTCTAAAATAAGTTTCGTAGTAACTGCTTTCACCATTAATACCGTGAATATCGGCATCATATTTTGAAAGGCTATCCGCCACATGATCCTTTTCAATAAGTCTGTAATCACCAGTGCTTTTTAACTGCTGTAAGGTAGCGTCATTGCTTTTAAAAGATGCTGAATTATAAAAATAATGGATAGCGATATTATAAAAGGATTTGCGGTTTGAGTCAATTGCCATATTTGCATGTGCAAGATGTAACATACTATCTACCCCTTTTACCTGCAAACTATCGAACGCAATGACATGACGCAAATTAGCAGTATCATCCGTTACATTGCGAATGAAACCCTCTATGTATTGTTTTTCCTTTGCCCTATTTGAAATATGCTCCCGAAGGTTTTCGGCAATGAATCCCAATGTGACGGCAAGAAAAATCATTAAGAATTCCAGGAAATATTCTTTCCATTTTTTAGGTTTATGATGAATGTCCGGGTGGTGGTGAACTTCCATATTCTTGTTGTGTATTAAGAATCGAAATTAAATAATTCAAACCAGGATGCATTAGCTGTTGATGTGGTCTTTTCATCGGCGGTGCCAATCTCTTGTAAAACTGGTGATCATACATATGTTTATAAATATTGGAATTCAGGACAATAAATACATGATTTAAGAAAACCTGAGTTGAATCCTTTTGTGCATTCGCATTAACACATGACATCCCTATTGCAACTCTACGTACTCTTTTACGTAAAACCATAGTCTTTTTGTATTTCCATAACAGTATTATTAAATATAAGATTATTTATCATCTGAATCCGTTCCCTTTTGAATATCAAAAACATGACCTTCTCCCGAAAAACTGAAGCAATTTGAGCTGGAAAAATCGGGGTAATCCGAACCGGCCAAACTTACTGGAAATCAAAACATGTGGACCACCTGGAACACCAAAGGGCGGTGGAGGGTCTCTACATTTGATTGAAAAGAACTCAAGGTTATCCTCAATCGGCGCCGACCGTCAAAAATCGTAGATTGGACGGAAATTCCGAATTGTTTCATGAAATGGAAAACCCGGCAAGATTGACCCCATTCCACAGGTAGAAATCAGCTTTAAATCGTTGTGGTGACAGGGGGTCAGGGGTCGTGGATTTTCAACTTTGGCCCTTTGGAAAAAAAGCGGTCTATGGCAGTTCCGGCGGAGGCTGTTTGTCTACCTTCGCAAATATTATCTGGCTCTTATTTGGCGGAATCTATATTGCTGTTTGTCATTTCTTTTTTGGATTGTTGCTATGCATTACCATCATCGACTTACCCTTTGGCAGAAAACACTTTCAGATGATTGAGTTATCGCTGATGCCTTTTGGAAAGAAAATTGTGAATGCTTAAGATAACTGATGCGGCTCCTGGTCAGACTCAATAATTTTAAAAACAGGAAACAAATGAAATATTTTCTCACCTTACTGACATTGACCTTTGTCTGCGGGTTCCTGCGGGCGCAATCTGATTCGCTCGTATTGCCCTTGTGGAAAAATGGAGCGCCGTGTTTTGAAAACAGAAAGGACGAACCCGAAGAAGCCAAAGACTATTGGGTAAAGAATATCAATAACCCGTCGATCACCGTCTATTTTCCTCCGCGCGAACTGGCCAACGGCACTCCGGTGCTGATTTGCCCGGGTGGTGGATTTCGCCTCCTGGTTTTTACAGCAGAGGGCAGGGATCCCGCGAAGTTTCTGAACAAGGTCGGCATTACCGCCATTATATTAAAATACAGGTTGCCCGCGAAGAAAATTCACCTTATTCGCTCGACCGGCAGCCGGAGGAGGATGCATACCGTGCGATGCGTCTGGTGCGCAGTCACGCGAAAGAATGGAAAATAGACCCGAACCGGTTGGGCATGTTTGGATTTTCCGCCGGAGGAGAAGTCGTGGACGCCGTCGCATTTAAGAACGGAACCGGAGATCCGCAGGCCGTCGACCCGGTTGACAGTCTGAACGGCCAGCCGAATTTTATTATACAGGTCTACCCCGGACCACTGTTTATCCCTTCTTCCGTATCGTCCAACGCACCGCCAGCCTTCCTGATTGCAGGGAATATTGATGCCTGTTGTTCGATTACCGCCATCGGCCTCCTTGAAAAATACCGGGCTGCAAAAGCATCTGTGGAATTGCATATCATTGCGCAAGCAGATCACGCTTTTAATATGGGATATCGGTCTCCGCTCCAGGCAATCAAAAACTGGCCGACATTATTGAAGTACTGGCTTCAGGACAATAAGCTAATACCGCAGGATCGCTGAATGACTCGTGACTGATCCGGACCGTGATGGACGGGTGAGACACTGAACCTGTGTTTAGGTAAACTTTGTCTTTCCCATAATTGCCCTCTTAAGTAACCGCCCGAGAGTCTTTGCCAGGTTCCTTGACGGTGGGCTCCAGAGAATTCTCTGTCAAAACAAAACCGTTAAAATTACCCTGTCGTTTACTGAAGGCCAAAAAATAGGAAGGAATTGTTTCATCCAATGACTTTCAAGATTTGAACGCCGGTCCCCACCATTTAACCCTGTAAATCAGCCAGGTCAAAAGCAGGTAAAGGGAGCAAAACAGCAACAAATAAATCGCAAAGCCCAGCCAATGAGGGCCGGCATCGGCTTTACCGGCAAACGTAATCGATATATATTGGGTTGCCCAGTTGTTCCCCCAATGCAACCCAATCGAAAGATATAAGGTGCGGGATTTTAAAAGTGCCGTCGCAAACAACAGATGCCCCACAGGGATTGCCACAATCAGGAAGATCATTTGCCCGGAGTTTTTTAAGACCTCCCGGTCCACCACGTGCACTAACATAAAAAGAATGGCAAAAATAATATTGGCTGTCACGGTGTTGGTCTCACTCAGCGTTCGGGTAAATAGATAGCCCCTGAACATCAGCTCCTGCACAATGATCGATGGCAGTATAAAATACAGGCTTCTCAGCGCTTCTCTGCTAAACGTATCAGCACGGATCTGAGCCCACCGACCGCTCTGTAATAGACTCATCAATCCGATAAATAAGTCCCATGCCAGGATGCCGCATACCAGGCCACCAACCAGAAAAGCCATATGCCGGAACGTGATATTCAGTCCGATGGTTTTTAGCGAATCCCCGTCCAGTCGGTACATCAGCCAGGTGGACAACAAGAGCAGCATACAATCCCCAAAAGGAAAATAGTGTCTCAAAAAAGGCAGATTGGGAATAAATCCGCTGCCTATAAGCGACGCGATTCCCAGCAAAATAGCGAGGAGTATGCTAATTACAAAACTCCATCTCGCTCCCAAGGAAGTCTGGAGAAAAGTCGTTTTCATTTTATAAATGAATTAATGATCCGTCAAATTAGGGCAGGTTAAAAAATGATCGAAATCAAATCGACCAATCCAATATAAATTCCAACCAGGACGCCTGTAACAGAAATCAAGACAAAAAAAGCATTCGTTGGCTAAAATCAACCCTCGGTCGTCCTTTTTTGTAAATTGGTCGGGAATATATTCATAAATGCCCTAAAACTCCGAATTTCAGGTCATGCAATGGAAGATATTGGCAGACAAGACCTATACAGTCCCCTTCTGGCGAATGCTCCTTCATTTATTCTTCTGGTCGTTTTTCTTGGGTAGCAGTTATTATTATCGGACTATTTCATTCGGTGGCGTTCTCAATGACAAAACAAACTTCCTACTGGTCTTAAAGGACACGGTTCTTTTGCTGATGTTTTATTACCCACTGCTGTATATTGGCATATTCCGTTTTTTCTCCAGGGGTAAGATCGTGCGTGGCTTACTGTTCACGATTGCCCTGGTATTTTTCTACGCCACGGCCGGATCCTACGGCGACAAACAAATTATCCTGGGTTGTGTTGAATGCGCAACAAGCCTTAACAGGGTAAGTCCCTCCTATTACCTGTTTTTACACCGGGGCATTGTCAATATTGTTCTTGCCAGGGTGCTTTCGCTGGGAATTCTTTACCAGCTGGTCACTCTCCTCAGTCTCCCGCTGGCCATAAAATTGAGCCGGAGCTATTTCCGGCAAACGGTCCTGCGACTGCAACTCGCAAAGGACAACCTGCAGTTGGAATTCAATTTCCTGAAATCGCAGGTCAAGCCGCATTTTCTTTTTAATACCCTGAACAATATCTATTCCCTGGTCATACATGATAGAAAACAGCAAGCGGCCGACACCATCGCCAGGCTATCGGGTTTTATGCGGTATACCCTGTATGAATGCAATGAAGACAAAGTTTATCTTGAAAAGGAAGTAAGGATGCTTCAGGATTATATTGAGTTGGAAAAGATCCGGCTCAATTTTACCAGGGTCAGCTTCAATTATCAGGCGGACACTGCCCTTTATACCATTCCTCCATTACTGATTGCCCCCGCCCTGGAGAACGCCTTCAAATATACTGGCGACCAATCGACGGCCGACTATATTCTACTGGAAATTGCCATTACCCAGGGCTGGTTCCGGTTGAAAATGGACAATACCTTTGACCCCGCAAGGCCGGCTAAACCGGGGGGCTTGGGACTGGCCAATCTGCAAAAAAGACTGGCCCATCATTATCCCGCAACCTTTGCCTATGCCGCTCGCATCCGGGAAAATGTCTATTCATTGGAAATAAACTGTTTTCTCACATGAAACCAATTTTCTGCACAATAGTAGATGACGAACCCCTGGCGAGAGACCTGATCGGCACATATGTCAGTCAAATAAAAGGGTGGAAAACCGTTATGGCCTGTAAGAACACAGCCGAGGCTTATGAAGCCCTTTATCAGCATCCTGTCGATGTCATATTCCTCGACATCAAAATGCCAGGCGCCTCAGGGCTGGATTTCCTGCATTCCTTAAAAAACCCACCCGCTATCATCTTTACGACAGCCTATCCAGAATACGCCGTGAATGCCTTTGATCTCAAAGCAGTAGACTACCTCGTAAAACCAATCACGAAAGATCGGTTTTTGCAGGCAGTAGAAAAGTATCACGATTCAAAAACGTCTCTCGCTCATCCCGAAAAAGAATCGGCAGATCATGTCTTTCTTAAACAGGATGCTAAATTGATAAAGATTTTGTTCGCTGATATCTTGTATGTAGAGGCCCTAAAGGATTTTTCCAAAGTATTTCTGACAGATAAGCAACTCCTGATAGGAACCCATTTGAAAATGATGGAGGATATTTTACCCTCCCATAAATTTATCCGTGTCCACCGGTCCTTTATCGTAGCAATTGATGCCATATCCGCCATTCAGGGGAATACGGCCGAGATAGGCAATAAGACGATTCCGATAGGCGGATTGTATAAAGAAGCCCTATTCCGCAAGATCAATTTGCCCATGTAGCCAAATTGGTCTAACAAAATTATTACGTCATCGATTGTGGCCCAAATATTCCTCTTCCTAAACTGATATATCAATC
>JBEPUT010000064.1:0-17943 GCA_041691395.1 Chitinophagaceae bacterium
GCATTTCGACTTATGCCAGGCGAAAAATGAATTGGCGACACCGCAAATGGTGAAGAAGTCCTATCTAACCGCAATTTCCGGGGAAAGGAGCCGCCTGGAAGAAGTTGAAAACCTTGAATTAAGCGAATCCATTGATGCTGCCATAAAATCTTTTATCTCTTTAGCGACCTTTCGCTGAATTTGAACCTTGATGAAGAGGCCGTGTCCCTGGTTTATATTGGGATAACCGGGCTCGGATACCTTTATATTCTTGCTGGAGGAGCCTTACTATCTCGGTTGATTAAAACACGACTTGGCGAGGATATCTTTAACGATGTCAATGAATCTTTTCCCCAGGAAGAACGGCTATTAAATAATGAATATTCTATAAATCTTCCAGCCCGGTATAACCTAAAAGGACGAATCCGGAAAAGCTGGATTAACATCATCAACCCGTTTCGGGGTTTGCTAGTCATCGGGTCGCCCGGATCCGGGAAATCTTATTTTGTGATCCAGCATGTTGTCAGGCAGCATATTGAAAAAGGTTTTGCCATGCTGATCTACGATTTTAAGTTCGACGACCTTACAAAGATCGCCTACAATACCTTACTTAAGAACCTGACAAGCTATCCCGTTCAACCCAGATTCCATCTCATAAACTTTGACGACCTTTCTCGGAGCCATCGTTGTAATCCGCTTGATCCGGATACTATGTTTGATATAACCGATGCTACAGAAGCATCCCGTTCTATTATGATGGGTCTTAATCGGGAATGGATAACCAAGCAGGGGGATTTCTTTGTCGAATCCCCGATTAATTTTGTAACTGCTATTATCTGGTTTCTTAAAAAGTATGAAAAGGGGAAATATTGCACGCTTCCTCATGTGATTGAGCTTATGCAGGTGGACAATGAAAAACTATTTCCCGTGCTGAGAACGGAACCGGAAATCGAAGTGCTTATCAATCCTTTTATTTCTGCCTATCAGAATGATGCGATGGAACAGCTCGAAGGACAGATAGCCAGTGCCAAGATTGGGATGGCGAGGCTGTCTTCGCCACAACTGTATTGGGTCCTATCAAAGAATGACTTTACATTGGACATAAATAACCCCCTTGCTCCAAAAATCCTTTGCCTGGCAAATAACCCTCAAAAGCAGCAAATCTATGGGGCCGTATTGTCACTTTATATTACCCGGCTGGTCAAATTAGTAAATAGGAAGAACCAGCAAAAATGCAGTCTGGTCTTTGACGAATTTCCAACTATTTATTTTAATGATATTGATACCCTGATTGCCACTGCTCGTTCCAATAAAGTAGCAACCTGCCTGGGGATGCATGATTTCAGCCAGTTGAAGAGGGATTATGGGGAGGCCAGGCGACTGTTGTTATGAATATCGCAGGAAATCTCATCAGTGGGCAAGTAATGGGCGAAACCGCGAAAGTATTATCT
The DNA here is from genome assembly GCA_041691395.1 of Chitinophagaceae bacterium. Classification (GTDB taxonomy): domain Bacteria; phylum Bacteroidota; class Bacteroidia; order Chitinophagales; family Chitinophagaceae; genus Puia. The sequence goes on from JBEPUT010000064.1 coordinate 1,431, forward strand.
GGCCGATTTGGGAAAATTGCCCAAGTGAAGGAAGGTGTTTCCGTAAACCGTCTGGACACCTCATTAAGCAAATCCAGCCAAATGGACTTTGCTATCCCGCAGTCTAAAATAGCAGGGCTTTCATCAGGAGAGTTTGTTGGGATGGTTGCAGATAATCCTGACCAGAAGATTAGGCTGAAAACCTTTCACTGTGAGATTTCTAACGATCATTTGGAAATTCAAAGAGAGGCCGCTCGTTTTGCTGGTTTTCCGATTTTGCAATCCATAAATCAGGCGATGATTATGGAAAAATACTATCAGGTTAAAAACGACGTTGCTGGATTAATTGAACTTGAGATTGATGTGTTGATTAATCCGTAGGGACCGACGCGGTCATAGTCAATTGCACAAGAATTGCCTGCAGATAAATATAAAATTAAGTTTTCTGAGCAAATAGACAGAATAAATTCAGCGTCACAATCTATTGAAAACTTCTAATTATGCTGCTAGCATTCGTGTCCCGACCCCTTTTGGAACTAAATTGACGAACTCTTTGCAAAAGGTGGCCGTATTTTCAAAGGCAGGAAGCTGATAATAAGAATATCGGTTACGAAAATTCCATAAACATTAGATGGGAAGGAAATCAAAGAAGGGATTTTGGTGTCCGGTGTATAATTAAACGCCAGCTAAAACATGATATACAAAACGAGGGCCAGCATTGTAGACAACATAACCAACAAGTGGGATTCGGCCAGAAATTGAAAGATCCGGTGTTTCCGCCGCCGCTATTTGAACAGACCGTCCTATATCTGGTAAACCTAAAATAGAGCGGAACTCACTTTTCATTCAGGCGAACAGTCTAACCATTAACTCTCCGGCGATCCGGTGCATAGGGAGTTCGCCAGCGATAGGCGCTTTGGTGCACCCGAACATGGCCTTCCTATTGTAAAGACAAACGGGGCGGCAAAAAGTAGTAGAGACCAAATATTTTCTTCGAATGCTGCAAATTTGTTTTATTTTTAACGTAAGCTTGTAAAGTTATTAGGGCAACGCTTTATTAATTTACTATAATATAATCTAACTAACGATTGCCTGATCCGGATGTAAATATGGAAAGGGGCTTGTTACTTCAAGTCGCTGATGGTAATGAAAATGCCTTTGCCCAAATATTTCATCTTCACCGGGACAAGCTTTATTCTTTCATCTTAGACATTTCAGCGTCTAAAGTACTTGCGGAAGATGTTGTCCAGGATGTTTTTTTGAAAATCTGGCACAAAAGAATGGATCTCGCAGAGGTCCAAAACTTCAATTCCTACGTGTTTCGCATTGCCCACAACCATGCTGTCAATTTGATAAAAAGAAAAGTAAAGGAGAAATTGGTTTTGGCCGATGTAAGATTTACAGAGAAAATATCCGTTGACATAGACGACGAGTTGGATTTCAGAGAGGTTGAAAAATTTTTTCACGAAGCGGTGGAAAATTTACCCAAGCGACAAAAAATGGTTTTTATTTTGAGCAGGGACCACGGTTTAAAACAAGAAGAGATTGCTCGACAACTGAATATCTCGGTCACCACGGTAAAATGTCATATGAAACTGGCTTTGCGTTCCATCAGGCAACAATGTAAGGAATCCTATCCGGCGATGTCAGCATATTATACGCTGGCTGCCACTATTTTCTTAATTTCTTAATTTTTTCTCCCGGTTACTCCCTTTTCTTTGACCGTTTGTCTTGGAGTTGTGACCATCTCCAGTGACATGACTGAAAAAAGAATTTATTATTTGTTGAAAAGGTATATTGGCCGTACTTGTACCAATAAAGAAAGGGAAGAACTGGCAGGCTGGATAAGCCAGTTCCGGGATGATGAGCAGTTGACTCAATTCCTGGAAAAAATCTGGGCGGATTACGAACCGGTTGATAAAATGGCCTCGGAAAGAGCCAACGCCATCCTTTCATCCATATTGCTGAGCCAAGTCGAGCAAAAGCAGGAACCGGCTGTTTTTCCTGTAAAGACAGCAACATTTCTCTGGCGAATGATTGCAGCGGCTTCGGTCATTTTACTGCTGAGCCTGGTCGCCTATTTACTTTCCAATAATAAGTCTGGACCTGAAACGGCTAAAATGGAAAGCCGGGAAAGAGAGGTGAAGAATGATGTCGCACCCGGTGGCTATAAAGCCATACTTACTTTGGGAAATGGTAGTAAGATCGTTTTGGACAGTGCCGGCAATGGAATGCTGGCCAGTCAGGGTAATAGCCGGATAATGAAACTGGCCAATGGCCAGATAGCATATTCCTCGTCGGGTGATCTTTCAGATGGGTCGGGAAGTTCTGCAAAGGCCATATTCAACACATTGACGACCCCTGCCGGGGGACAGTATGAACTGGTCCTACCGGACGGTAGCCGGGTTTGGCTTGATGCTTCTTCGTCCATAACCTATCCAGCAGCTTTTATTGGTTCTCAACGGAAAGTTGAAATTACAGGCCAGGCATACTTCGAAGTGAAGAAAAACGAAATGCTTCCCTTTGTGGTGCAAGCCGGAGCGGAAAGCATTCAGGTATTGGGGACCCATTTTAATGTCAATGCGTACGAAGATGAAATGGCCGTTAAGACGACCCTATTGGAAGGGTCAGTAAAAATCGTCAAAGGCGCAACCAGAACCATTATCTCACCGGGTCAGCAAATGCAGGTGTTCAAAAATGGCGAAGTCAGGTTGATCAATAATTTCGATGTGGAAGAAGCCATAGCCTGGAAATCCGGATTTTTTAGCTTCAATAAATCTGATCTCAAAACGGTGATGCGTCAATTATCCCGGTGGTATAATGTGCAAATAATTTACCAAGGCAATATACCTCCAAAACAATTCGGGGGAAAAATGCAAAGGGATTTGAACCTGTCGGAGGTATTGGAAGGGCTGGAAAAAAGTCTGGTACATTTTAAAATCGAAGATAAAAAACTCATAGTAATGCCATAAAATAGAAGTGCTGGTTAAGTCAAAAAAAAGCCGGAAGTGTTCGAAGCACTCCCGGTGAATGTTTGGGTTAACCCGCCTGCCGAAACGTTTGTCAAGGCAGGCCATAATTACAATCTGGACAGACTGATTATTGTTTAACCCTAACATTGCGAAAGTATGAAATTAATTGCTCTTTGTCAAAGGCGATATTATGCAAAGCCTTTACTAACGAAACTGCTGCGTATCATGAGACTAACGGCCATTTTGGTATTTATGGCTTCTCTTCAGCTGACGGCCAAAAGCTACTCACAGACCGTAACCTGGTCGGGCACGGCCGTATCGCTGGAAAAATTGTTTGGCGACCTTGAAAAGCAAACAGGATACGTTTTCTTTTTTAATTATGATCTTCTGAAGGACTCGAGAAGTGTTACACTGCAGGTTAATCATGCGCCATTCAAAGATGTTCTTAAAATTATTTTTAAGGACCAACCTTTCGATTACCTGATCAAGAAAAAAACAATTTTTATTACCAGAAAAAGTGACCTGGCTGATCTCCAATCGGTAAATAATACAAATGATCCACCGCCTGTGGAAGTCACGGGCCGTGTGGTTGACGAGAAGGGGAGTCCTGTTGGGGGGGCAACCATCACCGTTGAAGGCACCCAGATCGCTGTTGCTGCAACGGGCGCCGGTGAGTTTTCGATCGCCGTCCCGGAGGACAAACGGGTTCTCCTTATTTCCTCAGTCGGATATGAGGATGTCAAGGTTGTAATTCCGGCTTCCCATATTGTTCATGTTTTACTAAGAGTCAAGGCCTCCAATATCGAAGACGTGGTTTACATTGGTTATGGCACAGTCAAAAAAAGTGACTTGACCGGATCGGTGGGGTCGGTGAGCAAAAAAGACCTGGGCGACCGCCAGGCACTTGATGTCCCAACATTGTTATCCGGAAAAGTCGCCGGTGTGGATGTTACCCAGGGATCTATTCACATCCGGGGCGTAACATCATTTAATAATACGGATCCGATTTATATCATTGACGGTTTTAAGGGCGGTAACCTGGCAACGATTAATCCGAGTGACATTGAGAACATTGAAGTACTAAAGGACGCTTCTTCAACAGCCATCTACGGAGCCGAAGGGGCAAACGGAGTAATACTGGTGACCACAAGAAGCGGCAGACCGGGTCCATTAAAAATTAGTCTCAATGCTTTTACGGGCTATTCCTCTACCCCGAGAAAGATCAGCGTGTTGAATGCCAGCCAATATGTGGATTATGCCATTGATGGATTGACCAATGCCGGCCAGGCCGTACTCCCGAAATTATTGACTCCGGGCGTGCGTCAAGATATAACGAACTGGCAGGATGCCGTTTTTAAAACCGGGTTAAGGCACGAAGTGGATCTGAGTCTTTCAAGCGGTACCGATAAATCAAGTTTTTTATTGTCGCTGGGTTACAGGTATAACGGAGCGATTACGGTACAAGGGCCTGCCAATTCCGATTTTTATTTACGGAATAAGAATGATTTCAAGATTAAAAAATGGCTCCGGTTCGGCGATAATTTAGCGCTTAACTATTCCAAAAATAATGGAACGGCTCCTCAGGCGAACTGGTTGATCGAGGGGATACCCTATATCCCGGTTTATGATTCTACAAATACGGCGGGATTAGGATTTGGAGATACAAACACGCAGACGGACGGTAGCGGCGCTGGTAACCCGGTATCACAGGCCTATAATTATCATTCCTATGGAGCAGCGCTTAATTTCCAGGCCAATCTTTGGGCCGAAATAGAACCTGTGAAAGGATTGGTTTACCGGTTCCAGGGAGGTATCAGTGGTAATTTCAGCAGACAGGTATCCTGGAATCCTCAGTACACTAACGGAGGAGGGGTTGGAAACAATACGAGCAGCCTGGTGGATCAAAGCGGCTATGCCTATCTGCCGTTGATTGAAAATTACCTGACTTATTCACACCAGTTCAATAAACACGATGTTTCCCTCATGTTAGGAAACTCTGTTGTCGATTATGGCGAAAACGGGAATCTGGGTATATACGGAACCTCCTTTGCCAACTTTACCGTAAAAAATGTGTTTTACGCCAATGCCAATGGCGTTCAGCAGGAGAATTATAATAAAAGCGCCTCCTTATCTTATTTCGGACGGTTCAATTATCAATATGATAATAAATACCTTCTCTCTGTAAATTTCCGTGCCGATGGTTCTCCAAACTTCGCTCCATCCAATCGCTGGGGTTATTTTCCATCCGTCGCGGTAGCCTGGAAATTGCATGAAGAAAAATTTATTAAGAGCCTTCATTTATTTGATGAGTTAAAGTTGCGCGCGGGCTGGGGTGAGAGCGGGAACGACCAGATCGGCAATTTTGCTTACCTCGAGAAAGTCTGGAACACCAATGTTTATTATTTGCTGGGACCGAATGACACGAGGGTCAATGGAGCTACTGTCATTGCCAATGCATCCGGTGATATAAAATGGGAATCGACAGTATCTAAATCGGTTGGAACAGATATGGCTTTCCTGCATAACAGGCTAGCCGCTACAGCAGAATATTTTATCAAGAATACAAATGATATTTTATTTGGTGTTCCCCGTCCTCCGTCCCTGGGGTATGGCTCAAATTCTGTATCCGGGAATGCCATCGTGAATGCTGCCAGTTGTGTAAACAAAGGTTTCGAACTAACCGTCGGCTTTCGGGGGACAATAGGCGAACTCAGGTATTCCGTAAACGCCAACTATACCCATGTCACCAACAAGGTGCTTTCGCTGGGATTGGGCCAACCGTATGTTAATAATGTAGGCGATGCGGTAGGATCTGTTTCCAGGACCGATGTGGGAAATCCTATCGGCTATTTCTGGGGCTATGTCACCAATGGGATTTTTAAAACTCAAAAAGACCTCGATGCTGCCAATACAGCGGCCCAGGCAAAAGGATTTTCATATTATCAGGATGCTACGACCAGACCCGGTGATTTGCGGTTTGAAGATGTCAATGGGGACGGGCATGTAGACGATAATGACCGTACTAAGACAGGAAGCCCCATTCCCACCTCATACTACGGCCTGCTTACAACATTTGAATTCAGGGGGTTTGATCTTAACGCGCAATTGCAGGGAATAGCAGGAGGCAATGTCCTTTACGGTTACTATTCCCGCGATGCTTCCGGGACATTCTTGTCGAATCAGGAATCAGAGGTTCTTAACCGCTGGAAGAGCGAATCGGACCCGGGAAATGGAATTCAGCCAAGAGCAATTATTGGCGACCCTGCTCAAAATGCCAGGCCATCCTCCCTTTTTGTGTCAAAAAGCAATTATCTAAAAATCAGACTACTATCCGTTGGTTATTCGCTGCCAAAAAGAATAGCCGCGAACAGCGGAGTAGAAAGTTTAAGAATCTATTGCAGCCTGGAAAACTTTTTCACCTTCACAAAGTATAAACGAGGATATGATCCCGAAGTAGGAGGATTTAACAGCGGAAACGGAGGGGATAACCTCGAACGGGGAGTTGATAACCCAAGTCTAATCCCAAATCCAAAGACCATTGTTTTTGGCATTCAGGTAGGCCTTTAGTTGACTAAATAATTAAATATCACCGAAATGAAAAGGTTGATTTATATAAAATCGCTCATATTAATCGCATTGCTGTCCATTTGTTCATGTAATAAGAAAATATTGGATTATAGTGATCCGAACAGCATCAATACGGATTCGTATTTTAATACGCCAGATCAGATTCAACAGGCAGCCATTGCTATTTATTCAGGCTTTTTCTACAACAGCATGTTCGGCTGGAGATGGGAAGAAATGTTTGACGCGTTAGCCAATGAACTCAATCCCCAGCCTCCTTCATTGGGTAATGAGGCGAATGTTGTCCAATTTTGGCTATACCAATACAATTCCAGTAATAATTGTATCTCGGGATACTGGGATCTGCTGTACAGGATGATACTTCGGTCCAATCTTACGATAGATAAAGGAAACCTTTATCTTAAAAATAAAGGTTCAAATGACGAGGTTTCAAAGGCTATCGGAGATGCATATTTTCTGCGTGGTTGGGCCTATACTCAGCTTGCTTTTTACTGGGGAAGGGTACCGATCAGGACCAGTTACGACCAAACCGGAAATGAAGATGAGCCCAGGGCGGCCAGTGCGGCTGATGTTTGGGCCGTGGCGGAATCGGATCTTAAAAACGCAGAGTTATTACTGCCGGCCGCCTGGGATCCGGCAAACCTGGGAAGAGCCACCGCGGGTGCAGCTGCCGGTTTTCTGGGGAAATTATTTCTCTACAACAATCAATACGATTCTGCCGATGATGAATTTGCGAAAATGAACAACTACAGCCTGTTGCCGGTTGCGCAATGGGAGGACAATTTCGGAGAAACCAATAAAAACAACCAGGAGAGCGTGTTTGAAATCCAATGCGCCTGGATTGATGGGAGCGGAGCAGGGCAATCGGCATTTGGTGAACCGGAAGGAACGCAAGGTAACCCGGGCAGGGAAAATCCGCATGCGCAACTGTATGGCTGGAATGATTGGAACAACTGGAATTTTCAGGCACGCCGGGTGGCAGATTTTGTCTATACGGATGAGAACGCCAATGCATATACCGATCCCCGCGCCCCACTTACTTTTTACGGCGGCATCGGAGACAATACCTGGTGTGACAATTGCACGACTAATGGGCCGATGCCCTACGATTTTGCAACTTTGGGCTATTATTATAAAAAGAACCTCAATAAAGAATATAAGCTCACAGAGGATGGCCTGCATAGCTCAAACAACATACGCCTGATGCGATATGCCGATGTGTTGCTGATGCGGGCGGAATGTACAATTAAAGGGAGTAATCCTGATGTTACCAAAGCACTGGGATTTATTAATCAGGTCAGAACGCGGGTGGGTGCATTCCCTTACCTCAAGACCTATACTGTTGATCAGACTTTCGTGCTACTTCAAAAAGAAAGGCAACTGGAATTAATGGGTGAACAGAGCCGGTTCAACGATTTAAAGCGATGGAATATGTTGGAACAGTATGTTGATCCGGAATTGCAAGCCATCGGCGCGTCGGGCCCATTTCAGGCCAAATATTATCTTTTTCCAATTCCGCAGTCAGAAATTGACGCCAATCTTAAGTTGGGGGAAGTCGACAACAGCTGGAACTAGAATTTGATGGCCGTTGCATTTTGATCTGAGTGGCCAGCGGTTTTATACTAAAAAAGAAGAGATATGTAAGTCCATTCAATGTTGCGAAATGAATTTAAGAGAGCCGATAATTTTTGCGACATTTTCTGATTGAAGTCATATTCCTTTCCTATTCATAAAGAAAGGGCATCCAGGATGATGGCAGAAGGAATACAAATAAATTAATGGAAAACCGGCATTCGAATTCAGATAGATGCAAGCCCGTCTGTGAACGAAAAGAAATACATTTTTCTATTTACTATCGTTTTGGGCTTGTTTTTTATCTGGGATTTTTTACCTATTAAGATGGTATACTGGTGCCTATTTTCACGCTTTCCTAGACCTTTTATGGCCTTTGGCCATGTCGTTCGCAGAAAAGAATATCGTCTATTTTTCAAGCAGGTCACGCCTAAGAATTGACGTGCAATTAGTTTCATCTTTCCAAACGTTAAAGATAATATTTAGAGTATGTCGGGGAGATTCAAAAGATATACAATTTATTTCCTGTTTATCGGGCAAATTCTGTTGCAGCACCGGGTACGAGGACAGAATAACAGCCGGGTTGATGATTTAACAGTCCTCCATGACATTGAATACAAAAGATTTTTTGATTCTTCCGGCAATGCCGTAGCCCTTAAACTGGATATATATCGTGGTAAAGAGTTGAGACAAGGCCGTCCTGCCATCATTCTTGTGCATGGTGGCGGATTTTGGGAAGGGGATAAGGCTTCTGAGTTGTATGTAAAAATAGCAAAAGCATTCGCCATGCGCGGTTATGTGTCGTTTTCAATTAACTATACCTTGAAAGGGAAGGGGTTTATTTATAGCAGGCGTGTTCTGGATACCTGCATATCCGATGTAATGGCGGCGGTACGATGGATACGGGCGAACAGCGACCGATTTGGGGTTGACAGCTTGAAATTATTCATTTCCGGAGATTCTGCCGGCGGAGGAATTGCGGTCAATACGAGTTATGATACTTTGTATAGTTCTTATTTTATAGGGTGCATTGATTTGTGGGGCGGGTTACCCGGTTCCCGCGCATGGGAAGCTCCCATATTCTCAGGGGAATTTGCACCGCGCATTCCGGCAACCTGCCTGATACATGGTACGGCGGACAAAATCGTCCCTTATTACGTCAGCCAACATTTGTCCAGAGAGTTATCAAGAATAAATGTATATCACGAGTTGCATCCTTTAAAAAACGCGGATCATTACCCGGTGCAGCTCGCGGCCTATTTTATTCCTCTCATGGTTGAATTTGCCGATAAAATAGATAAGGGAGTTCAATAGATATTTTTCACCAGGAATGCATTTCAAATGCGCTTTTATAGCTTAATTTTTTTCTTTTTGCCTGTTTTTTGCCTGGCCCAATCCGATGGCAACGATGTGCCGTATACTGTTAACCGGGGGGTTATTTATTGCGATAAGGGATTGCCACAATTGCCACGCTGGTTTGCTGACAGCAGACTCGCATTCCGTTTTGATTACGAGGGTATTGCGCAGGTGGACTATTATAACCCGGTACGCGGGCAAGGTTTGCCAACCATTTTTCTACGCCAGCTATGGGACGGATTCAGGTACTTTATTGAAAAAGATGGTAGGACCTTCAAGCCTGAATATCGCAACACCAGGATATGGCCTTTTGGTATTGAATCTGAATGGAGTTTTCAAAATATCATTATTAAGCAGCGAGTAATGGCAGTTGATGAATCCATCGTTATGCAATTAATTTTACCCGACAGTGTACCGACGGGACTCCACTTAAAAATGGAATTTTATGAATCTTTCGGACTCAGCAGGGGCAGTGATGATGATCTTCGGTTTTCCAGTGGGGGTTCAGTCAGACAATGGGATAAATGGGCATTCTCACCTGAACCAAATATTTTGGCTGGCGGCTTCATGACGTATCCTGCCTGGAAGCCGGATAGCCTGGATAGGAAGGCATTTCAAACGGTGATAGCAATCGGTGCAGATTTTCCCATCACGAATCGTATTCATCCGATTAACACCAAGCATCTATTGATAAGTCCGGTACTTGCTGCTGGAAGAACGTACAGTATCGTGATCAGTTTCGGACAGAGTCAATCGATGGTTTTCGAAAAGAATCAGAAGCTGGTTCGGGGTTTAAGCGAGTCCATCCGGCACCAATTTAAACGATACCAGAAGGTGGCGGATAACAGCCCGGTTTTAAAGAGCCATTATTCCGATTTAAATAATTTCATAAGTCTGGCGCCCATGTATCACGAGGCATTAAAGATAACCAGCCGTCCTGGCGCCATACGGGCAAAAACATCCAATTACTGGGTCTGGGCATGGGACGGCATCACCTGCAACGAGGCCACGGCTTATTGGGGTGATGTAGAACACATAAAGAATATGTTGCAATTTTATCAAACAACCGCTGATCCTGAAAAAGGTATCGGGCATGCATTTGCATACGACATGACCCCGGTGAGTATTAGTGCATTACCTACGCAGGGAATGTATATCTCCCTGCTTCAATTATATTATGCAAATACCGGTGATATTCAGTGGGTCAAAGATAGGTACCCATTCGCTAAAACAATTTTTGACCGCATAGCGAAGACTGAAGTCTCAGGAACTGGGCTTTGTGAAGGCAGTTCCTTGTTCCCGGATTTTCCAAAGGCCATGAGTGAAACGGGAAATGACATCAGTGGATTTAACAATACCTCTTTTTACTGTGCAGCACGCTCCATGGAGTCGCTCGCAGCATTAACGGGGGATGAAGAACAGGAGAAAAAGGCGGCAGCGATTATCCGGCGATTTGAGCATCATTTCATTCCCCTGTTTTTTAATCCGGAGAAAGGTTTTATTGTTTCTTCGATTGATGCTAAGACCCTCGCCCAACGTGATTCCTATACCATCAATTCGATACGATGGGAAAATAATTATTGTGCCGATATCATTGATCCGATTGATGGTGCATGTCTTCTTTTTTTTAAGAATAATGCGGTTACACCAATGGGGCTTAGGGAAATCCCTTTATGGAGTAAATCATTTGACATGGATGCCAATCAACTTCATTGCTGGTGGCCTGCAACCGGTGAGTACTTCATGCGCACGGCCAATGGGAATGATCAGAGACAACTGGTAGAGCAATGGATAAAATGGGTAAGCTATTGGACCAAATACCTTACCTGTCCGGAAGGGATCTCCTATTATATAGAAACAGATGAGCCCGAATTTGATCGCTGGACTTCTCAAAAGGGAACCTGGCAGGGATATTCGATGCGCAGTTGGTACCAAGCCGCATTGCACGGGGTGGTGGGCGTGGGAACAGATGCCGGTGGAGTAACATTTTATCCCTACAGCGGAGAAGAAATGTCACTTTATGGATTAAACTTCAGAGGAAAAAAATTTGATGTTGAAATGAAAGGCAGCGGCCGCTATATCGAATCCGTCACAGCTGCCGGAATCGTTATAAAAGCCACCAATAAACTACCGGTTGATTTGTATAAGGACTGTCAGCGGGTCATGATCACCGTGAGGCGTACGGCATCAAATCCCTACCCGGTATCTATTGTTTCGGGTACGGCTATCCAGCTGGAAGATTATCATTATACCAACGGAACCATTCGCGCGAAATTAATTGGCGCGGGGCTTTGCAGGTTGAAGTTGCGTGCAGTCCGGTTGCCCACGGTAAGCATATCTGGAAAAGTAGTCCATGTGGGCTATGATCCACACCGGAACCTTGCAATCGTGGAACTCAATCTGAAACCGGATCAGGTAAAAGAAATTGAAATTCATTAGTAATGATTACCAGGATCAACAAGTGCATTGGCATGGCGGTTTTGTTGACGCTCTACAGCTCGGCAATATTCGCGTCGTCTGTCCCCTACATTCTGCGGATGTCCGATGCGGTTGCCCCCGGCAAAGCTTTCAATTTAAATGGATTTGGATTTGAAAATGACAGCTTACTTCAAGTGGCGATGGAGATAAGCAGCAATGACGAAATTCGGGCAAAGCCCTCGGTAAAAGCGATTATACCTGAAATTATCCAAACGGACAGGAATGGCAATTTTATTGTCGCTGTTATGCCGGCAGATGCCGTGCCCGGTGTATATGACGTTTGGGTAAGAAATAGGGGTGGATGGAGCGCATCAAGAAAATTAAATCTGGCAAGACCCTTATTTATATCTGAACGCGAGGCGTTTAAGGGATTGTCCATTAAGATTTGCGGTAGAAATTTTGATGGAAAGGAATTTCGCACCAATGGCAATAATACAAGGGTAAGGCTGAACGACGGGAATGGGGATGTTTATGAATCGCTCGTGACGGGGGTCAATCCTTATCGTATTATTTTCAAAATCAGCCGGGAGCCGAAGGGAAAATATTTTGTGGAGGTTTCAAATAATAATGGCGTAAACTGGAACCGCCTGGATAACGGCCAGCAGTTGACGATTCTTGATGCGCCCGGCGATCCGGCCAGCAATGACCCCCTCGGACTGGGCGTTTCGTGGGCGAGTCACTTTAACTGGAGAAACACGCATCGTGTGCAGGTGTCTTACGGTGAAAGGGACGTTACCTCAATGGTCCAGGCGACTGTTGATGAAACGGCCGCCGAACCAGGGGGTGGAATCGTTTATTTTCCGGACGGTATTTATAAAATTAAAAAAATTGATCTTCCCAAAAATATTGTTTTGGAAGGAGAGAGCCGGGCCTGTACGATTATTAGCTATATCGGTTCCGACAAAGATTTTATAGCGTGCAGGGGTGCTGCCATCACGGATGGACATGTTGGTATAGCCAATATGACCTTAACGGTGTCCAGGGAAATGAAGGCGAGACCTGACGTATTTGTTAATCTGGGTCAGGCTGTAATCTGGCAGGGTGTACGCAATATACATTTGCGAACGGCATCCGAAATGTTTATCTATAACCTCAAAATTGATTATGATTTCACAGAAACGACTAAGGATCGCAGGGGTCTTCCAGTATCCGTAATTGGCAATGAGCGTTATCTGATTGCTAACTGCGATTTCAAAGGTTTCCGAATGGAATCTCATAATTATATAAGTGATTATGTGACGGTAGAAAATAATCGATTTGAATTTGCCCAGGGCGTATTCATTTATACCGGTAATTATCTTTTTCTTGAAAACAATCATATTATCGGTCACACGGAGATCAATCGGGAGAAACATGGATTCATGTTTCGTGCAAATTCGTATATCTTCAATAATACAGTCGAACATACCGGTTCGGAGCCGGGCCCGTTGAACGAAAATTGGAATGATGGAGAGGCGTTGTGTAATGAAACGCCTGGGGGTAATCATAATTTTGGATCTGTAAAAACGGCAACGGCGAACAGCATCGTTGTTGGTGAAACGGCGGGGCCGTTTGAAGTTCCTGAAGTGGAGATTTATAGCCACCGATCTGTGCTCATCGTCGGGGGTAGGGGACTGGGACAATGCAGGAGGGTTTCTCATATTGACAAAAATTCAAAAACAATATTTCTTGAGAGGAATTGGGAGTTGTGGCCAGATAGTTCCAGCAGGTTCACACTCATGGAGCCGAACGAAAATATTACCTACTATAAGAACACGATCGTTGATAATCCAAAAGGATATTGGCTATTCGGCAATTCAATAGACTGTGTGGTGGCTGAAAATACAAGCAAGGACTGCGATGGCATATTTATTTTTAGTTGCATGTACTCCAGTGATAAGAAGCCTTCTCCCGAATACTATTTTGTGCCTAATTATTTCAACAGGATAATCGGGAATACGATTGTGGGCGTATCGAGAAAGAGCCACAGGGCGGGAATTGGTATAAATACTACGCGGGAAGGAAAGGCTAACGGCGCTTATTTTGCTGTGGAGGCTTATGCCAATGAATTCAGAAATAACACCGTCACAGGCAATCCGCTGGCCAAGCCGTTGGCTGAAGTAACGGAAGCGCCTCCGGTTTCGGGGATATTTATCTATGCTACGGTACATAGCAGCGGATATGATAATAAAAATATCGCGGGGGATGCTACAAACCATATTATTGAAGACAATATACTCAGTAACCTTTCTGCCGGTATCAACCTTTCAAGATGCATATATGGCCAAGTCCTTCGAAATAACACGATAGCCAGTACCGTTCACATTCCTTTCAACGATTCGACCGGTAGCCAGCATACAGACATTTTGGGCACCCAGGTGACCCGGTAAAATTAGCAATAGCTGATGAAAAAACAGTTAACCGTCATTTTTTCCCTTTTGGCTTTTGTCTCGTTCGGACAGGGTGAAAAAGACATCGTTTCAAACGATGTTTGCTCGGTTACCCTGGATCCTTCGCCTACCTCAATCTGGCAATACCATTTATGGCGCTCCAATAAAACAATAGACATCGAACCGCCCGTATTTGAAATTGATGGTAAACTGATTTCGGGAATGGTCTCAAATTTTAAAATCGGCCGTGGTGCGACGTTTAATAATTCCGTTTCAGAATATATCGCGGAAGGACGTCTTAGACAAGACTCATCGATACAGTTGTCCATACGGTTTCGCATTGCTGCGAAGAACCCGGTAGTTCGCTTTTCTTACCAGTTGACTAGCAATTCTACTCACCATTTTAGCAAAAAAATGGGTATGGATAATCTTAAATATTTTTCAGTGTCTTTTGCTAAGTCGTCATTTGCGAGAGAAATCAGGTTGTCTGATTTCAATGAAAAAGATCATGCGACGACTTTAACGGAGAATGCTGTCGCTGCTCGTTTGTTTGAAGACGGCCAGTCGGTCATGGGGCCTATTTTATTAGGCGGAGATGATGGCAGCAGTTTTCTCCTGGCTTACGAGCATGGTTCGCAATTTCCCGAGCGCTTTCTGGAATTTCAGCTGACGGGCAAGCGGAATGTGTCACTGCGTGCCGTAAAGGGGAATTATTTGAATCATCAGCTGCTTGATAAGGCAAATGGATTTCAAACCATCTGGTTTGAAATCGCAGCAGTTTCGGGTAATGAAGACAGTCTTGCTGGCGCGTACCGGGAATTTGTTTTGAAGTACATGACGACAAATAAGGAGAGCCGCAAGCCGTATATTTTCTATAATACCTGGGGCAGACAGGAGCGCGTCAAGTGGGCGGGAGGCTCTTACCTCAGCAGTATGAATCTGGAAACTACTTTAAGGGAAATTGAGGTTGCCCACCAGATGGGTATAGAAGTGTATGTACTGGATGTCGGTTGGTTTAAAAAGACCGGGGATTGGGAAGTGAATACGGAATTCTTTCCCGATACGCTAAAACAGGTAAAAGCATTATTGGATAAGTATCAGATGAAGCTGGGCCTCTGGGTCAATCCCTTGCTGGCTGCAAAAACCAGTACCATGCTGGCACAAAACAGGCAAAATGCAGTAGTATGGAACGGAAAAGCGGATGATCCTTTTCCGATTTGGGAGACGGAAGAGAGTGTAAGGTTAAGTCTGGTAAGTCCTTATTGGAGGAATCTCGCAGCTAAACTAATATCGCTGGTCAAGCAATATGGTGTTTCGTATATAAAATGGGATGGTATTTGGCAGCATGGCGCCAATGGAACCGGTCATTTTTACGGTAGTGAAGAAAATTCCGTCCAGGAGCGTGATGACAGTTATGCATTTCAACTTCCAATATATATGGGAAAGATCGTTGACATGGTTTCTGATGCCTGTCCGCTTACCATTTTTGACTTTGATATCACCGAAGAGGGCAGGTCTGTCGGGCTTCAATTTTTGTCATCCGGAAAGTACTTCATTATGAATAACGGGCCTTATTTTCACAGCTATGATTTGGCATTGCCTTGGAAAAGCCCGCTTAGTAATGGCAATGCAAATATATTTGTGAATCCCGGTCCGGCACGAGGATGGTTCTTGCGTTCGATACTGAGCTATGATAAATGGATTCCTTCCGTATTGTTTCTTACTCATTACCAGCCTGACGGGCTTCGGAATTCGCAAATCATAAATATCGCGTCGCTGGTCCTTGGACAAAATGGTATTTGGGGCGAATTATTGAAACTGTCGCCGGAGGACATCGCTCTCTTTCATAATGTTTTGGGTAAGTATAAACAGGTGAGGAATGATATTACTGAGAGTAATCCCATAGTAACGGGTGCCCCAGGGTTAAGTCCCGAAATATATGAGAAAATTAACGTCGCCACAGGTAAGGGTGCGGTAGTGCTGTTTGCCAATACAAATGGGACCTATACCTATATTACCGAGAATAAAGTGGATAGGATCAACTGGCACACGGATGATGTGGTTGTACGATATGATGAAAAAGACAGGGCAATGATTACTGTGCAGTTTACTGAGCCCGGTGCCAAAATTGTTTTTTTTGGTGCCAAATGATGTTCTTTGCCCTGGGCTTTATTTTGCTACGCTTCATCCTGCCGCCAACAT
>JBEPUT010000065.1:0-16497 GCA_041691395.1 Chitinophagaceae bacterium
CCAGTCCCATGCGCCTGCGTACCGAATGGCAAATATCCTGCTTGTTCTTCCCATTGAATCGGAATAAGCGATCAGGGATTGATAAATGGTTTTCCCATTATTGTTCTCTTTGAAAACAATGCCTGCGGGATTTACGGCGGTGAGCGTAAACCGGTTTCCTTCTTTTGTTGCAACAGACGAATTAACCTTTTCCGGGTTGCCGGAAAACAACAGATCGCCGGGATCTCTTCCGCGCAGGCCGGGGTGCCAGTTCGTCCAGTTTCTCAGATCTGTGAACTGGGCGGCTACATCATAGATCGGGTACGTGATGCTGATGTTGCCGGTAATTTTGAAAGTAAAGGGTCCGGCAAATAACAGTACGACGAATACCAGCAGGAAACAGCCAATGACAATGAATATCTTGTTTTTCATATTTGATATCCGAGAACCGAAAGCATTGCTTTTAATTCATTTTCATCAGCAAGATATACATTTCCGAAATCAGATATTTCCGGGTTTACAAATGTCATCGGATTGGGAATGACTTTCCTTGCCGAGCTATGAAATTCAGTCGCTCCGGATTCCAGGATCAGTTTTCCGATGTTGGACGAACGAACACCTGCTCCGGGCATGATGCTAATCCGGTTTTTT
This sequence comes from Chitinophagaceae bacterium, assembly GCA_041691395.1. Taxonomy (GTDB): domain Bacteria; phylum Bacteroidota; class Bacteroidia; order Chitinophagales; family Chitinophagaceae; genus Puia. Next base: position 631 of record JBEPUT010000065.1, read on the forward strand.
GCTGATGCGACCAGCATTCCTAATAGTGCACCAGCATCCGGCGCTGCTGTTTTTTGCCCAGACGTGAGTACCCGCTCACATCCGCACTCAATGATATCCTCCAAAGCTTTAAACGGATCTGGCGTAGCGTCAAAAGCCCGGTTGCAGGTGACCCCCATGGGGTAAGCCCATTCCACGATTTGCTTAAGCCTTTCCGTATCGATTTGTCCGTCGAGCGTTTGAATGCCAACAGAAATTCCATCGCAGCCCAGGGTTTTACAGATCCGGATATCTTCCATCAGGATGGCGAATTCATGTGCATTATAAAAATAGTTGCCTGCACGCGGACGGATAATAGGATATAATTTGATGGAAACAGCCTCTCTTGTTTGCCGGATGCATCCGTAACTTGCCGTGGTGCCACCTTCTACGGGGCTGTCGCACAATTCAACCCTGGCTGCACCTGCCCGCTCTGCAATGATGCAGGATTGGATATTGAATGCGCAGACTTCGAGTATGGGTTGGGTAGTCATATCATTTATTTTTCAGTTATTCCCTGTCAGTAAAAGCTTTTTGCTGGTCTCCACCGCATCCAGGGCTCTCCTGCCTTTCTTCGTGTGGTCATGCGCGATTTTTGAGTACGTGTTTTTTTAGACAATTGGCTGCATTAGATTATCTTATTGAACGGGAATGGTTAACAAAATGTGCTGAGCAGGTTTTACCGATTCTTCGCCTCCTTCACTTGTCCAGTTTTTTTTGTGAATTACAACTTTTTCGGGAAGATTGCCGGTATCGAGAAAACGCAGATCGAGTTTGGCTTCATTTCCTTTTGCATTCACCACAAGATTTAGGTTGATCCTGCCGAAGGGGGTGCGTATGCCATTTAGCTGGGTGACTGCATTTGCTTTTACCCATTGTTTGGGGAGCGCTTCGAACAGGTGCAATTCATTTCCGCGGTCGAATTCGATCATATGTACGACCATCCGTATAAATTCGGCGCTGGCCCAGTTATGCGGCATGTCGCCGACTTCGTCATTTCCTTTGCCGACTGGTTTTTGTTCCTCACGCCAAACCATAGTAGGGGATGAGTGGTTGGCAAAATCATATAACAATTGCGGAATGCCGTCTGTCTTTCCCAACCACTGGAGTGCATGGCTGTAAAATGAAGTGAAATAAGACCAGATGCCATCCTTCATCCAGCCGGTATTAACCACCAATCCTTCTTCGCGGTGATCTGTTAACATATTCACGGTTTCTTCGGCCCATTGATGCGCTTCGGGATTATCGTCGAAAATCTGTCCGGGATAAACGGACTGGCAGAATGCCCATTGTCCTCGTTGTGCCGCGTAGTTTCCTTCGTTCTTAATCATGACCGGCAGATAAGTATTTCCCCTTTCGTCTTTGCGGATATCTTTTCTGGCCAGGTTCATGAAGTTGGTATAAAATGTATCATAATCCTTTTGCCAAACGGCGGCTTCTTCATTTTTGCCAAGCCATTTTGCCGCAGATATGGCCCATTTCATTCCGCTTAAACACCATTCCGTATTAGAGTAATCGTCGCCTTCCTGGATGCCACCGTCTACAGTGCCATTGGGGATCAGCCCAAAATATGGCTTCGTAGAATCTTTCGCAGCCAGGGCGCGCAGGTAATTGATTCTTTTAATGCATCCTTCAATCACGCTCCAGTTTTGCCGTAGCCAGTCTTTGTCCTGGGTAAGCCTGGCGTGTCGGATCAGCATGAAAGGAACCAACCCGTTTTCTTTGTGGAAATTGGTGAGCATTTCAAATCCGCCATCTTTCAGCTGGAAACGCGTTAGGTAGTCAATACAGCTCCTCACGTCTTTAATGTAACCAAGCATGGTTCCCACTTCCAGCAGGAAACTTCCGTCTGCGATCCAAAGCCCGCGGTAAATGGTGGGTCCTACGTGAAAGGATTTATTCCCTTCCCGGATATCTCTTGACTGAAAGATATTCCTCACGCTGGACGCTACCATGGATTGTATGCCGGCGTCCGGTACCCGGATTGCTTTTGCCGAAGGGGTGTTGATTTTCCACCAGTCTTCTGAAAGCTGTTTTTGTTTGAGCGTTTTTGCGACATCGGCCTGGTATGTCTGCCTGGGATCGAAGAAGCGACTCAGGGTGATACTGAGTTTCTTTTCTTCTCCTGCTTTCAGGTAAACCGGTTTCAGGCCAATGTTGTAATATTTTGGCGAATCAAGCTGCGGTGTTTCCAATCCGTCGGAAGAGGAAATGCGGGTATATTCATCTAACTGAATGTAATTGTTTTCTTTTTTTGGTAAGTCAACGCCGCCATACCTGAGTATGGGATCAAATGCCGTGGGAGTAGAGGATATGTTTTTTAAATCCACCAGCAGATGATACCTTCTTTCCGGCATGCCGACATCTGCACATTTTACGTACAGGGCCGCCTGCTTATTCTGGTTCCCGCTGATAATGGATGCCGCAGAAGGCGATTGGCCATTGAACATCCACAAACCATTGACAAATGTGTTTCTGTCTTTTGCACCGGGCATATTCGTAATCACCACAATCAGTTCGCCATCTTTATCCGCATCCTTTGAATCGAAGAAATAGATTCCCGGTGTCTTGGGACCAAAATCTTTTACCGGGTCAATGTCTTTCTGCGCGGCGCCTTCTACGTGTATGCGCATAATGCGATGGCCGGCTTCTTCCCACTTTCCCTCACAAAAGCCCAGCGCAATTTTATGTTCGGATCCCGGCGTTACCCTGATATGAAATTCGATCAGCCCTTCACCGGATAATCCTTTTTCGCCTTCCGCAATATCATTGAATGCGGCATCGCAGTCAATGTTGGGTTTTGACCAGTTCCTTCTGGCCAGCCGACTGTCGAACCGGACAATGCTGTTTAATTTTTCGGTTTGTGGAATTTCCAGGAAAGCCTGTTCTGTAATGCGTACTGCTCCGCTTTCTTTAACTGTTTGCGTCATCGGACTGGAAGTGGAGATCAAATGCTGACTCTTCCATTGAGCTGGCACTTTGCTGTCGAACATAACCGAAAAGGAAAAATCCCTCGGCCCGTTATATCCGTAATCCCCGAAGATCTGGCCTTCGCGGCCCACGAGGGTTTTAACCGGATCGTCCGGCAGACATAACAGGGATTGCCACCAGGGTGGGCTGTACCGGTGATCCACCACTAGTTTTTCATCTTGTGCAAAACTTGCCACCTGAGAAAAAAGCAGGATCACCAATATCAATAAAGACCGGGGTAATTTTGAAGTTGGCATAATCAATCGTTAAATATTTAAAGAATATAAATAAAGACCAGCTCTGTCATGATAAGGCATTTGGTTTTTCAGTGGTGGATTGCGGTGCTGTGATAAATTTTATAATGAACTTTCCGGGAATTCATAAATGTCTTATTTAAGGTCCTGTGCTTAGTGCACCGGTAAAAAGACCTGCTCCATCTCCTCGAGGGTTTTTCCAGTTGTTTCCTTTACTACCTTCCAGCAGAAAATAAAATTTATGATACTGAAGCCTGCAAACATCCAGAAGGTTAAAGCCGCTCCGGATTTTTCCAACAGCCATGGGAAGAACTGACCCACCAGCCAGACTGCGATCCATAATGCCAGCACGCAGATGGAAACCGCTTTTACTCTTACTTCAGTCGGGAATATTTCGTTAATGATGATCCAGGTGACGGGTCCCAGCGAAAAGGCGAAGCAGGCAATGAATACCAGTATCAGTATCAGCAGCAGAACGCCCTGGGCATGCCCCGTATAAAACAGGATCCCGCAACCGGTCAGTGAAAGGATGATTCCCGCCAATCCGGTTTTCAACAATCTTTTGCGGCCATACTGATCTGCCCAACGGATCGCCACCAGGGTGAATAAAAGATTTACGGCCCCGATGATTACCTGGAATACCAGTGCGTTACTGCTGTTGATTCCTGCACTTTCAAAAATGCCGGGACCATAATAGATAATTGCATTGATGCCAGAGAATTGCTGCAGCACGGCTAAAACAATGCCAATTAGCAATGGAAGGCGCAGGGATGGATCCAGAACGGATCTTTTTCTGACAGCTGCCTTTTGGGCCGCATTCTCCATATCGCCCAGTTCTTTTATCGCCAGCAATTGCGGTCTGACTTTATTCAGGATTTGGCGGGCTTTTTCTTTTTTATTTACGGAAACCAGCCAGCGCGGACTTTCCGGCACCGGGATTAGCATCAATACAAAAATGAGTGCGGGAACAGACATCATCAAAAACATGGGCCGCCATGTTTCCGATTTGAAAAACCATTGAGCTGCGGGATTTTCAAAATTACCTTTGGCAAAAAACAACAGCATCGCGTTGGAAAAATAAGCCAACAGGATGCCAACGGTAATGGCCAGCTGGTACCAGGCAATCATTTTCCCTCTTTTATCTGCCGGGGCGAATTCGGCGATATACATGGGCGCTACCACTGAAGCCATGCCGACTCCTATGCCTCCGGCTATGCGGGAAATGATCAGCATATTAAATGATCCGGAAAATGCGCACCCTGACCCTGAAAACAGGAACAGGCAACCGGCCAGCAGAATCGTTTTTTTCCGCCCTGCCCGGTCGCTTAAAAAGCCGGTAATGAGCACGCCAATGATGCATCCGAGCAGGCCACAACTCACCAGCCATCCTTCCATGGAAGTGGTTAGGGAGAATTGCGATTTGATCAGGCTGATGGCGCCGGAAATTACTGCCGTGTCATAACCAAACAGCAAACCGCCGATGGCAACGGTAATACAGATATAATTTATTCTCGCGTTGCTGGTATTCATTTGAAGGCAATTTGTTCATTAGCGTTTATAATCGTCTTCGTATCGCTTTATGTCTTCCTGCTGCCAGTTGCCAAACGCAACTTCCAGCACGCGTACCGGTTTATCGCCGCTACAGCTCAAACGGTGACGCTCATTTGGTGGTATCCATATTTCATCTCCGGTTTTGTATTTCCTGATATCGTCTCCTACTTGAACGATGGCGACATCATCAATAACGATCCACAGTTCAGCGCGGCCGGTATGGGATTGGAGGCTTAGCCGCTGGCCTGGCATAACGGTCATCAGGCTTACGGTGCAATCTTCGTTGTTGGCATACTGATAGAAGCTTCCCCAGGGTCTCGACACAAAAGAGGCTGTTGGTTTATTTGCGGGAATGGGTTTTGTTTTGAATTCAGTCATTTGTGTTATTTAAAGTCATTTTTTACGGATGAGTGCGGACAAAAGCTTTGATGGTCGCCAGGCGTTTACCCGCGCTTTGTCCATATGGAGAAATACTGTATTCTTTTACTACTTCCGGTATCACGAATGTTTCTGCATAATGCACGATAAAAGGATCGAATGCATTTGACGGACTTTCCACGACGGCTTCGCGGCCTTCTACCAGGTTCATTACATTCACGCTGCCCATCGTGCTGTGCATTACTCTTTTAGTAAACCAATGCCTTCTGGTTTCAATGAATTCCCGCTCGTGAAGGCCTGTGCGTTCTTCCGTCCATCCATCGCCGGTTGCAATGATCTCACAAACGTCTTTCAGTTCCCGCTTTGTTTTTTCCGGGGTATAAGTCCAGTCTATCACTTTTTCACCGCGTTCAATATTAATTGGCCGGGGCTTACCATCCAAGCCCATTCTTCCCCAGTCCCAGAGCTTAAAGGTGAAAATATATGGTGTGGCACTGATCTCCAGCACCATGCTGTTTTTCCCTGAGCAGTGAACTGTGCCTGCGGGGATCAGGATATGATCGTGCTTTTTAATGCTCCATTTTTTCGCATACTGCTCTGCGTTAAAGGGAACGCCGCTATGGTTTGATACTTTCAGATCGCGGATCATGCTACCAGGAGAGATATCTTCCTGCAAACCGAGATAAACGCAGGCATCGTCTTTCGCATCGAGAATATAATAGCTCTCATCCTGAGTATAATGGATGCCGAAATTTTCCTGTGCGTACTCTGTGGTCGGGTGAACTTGCAGGCTGAGATTCCCGCCATCCATGGTATCTAAAAAATCGAAGCGGATGGGAAATTCGTCCCCGAACCTTGCCTGTACAGCTTCTCCCAGCAGGCGTTTTGATTCGGCAAAAACAAGATTAATGGCCGGCGTTTCGAAACACAGATCCCCGAATTGAAACAGGAGGCTGTTTTCCTCAGGCACGCAATCAAATCCCCATGCAAAGTTTTTTTCCTCCGGATTGAGACCGCAAACGGTCTTTAGCCACTGTCCGCCCCAGGGGCCCGGATCAAAGAACGGCACCAGGCGGAAAGGCCGGGTAACAGCCAGCTGCAAAGCCTTATTCAACGCCATCCCCGGAATGATTTTAGGATTATCGGGTTGTGTGCTGTCAATGACCAGATCCCACTTACCCATCAGTGTTTTCTTATGGCGGTCGCATACCCGCCAATCCACAAAAAATGCCTGTTTGTATTGAAGGGACGTCTGCTGGTTCTTATTGTTTAAGCCGAGATTTCCGGCTTCGTTTCGCCTAAAACGAAGCTGGGCTTCCCAACGGGGCATGTCGAAGTAAACGATCAAATCCGGATCAGGATGCAGTAAGGCAGCACCGATGCCAAACAGGTAGATGACCGATTCTGACCGCTGGTCAATCTGTTTCCGCAGGGCACTGATTTTTGCGGGGTCAAAAAACTGAATGAGCTGCAATCTTGTTAGGGTTCCGAAAACCGCATCATCTGTAACGTCGGGATAAACCAATTGCCGGATCTCCTCTTCACCCAGCATACAGTCGTTTGAGAAATAAAATGTTCCCGGTAAAAATGCTTGCAAATGGCTGGTTGCGGCTTCTTCAATTACACCCGGATAACAATCAACGACCACGATCCGGTTGCCTGCGAGTTTATCCACGTAGTTTCTAATCATGCTGCATACATCTTCCCAGCCGCTGGCACGTTCAACCGGTTCATTTATCCTGATAGATGGGAATTTGTCGTAATTTGATAAAACCTCCGGCATGTTCCTTTTATTTTTCGTATTTTTTTATTGATAATTTTTCTTTAAAGCCTTTTGGGCCGCCGATAAAAGTCCGGTTCAATTTTCAGAGACCATTTTCAAGGCAATGAACAACCCCCAGTATTCCCGCATCACTTAATAGCAGGGAAGGCCTTATTTGCACCTTGCCCCAGGGGCACCAGGCATGCCGTTTAACCTTATCCGATATAAAGGGAATGATATCGGCGTGATTATTTAATACACCTCCTCCGAGCACGACAATTTCAGGATCATAAGCATGGATCAGGTTGATCACGCCCGCTGCCCATACTTCCAGGTAGTCCTGCCGGATTTGCAATGCGAATGGATCCATTTTTTTTGCTTCGTCGAAAAGGCCCGCAAAATCGTGCACCCCGGGTAATGCCTTTGATCCGTCGGAATATTCTAAGGAAGCCAAACGCTCTTTTAAACTCCAGGAGGAGCCATAGGCTTCTACGCAACCCACATTGCCGCAATTGCAGGCACGGCCATTGTATTGAATGGAAAAATGACCTCCCAGGCAACCCGCCTGAAAATGCCGACCTCTCAGCAATTTCCCTTCTATTATGGCGGAAGTACCAATCCCGGTACCGATGGTCATTACGACCAAATCGTTTGTGTCCCGGCCGGCGCCGTATTTCCATTCGCCAACCGCCGCCATCCTCGCATCATTGTCTAGAAAGAAAGGAACCCGCCAGTAATCTTTTACCCATGCTTCCAAGTCCATGCCAGCAGCATCATTGTATTTATCATTGGTGGATAATATCTTTTTGCTCGCTGGATTTACGATTCCCGGAAAGGCGAGGCCGATGCCTCTGAAGGAGGCATTTTCCAAAGCCGGATCATTCAATAGGTGATTTATTTCCTGTCTGAGGTTTTCCAGGTTGGACTGCAGACCGCCGGCGGCGTTTGCCGCGATATTTTTTTTTGACTGGACTACGCCATCCGCGACGAGCCCAATCTTTATGCGGGTACCCCCCAGGTCAATGCCTATAGAATATCTTTTCATGATCGTAGTAATCGGCTTAATGATTAATCCGTTCTTTCAAGCAGTGTTCCGGCGTGAAAAGCTTTCTCTTATTTTCTGTCGATTAATATCGGTTGCTCGTTTTGCTGCACCAGTATTTTTGAAAAACCGCTTTTGCTGATGGTATCATAATCGTGACCTGCATCTGAAGGCCAGCAGGCGCCAAAAGATAAAATGCCATTGCCCGTATTTGCTGTTCGGTGTGCCCTATAACCCTGAATATAATGGAGACTTCCTGGATACATTTTCTCGGCCCAGGTTTTACGGCTTTTGTCCATCAGGATCAGCATCCCTTCTCCTTCAATGCCCCAGTAAAATTCAGCGCGGTCTGCGATTTTATGAAAGTGCCCCTTGGTCATAAAATATTCATTGCCCACTTTTCCGGGGTGTAAATGAGTGATGCCGAAAAACAAGCCACCAGTTGTTCCTTCATTAACGGGTAAATATGATTCCACTTCATAAACGATCTTGTCCGGAGATGCTTTGTTATAAGCCTCGACGTCGCTGAAAATTGATTTGAGGTCATTGATCGTTCGCGTTGTTTTATGGATCTGATTACCAGTTAACTGCCTCCCGGAAAAACCAACTTCTGGCAAAAAGATATTGTTCATTCGCTTACGCTTTCAGATAGGGGTTAGAATGATTTTCTATCAATCATGATAAAAGCATTTTCAATGATCTCGCCTTTTCCGGATACGGCCATTTCTGCAATGATCTTTCCCATGGCGGAAAAATCGGTGGTGATCGTGGTAATCCCGTCGGCAATGATACTTTTCAAATTGGTTTCATTGTAGGAGATCACGCCGATATCCTGTCCGAGTTTCCATTTTCTTTGTCTGGCAGCTTTAATGATTTCAACGAGATGGTTGTCATCAATTACAATAAATGCGTCATCTTTTTGTATCTGTTCGGCTGCAACGGTATTCTTCACTTCGGTATAGATGATATTTTTTTTTGAGAACTTGTTAAATCCAGAGATGATATCGCGGGTGCGCAGAGAGTCGGGAAATATCAGGAACAGCCGCTTGTATTTTGCCATTAGATTCTGTGAATCCAATAAAATGGAATAAATGTCCTTTTCAAAATTCTGATATACGCCGGGATAAAGTTTTTTGTATTCCTTGTATCCCACGTCAAGCAGGTAGGTGTTTTTAGGATCCAGTTTTGAAAGAATGGAAGGCGTGTCTGCGTTCACCTCCGGCATAATAATGTATGTATTATAATATGCGGCCTGCTCTTTAATCAGCGTCTCAAACATCTTGATACTGTGGTAATGAAAATAAATGTCAAGAGAGGATGTTTTCGGGAGGTGGTTGAGCAGGGCGTTGAACAGGGTTTCCTTATAAGGGGTGAATGTGCTGAACAATAAGAAAATATTCTGTTTTTGGCGTGTCTGTGTGCTGGAAACAAAATATCCTTTACCAGGAATGGAATCAACGATACCTGAAGCCCGGAGATCGTTGTATGCAGCAAACACGGAACCCCGCGCAAGCGAAAACTGAGCAGCAATCTGATTTACGGAGGGAAGTACATCGTCTTTGTTTAAGACGCCGTTCTCAATGCTCCTGTAAATAGACTGTACAATCTGCTTATAAACTGGCATCGCAAGGGAAGAATCCAATTCAATAAGCGAAATTGCCGGCTTTTTCTTCATTGCTGTTTTAATTGAATAGGGCTGTTCCTGGCTTGCAGTTAAATAGTCGTTTTACAAATATAGTAGATAATTAATAAAAAGGTACTGGTATGTACTGGTATATAAAAAAATACATTTTTTACAAAACGAATTCACAATACAAATGTATTAGAACCTTTCTGTATGGCAAGTGTTTGGGCTTGGCCTTTCCATTTAACCTTCAGGGTGAAAGGGGCGGTCGTTTCAACCCGTATTTTCAGGTGTCGTTGTTTGTCCGTCGGGGTGGCCAGTAGGGTTGCCACACGGTTGTTGAAACGGAGATTCCGGCAGCCGGATTGATCGGGGCTGCGGATTGTCCAAATGATCTCATTTTCCGGCGCATCAGCTTTCAATCCGATGGCATATTCAATGAAATACAAGATGGGGCCGATTCCGCTCCAGCCCACGAAATCCTTTGCCACGGCTGAACCATCCTCGTGCAATCCGTAAGTGGCGCTTTCTGGTGCGTAATTTTCCCAGATTGTGCCCGTTTTTTTATAGACTTCCGCCACCAGGTGCAGGTGTTTCATCGCGATATGATAGGCTTCCTCGTGGTATCCGTAATTCTCCAGCCCGCGGATCACCATTGTATTGGTGGGTGCCCAAACAGAGCCGCACCAGTAATTGCCGGTGAGTGAAAATCCCTTTTCATCGGCGGCCAGGGTAGGTACAGGGTTTATGGTGCCGAAAGTAGCGGGATTCTTCAGTTGATTCAACAATGCTGCTGCCCTTGCGCGCGAAGGCACTTTTGCCAGCAGCGTCCAGAACCCCGCAACCGTTTTTATTTCGGACTGTATTCCATTTACGGTGAGGTCTGTATAAAAATGCAGCTTTTCATTCCACATTTTCTGATTGATCAGTAAGGATAGCGCCGCTGCCTTTTTTCTGAATCCGGCAGCTTCTTCCTGTTTCCCGGTAACTTTAGCGATATCTGCCATGTTTAGATCGAATAGTACCATTTCGCAGGATATGTCAATGCCTGTGCCGCCGGATTTGAGCATCGGGTTCCGGGTTGAATTATCCATGCTGGCCCAATCCGTCATATACAATCCATTGCCCTGGCGGATATATTTTTCCAGGGCCTCCCGGTATTTGACTAAGGGCTCCCATATATGGAATAATCTTTCCTTATTGCCGGTGACCAGATAGCTTTCCCATTCAGCCCAGGCCAGTATCGGATGATCCAATCCGTCCAGCGTGAGCAGTGGGGCAGGAGCAGGGATCGCCCTATTTACATAAACAATATCCTTTCCCTGAGGTTGATCTTTGGGGACGCCGTAACCCCAGCGGCTGAATAAGGACTTGCCTTCGCTGTTCACCCAGGGTTGATAGTCTTTTCCGGTTTTTCGTACAATTTCCCGGCATATTTCACCGTCGCTATGCTGTTTGATATAAAAATTATCAAGACTGCCAATGCCGGGAACCAACGGATAACCATAGTTGCAGAACATGGTCATAAAACCAGTATCCCATAGAAAAATATTATCGTTAAAGGCCGCGTCAATAAAAGGAGAGATAAACCCACTGCCCGGCGCCGGCATATTAAAATGCCGGTAAGCGAGTTCCCAGGCTTTCCAATAGGTTTCTACCAGCAGGGGTTCTTCGTCAAATACCGGAGAAGGCAATGAGTTTTTAGCAGCAGACCAGTCTGGCAGGACCGCCGGCGGCGCGCTTATTTTTGAGAAGTATAAACCGGTACTATCTTCCTGTGCCTGCAGCTTGCCGGAAAAGCAGCAAAGCAGAAGACAACAAACGAATTTGATTCTTTTTTTCATTTTGTCATCGTTAATGGGTCTATAATATTTATTCGGTGGCCGTACCGTCTATTTACCCGAAACCGCGATTAATAGTGGTTTGTCTGTATTCGCAAACAACACTTCCTGCGCATCCTTTGCGGATGTTAGAGAAATCTTCCGTCCGTTCACCCTGACCGCCAAGGTTTTTTCCGGAAACTGGTGGAGTATCAGCTTCACCTGACTGAACCGGCTATGAAAACTTCCCTGCTTCGCATTGAGCGTGATATGGGCTGCGGCTGGATCCCAGCTTATTTCCCTTTTATAATAATTGCCTTTTTCGTAATCAAAGCTGACTCCGTCGTCTTCATAATAGGTAAAACTGCTTGGCTCCTTTCCATACCAAACGTGGATTTGGAGAATGCCATCGGATGGCTGCGAGACAAACTGAACCGGCGTTTGCATGGGAATGATGGCGCCGCTTCTGACAAATACCGGCAGATCGTTTTCTGGTGATGCGACGGTTATTTCTCCAGGACCGCGCAGAGCAGATCCGGTAGACAGGCGATACCACAGGCCATCCGGCAGATACATTTTTACTGAATCCGCAGTGCTGGAAGCTGGTACTACCAGCAGGTCGTTTCCGCAAATGAATTCGTGCTGGTATTCCTTTTTATAAACGAGGGTGTCGAAAGTATACCGGTACGGAAGGGATTTTAAGATTGGCGTTCCTTCCGTAGCAGACTGATAAAAAGCAGCGTAGAGATAGGGCAGCAAGGAGTAACGGTAACGGATAGCCGAGCGCAATTCGCTTCTGACAGGTTCTGCAAAAGCATAGGGTTCATGGGGATTGCTTCCGACGGTGTGATTGATAAACAGCGGCATATATACACCAAGCTGCATCCAGCGCACCATGAGGGCCGGCGTGGGGTTGCCGACGAAACCGCCGATATTCATGCCTACATACGAGAGGCCCGTCATGCTTAGGCTCAGGCTCATTCGCGTGTCCATGAACATGTGCATATCGTTCGCCTCATTGTCGCCAGTCCACATGGAAGCAAAACGCTGAATGCCGGAGAAACCAGATCTGGAAATATTAAAAGGGCGCAGACCGGTAAGCTGTTTGACTCCCTCATAGGTGGCCCTTGCCATTTCAAAACCATATACATTCCTTCCTTCTTTAAAAGTGACGGGTTTGTTTTCGTCCCCCATCAGCAACGCATCGGGAGCGTTTTTCCTGAATATGGCCGGTTCATCCATGTCGTTTAAAAAGCCCGTAATGCCGTCATTGGTGTAAACTTTTAAATGGTCTTTCCACCAGGCCCTGGTTTCAGGTTTTAAAAAATCAGTATAATGACTTGGGCCTGCCCATACGGATCCGGTAAACGGTCTGCCATTGGGATAACGGATGAAATAATGCTGCCTGATTCCTTCTTCATACAAAGAATAGCCTTTCTGGATCTTCAGCGCGGGATCGAGTATTACATAGAGGTGAGCGCCCATGCTTTTCAGCGAATCCACCATTTGCTTTGGATGAGGAAAACGGGTTTTGTTCCAGGTGAACACTTTAAAAGAATCCATATAATCAATATCGCAGAAAATAAGGTCACAGGGTATTTTGAATTCCCGCATGTGCCTCATTACATCCAGTACCTCCGTTTCCGACATATAGCTGTATCGCGATTGAATATAACCCAATCCATATAAAGGCGGCATGGACATTCTCCCGGTGATATGAGTGTAGTCTCTGATAATACCGGACATGGAAGGAGCCCCGAAGAAATAATAATCCATTTCGCCGCCTGCAGCACCGAATGAATAATAGTTGTGATCCTCACCAGCGAGATTAAAATCGAACGTGGAGACAAAACTGTTATCGAAATAGATTCCATAAATATTCTGGTCATGTATTCCCATAAAGAATGGCATGGTGGAATACATCGGTTGCGTGCCCGCTTTGAATCCGTAGGCGTCGTTATTTAAATTGACCAGGGTTGTTGACCTGTGGTTAAGATCGCCCGTCTTCTGTCCAAGGCCAAAAAATTTCTCGTCGCTGAACATTTTACGGTAGCTGGTCACTTCACTTCCGTTCCAGGCCATGCCAAGTGTTTCGTCGTCGCCCGAAAGTAGTTGTCCTGTTCTTCTGCTGAAAAAATTAATCCGCACCGGTTCCCGACTAATGGTTACCAGCAGGGAATCCGTTTCCAGTGTTAATTTTCCGCCGGAACTGTCTATCAGATGCAGCTCCTGTTCTGCCTGCGCGATCACGGCGAAAGATACCCTTTTGTTTTCCTCTTCCCTATTCTTAAGGAACCGGACGCGGATGATCGTTGCTCCGTAGGATGTTATACTTATATAAGCGTCTGTTGTCTGTATTCCATAGCCGTGTGGAATTGCTTCGGATGAGATTAAATTACCCGCCTGCGTCAGGGTGGAGAATTGCTGGGCTTGCCCGTTCATTACTGCTGTCATCATGCCCGACGCCAGGCAGCAAAATAATATCCATTTTCCTTTCATATCAATCGTTTTGATCCGTCCAGGCTTTTAAAAGTCTCCATTGGCTGCCTGCACCGTGAGAACAAATATAAAGGATAATTTCATAAAAAGTACCAGTATATACCAGTATATATCAAGATGATTTGCAATAGTCTGCCGGGTTGCTGGATTGGGGAACTATTTGACGCAAAGCAGGTATTGATTCAATTTTGGGCGAAGGAGTTTCAAAAATAAGCAGGTAATTATCGAAGGTAGTGTCCGGCAAAATAGTCTTGGATGCTGAGATGTTTGCAGTTTGCGGAGGTGCCACGGCTGAATCGCCATGGTGGAATAGGGTTACTTCTCGTGGATTATCCATTTGGGGTGGCGCACAGGATTATCTATTATTCCCGAATTTTGACAGATATTTATCGGCAGAAAAAAACTAATAAATAAATCGTACTTCATTCTGGATTAAATTGTACCGGGGCAGAATATATAGAAACCGCGGAACTTCGAAGCAACCCAAACTTTAAAAAACAAACATGCTTAAAAGTTTAAGAAAGGCCCTGGATTGTATCGATCCCAAAAATTCCCCGCCAATTACAGGGAGGATACTTTCTGTGGATGCACTGCGCGGCTTCGATATGCTTTGGATAACCGGGGGCGCAACCATCTTTATTACTTTGAATGATGTGGTTCACAGCCACGTTACAGAAACTTTGGCAGCAAATATGGAACATGTGCCATGGCAGGGGTTTCATTTTCTCGACATTATAATGCCGCTTTTCCTTTTTGTTACAGGGGTTTCCATGCCTTTGTCCTTTAAAAAAAGGTTGCAGAAGCCACAGGGTTCAACGCTGGTAGCGCATATTTTAAAAAGAGTAGTCATATTATGGATATTGGGTATGATCGCACAGGGCAACCTGCTTACCTACGATTGGAGCAGGATTGCTTTTTTTTCCAATACTTTACAGGCGATTGCGGTTGGGTATTTAGTATCGTCCCTGATTATTTTAAACCTTTCCTTGTTCGCCCAGTTTCTTTGGGTGCTTGCCTTATTGATAATTAATTTCCTTGTCCTTTACTGTATTCCTGTCCCCGGTATTGGGCACGCTGTTTTAGAGCCGCACCAAAATATCGCCTTGTATGTTGACAAACTTTTACTGGGCAGCCATCAGGATGGCACAAATTATACATGGATATTGACGAGCATTGGCTTTGCGCTCACGGTTATGACAGGTGTTTTTGCCTCCTACATACTCCAGGGCCGCATTTCCCAATCGGGTAAATTGAAAGCATTATTTATAACAGGGCTGGTACTCGTTGCAGCGGGCTTGCTGCTAAACCCCGTGCAACTCATTATTAAACATGTATGGACTACTTCATTCACCTTATTTTCCAGCGGGCTTTGTTTTTTGTTGCTGGCATTTTTTTACCTGGTGGTTGATTACTGGAAATACCAGCGCTGGGCTATGTTTTTTATTGTGGTGGGCAGCAACTCCATACTGGCTTATATGATAGGAGAACTGCATTGTTTTAGCGAGATCGCCGAAGTCTTTTTATTGGGCACGAAAAGATTTTTGGGTGAGTGGTACCCATTTGTTTTATCATTGGGCTCATACGCCGTTTTCTGGTTGCTATTTTATTTTCTTTATAAGAAGAAGATATTTATTAAAGTGTAGGTGTGGTCATTTGTTATGTATTTGTTTCGATGAAATGATTTGTCGGCGTTCAAATTCCCCTGACCATTTCCGCAAGACCCTGGGATTAGTTATCTTCCGTATTAAAAAGGTTATGGTTTCACGCCGACGCTTTATTGAGCAATGTTCCATGGCGGGAGTTGCCTTGTCAGCGCCTCAAACCCTTTTGTTTTTAAATAAAGATAACGAGCTATTTTCGTATGAATCAGCTTACCTTAAAATACAATTACGGAGAGAGTACCCTCAGTTCTCCTTTTTTTCTGTTGATGGTTTAGGTGGGAAACAGTT
>JBEPUT010000066.1:0-15591 GCA_041691395.1 Chitinophagaceae bacterium
ATGTGCTGTTGTGGAAATGTGTGCCGATGTGGAAATGTGCCGATGTGGAAATGTGCTGATGTGGAAATGTGAAAATTCTTTGTGTGCATCAGCATTACGGAATTGACCTGCTAATTTTGCACTGTATTTCATTTCCACATCAGCACATTTCCACATCTTCACATTTGTACTGTATTTCATTTCCACATTTCCACATATACACATCAGCACATTAGTATTCCATGAACCGCCTCGCCCAACAAACCTCCCCCTATCTCCTGCAGCATGCGCACAATCCGGTGGACTGGTTTCCCTGGGGCGATGAGGCATTTGAAAAAGCCAGGACGGAGAACAAACCCCTGCTGGTGAGCATCGGCTATTCGGCCTGCCACTGGTGCCATGTGATGGAAAGGGAAAGTTTTGAGGATCCGGTCACGGCGGAGATCATGAACCGGGATTTTGTGAATGTGAAGATCGACCGCGAAGAAAGACCCGATCTGGATCATATTTATATGGATGCGGTTCAGGCCATCGCGGGCAATGGGGGATGGCCCCTGAACGTATTCCTGACCCCGGAGGGCAAACCCTTTTACGGAGGTACTTATTTTCCGCCGGTGGATGGATATAACCGCCCCTCGTGGACCTCCATCCTGAAGAATGTGGCGACGGCTTTCCGGGAACAGCGGAAAGAAGTGGAGGCGCAGGCCGATAACCTGACCAGCCACATCGCCAATGCCAGCCTGATCGGTCTGGGGGAAGTCCAATCTGCACATAAACCCATATTTACGAGAGAAGAAGGGGCTGTCATCTTCGAAAGCCTGATGACAACGGCGGACCGGATATCGGGTGGGTTCGGACCGGCGCCCAAATTTCCCCAAAGCTTTTCCATCCGGTTTTTACTCCAGCATTATTATTATACCCGCAATCAGCAGGCGCTGGACCAGGCCTGTCTCTCCCTGGAGAAAATGATCCATGGCGGTATTTATGACCAGCTGGGGGGCGGTTTTGCACGGTATTCGACGGACGGGGAATGGCTGGCGCCGCATTTTGAAAAGATGCTGTACGACAATGCTCTACTGATCACTGCCATCAGCGAGGCCTATCAACTAACCCGGAAGCCGGTTTACCGGAAAACCATCCTGCAAACGATGGATTTTATCTGCCGGGAATTCCTGGCGGCCGGCGGAGGATTTTATTCCGCACTGGACGCCGACAGTGAGGGCGTGGAAGGTAAATATTACGTATGGGACAAATCCGAAACGGACGCCCTGCTGGGTAAAAATGCAGCCGTGTTTTCGGATTATTATGATATTTCGGAGAAAGGGAACTGGGAAGGCAGGAACATCCTGAGAATCCGGGACCCCGATGCACGGCCGTTACCTGAAGAAACTGACGGGAAATGCCGGGAGATATTGCTGGAAACCCGGGAAAAAAGAGTCCCTCCCCAGCTCGATGATAAGATCCTGCTGGGCTGGAACGCCCTGATGATCACGGCCTGCTGCAAGGCCTATGGAGCGCTGGGTTTGGCCGAATACCGCAGTCTGGCGGTTGCCACTATGGCCTTTATTGAAAACCGGTTCAGTGGGGAGGGGATTCATCATTTTTACCATAGTTATAACTATAAAGACAACATTGCCTCCATTCCCGCATTTCTGGATGATTATGCTTATCTGATCGAGGCGTATATCCAGTTGCAGGAGATCACGGGGTCAGCCGTTTACCTGGAAAAAGCCGCCGGGCTCATGCACTGGGTGATCCGTTATTTCAGTGAAGAGGAAACCGGATACTTCCTGTACACCCACGAAAAGCAGGATGATGTGATTGTGAGAAAAAAAGAGCTGTTCGACGGGGCAATTCCCTCCGGAAATGCAGTGATGGCAAGCAATTTGCTTTATCTGGCGGTTGCGATAGACGAAGCGGGATGGAAGGAGCGGAGTGTGCGGATGGTGGCGGGATTGAGATCCGCCCTGTTGAAATACCCGGGATCTTTCGGCACATGGGCAACTTTGCTGAATGCGTTTGCGTATGGAATGTATGAGATCGTGCTCGGTGGTGAAAATCAGGAGGTAAAAAAGCTCGGATTTTTGGCCCAATTCATACCCAATAGAATATTTCAGGTAACTTCGTCCGACCAGCCGGATTTTCCACTTTTGAGAAATAAACCGGTTACGGGACTGACGCAGTTTTTTCTTTGCAGAGATTACACCTGTCAACAACCTGTAACAGAACTAAATGAGCTCCTGAGATTAATGGGAACCACTTAAAAAAACCTTCCGGAACAGCCTGAAACTACAATAAGCCGGCCCATCCACCGTTAATAATGCCATAGGCAATACTTTGACTTGTTAAAAATTAATTCTATACTTGTGATGAAGATATTCTCAAAAGAAATATTCTCAATAGATTATTTTTGTCCAATACCCTCTAATACTATGAAAATGAAAAACCTATCCGTTCTGGTGTCACTGTGTGCAGCTCTGGCCTTAACAGGTTGTGGCAAAATAGGAAAATCCCACAAGGGATTGCCGGATGACGGTCAGTTGCACGGTGTTGCCCCCGCAACCAGATACACGATGACCAAGCCCCCCGGAATGGTGTACATACCACCAGGAACCTTTCACATGGGTCCCAGCGACGAAGACATCAACTACGCTTATACTGCACGCAATAAACAGGTTTCTATCCAGGGATTCTGGATGGATGCCACCGAAATCACCAATAACGAATACCGCCAGTTTGTATACTGGGTACGGGACTCCATAGCCGCCACCCTGATGCAGTATGGTAAGGACGTGGACGGCAAGTTCCAGGTTGACTGGAAAAAGGCCACTACCATCAAATGGGGCGACAAAGCCACCATCGAAAAAATCGACCAGCTGATCCTGTCTCCGGAAAACCGCATTTACGGTAAAAAGGAAATAGATCCTTCCAAACTGTCCTATCATTCCGAAACCTTTGACCTGAAAGAAGCTGCTCAGAAAGGGAATGAAGGAAAGATGCGCTCTCAGTTCATTGTTAAAAAAGATGTTAAGGTTTATCCCGATACCCTGGTTTGGATCCGTGACTTCTCTTATTCCTACAACGAGCCGATGACCAAAAGATATTTCTCCCATCCTGCCTTCGGAAACTATCCGGTGGTTGGGGTGAACTGGAACCAGGCGACTGCATTCTGCGAATGGAGGACCCAGTACCTGAACTCTTACCTGGACCGTTCGAAAAAAGCAAACGAATCCCCTTACCGTTTACCAACGGAATCTGAGTGGGAATACGCTGCCCGCGGCGGACGTTCACAATCGATGTTCCCCTGGGGTAACTATTACCTGAGAAACAAAAAAGGCTGTCTCCTGGCGAACTTCAAACCAGGACGCGGTAACTACCCTGAGGACGGAGCCTTCTACACGGCCCGCGCCGATGCTTACTGGCCCAACGATTTCGGTCTGTACTGCATGGCCGGCAACGTAGCCGAGTGGACTTCTTCCGTATACTACGAAGGTGCTTATAACTTCCAGCATGATATGAACCCGGATATCCGTTACAACGCCAAGGATTCAGATCCTCCCCGTATGAAACGTAAGGTTATCCGCGGCGGAAGCTGGAAAGATGTGGGTTATTTCCTGCAAACCAGCACCCGTACGTATGAGTACCAGGATACGGCAAAATCTTATATCGGTTTCCGTTGTGTAATTGATTTGCCGGCATCTTTGGCCAAGCGCTAACAATTTTTCGCCATAACTGCAAAATTTTTTAAAATAAACAACGTTTGATTCACTAACCAATCAACCGGATAACCATTCCGGATACCCTCAGAAAACCCATTAAAAACTAAAAAACTTAAAACTATGTCAGCCGGAGTTTCAAAACAGACCGAAAAGCTTGTAAACATAATTGTCTGCGTCGGTGCAGCAGTCGTAATCTTTGGTGCATGGCAGAAAATCACCCACCAGCGGTTAGCTGACTTCTTCCTTACTGCAGGTCTTCTTACCGAGGCCCTGATCTTTATCGTATATGCCTTTTTGCCCCCTCCCGGTGGTGAGATGCATGCCCTGGCAGAAGCGCTTCCCAAACTGGCCGGTGCCGGTTCCGGAAATCCTTCCCTCCAGCAGATGGATAAGATGATGCAGGAAGCAGACATCACCCCGGCAAGCCTGAGTCGCTTGAGCGAAGGTTTCAAGAAATTCGGTACAACCGTAGATAATATCAAGGATGTATCCGGCGCACTGGCCGCCACTTCGGACTATACCGCTAAAACAAAAGAAGCTACCGCTGCACTGGATGGCATGAAACACGCTTACCAGGGTGCCACTACTACCATTTCCACTTTAAATAGTGCAGCTGAAAGTACCAAGCAGTTCCACAGCCAGGTTCAGGTACTTACCAAAAACCTCGGTTCACTGAACACCTTATATGAACTGGAGTTGCAGGACAGCAACAACCACCTGAAAGCCATGAACAGCTTCTACAGCAATCTGGCCCAGGCTTCAGAAGCCATGAACGGCAGTGTTGCAGACGCTAAGAAAACACAGGAACAGGTTGCATTACTGGCTAAGAACCTCAGTAACCTCAACAATGTATACGGTAATATGCTTAGCGCGATGCAGGGTAGACAAACAGCAAATCATTAATCCAATAACCGGGTCTAACACCCCTGAAAAACCATTGTTAATTCATTAAATTCTCACGCTCATGTCCATACCTAAAGAGCCCAGGCAGAAGATGATCAACATGATGTATTTGGTGCTAACAGCATTGCTGGCACTGAATGTATCGGCTGAGATTCTGAATGCCTTCAAAACCGTAAATAAAAGCATATCCAAATCGAACGAAGCGATAACTGAAAAGAATAACCTGACCTATCAATCATTCGCAGCCGCAGAGAACGATCCAACTACCAAGGCCCAGGCGGCCAAATGGGCGCCCAAGGCGGAAAATGTCAGAAAGATGTCTGCCGATCTTTTTCAGAAGATTGAAGATCTTAAACAGGACCTGAAAAAAGAATCCGGACTGGAAACCAGAGACGGAAAGGAATCTTACCGCGAAGCTGATCTGGATGCCCCTACCCGTCTGATGGATAATCAGAAAAAGGGAACGGAACTGTTTAATGAACTCAGAACCTACAAGCAGCAAATGCTGGATGTTTTGAACCCGGCAGAATTTGCGGATAATCCTTTGTTACAAAAAGATGTTGCAGCTGCCAGAGACGCTTTTTCCAAACAGCTTCCCCTGGACCTGCGGGTTCCGGACAGCCAGTCAGGCAATGCCCGTTCAAATGATTCCGTTAAGGACTGGGTTACGAATTATTTTCACATGACGCCAACCATTGCGGCACTCACCATCCTGGGCAAGTTCCAGAATGATGTGAAGAACTCTGAATCGCAGATGGTGGATTATCTCCATAAGCAAATTGGTGAAGTGAAGATTGTTTATGATCAGTTTAAACCCCTGATCGGAACCAATGCCACTTACCTGATGCCTGGTGATGAGCTCGATGTAACGGCCGGTATCGGTGCCTACAGCGCAGCTGCCAAACCGGATATCTATATCAATGGCGCCAAACAAACGCTGAACCCCGATGGTGCAGCCGAATACAAAACCAAAGTATCTTCTACAGGAAGCATAGCCGTTAAAATTGAATACCATAAACCCGATGGATCCACCGATGTGGTAAACCGGGATATTAAGTATACCGTGGGTATGCCATCCGGTGCATCCGTTTTCCTGAAGAAAATGAATGTAGTATATATCGGCGTGGATAATCCGCTGACCATCTCCGGTGGTAGCGTGGGTCGTGAAAAAGTACACGTCAGCTTTACCAGCCCGGGTGCTTCCATGACCAACTCCGGCGGCGACGACTGGATCATCAAGCCAACCACACCCGGTCTGGCGGAGATCATTGTTAACGCAAACGGTAAGGAATTCAAATTCCCGATGCGCGTGAAGAACCTGCCTTTACCGGCCGGTTTCGTCGGAGCCAAGAAAGGCGGCGCCATCTCTTCGGCTGAATTTAAGGCCATCGGCGGTCTGCAGGCTCACCTGGAAGATTCTGACTTTGATGCGCCATTCCATGTGGTCAGCTACAAGCTCGGAGCGATCGGTGGTTCGATGTCCCAATATGCAGAAGCTACCAATGAAGGAGTAAGATGGTCAGGAAACGCCGCAGCCATTGTCGGCCGCGCCACACCAGGTACCAGCATCTTCTTTGATCAGATCCATGTAAAGGGGCCGGATGGCAAGGAACGTGAAATTGCGCCCATGGTATTTATGCTTAAATAAAATATTGCCAGGTTCGCCACGTCAACAGTGGCGGACCTGTTTTGTACATTCTCACGATAAATTTTAGAACATGAAGAAGCGTTTGATCAGATTGTCCCTCCTCGCAGCCATGTTCGCATTGGCGGTGGGAACCGTGGAAGCCCAGGCCCCTGTAAGCAGGAAGAAGCACAAAAGGTCAACTGTAAACAAGAAGACCAATACCAACAGGAACAGGAATGCGAATGCGGTAGTGGCCCCGCCAAAAGATACCGTTAAACCCGTAGCCGAATTTATAGCGGATATCAAACTCGATACTCCACGCAAATCACTCCGGAACGACGCGTCCATCGAACTCAACCTGGTTAAGGACCGTACGCCCCTGGCTTATGAACATATCCGGGAAGACGACGCTGTATACCGCCAGCGCGTTTGGAGGGAAATAGATGTTCATGAAAAGATGAACCTGCCCTTTGTGTATAAGGCAACGGAAGATAATGGTAACCAGCGCTTCATTAATATTCTCCTGAACCTCATTAAGAGTGGCGAAGTAACCGCATTTGATGCAACCGTGGATGATCGTTTTACAACACCCATGACTTTCCGGGCGATCGCTGAAAGTATGGTGGGTAAACCATCCACCATCCAGATTCCGGATATGAACATTGACCCTGATGGTTCCAAGGGAATCACCAAGGACACGACCATCATGCAGGAGTTTAACCCGGATCAGGTAGAACGTTATGAGCTCAAGGAAGAATGGGTATTCGACAAGGAATCTTCCAGAATGTATGCCCGTATCCTCGGTATCGCACCGGAAAAAACCATTCTGAATCCCGACGGCTCTTTCCGCGCGGTGGTTCCGATCTTTTGGGTTTACTACCCTGATTTAAGGCAGTATCTCGTTAAATACGAAGCTTACAACGGCAAGAATTTTGGAGCCAGGATGAGCTGGGAAGAACTTTTTGAGAGCCGGATGTTTGCCAGCAGGATCATAAAATCCACCATCGATAACCCGGGCGACCAGTTCGTCAATGCTTATATCAAGGATCCGATACTGGATTTGCTGGAAGGGGATAATATCAAAAACAAGATCTTCAATTACGAACAGGACCTCTGGTCGTATTAAACTTCAAAAAATATCATTAAAAAAAGGCTGTCGGGTTAGAACCCGGCAGCCTTTTTTGTTTTAATGTTTTTCCCTTATTGGGAATATAGTATTTATACTATACAGGGCTGAAAACAGGGCGTGAAAGTGTTGATAATTATTTCCAAAATACCCCTATGGGGTCTTGTTTAATTGAATTGTTTTGCTATTTTTACAACGGTTTTTCATAGGATATTGGATTTTAAAAACGGGGCTGAATCTCTATTCTGGCCCCTTTTTATTTTTACCCTTTTCATCCGCTATAAGTCTTGCCCCGCCTGGGTTTCCTCCGCCTGCTTTTTTTCAAAATACGCGATGATCATTCTGGCCCTCGCCATTCCGGTTACGCTTTCCAGTTCCGCCGCTGTTGCCGCCTTTACTTTCTTCACCGAATGAAAAGTTTTTAACAACTGATCTGCCGTTTGTTTGCCAATCCCTTTAATATTTTCCAGTTCATTCTGAAAGGTGCCGCGACTCCTTTTGTTGCGGTGAAAACTGATCCCGAACCGGTGAACCTCATCCCGGATCTTGCGGATGAATTTCAGGCTGACGCTGTCGTAGGGAAGTTTAAGTGAATCCTGGTCGCGTGCAAAAAAGATCTCCTCCTCGTTCTTCGCAAGCCCCACCAGGGTCATCTGTCCCCTCAATCCGAGTTCATCAATACTTTCCAGAGCAGCGCTCAGCTGTCCCTTGCCACCGTCAATGATCACCAGTTGTGGCAGGGGCTGCTGTTCTTCGCTGAGCCGTTTGTATTTTCTGAAAACCACTTCCTTCATGGTGGCGAAATCATTGATGCCTTCCACCGTTTTCACATTGAAATGCCGGTAATCTTTTTTGCTTTCCACCCCGTCCAGGAAACAGACCATCGCTGATACCGGAAAACTGCCCTGGAAATTCGAATTGTCAAAACATTCAATGTGTACCGGTAACGAAGAAAGCTGCAGATCCTTTTGCAATTGCTCCAGCACCTGTATCCTTTCTTCCGGTGTTTTTTTATTCAGGTGAAGCATTTTTTTCTTTTCGGCTTCTTCGCGGTAATAGTTCACGTTCTTCTCAGACAGGTCCAGCAATTTCTTTTTATCACCGGCCTTCGGTACCGTTACCGTTATGCCTTCCTGCGGAAATTCAATGGGGAAGGGCACGATGATCTCCGGCGCCTGGCTGTTGAACGTATCCCTTATCTGGGCGATGGAGAAAGAAAGGATCTCTTCATCGGTTTCTTCCAGTTGCGTAACGGCTTCCGTGGCATGGGTCTGCACAATGGTTCCATTTCTTACCATCAGGTAATTGATATAGGCGCCGCCGGCATCACGGAACATGGAAAAGACGTCGGCCTGCTCCAGGTTTTTATTGACGATCACGGAACTGGCCTGGTAGTTCTCGAGGTGTTCCATTTTTTTCCGGATCAGTTCGGCTTTTTCAAATTCCATATTTGCCGCGGAGTCCTTCATTTCCTGGCGGAAACTGCCGATCACCGGGGCGAGGTTTCCTTTGAGCATGTTCCTGATTTTCTTCAGTCCTTCCAGATAATCGGCTTCCGATTGCAATCCTTCGCAGGGGCCCTTGCAATTTCCCAGGTGGTACTCCAGGCAAACCCGGAATTTCTTTTTGGCAATATTCGATGGGGTCAGGTTGAGTTTGCAGGTGCGCAGCTGCACATTGGATTTAATGAAATCAATCAGCTCACGAACCTTTGCCACGGAAGTGAACGGACCCAGGTATTCCGAGCCGTCCCCGATTTTCCGGCGCGTGAGGAATACGCGGGGAAAGGGTTCTTTTTTAAACACGATGAAGGGATAGCTCTTGTCGTCTTTCAGGTTGATGTTGAACCGCGGCTGGTATTGTTTGATGAGTGCATTCTCCAGCAGGAAAGCATCCTGCTCCGAATTCACCAGCGTGAATTCGATGGAGCTGATTCGCCTGACCAGCTCATAGGTTTTGTAGTTGGTAAAGGTTTTATTGAAATAGGAACTCACGCGCTTGCGTAAATTTTTGGCCTTGCCCACATACAGCAATTCCTTTCGGGCATCGTA
Source organism: Chitinophagaceae bacterium (assembly GCA_041691395.1). GTDB lineage: Bacteria > Bacteroidota > Bacteroidia > Chitinophagales > Chitinophagaceae > Puia. Next base: position 9,406 of record JBEPUT010000066.1, read on the forward strand.
ATATTTGTAAATGCCCGGGTCCTGGGGTATTGTTTTTGAAATATCCTGAAATGTTTCCTGGTCCATGCGCTTACTCGCTGCTGTTCCACACCACTTTTGTCTGGCTTGTTACGGCTTCGCCGTGTGCGGGTTGATAAATATGAATGATGCTGAAGCTTTTACCGGAATTCCAAAACATCTTGGAGAGTATCAGCGTATCCCCATGCAGGGCGCTGGATTCCAGATAAATGGATTTTACCTTGTCCGTTCCGGCCGGATCCGGTATGGCCAGCACATCCACTCTTCTTAACCCGTAACTGGTATCTTTTGTTGAGTAGGTAAAGCTGAGCAGGTTGGTGGTTTGATCCAGGAAGGAATTCTCCTCAAAACGTTTTTCAAACCGGTTGCTGTCCAGGCCGGGCAACAGGAAATCTGCCGCCAGCTTATTGAATGCCGTCAGGGTGAGTATCGCCGAATCCGTTTTTCCGTTCCGGGTAATGTATTCCGTCATTTTGGAGGGCAGGGAATCCACGCCGGCGATCTCACTTTCCAGGTAGTCGAGTACGGGAAAATAGTCTTTTTGCACCGGCGGCGTCTCGGGTTTATCATGACAGGCACAGCATAGAATAAACGGCAGAACGATCTGCATGATCCTGGATACATTCATCCGATAAAATTAACACATGGGAACAAAACTACCTGATCGATTTGGTGAAGCCCAGGCGGATGCCGTAATTCACGAGGTTTTCCTGTAAGGGATAACTGCTTTTGTAGGTGGAGAGGATCTGGTAACGGATCTGCGGACCCAGTTCCCAGCGGATGGATCCCACGCGGTAAGAGATGAATGTTTCGGCGCCTGCCTGCAGGTTCCACCGGCGGTATACAGCGGGATCCTTGCCATAGCTGTTGTAGTCGCCGGACAACACATACGCGTCCCGGTTCAGCAGGTAGCTGGGTTGCACCGTGGCACCGATATGGAGTTGCAATTTTCTTTTGCCCGCCACTTTCCATTCTATACCAACGGGTATGGATAGCTGATAATATTTATTCTGAAAACGCTGCGGATTTTTTGGATTTCCGGTTCTGGCGAGCGAATAGTTGGTGAGCGAATCGGCGATGTAGCCCAGATAGGAGCTCAGGGTGGCGCCGGACTGTGACGGGGATGAATTATAGGCCTTGAAATAATAGCGGCTGAAACTGAACTGCAGGCCGGCCTTCAGGCTAAAATTCTTCGAGAGCCGGTACAACAGGTTTCCACCGAGGTCATATCCCATAACCGGCGTATTGTCCACAAACCCGTTCACATTCGCAAACCGCACCACCGTGATCGGTGCATTCTGAATGCTGGAACTGATGTTCTGGTAATCTACACCGTACAGGTGGTGCGTATTCAGGGTGGGCGTAGCATAAATCTCCCAGCTGAAGCGGTCGTTGTGTATGTGGGTGAACCGGGCGACGGATTTGTCCGATTCCGGAACCCCTCCGGTTACATTGGCCGGTGCGGGCAGCCTTTGCGGCGCCGTTTCGGTTTCTTTGAGGTTCAGGTCCATTTTATTTCCGGAAGAAAGGGAAGAAGCCGACACATTCGCCAAACGGTTTTCGGCGGATGCCCTGGCTATTTCAGATTTTATGCTGGACAGGGACCGGTCTTCCTCACGGGAAGCACTAACCGAAGTTCCGGTGCTGGAAATAAAGGGTGCCGGGAGGGCCTGCTGCAAATGACTTTCCGTTTGTCTGTTCGTGGCGTCGGAAGCGGAAAAGGCGTTGGGATTAAAGGCATGCAGATCCGCCGTAGCGGGCGCCGGGGCAGGTTGTATCGTTTTGGTTACGGCCAGGTTGTGTCCGTTGGTTTTTGACGGGGAGAGGAGCTGGGTGCCGGCCAGGATGAGGATGCCACCGACCAGTACGCTCATTCCGGCAACGAAACCTTTCCGCCGGGTATGCAGGGAACGATGCACCTCGTTCCAGACCTTATCAGAAGGGTACATTTTAAGCTGGTCGGACTTTTCCTTCAGCTGGTTTTCAAATTCGTTGTCAAAATAAACGCGCTCCATCATTGTGGCTCTTTTTGGTCTGGCATGTCATAACCATCATTGTACTGCAGTGAGCCTTTCCGTCTTTTCCCTCGGCTCCGGAAGCAGCTTCCTCCTGATGAGGATGTCTTCCAGCATTTGCCTGGCCCGGGTATATTGCGAACGGCTGGTACTTTCTTCGATATCCAGCATTCCTGAAATTTCTTTATGGGAATAACCTTCAATGGCGTACAGGTTAAGCACGGTCCGGTAACCAATGGGTAAGAGACGGATACAGTCCACGATCTGTTTTGCCTGAACGATGGAAGGGATGCTTTCTTCCCGTATCTGTGCCGTACTTGCCTGCATGATGTCCACACTCTCATTGAAGCGCTTATTTTTCTTCAGGTGATTGATACAGGTGTGCACAATGATCCGGCGTATCCAGCCCTCAAAAGCGCCTTTGCTCTGGAAGGTATGCATCTGGAGGAAGACTTTGATAAAGCCATCCTGCAGCATGTCCTCGGCATCTTCGCGGTTGTGTGCAAACCTGAAGCAGACCGCGAGCATCTTCGGACTGTACCTTTGGTATAGTTCACGTTGAGCCGCAGCATGATTTTTCAAACAGCCTTGTAAAATGGCTTCTTCGGTCATAAGAACCTCGTTGCCCTGTAAATTAGACAAATTTTTGCTGTTAAAGCTGCATTGCCACAAAGATTCCGGGCAGATTTTTAGTCAAACAAAACCTTGCCGGTCATTTCTTTTGGCACCTCATAACCCATCAGCTTAAGGAGGGTGGGGGCTATGTCCGCCAGTTTCCCCGGGTGAAGTTTTCCCTTCCATTGATTATCAACGATAAAATAAGGGACCAGGTTCAGGGTATGGGCCGTATTGGGGGATCCGTCGGCATTGATCATAAAATCTGCGTTGCCATGGTCGGCCGTGATGAACACCAGGTAGTCGCTGGCCAGGGCGGCGGTCACCACCTTCTCCACGCAGCGGTCCACGGTCTCTACCGCTTTCACGGCGGCGGGGAATATTCCGGTATGGCCCACCATATCGGCATTGGCAAAATTGAGACAGACGAAGTTGGCCGACTTTGCTTTCAATTCGGGAACAATGGCATCGGTGATACCATTAGCGCTCATCTCCGGCTGCAGGTCGTAGGTAGCCACTTTGGGTGAAGGGATCATGATGCGTCTTTCCCCTTCAAAAGGGTTCTCCCTGCCGCCACTGAAAAAGAAGCTGACGTGCGGATATTTTTCGGTCTCCGCGATGCGGATCTGGGTGAGATCGTTTTTGGCTATCACTTCCCCTATGGTCATTTTCAGGTCGTCATTCTCAAACATCACGTGCACGTTTTTGAAGTGATGATCGTATTCGGTCATGGTGGTATAGTGGAGGGAAAGTTTTTTCATTCCCTGTTCCGGATGATCTTCCTGGGTAAGCACTTCGGTGATCTCGCGGCAGCGGTCGGTTCTGAAGTTAAAACAGATCACCACATCGCCGTCCCCGATCAGGGCCAGCGGATTTCCGTCGGAGCCCTTTACCACGGCAGGTTTTATGAATTCGTCGGTGACCCCGGCGGCATAACTTTGCTCCACGATCCCGAGGGCGCTGCTGCCCGATCCGCCCGTTCCGTTCACCAGGGCATCGTAGGCCAGCTTCACGCGTTCCCAGCGTTTGTCGCGGTCCATGGCATAGTACCGCCCGGAGACCGAGGCGATCTTTCCCGTAGCCGTGGCGTCCAGGTGTTTCTGCAGATCTAACAGGAATCCATAACCGCTTTTTGGGTCGGCATCACGGCCATCCGTAAACGCATGGAGGAACACATCGGGAACGGCTTCTGTTTTACAGCAGTCGATGATGGCCTTCAGGTGATCGGTATGGGAATGAACGCCGCCATTACTCACCAGACCGAGCAGGTGCAGTTTCCGGTGGTTGTTTCTGGCATGGCGCAGGGCCTCCAGCAATACGGGGTTTTTGGCGAAAGAGCCATCCCGGACGGCCACGTTGATGCGCTGCAATTCCTGGTACACGATCCTGCCAGCGCCGATATTCAGGTGGCCGACTTCGGAGTTTCCCATCTGGCCCGCGGGCAGCCCGACGGCCTCGCCGCAGGTGACGAGGGTGCTGTGTGGATAGTTTTTGTACAGGGAATCCACAAAAGGAGTGTGCGCCTGCCGGATCGCATCGGCTCCTTCCACTTTTCCGAGGCCCCAGCCATCCATAATGATCAGGATTGCATTTTTCTTTGCCATTTTTAACCGCTTGGAATTTTTGTAAAAGCTCCAAAGTTAGTGCTATTGCCCTGTTTAATCGTATTTCCCGAAGGGGATTTACTTTGGCATATTTTTAGCTTTGTACAGACTGATAAACTTTATTCCCATGAAATCCATTATGGGGTGGGCCATTGCCGGCATTACCCTCGTCCTTATATCTTTCCGCGCACCCCGTGATCCGGTCGCTCACCTTCGGGATTCTTTTGCTTACAGCCACGATCCCATTGCCTATAACCTGGAAGCCGTTGCAACCGCCTTCCGTTCGGGAAATGTAAACAAGCTGTCTCCTTACCTGGATATCCGGGTGGACATCAGCCTGCCGGACAAAAGCGATACCTACAGCAAGAGCCAGGCGGAAATGGTGATCAGTGATTTCTTTAACCTGCACAACGTCCGTAATTTCAAGATTTACCAGCAGGGCGAAAACGCCGGTTTCATTTTTTGTACCGGCCTGCTGCAGACCTATTCCGGAAACTACCGCACCACCTTGTTTCTGAAACAAAAGGGGGACAGGCAGTATCTCCAGGAGATACGCCTTCAACCAGTGGATTAATTTTTTTTCTTTATAAGGCCGTTGCTCACCTGTGCTCTCACCGTTATACAACTTTGTGGTAAAATAAACCGCCCGGGTGTTTTATCCCATGGGAACACCAATTGGGAATTATTACAGGCAAAAAATGAGCTGGAAAGTGTAATCTGGAAATTAAACAAGGATGCGGATAAGGAAATCAATCTTCTGCGATGTGTTGTATTGTCTGTAAGTCCCTGAGAAGCGATTGCCGGTATTCCGGAATAACTTCCATATACTATTTCCCTCTTTAGCTATTTTTGCCTTTCTAAAACACCCCCATTGAACAAGCCTGTTTCGCATTTCGACGAACGCCTCCGTGAACTGGTCAGAACCGCACTGGCGGAAGATACCGGCGATGGCGATCATTCCACCCTCAGCGTTATTCCCGCGGATGCGCGGGGAAAGGCGGTGCTGAAGATCAAACAAGCCGGCATACTCGCCGGCGTGGAAGTGGCGCAAAAAATATTTCATTACAGGGAACCCTCAGCCGTTTTCCAGTTGCATAAAAAGGACGGAGATTCCGTGCAGGCGGGAGAACAGGCTTTTGAAGTGGAGGCCTCCGTGCATACCATCCTGATCTGCGAACGGCTCGTGCTGAACTGCATGCAACGTATGAGCGGCATCGCCACGCTCACGCACCAGTATGTGGAACAGATCAGGGACTATTCCTCCAAAATCCTGGACACGCGCAAATCAACACCCAATTTCCGCCTGCTCGAAAAAGAAGCCGTGCGCATCGGCGGCGGCCACAACTACCGCTTCGGTTTATTCGATATGATCATGCTCAAGGACAATCACATCGACTATTGCGGCGGCATCGAACAAGCCATCACGCGCGCTTACCGTTATGTTCAGGATGTAAAACCCGGATTGAAAATTGCAATAGAGGCCCGTAACATCGAAGACGTAAAGGCAGTTTTGAAAACCGGAAAGGCAGACAGGATCATGCTGGATAATTTCAGCCCGGAACAATTAAAAGAAGCCCTCGGCATCATTCAAAATAAACTCGAAACAGAAGCCAGCGGAGGTATCAATCTGGAGAATATCCGTTCTTATGCCGCTACTGGCGTGGATTATATCAGTATCGGCGCGCTGATTCATCAGGCAAAAAGTTTGGATTTAAGTTTGAAAGCTTTTGGCAATTGACAAGGGACAATTGACAAGGGACAGTTGGCAAGGGAGAATTCATTCTTTATTTATATTTGCCTTTCATTGTAAATTATCAATTGTCACTTTTCTCTTGTCAATTGTCCCTTGTCAATTCCCAAAGCATGCCCAAGAAAAATTCCCCCGACAAAAACGGCTTCGTATTCAGCACCGATCCGGATTTTTCATTTCAAAA
>JBEPUT010000067.1:0-15094 GCA_041691395.1 Chitinophagaceae bacterium
AAGTGGGCAAGGATGGATTCGAACCACCGAACTCCGAAGAGAACAGATTTACAGTCTGTTGTCGTTGGCCACTTGACTACTTGCCCGGTTGGTAATCCTTTGCGCCATGCTGTGAAATTACCCCGATAAACCCGTATTTGACCCTGCACTGCACCTTCGCCAGCTGAGCCAGAGAAGGGAATCGAACCCCCGACCAGCTGATTACAAATCAGCTGCTCTACCATCTGAGCTACTCTGGCAAATATTCGTTTTACGATAACCTTTTCTACATCCTGAATACAAAGAACTAAAACTGACGGATTTATCCACCTGTTTTTTTGGGAAGGCAAAGGTAAGCGAATTTGTTAAATTCAAAAATTTTGAAGTGTTTTTTATGAGAAGAATATATCCTTCCCGTGCGGGGATTGTCTGGGCGACCCCAATAAAAAAACCCCGGATCCGGGGTTTTCAGTATTACGCTGCCTGTTTGTCTTTTTTTCGTTTGATCAGATTGATCAGCGAATCCATCGCATTGTCAAAAGATTCCTCGAATGATTTGGATGAACATTTCACGAAGAAATCCTGTTTCGGTACATGTACTTTAATTTCGGCGATCTTGTCTTTAATAGTATGAACAACGTTGTCTAGCTTCAGGAACACATCAACTTTTAGGATCCGGTCATGAAAGGTATCAAGACGTCCCAATTTCCTGTTGATGTAATCCACCAATTTGTTGTCTGCATCAAAGTGCACTGTCTGAATATTAACGTTCATAGCTACGCTTTTTAAACAATGAAACAATATTTGAAAGAACTCTCCGCAGAAAATCGGCTGACCTTCCGCGGTTGATTGAAATTACCCCCTTAACGCAGTTTTTCCAAATATTTGCACCACAAATTGGAGCCAATTTTCCATTGGACAACGTTATGACCGTGGATGGGTTTTTTTATGCACATCCCGTAATTTTTCAATGCTGTTGTGGGTGTACAGCTGCGTGGCGGCAAGGCTGGAATGACCCAGCAGCTCTTTTACAGAATTCAGGTCGGCTCCGTGTTCCATTAAATGCGTGGCAAAGCTGTGCCGGAGCACATGCGGGCTTTTTTTACTGATGGTAGTTACCAGGGTCAGATATTTTTTAACCGCCAGGTAAGCATATTTTACATATAATTTATTGCCCTTACCATTCACCAGCAGGGCTTCGGCGTTGTTCCACCCCGCTTCTTTTTTTCCCTGAATATAATCGCGGATTCCGACCGCCATGTCGCCGCTTAGGGGGATCATCCGCTCCTTGTTGCCTTTTCCGAGCACTTTCATCATGCAGGCGTCCAGGTCTACCTGGCTGTTCTTCAGGTTGACCAGTTCGGCCAGCCGAACGCCGGTATGATAGAAAATAAGGATCATCAGGCGATCGGTTTTTCCCTGCCAGTTGTCGGGGAATTCCACATGACTAATCAGCAGCTTCATGTCCTTTTCCTCCACATACACGGGGAGTCTTTTGCCGGATTTGGGGCTGATGATACCTGCCATCGGGGTTTTTTCCAGGCTTCCCGTACGCAGCTGGTATTTGAAGAACGATTTCAGCGAAGAAATTTTGCGGTTAATGGATTTGGAGGCGATTTTTCTTTCCTTCAAACCGGCGAGCCAGGAACGGATATAAGCAGGGGAGATCTGGCTGAGTTCCTGGTGCCCCAACAGGGCGTGCAGGTAGCTGAAGAACTGGTCCAGGTCGTCTGAATAGGCCCTGACAGTATGCTGTGAATACCGTTTTTCAAATTTCAGGTAATCAATGAATGACCGGGTGTCTGCACTCAAAAGAATGTTTGTTGGTCCATCCAAATATAAATTAAAAAGGCCATCCGGATGGATGGCCGCCTGTCATTCGGTGGAATATAAATTATAATTCAAATTTACCGCTGGCCAGTTGCTGCTTGTATACGGCTTTCAGTACTTCACCCCTTCTCTTAATGGAAGGTTTGGTAAAAGACTGACGGCTGCGCAACTGGATCAGTACCTTTGCTTTTTCAAATTTCTTTTTGTACTTCTTCAGGGCCTTGTCAATGTTTTCGCAATCTTTCGAATCGATAATCAGCATAATGTTTCCGCTTTTAGAATTGAATTACGGCCTGCAAAGATAGGAAGTTTTTCAAAATAAAGTAATAAAAAGCCCGGAAAATCCGATTTTTACAGCATGTTTACCGGCATTATTGAGGCCATGGGTACCCTACAGGATATCACCCGGTCGGGGTCCAACAAAACTTTCCGAATTGCCGCTGTGCTCGCCCCCGCACTTCGTGTTGACCAGAGTCTTTCCCACGATGGAGCCTGCCTGACCGTGGAATCCGTTTGCGGAGATACCTATACCGTGACCGCCATAGCCGAAACCCTTTCCAAAACCCGGCTTAACCATTGGAAACCAGGGGATCAGATCAACCTGGAACGTTGCCTCCAAATGAATGGGCGGCTGGATGGTCACCTCGTTCAGGGTCATGTGGATACCAAGGCCGTTTGTATAGGCCGCGCAAACAGGGACGGAAGCTGGGAATTCCGGTTCGAATTCCCTGACTCGTTCAGCAACCTGGTTATTGAAAAAGGATCCATTGCCGTTAACGGCATCAGCCTGACCTGCTACGATATCACCCGGATCGCATTTAGCGTGGCGATTATACCCTATACGTTGGAGAATACCAATATGAAGGTTCTGGTAGAGGGATCTACCGCCAATATTGAATTCGATATGATTGGAAAGTATGTTTCCCGACTGGCAAAATTATCAGAATAATAGATGAAAAATTATCTTCTGAGCAACCAAAGGAGTAAGGATTTTTCATCGGGAAATTATTATCCAGCACTTGATGGACTCAGAGGATTTGCTATTCTTTTGGTAGTTCTATATCACAATTTTAGTTTTCTGCCTTTTTCTGAATTTGGCTGGATCGGCCTTGATCTTTTTTTTGTGCTTTCAGGCTTCTTGATAACCGGCATATTATTAAAGAAAAGAAATTCTAACCAATTTTTAAGAAATTTCTATGCCCGACGTATTCTTCGGATATTTCCTATCTACTATTTAAGTATTCTAATATTTTTATTCATTCTCCCTGATCTGATTGCCTATCCATTTGGGATTCGTTATTTTATTGAAAACCAATATTGGTTTTGGTTAGAAATCCAAAATTGGTTATTCATCATCAGGCCCCAGGGGAATAATCATTTTCTCGATCATTTTTGGTCGCTTGCTCTGGAAGAGCAATTCTATTTACTTAGTCCTTGGGTTATTTTATTGATTAAACCCCTTCAGAAAATTATAGGGTTTGTAATTTTCTTATTAATGCTCGTGTTCTTTTTAAGAATAATGGTGTGGCTCCAGCAGGTTGAAAATATTTCTTATATAGATCTTTATAAATTTACCAGGATTGATGGGCTTTGTATAGGTAGTTTGCTGGCTATTTTCATACATCAGGGTAATTTTGAAATAAATAAAATAAATAAGTGGCTTTCTTTTGTTTTCCTCACACTGGTATTTGTATCGATTCCGCTATTAAAAATCCTTTGTCAGATCCGATTACCTTATTTGGCTTGTTGCCTTTATCCGGGAATTGCTTTTTTTTGGGGATGGATTGTTTGGCGTTCAATTGATCCAGGGAGCATTATAAATAGGATTTTCAAAATCCGCGTTTTCGTTTTTTTTGGAAAAATCTCGTATGGTTTATATGTTTTTCATTGGCCGATATACAGACTTGCAAGAATCTTCGAGGTGTCCATTTCTCAGGAGGGGATTAGCTTCCCTGTCAATCTGTTGACTTCTGTTATTTTCACAGCCTTAGCCGTTGCTTTGGCTACACTTAGTTATTATACCTATGAGAAATATTTTATCAGGTTAAAGAAATATTTTATTTAAACGAATATTTTTCATGCTTTATTTAATCCTTTGCTATTTTTTAATCACGGGTATCTGTTTATGGGCCGGCGCCCTGTTTTACAGTTTCATACCGGGAGAAGATGCTGAAAATAAAACGCTGGTTCATTACCTGATTACCGGCCTGATTGCGGTGACTGCAGTTGGACAATGGATCGTGATTTTTTTCCCGCTCCGATTATTTTTTTTACTGTTTGTTCTGTTGTTATGCGGCTTGTTTACCTTACTGCGCAGGAAAACATTTTCGGCTGTGCTCCGGAAATGCATCGTCGATGTCCGCCAAAAAAACAGGTTGTTTTTCTTCTGTCTGATTTGTTTTTTGATGATGATGCTCGTTTTGAATGCCGGACCCGTTATGATGGATGATACGGGTAGTTATCACATCCAGATGGTGAAATGGATTCAGGAATTCGGATCGGTGCCGGGTATCGCCAACCTGCATTTGCGTTTTGGATTCAACTCTTCCTGGTTCGTATCGGCCGGTCTGCTCACTTTTCCGGTTCACGGTCTGAATACTTATATTACATTGAATGGTCTGCTGGCCCTCTGGTTTTGCTATTACCTGCTGGAGAAGTACTTTGTCTTTTTACAAAGATCAGGCGTGTCCGGGTTTAATCAATGTACGGGCTGCCTAGTGATACTCATAATATGTTTAGCCAACTGGCCCATGATCAGGGGATGTGCCAGCAGTTTGAACTATGATTTTATCGGCACCTGCTGCGTGGTTATCTTATTTGTTGATTTGGCATCCGGCACTTCAAAATCCCGGGTCGAATGGTTTGTCTGGCCCGTTTACCTTTTTACAGTCAGGATGATGAATTTGCCACTCCTTATCCTGAGCCTTTTTTATTTCCTGCAGGGTTTCAGGCCTTTCCAAACGCGAAAACTCATTTTTTGCATCGCCGGTTCTGTTGTTTTAATTGTTCCTTTTTTGATCAGAAACACCATCCTGTCCGGGTATCCCTTTTTCCCGGTTTATCAACTGGATTTCTTTTCTCTCGACTGGAAGGCAGACAAAAGCTATTTGGTTGGCATAGAGGAATACATCAAATATTTCAACCGGGTAAATCCGATGTTCCTACCCATTAATGAAACCCGCCAAATGGCATTTCCAGGATGGGTTGGAGCCTGGTTTAAGTATTTGTTCTTTGCCGACCGATGGCTGGTTATTTTTTCGTTCGCCAGTTATTTTTTCATCATCATACGTATAAAACAATTTTTTCGCGGCCCACGGTTGATATTCACGATGGTCATGATCATACAACTGATTTTCTGGTTCCTGGTCGCACCTGATCCGCGGTTTGTTCAGGGCAGTCTGCTTTTTGGAATTTATGCCGCCATTCAATATCTGCCCCCGTTGCAGACGCTTTTTTGGAAGATACTGAAAGGTTCTTTTTACCTGATCGGTTTTGCTGTAATGATATATGCAGTTTCTAAAATGGCATCCGGAAGAAATTACCGGAACTTTCTCTTACCCCTTCCGCTGCCGGAACCCGCTGTACAAACCTTACTGGTGGATCATATTCCTTTGCATATCCCGGCCCGGGTATTGAATAATTGGAACCCCCGTTGTTACGATATCGAATTACCTTGCCTGTATGTACCGGATCCGCGTTTGGAAGCCAGAGGAAAACGAATTGCCGATGGTTTCCGGTTGAAGCCGGAGGATCCGAAACTGCCTACTGGAGGCGAATACAAAATAAAGGACTAAGCGCTTATGGCTTTCGAATTGCTGGCCTGGATTTACCTGTCTGTCATCTGCCTCATCTGGGGAAATCTGTTTGTGCATTTATTCTTCAGAGGCAGCGGGGAGTCGCTGGAATTTGATTTTCCGGTGCTTTGTATAGTAGGCATGTCCCTGATCGGGGCGACTGCCCTTTACCTGTCCTTGTTTATACCCCTTGGAGGCCTTGTTAAATGGATTTTGCAGTTACCCGTTCTGTTGTATTTTTTAAGTGCAGCAAACCGTCGGACCTTTTGTTTTCAGGTGATAAAACCATTTGTCAATTATTCCGGCATTGATCTTTTTCTTTTGACGGTTTCTGTGATCATGGTGGTTTTTCTTTCCACTTCCCCCATCATTCATCCGGACTCCCTTCATTACCATATTTATTCCATCAGGGTTTTCGATCAGTTTGGAACAATTCCGGGAATCGTGAACCTGCAACTGGAATTTGGTTTTCAAAGCCTCTGGTTCGCCGTACTGAGCGTTTTTGATTTTTCCCATTTGCAGACCGGTATTTCCTATCCCTTAAGCGGATGTTTACTCTGCTGGTTTTTTATTTTTCTGATTTCGAAACTGGCAAACGTAGGGCACCCGTCGGGTCACGCGGGAAAAGGCGTGTTTGCGGTCGCGTATTTGGCATTGCTCCTTTTTACCGTTTTCTCCTGGACGCAGGTCAGACTGACAGCCTCTTCGGCCAGCCCGGATTTCGTGGCCACTGTTTGCATTTTGCTGGCTTTTTATTTTTTTATACGTAAACCGGAGTTGGATAAAAATCGAAGCGGGCCTTACTTCGCCCTGTTTTTTGCGTTGACGGCCATTTCTATTAAACTCTCTGCCATTTTCATGTTGCTGATGCCGGCTTATGTGATGGCTTGTGGGTTGGTGAAACGCAGATTCCGGTTCACGGGGGCGGCCTTTTTGCTCGTGCTATTTTTTTTAACACCCGTAATCATTCGCAGCATCATGTCAACGGGATATCCTTTTTTCCCGTCTGCTTTTGCGGATATTTTTCATCCGGACTGGAAACTGCCTGAGGCCCGGCTGGCGAATTTCCGGCATTACATCACTGCGTATGCCAGATTTCCTCTTTCCGGGAGGGTTTCGGAAGCGGCATATAGGCTGCCCTTTTCCAACTGGCTGCCTTTGTGGTGGCGGCACTTACAACTGCTGGATAAGGTGCTGGTGCTGGCCCTGACAATCGGAGGATTCCTGAACCTGATTTTATTTAAGAAATGGGTAAAAGCATTCAGTATAACTTCCTTTACGGCTTTTATGATTGCTCTATCAGGGACCGTATTGTGGTTTGTCAATGCGCCCGACCCGAGATTTGGTACAGGGTTTTTGTTGCCTTTGCTTTATTTCCAGTATTCTCCATATTTTGTTTCCTGCCAATTCGGAGACAGCCGGCTTTTTCATAAAACCATTAGACGCTTAAAATTCTTTGCTGTTTTAATGATTGCCGGATACATCGTGTACAGGGGTATTTATTTTTTCCATCCACAGCAATTGATCTTCCCCGACGGGGTTAAAAAAACAATGCCCGTGCGGCCCGATTGCAACGATTATATGAAAAGCATGTTGTTCGGTGATTCGTCTGCCCCATTCCGCCTCCCGGATAGCTGCAAAACCTTTATTGATCGGGGATCTTCGCTTAAAGCGGGTTTCAGACCGATGGATTAATCAACGCTGTTTGAATAAGCCGGGAGGAGTCATCATTTCATCAGATACATTTTGCCATATCCTTTATTGAAGTACTGATCCGTATTGTCTCCCTGCGACTGGTATTTATCCAACGATTTGCCATTCAGGTTCGTCACTACGTGATACAGATAAACACCGTTGGCCAGGCGCTGGTGATACATGTCCGTTCCGTCCCATTTGAATTCAGTGATGTTTCTGCCCACATGCAGCGGGCCAAGCTCGTCTTTGGTGATCTCACGCACAATCTTGCCGGTGATGGTCAGGATCTGAATCTTGATATTCTGTGGCACGTCGCTTCCTGTTATTGTGAACACAAATGCGGTGGACGTGGTGAATGGATTGGGGTAATTGAGCATATTGGAGATCATCGCCTTCGTGATGATCTTGAAGGTTACCTGGTACTGGATGGTTCCGGTCAGGTTCCCACTTTTATCGTTCCCGGTAACAATCAGGGTGTATTCATCACCCTGCGGATCCATCTGACTGCTGAACACAGGACTGAAATCCACAGATGCGGTATTATCTGCACTGCTGGTAGCCGGTGTAAACCGCAGGGTGTCGGTATTGAAATAATACGGGTGCAGCGAACCGTCCGGATATCGCAACTGGACCTTCAGTACCGACGTGTCGTTCAGCAGAAGGAATTTCGCTTCATCCTTCAGCTTGATCATGACATGCGGTTTGGATGAAACGATATCTTCGTTGAGAATGTGCACATTGTCGAAGGTCACATCCAGCAGTGGGTTGGTCTGATCCACCTTAACATAAAAATTCTTATACAGGAAATTATTGAAATGATATTCTTCGGGCTGATCATTGGCGGGGTTCACATCCACGTGAAGGGTATTCAAACCCGGATAATCTTTGCTGTCAATTTCATACATCAGCTTTACGGTATCACCACTGACCAGCGGTTTGAATTTTGGCAGCGGTACGTTGTGGGTTACGTTATTTTTATCAATGATACTGAGGGACACCTTAAGGCTGTCAAAAGCAGATTGGCTGATATTTTTAAAAGCAATTCCGAATTCTATTTTTTCTCCCAGTTCCACCGAATCTTTTCCGGAGATGAAAATATTGGGAGCCAACGCGCCTTCCGGCACGGCCACATAATTCAGTCTCCAGTATTTTAATTGATAGGGGCTGGCATGAATGGTGTCAATCGCCGTCAGTCTTAGCTGCACATATGGGAAACGGGAGGGATCAATGGCGGAGATGTCATAATCCGGATTGGACTGGTTGAGCGAATAAATAAGGGTGGAATTCCCACTGGTATCCACGCCGTACACTTGCAAAGCGACGGAGTCCGTTGCGGGTGTTTCTAAAGATGATCCGCGCCAGTGCAGTTCCTTCCACTTTTTGGCCGGACCGAAAAGGGGAGAGGTAACCGTTCCCGAATTGGCCGGAGAAGGGCAATTGGCGGATATAAAAGTTCTGTCGTAAAGACCCAGGGTGATCGTTTGTTTTGAAGCAAAACTGGGATCATTCTTTTTATACAGAAAAGCAATGGCATGTGGTGTAACAAAAGAATCCAGCACGGTAAGTCCAAGTCCGAACAGTTTATGATAAAGGGAATTGCCGGAACCGTACAAAAGGGTATCCGCCTTCCACTGGTCTATGTATACATTGTCTCCCTGGTTGGGGGATACATTAAACCGAACCACCACATAAGCATTATTCGGTATGGCGTCCATAAAATCCATGGCTTTTTTCCGGTCTGCCGCATCGGTGTACAAATAGTCGAAGTTGTATTCCCGCTGGGTTCCACAATTGGCCAGTTCGCTTTGGTATAAGCCGGTGGGCCCGGTAAAATCATTCTTCCAGGGTTTGAAGGTCTCCGGATCGAATACATTAAAGATCAGTTCATTGTAATTACATCCTGGTCCGATCCGGGTCTGGTTATTGTCGGATATCGTAAAATCAGCCTGCTGGTTGGAGCCGGTTGGATAAATGGCATTCCGGATGTAGAGGGAGTTCTCAATGATACCGAATTTCCAGGTCCTGTCAGTAGAATCGAGTTTAATATCATTCATGGTTGAATACTGGTGCTGAAAGTAATGGGACTGGTTAAAACCAACCGTGCTTCTCAGCGAATCAATATAGATAAAGGAAAACTCGTTCCAGTGATAAGGGCTGTTCTGGGTGGGAACAATGGAGGTCCGCCAGTAATATACGGTACTGTCCCGGTAGCTGATGCCGGGATCAAATTCAAATACCCCGCCGATGGAAGTGATATTTTTCGAAATTTTCAGGACCGAATTAAATGCCTCGGTGGTATCCATTTCCATAATGTACTGGGTTGCCGGAGCGAGCGGATTGGCCGTTGACGCATACAGTTTCTGATTGGGTCGGTTGATGATGGCGTAATTGAAAGGATATACCGGCGTCAGTTCTTCCTGATAAATAAAAAGGGAAGCGGTAATGGTATTGTTGGTGAGCGTCACTTCGGGCACATCATTATCTGAGTTGACCGTTACGGTTATGTAGTTCTGACCCTTATCCCGGGTAGCCACGATCGGCACCAGGATGTGTACGGAATCCGAAAACCGGATACCGGGAATTCTTTTCTTCAGAAGGATTGTACTGGTACCGTCCGGAAATTTGCGGGTAAAAAGAATAGTAATGGAATCCGATACGGCTTTTCCCAGGTTGTAAAAGGTAGCCGTAACATTAAAGCTGTTGTCGGAAACGGAAATAAAATCCGGACTGATCTTTACACTCTGGGCCTCAATATCATAATCCGGAAGTTTTTGCTCATTAATGGTAATAGCCGGATCCCCGTGTATATTCATTTCTTCCACATTACACCTGGCCAGAAAATCTATCGGCAGCTGGGTGAGCATTTTTTTGCCTGCATCGGCTTCAATGGTGCCGATGGATTTTCCATAATCCTCATGCGCAATAATGCCATACCTGTCGTTGAGCTGAATATTCAGATAATTGACAACGCCATAATGGGTGCTGGCAATGAAGGCAATGGCGCCTTTATTTTTTGAGAAAATATAATTCTCGGAAAGTGTTTTTCCGGTAGTGAGCCGGCCGGGATCATAAGTATAAAAATTGCCCGCATAACAACCATTCACATAGAACACGGGGTATTTCTGCAGATTGTTGTAAACGGTTGGATCATCCAGGTTAAACCCGAGGGAGGAGGATGAGGAATGCCCGAAATAAGTCAGCATGCCGATGCCATTGTTAAAGAGTTGCGGGAAAAGGGCGCTGGATACCTGGTTATTCTGATCCACGGTGGAGCTGCAAAAACGAAATACATTGGCGCCGAAAAGCGTGTCTTCAATTACCTGCTGGTACACGGCCATATAGTTGCACAGAACACTTTCCAGAAAAGGATCCGTAGCGCCGGTTACATGAATTACATTTTTTCTCCATGCCCTTCCTTCGATCGTATTGGGAGAAGTCTGCTGCGCCTGTTCATATTGCTTTACTTTATCCAGGTAAATCTCTACTTCAGGTCCGCTCACTGCACCAATCCTGCCGATGGGTGTAATATTGATGGAACCGGCTCCGTCTGCCGAAGCCAGCATTACGTCGGAAGCGGGATATCCGAAAGTGGGCACCAGGTCCAGCCTTGCTGTTGCCGGATCTGTTTCATAGCTCCGGTATTCCGTGTAGGCCACGCCGCGTCCGATCAGGAGGGCAAATTCCGGTTTCTGGCCGTACTTGTTTCTTGCGAAATTCAAAAAGTTCTTTATGGCCAGCGGATGAATATGAATGCCATAGGCAAACTGGTCCGTGAGTTCGTTAATATCCATGACCTGCGCGGTGAAACCCCCGCCGGCCAGGGACGACCGGTAGTTCTTATAATCCAGCACGGGATTGTTGCCGCTGGATCCGGTATACAGTATTGGATTGCTGATGATGAGATAATTTCCCTGGTTAACGGGATCGAGATAGTTAACAAAATTTTTCGGCGTGAGTGCGGTCACTGTGCGTATAGCGGCCGGATCCTCGCTGACCAGGATAAATTTTCTTGCGGAAGATGATCCGGGTATTTCGAAAGTGAGAATCCCGCCGGTGGAGAATGCGGTGAATCTTTGTCCCGAATTCTTATCATACAATACCGGTATGGCGCCGCCCTGGTTGAAATCGCTGATCTTCAGAAAATATCCGCTGATGCGGGCAGGCAGTTCAAAATAAAAGCTGGACTGTCCGCCAAAATCAAATGTCCGCGGATAAGTCAGTTCATAAAAAGAAACAACCAGCCGGTCGGCGTAGGTAACTGCCTGGGACATATTGAGGAACTGGAAATTGGAGGAAGCCGCGTTCAGCGTAGCGAGCGGAACGGGTATATTGCTAACCAGGTCGCTGAAGCTGTTCATAATGGTATCTTTAACAACTGCGTTGTTTACTTTCACCTGGATGTGCCGCAGGGTATCTGAACAGCCCGCTGCACCAAATTTCAGGTTGGCCGGGGGACCGCCGGGATAAATAAAAAGATTATTCTGATTGTCTGAAACCGGGTAACCGGGTGTAGAGAAGTCTGAACTCCAGAATTCGCCTTTATCATAGGAAGAGGAATAAATGTATTGTTCCAGTACGGCAGCGAACCCCGGGTTGATCTGAGTCCGGAAATAGGTTCCCGTGCTGTGCATGAAATAAGGTTCCACGGGAAGCGTATTGGTACTGGTATCGTTGGGAATGGTATTATAATGGAAAGCTGATCCGGTAGGATCCACGGTCAGAAAATAGGTGGCCGAATCCGTTTCTAGACTCCATTTTTCCGTATGCTGATAGGCCGGATCGCGATACAGCGGTTTATCCGGTTTCCCATCATTCATGTGACCCCAGAATTCAATGTAGTCCCCCGCGCCCAACAGACCGCTGGGAACCGATGTGTAAACGGGAACTTCTTCTCCGTTCCGGAAAAGCTGGAAATTTTTGGCGTCGGTATTTCCCAGTCCTGCGCCGGCCAGAACAGACTGGGGAATGCGGCAGAGGCCGTCTGCGGCTATTTTGAATTTGAAATAGGTTTTGTTGAAGTCAATCCATTCGTTACCGTAGGTTTGGGCAAACAACCGGCCGGCGAACAGGATCAGACATAATGTAAAAATCTTTTTCATGGTCAGGTTCGGGTTTCTACGGCGGGGTTTGGTTCTTCTTATTTTTCTTTTTCACATCCACCAGATCAATTTTTAGCGAAAACACGTTCGTATATAAGGGGTTCGACTGATTCGCGAGGTTAGTAAATGCGTAATCGATCTGTACATCTCCGATTTTGAAACCGGCACCGATGGAAGGTTGATAGATCCAGACCTTCCGGTGGTTGGTCGTATCCTTATCGTCCAGGGCCTTTTGAAAATTATTGATCCCTGCTCTTACAAAAAAAACATTATTATACGACAATTCCAATCCCATGCGCGGATCGATACTTACCGGGTTAAAACTCAACACGGTATTACGGCGACCATCAAACGTAATATCAAAATCTGCCTCCGCCAGTAAACTGATCTTTTTGTTGATCGGGAAATTGTAGGAGAATCCGGGTATCAGCTGGGGAGCAGTTAATTCTATGGAATTGGAAGGGATATCGTTTTGGGTGGCATAGAATACTTCACGCCACTCCTGGTTGATATTATACGACCAGGCATTGAAAGTGGTTGTTACATCTTTGGCCACGATGCCCAGTTTCCAGCGGTTTCCCGTAATCTGAACGGCGGCATCAAATCCGAAACCCCAGGCTTTGGTAAAGTCGCCGGCCTGCCGGTGGATGATCTTGGCATTGATCCCGAAGTTTACTTTCCTGTTTTTGATCCAGTTTACCTGCTGCGCCAGCGATATCAGAAAAGCATAGTCGGCCGAGGAGAATGTGGTGATGTTGCTGAAATCAATGCTGCCGTCCGGCTGCACCAGAAAAACCGTATTGGGGATGTCGTCTACGGCAAAACGAAGCAGGGTAAGTCCCAGCGTCCGTTTATTGTCTTTTAGCGGAAGAACCAGACTGGCATAGTCATATTTTCCTATTCCGGCAAAATACTCCGCATGCATCAGGTTGAGCTGCGGACTTGTTCTGATGTCTGCCAGCGCGGCCGGGTTCCAGTATCCGGCGGTGCCATCACTCACGGAGGCCACCTGGGCATTGCCCATGGACATGCCTCTGGCACCTGCACCGATATTCAAAAATTCATTAGAATATTTTGCAAACTGAGCCGTAGCCTGGTTGCAAAAAAGCAAAAGGAGAAGGGCTGGGAAGGAGCAGTATTTTTTGGTTCTGCGTACGACTGAAGTCAATACCATAAACTTATTCTAACGCATTTTTATTCAGAATATTGCGATCTGATCAGGACGCGAATATCCCTTACTTTTGCCAAAATTCCCTTATAACTGTTATGTCGCTGATTGACGAACTGACCTGGCGGGGTATGATCCAGGATATCATGCCCGGAACGGAGGGGCAACTTTCCAGGGAAATGACTTCCGGATACATCGGATTTGACCCTACTGCAGACAGTCTCCATATTGGAAGCCTCGTACCCATTCTACTGCTGGTTCATTTACAGCGGGCAGGACACCGTCCCATAGCCCTCGTCGGAGGCGCCACCGGGATGGTGGGCGATCCCAGTGGAAAAAGTGAAGAAAGAAATCTGCTGGACGAAGACACGCTCCGTCATAACCTCAGTGGCATCCGGTCGCAGCTGGAAAAATACCTGGATTTTGATCCCACTTTGCCAAATGCAGCGGTAATGGTAAACAATTACGACTGGTTCCGGGAAATCCATTTTCTGGATTTCATACGGGATACCGGCAAGCACATCACCGTCAATTACATGATGGCCAAAGACAGTGTCCGGAAAAGGCTGGAAGGTTCCTCGGGTATGAGTTTTACGGAGTTCTCTTACCAGCTGGTGCAGGGTTATGATTTCTTCTGGCTTTATCAGCATAAACAATGCAAACTACAGATGGGGGGAAGCGATCAGTGGGGAAATATTACTACCGGTGCAGAACTGATCCGTAGAAAAGCCGGCGGGGAGGCATTTGCATTTACCTGTCCGCTCCTGACCAAATCCGACGGCGGCAAATTCGGAAAAACGGAAAAAGGAAATATCTGGCTGGATCCGGAGAAAACATCCCCGTATCAATTTTATCAGTTCTGGCTAAATTCGGCGGATGATGATGCGGAAAAGTGGATTCGCATTTTCACGTTTTTATCCCAAATGGAAATTGGGGAACTGCTGATGCAGCATAAAAAAGATCCGGCAGAAAGGATCATTCAAAAAACCCTGGCCCGGGAACTGACCACGTTTATTCATGGTCAGGCAGCTTATGTTTCGGCATTGGAAACAACGGACAAATTGTTTCGTCCGGCGCTGTCCGCAGATACAATGAGTGAAAAGGACCTGCATGCCATGGAGGGCGTTGTTAAATCTTCTTTTTCGAGGAACCGGCTGCAGGCAGGCGTTGATGTGGTCAGCTTCCTTTCCGAAACCGGTATTCTTCCCAGTAAGGGTGAAGCCAGGAAAATGGTTCAGCAGGGCGGGGTAAGCATCAACCGTCAAAAAATTGAAGCGGTGCAATTCCTGGTGGATCACCGTTTGCTGCTTCATGATAAATATATCCTCGTTCAGAAAGGGAAGAAAAATTATTATCTGGTGTCTGCGGACTGATAAGGTGAATCCGGGTCTTTTTTCCGCAAACCTTTTTCCGAAATACCTTATTTTTGTCACCATCCGGAAGGATGCAGCATTTTGCCCGATAGTATAAAGGCAGTACGACAGATTTTGATTCTGTTTGTCGAGGTTCGAATCCTCGTCGGGCAACAG
>JBEPUT010000068.1:0-15019 GCA_041691395.1 Chitinophagaceae bacterium
ATTGAAGATGATTATTAAAAATAAAACCAGCAAACCGAACAATACAAGGACCTTCCAAAAGAGGGTCTTTTTAATTTAATTGCTATCCGCTTTGGTGTTTGATGAAATTGTACTTTTGATGTATTAAAACCTACCGGAATGGCAGAACCAGCAAATAATCAGTTAAACATAGAGATCAGTGAAGAAGTAGCCGAAGGGGATTATGCCAACCTCGCCATTATTACCCACAGTCACGCTGAATTTGTAATTGATTTTGTTAACGTAATGCCGGGAACCCCGAAAAGCAAGGTCAAGTCCCGGATCATTTTCACCCCCCAGCATGCCAAACGTTTCATGAAGGCCCTTACGGAAAATGTGAACCGTTTTGAAACAGCCAACGGAAAAATACAGGACCTGGAAGACGTTCAGATCCCCATGAATTTCGGCGGCCCCACAGCACAGGCCTGAAACCGGATCCTGCCTTTTACATCATGCCGGAATCTGCAAAACTGAAGTATCCATCATGGCTAACAATGATGTGATCAATCACTTTAATGTCGAGGTATTTGGCAGCTTCCCGGATCTTATAAGTCAGCTCCTCGTCCGCTTTGCTCGGCTTCAGGTTCCCGGAAGGATGGTTATGACAAAGGATCACATTCACCGCATGGGTTTCCAGTGCCTTTTTTAAGATCACCCTCGGATCAGCTACCGTTCCGGTGATTCCGCCCCGGCTCACCACTTCAAAATGGTTTACCCGGTTGGCCTGGTTCAGGAACAATACGGCGAATACCTCCCGGCTATTGTCCTGAAGGGTCACACGAAGCCAGTCAGCCACCTGGCGGCTGTCCCTGATCACCGGCTTATCCAGGGCTCCCATGGAAAGGCGACGGCGTCCCAGTTCCAGCGCGGCTAAGATAACCACCGCTTTCACGGGACCTATCCCCCTTATTCTCAACAGGTCATGAATACTGAGCTTACCCAGCTCATTCAGGTTGTTTTTCACGGAAAAAAGCAGTTCCTTGGCCAGATCTACTGCGTTTTTTTCTCGGGTACCCTGGTTGATCAGAATAGCCAGCAACTCCGAATCGGTGAGGTTTTCCGCATTTTTACTTAGTAACTTTTCGCGGGGTCTGTCATCCGCCGCCCAGGTCTTAATTGAGTAGTTTTGCGCTTGCATGCGTCAATGATACCGACTATTTTTATGCCTTACAATCCCTGTTCGTGGTATATTTCGGTAAGGTCCGAACCACCGGCAGTGGTATCCTAATTTGAAAAACTAATTTGATATCCATGAAACCGAAATCTACACTCTCTGCTATTGGCGGCTGGAACTCCTTCTTTTTTTGCGTAGGCATGTATCTGGTTGCTTTATTCTTTTCCATCTTTGTTTGTTCTTCTATTTTTTATGTGGTGAACAGCAACAAGCAATCTGATAAAAATACCTATACGGCCAAGTCTGCTGCAAAGCCGGAACTGGCTTCTATTAATAAGTAAATTTCTTCATTAAGTAAGATTTTTGTTGACGGTTGACCGATGACGGTTGACGGACTTTGAGTGCGAATGCGTACCTGAATTCCGTCAAGCTCTATCAGTCAACCGTCAACTTTTTTATTATATCTTCGTCCAACACTTTCATTTATGCAAGGAATTGCCAAGATATTCTCCGGCACGGGATCCCAGTACCTGGCAGAGAAAATTACCAGGCGTTATGGATGCCCCCCGGGAAAAATAACCATACAGCATTTCAGTGATGGAGAAATCCAGCCCATTTTCAATGAGAGTGTCCGTGGGGACATGGTTTTTCTGGTGCAAAGCACGTTTTCGCCCACAGAGAACCTGATGGAGTTGCTCCTGATGATTGATGCAGCGAAAAGGGCCTCGGCTTATAAGGTGGTCCCGGTGATCCCCTACTACGGATATGCCCGTCAGGACCGCAAGGATAAACCCCGGGTAGCCATTGGTTCCAAACTGGTAGCCAATATGTTAGTGGCCGCAGGTGCCGACAGGGTGATTACCATGGACCTGCACGCACCCCAGATCCAGGGTTATTTTGATATCCCGGTGGATCACCTGGACAGTTCGGCCATTTTTATCCCTTACATAGAAAATCTTAAACTCGAAAACCTTACCTTTGCGGCCCCCGATGTGGGAAGCGCCAACCGGATCAGGGAAATCGCTTCTTACTTCAATGCAGAAATGGTGATTTGCGACAAACACCGCAAACGGGCCAATGAGATCGCCAGCATGGTGGTGATCGGGGAAGTGGGGGACAGGGACGTGGTGCTGATTGATGATATTTGTGATACGGGAGGAACCCTGATGAAGGCAGCCGGCCTGCTGAAAGATAAAGGCGCCAGGAGTGTACGGGCGCTTTGCACCCACCCGGTACTAAGCGGTAATGCTTATGCGAATATTGAAAACAGTGTGCTGGAAGAACTGGTGGTTTGTGATACTATTCCGCTGAAACAACATGCTTCAAAAATAAAAGTGCTGAGCGTGGCGGAATTATTTGCCGTGGCCATCCGGAATGCATTTGAAAACAGAAGCATCACCGGGTTGTTTATTCACTCCCAGCTCAGAAATAAATAAGGCTCATTCATAAATCAAAATAAAAAATGCAAACAATTACCATCGAAGGACAACTCAGGACCGGACTGGGCAAACAAGCCACCCGCCAACTCCGCTCTGAGGGGAAAGTGCCCGGTGTAATTTACGGGGGTGCAAGCGAACTGAATTTTTCAGCGCCTGTCACGGCTTTCAAGAACCTTGTATATACACCTGTTTTTCAGCTGGCGGAAATCAAGCTGGACGGAAAAAGCTATCGCTGCATCTTAAAGGACATCCAGTTTAACAAGGTGACCGATGCCCTGAACCACCTGGATTTCCTGGAATTGGTGGAAGACAAAAAAGTGACTGCCACCATTCCGATTAAGTTCACCGGCGCGGCAAAAGGCGTAAAAGACGGGGGTAAATTAATTACCAAGATGAAGGCGCTGAGAATTAAGGCCTATCCGAAAGATCTCCGCGAAAACATTGAAGTAGATCTGACAAATCTCGAACTGAATGGAAACGTTCGTGTGGAAGATGTAAAGGTGGATAATTTTGAGGTCCTGAATTCACCACGTATTCCGGTGGCATCCGTTGTGCTTACCCGCGTGCTGAAACAGGAAGAAACTGCAGTCCCTGCTGCGGGCGCTGCACCTGCCGCCGCTGCTGCTGCACCTGCCGCCGCTGCTACCGCCAAAGCACCGGCCGGAAAAAAATAATCAACACATTTGTTTTTATAAAAGGAAGGCTGTTTCAGAAGATTTTGAAACAGCCTTCTTTCTTTACATTTGAGCTATGACATCATTCCTGATCGCCGGGCTGGGTAATATAGGTGCCGAATACGAAGGAACACGTCACAATATCGGATTTGACGTGGTGGCTGCACTGGTTGCCAAACACGGCGGGTCCTTCTCCAGCGAACGGCTGGCGGCCCTTTCAGAAATTAAATTCAAGGGAAGAACACTCACCTGCATCCTGCCAACAACCTATATGAACCTCAGTGGGAAAGCAGTAAAATATTGGCTGGACCGGAAAAAAATTCCGATGGATCGTTTACTGATTATTGCCGATGATCTGGCGCTGCCTTTATCCAGGCTGCGCCTCAGGCCGTCAGGCAGCGATGCGGGTCACAACGGCCTGAAAAGCTTGTTTGAAGAGCTGCAAACAGAGCAATATCCGCGGCTGCGCTACGGAATAGGAAATGATTTCCCCCGGGGCATGCAGGTGGAATATGTTTTGGGCCGGTGGAATCCGGAAGATCAGCCCCTGGTTAAACTGAAGAATGAAAAGGCCGTGCAGGTAATAGAAAGTTTTGTTACGGCAGGCCTGGAACGGACCATGAATGATTACAACAAAATGTTGATAACGCTATGATTTGTAATTGGGAATCATTATTTTAGCGTTCGAATCCGCGGCAAGTACCGCGGATGTTCATATTCAATCTCCTATGATCCGGTCCCATGCCTTTTCGGGCATAAAGGACAGCTCTGGAATGGAATCTTCTATCTAAAACCTTAATTGAATATGAAAATATTCTGCGTTGGTCGAAACTACGTTGCGCATGCCCTAGAATTGAATAATGAGGTACCTGAGGAACCTGTTATCTTCATGAAACCGAAAAGCGCCCTGCTGCAGGCCCACACCCCTTTTTACTATCCTGAATTTACCAATGAACTGAATTATGAGTGTGAGCTCGTTCTGCGCATTTCAAAAAACGGGAAATATGTACAGGAAAAGTTCTCATCAAAATATTACGATGCCGTAAGCGTGGGCATTGATTTTACCGCCCGGGATATTCAGAATGAATTGAAGGAAAAGGGACTTCCATGGGAAAAAGCAAAAGCCTGGGACAATTCCGCAGCCGTAGGGAAATGGCTGCCCTTTCAGAATGTAAAGAATAAAAAGGAAATCAATTTCTGTCTCTATAAAAATAAAGAACTGGTACAGCAGGGCAGTTCTTCCCTGATGCTGCATAATTTTGATAAGATCGTTGCCTATATTTCCACTTTTTTTTCTATCAATATCGGCGATCTGATCTTTACCGGAACACCAGCCGGCGTCGGGGAATGCGTGGTGGGAGATGAACTCGAAGGCTTCATTGAAGACGAAAGCCTGCTTGCACTGGAAGTTAAATGATCCGGCGGTCAGAAACCGGACCCATACCGGAAAGGTTTTTACATTTTAAGCATCCCGCATGACCGATTCCGGAATCCTTCTCAAAGCATATCAGTATATGTGCATGGCCCGGGCAATGGCCGGTGTGTATGAAAATAACCGGTCCGTTTGCCAGTATGTGCATTCGGTATCATCAGGACATGAAGCCATTCAGCTGGCTGCGGCCTTTCAACTTCAGCCTTGTGATTATGTAAGTCCTTATTACCGGGATGAAAGCCTTTTGCTGGGTCTCGGCTTTTCGCCTTATATACTGATGGAGCAGTTGCTTGCGAAGGCCGGTGATATTTTTTCCGGAGGAAGATCCTATTATGCGCATCCCAGTTACAGGGGCCCTGATAAACCTACGATCATTCATCAAAGCAGCGCTACGGGCATGCAGGCGATTCCGGCAACCGGTATTGCCCAGGGAATTGCCTACAAGACACAATTGAATAAAGGAGAAGTGTCGCCGGTGGTGCTTTGTTCTCTCGGCGATGCCAGCATCACGGAAGGAGAAGTAAGCGAGGCATTTCAGTTTGCGGTCCTGAAAAAACTGCCCATTATTTATCTTGTTCAGGACAATGGATGGGGAATCAGCGTTACCGCAGAAGAGGCCCGTGCCATGGATGCCTTTTTTTATGCCGGTGGTTTCGAGGGCATGGAGAGAATTAAAATTGACGGGGCCGACTTCGAACAATCCTATCACTGTATGCGCCAGGTATTTGAACACGTTCGAAAATATGGAGGGCCTTATCTGGTTCATGCACGCGTTCCCCTGTTAACTCATCATACCAGCGGGGTACGCATGGAAAGCTACCGCAGCGCGGAAGATCTTGTCCGGCACCGTGCCCTGGATCCGCTGCAATTGTTAAAGAGACAGTTATTCCAGCAGCGCATTCCGGAATCGCACCTGGCCGATTTGGAAAAAAATGCTGCATCAACGGTTGCCGCTGCTTTTGAAAAAGCCAAAACTTCTCCTGAACCGGAACCGTACACGGCCCAGGAACATATTTTTGTTCCCGTTACCCTCACGGAAGAACAGGGAGAAAGAGCGCCGGCCGGCGGAAAGAGAATATTGATGGTTGATGCGGTTTTGTATGCGCTGCGCGAAATTCTGGAAGATTATCCGGAAGCGGTTCTATACGGACAGGATGTGGGAAGAAGGCTGGGAGGTGTCTTTCGCGAAACAGCTACGCTGGCAGCACAGTTCGGGGACCACCGGGTATTTAATACAGCCATCCAGGAAGCTTACTTGATCGGGTCTACGGTAGGGATGAGTGCAGCAGGATTAAAACCCATCGTGGAAATTCAGTTTGGCGATTATGTATTTCCGGGGTTTAACCAACTGGTAACAGAAGTGGCGAAATCATCTTACCTGAGCTGTGGGAAATTTCCCGTGCAAACGCTGATCAGGATACCCGTGGGCGCCTATCAGGGTGGCGGACCTTATCACAGCGGCAGTATGGAAACCACGCTGCTCTCTGTAAAAGGACTGAAGATTGTATATCCGTCCAACGCGGCCGATATGAAAGGATTGATGAAAGCAGCGTTTCTCGATCCGAATCCCGTACTCATGCTGGAGCACAAAGGGCTTTACTGGAGCAAGGTGACCGGAACGGAAGAGGCGCGGACCACGGAACCTTCGAAAAATTATATCATTCCGCTGGGGAAGGGCCGGGTGGTTATTGCCGCAAGAGCTGAGGCCCTGCAACAGGGAAACACTTGCTGTGTGGTCACTTATGGAATGGGTGTTTACTGGGCACTGGCAGCGGCGAAAAAATTGCCGGGGCAGGTGGAGATCATTGACCTGCGCTGTTTATTCCCATTGGATGAGGAATTGATTTTTGAGACGGTGAGCAAACATGGAAAATGCATGGTACTGACGGAAGAGGCACAAAATAATTCTTTCGCGGAAGCACTGGCGGGAAGAATTTCACGAGCCTGTTTTCATCGGCTGGATTGCGCTGTAGAGGTATTGGGTGCATTAAATGTACCGGCTATCCCGATGAATAAATGGCTGGAAAAAGAAATACTACCGGATGCGGACAAAACAGAAGCAAGACTCAGGGCCCTGTTAGAAGATTAACAAGCGCACAGGCTATAAAATAGAAAAAAGGAAGCCTCAACGGTCTTCCCTTTTTTTGATGCCGATAACCTGCTAAAGCTACTAACGGGTTAATTGTGAATATCAAAATTAATTTCCGGTGGCGGCGGCGTATGATGTCGGTCATAATATTCGCGGCTGTGGTGATGATTCTGATGGTAATACCGATGTTCCACGCAGCCGGTTGTTGCGAACAACATAGCCAGCAGGACAGATAGAGGAAGAATAGTTTTTACAATTTTTTGCATTGCGCTTATTTTACTTTCAATCGTTCAATTATCGTGCCCTGCGACCCGTTTACCGTTGCAGGAAATCCCGCAACGGATGGATAAAATTATCGAACGTGCCAGCCAGCGCACTCAATACATAATCCTTTTGCCCTCCAGTGCTGACTGTTTGGCCAGTTCGAGGATTTTGACAACAATAAGATTATTTTCCAGCGAAGAAAGATCGTTTTCGGGATGTATTTCATTGCGGAGAACTGCGGCCAGGTAAACCAGGTTATCCGTAAAAGCCGCCGGTTTAACGTCAACGTGATCATAACTGTCCTTCAGCCTTTCCTGCAGGGTATTGGCGTTCAGTGCATGCAGGTATCCTGTTTTGCCAAATACTTCCATGTCTTTTATACTGAACGGCCAGTTCCAGGATGCTTCAATGAGGCCGGTGGCTTCGGGGTATTCCAGCAGGATCGTGGCATCATCATCCACTTTGGGATAGATATCCGGTTTGTAATGGCGGGTGATGGCCGTAACGGCAATGGGTGCCTTTCCATCCATGAGCCAGGTCATCAGATTGGCTCCGTAACAACCGAAATCCACCAATGCTCCCGCGCCATTCTTTGCCGGATCGGTCAGCCATTTTAAAAAATCGGGGCTGCATCCAATCTCTTTGGGACCCTGATGTCCATCGTGCACAACCATTTTACGGATAATTCCAATGGCCTGTTGGTTGTGCACCATATCATATATCTGCTGGTTGCTGGAATACCAAGAGGTTTCGAAATTGGTAAGCAGATGAATATGATATTGACGGGCGAGATCCGCCATCCTTTCAGATTGCTTAACGGTCATGGCCAGTGGCTTTTCCACCATCACAGAAACCCCTTTTGGTGCACAGGCTTCAACTACTGCCAGGTGATCCGAAATGGCGTTGTAAACCAGCACCGCATCCGGTTTGATGTGTTCCAGCATGGAAGAAACATCTTTATAGAACAGGTTGTCCGGCAGGTTGTATCTTTTTTTATAGCGGTTCACCAGGTCCTGGTCGCCCTCCGCAATACCCAGTATGATCACTTTGCCTTTTTTATAATTCTCCAGGAGTCCGAATACGTGGTCATGGTTAAGCCCTGCCACGCCTACCCGGAGTGGCTGCTGCGCAAAAGCGGCGACCACGCATGATAAGAGGAGGGCCAGGAAACTACCTTTTTTCATTTTTTATTATTTATGGGAAAATAAGATTTTATTGCTTCTTTACGGGTTACTTATTGACAAATATCCGTCATGCTCATTGCTTATTGCGCAATAATATTTCACCAGAGGCAATCGCGTCTTCAAGTTGTATAAAATAATTTCCTTCTGTTTCAAATTCGTATTTAAACCCATATTTTATATGTCCCTTTCTTTTTATCCTCTCTAACCAAATAGCATTCAGCCTGGTTGACCTTCTTAGTTTTGCCTCCATGGTGTTTGATCGTTTCGCGATGTAATTATAGTCACCGTTAGGCAGGCTGCCTTTTCCCAATGCCAGGAAAGATAGTGCGGGTATTGTATCACCGTTAGAAAGTACGACTGCAGTCGTCCACGATTTTATATTTGAACCGGGCTTTACCGGCTGTTTGACATTAATATATTGAGTTATCAGAATCTTATCCTGTGCAAATGAATGGATGGAAAGCAGTATTAAAACGATTGTGATTACCTTTTTCATAAGCGTTCAGGGTTTGAGGAAGAATAAAATTAACAAGCAAAATAATTGCCAGGTGTTTTGACACCAGTTTAATTTTGATGCGCAACCGTTTAATTTTTATTCTTGAATGAAGCAATAATAATCCTGATTTCTCAGGTAGCAACTTAAATTCTTACCGCTTTAAAAGAAAAAATTTTTGATTGCTGCATAATATGGGGATGGATCGGATTTAAATGAAACATGGCTCACAAAAAATTGATAATCAATTGATTGCGAGCCTGTTTGTGCGGAAGAGGAGATTCGAACTCCCACGCCAGTTACGGCGCTACCACCTCAAAGTAGTGCGTCTACCAGTTTCGCCACCTCCGCAAAACCTGAAATGGACTGCAAAAATAGTTGTTCCCGGTAATAATTCCCGCTTTCAATTCCTTCATTTTCAAATATTAAAATCGCCGGCCATCTTCGATAAAGTGTTGGTTGCATGGTGCATAGCTTTGGCGACAAGGTATGCGTGCTCCAAATTAATCTGCCCTGGACATTGAGGGAGGCGCTGCTTGGGGTGAGGTCCCCCATTGTTTATCAGGTCTGGGTCCCCTATTCAGCACAAGTGTTCCTCCTTTAAGGAGAGTTGAATGTTCAAACCATGGTTTATTCAACGGCTCCCCGTTCAAAGTGGCTGATTGAATGTATTTATTTTGTGCCGATACATTTCTTGCTTCGATATCTGGGAATTGGTCCAGAAACTGATATTTCGAGGTTTGATATTGCCCGGTAAAAAGAGCGTCCAGTTTGTTGGTAAAATTATTCCTGCCTCCCATCAAATTCATCAGCCCCTGAATATCATGGGAAACATACCAGGTATATATCCAACTATTCATCTCAGCGAAATAATCTCTTCCCCCCTGCCCTCCGGATAATATTGGATTAAAAGGAACTACCCAGTGGCCATCAGCAGTTTTTGGCGACATAAAACCAGTTTGGGTATTAAATACGTTTTGATAATCATGCGCGTGTTTTATAAAATAATTATAGTCATCGGTTTTGCCTAAGGCCTTTGCTATCTGTGCAATGCACCAGCTCTCATAGGCTGCCTGTAAAGTAACGGTAACGCTTTGTCTTTTTTCAAATGGAAGTACTTCGGGCACCCATTCCTGTTTACCTGCTGGCAATGCGGGAAAAAATCCATTTTGAATATAAAATTTGTCGAGTTCTGTAGCAGGCCCTTTTACATTGTCACCGCTTTTCATTTTTAATTGGGGAAATACATCACTTCCTTTCCATGAACCAAATGATTTAAACGGTTTGCTGAATTTTGCATAAAAATAAAAAGTCCGGCTTTCGGCGGCTTCTTCTCCTTGGACCGTGTTTTCATTCACGGCGCTGAACTTGGCGTTGCTGCCCAGAAAAATGTGTGAACCTGAACTTTTGGGAAATGTGAACTTATAATAGGCAACCTGATCAGAAGTGATATATTCAACATGTATATCATAATCTTCCATCAAAAGAGAAGAGTAGTAAGGCGTTACTTTTTCAAAATCGTGGTCATAGTGCGATGCTATTTTTGCCGGTGTTACTTCAATATTTCCAGTAGTTGCCATGATCCACGAAGGAATTGTAGTAGTTCCATACCTGATCACATCCCTAAGCATAAAACTAAATACCTTATCTGCCAGGTACCTGTCATAAATTTCAGGCCATGGATTCGAACATAATCTAATAAATCCATGAGGCAATTGGACTACGGGATCTGTCGCCACCAGCAGATGACCGATACCGCCGATATTAGGGTTCACATAGTCGAGCGGAACTTTTTTTTAGTTTGTGCGGATGCACAAGGGACAAAAAGAAGAATTCCAATAAATAAATTAATAAAATTTTAAAATTTCATTTTTTTGATGTTTTTGCCTTGTCGCTGTCTTGTATTAAAGGAAGGAAGCGATTTGCCGGGGCCGTGGCATTTTCCCAAATCCGTGTTGACGGATTTGGGAAAAAAAGCGCAGCATAAATTAAGGGCTATAAATTCTCCTAAGCACGATCCTGAACGTGGTTCCCTTTCCCGGTTCAGAATGTTTTACAAATAACTCTCCCTTATGATATTCTTCCATGATCCGTTTCGATAAAGTGAGCCCAAGCCCCCATCCTCTTTTTTTTGTAGTGAATCCCGGATTAAATACGCGGTGGATATTGTTAGCAGAAATCCCCTTTCCGGTATCAGTCACGTCAATAACCACCTGATGGGATTCGTTCCGGATAGTCACGCTGATCCTTCCTTTTCCCTCCATGGCGTCAAGGGCATTTTTTAGCAGGTTTTCGATCACCCAGTCAAACAGGGGTCGGGAGATATTTGCATGAACAGGAGAGGGGCCCTGCGTTTCGAGCGAGAACTCTACTTTGGAAGTGGTGCGCCTGCGTATGTATTCCACCATCTGCTGTACCTGGAAAATAACATCGGATTCTTCCAGATTGGGGATGCTGCCGATCTTGGAAAACCGGTCAGAAATCAGCTTCAGCCGGTCCACATCTTTCTGCAGTTCGACAACGGTATCGGGGGCCGATCCTTCTTCCCTTAACATTTCAATCCAGCCCTGTAGGGAAGAAAGCGGTGTGCCCAGTTGATGGGCTGTTTCTTTAGCCAGGCCTGCCCATACCTGGTTTTGGGTGGCCCGGTTGCTGGTGCTGATGGAATAGAGTATAAAAAAAACGAGTATGGCCACCAGCAGCAACTGGATGATGGGAAAATAATGAACCTGGTCGAGTAAAGCGGTATGGCCGTAGTAATAGCGGTTTGCCGTATACGGAGAATCGCTCCATTTTATCTCCAGGGGCGGATTCTGGGCACGGAAGGTTTTCAGTTTGCCCGGCAGGTAGGTTTTATCCTGAGCAGCTTTCAGTGTATCCAGGTTAAAATAGCTGGTGATGCTGTCTTTTTCGTTGGTCTCGATTACAGGTATGGAATGTTGTTCGTTGCGGATCAGGTTCGGTAAAGTGAGGTCAGGATTGATGATGGCCTTGCTGGCGGCTAACCATTGTTCTATTTTCTGCTGTTCCTCCTGTTCGATTTTATTCGCCAGGTACTGGGAGTAGAATATGGTGCCGCATACAATCCCGATGCCCAACAGGGCGAAGAGCCAGCGCCAATGGAAACGGAATCCGATCATGCCGCTAAAGTAGTTAAAGCAGTTGAAATCATATTTCAGCAACCGGTTCCGGCAGAATCCTTATTTTTGGGCCTGTTTTTTACCGCAACGAAATACTGTGCCGGCTAAAGTATCTGTAGTTATTTTAAATTTTAACGGGCGCAAATACCTGGAGCAGTTTCTTCCTTCGGTATTGGCAAGCAGTTACGCCAATATGGAAGTGGTGGTGGCGGACAATGCATCCTCCGACGACTCCCTGCTTTTTCTCAGTCAGCATTATCCCCGGATCCGGCAGATCATATTGATCCGTAATTACGGATATGCGGGCGGTTATAATCAGGCGCTGAAGCAGGTGGATAGTGATTATTATGTATTGCTGAATTCGGATGTTGAAGTAACGCCCGGCTGGATTGATCCGGTGATTGCGCTAATGGAAAATGATCCTGCGATAGGAGCCTGTCAACCCAAGATTTTAGATTTTAACCGCCGGAATCATTTTGAATATGCGGGGGCTTCCGGCGGATGGATGGATTGGCTGGGATATCCGTTTGCCCGGGGCAGGATATTCGATATCTGTGAGCAGGACCGTGGGCAATATGATGATGCAGCGCCTATATTCTGGGCCAGCGGCGCCGCGATGTTTGTCCGGGCTTCCCTATATCATTCCCTGAAAGGGCTGGATACGTATTTTTTTGCCCACATGGAAGAAATTGATTTCTGCTGGCGGATGCAGCTGTTGAATTATGCGGTGTATGTATGTCCGGAGTCGGTGGTATATCATGTAGGCGGGGGTACCCTGCCGAAGGGGAACGAGAGAAAGGTATTTCTGAATTTCCGGAACAACATGATCATGCTGGCGAAAAATCTGCCCAAACGCCAATCCTTCTGGAAAATCCCTCTACGGCTGGTGATGGATGTCATTTCCGCCTGGAAATCCCTGGTTGGTGGTGAAGCGATTTATTTTTTTGCCATCATGGAAGCGCACATGGCCTTTTTAAGATGGTTGTTTTTCAAGCGGGGTCAAAGTATTTTTCCGTTGAGGACGAGGGCCCGGCTGACGGGATGGTACCAGCACAGCGTTGCCTGGAAGCATTTTGTGCGGGGAAAGAAGACTTTTGCTGAAATTGTGGGTATTAAAAGCTGATTTTTTCAATGAATCTGTTATTTTTGCATGGTAATTAATTGATTCTTATGGAAGACGAAATAATAGAATATAAGGACCCAAAGTTGAAGGACATTACGTACAACTGGGTGAACTCGTCCGTATTCCTGTTTTATCTGGAAACATTTTGCATTATTGCCTTATTGATTGGAGCCAGTTACGGGTTGTATACGCACCGGTATAAGGGTAAACCGGAAGTAGTGGTACCAGCAAATACCTTATATACGCCTGAATACAAGTAACAATACTTTTTTGAGGGAGAGGTGGAATGCTTAAATTTGCCGTCCCGGAACAGTTCTTATGACAGGTTTTCTGCGGAAGTAGCTCATTTGGTAGAGCGCGACCTTGCCAAGGTCGAGGTGGCCGGTTCGAGCCCGGTCTTCCGCTCCAGGATTCCATCCGGTAAAAGGGATGGAATTTTTTATTTGACAGCATACCCTGGTGGCGGAACAGGTAGACGCGCAGGACTTAAAATCCTGTCTGCAGAAATGCGGGTACGGGTTCGATTCCCGTCTGGGGTACTTTTTTACTTTCTTACCAACACTTAACGAAGCCTGGAAGCCGCTACTGGAGACAGTATGGCGGCTTTTTGATTTTTTCATATTCGATAATATTCGTTGTTTTTCGTTGGTTTTTGCACATTTTGAATTACGCTTTTTGGCAATCCCTTTGTGGCGCTCACTCTCATTCTGTCACAGGGACTCGATCCTCAAAAACGTTTTTTATGAAGTTGCCTACCACCGCTGTCGTCCATAACTGGCGCAGAAAAACTACTAAATCCGGCCTTTATCCGATCCATTTGAGGATTGCCATGAATAAGGTCCAGAAGCATGATCTGATCCCCGTTCCAGCCAATATTAGGAAGGAACAATGGCTAGGAGAAGACGATAACTGGGTTCGGGAGGACCACCCGTTTTATTTTGAAATCAACAACAAAATCCCGGAGCGCAAACAGCTGGTTCAGAACCTGATCAAGCGATTCTATATGGCGGGCAAAACGATCATGTTTTCAGACATATTTATGGAGCTGAAAAGTGCCGGTCATTCAAAGAATTTGAACCTCTTTTTTACCGAGTATATCCGACGTCCGACGCACAAGCTCGAACCCGATACTTTCAAGAAATACAAGGCCTGTCAGGAGCACCTGAACGGGTTTAAAAAAAATATCTTTTTCCATGATCTAAATCCCGAAATGATCGAGGCTTTTATGCGTATTGCCCGGATGTAACAGGACTCCAGGGATCAACCATTGAAAGTTATTTTAAAGCACTTCGAAAAGTTTTGAGACTGGCCCGGAAAGCGCCTCTGATTTCCCGCGAAACAATCCCAGGATTATTCGAGGATTTACATATCTCGGTGAAGAAAGCCAAGCGTTCTTTTCTGACCATTGAATAGATCAAAGTATGGAAGAATTTCAGATTTGCTGGTGAAGAAAAACATCTGGGAAGAGACAGGGATATTTTCCTGCTGCAGATTTACACGGGCTATTATTACAAAGACATGATCAACCTTAAGCGGGAACATCTGGTTAAGGGCCATCGGCATGGTTATATGATCATGGGCAACCGGACTAAGAATGACGAGCAGACCATGATTCCCCAGTTTAGATTTCCGGAGGCCGCAACCTTAATCGGAAAATATTCTTCCAAGAGCATTGCAGGCGTTTATGTCTTCGATCGCAAGGCTTTCCTGTCAGAATGCGTATTCAACCGCCAGCTCAAGCAGGTGGCCGGGAAAATGGGAATTAATAAAACGGTTTCGAACAAGGTTGCCAGGCATACCAATGCGCAGCTTTGGATCCGACTGGGAACTAATCGTCCAATTGTGTCAAGAATGCTGGGACATTCAAAAGAGGAGACAACGAAGACCTATTATAACATTGACGTTAATGAAGTGATTGACGGGACAAATCATATTGATTTTGAAAAGATTGGGATTTAATATTATTAAGTTGTGAAGCTTCAATACAATCGCTACATTTTTCTTTTCCTTAAATCTTAAATATTATTACTACTATTATGAGTGTGGAAT
>JBEPUT010000069.1:0-14781 GCA_041691395.1 Chitinophagaceae bacterium
TATGGATAAGGCAGAAGAGGAAGGAGAAGACGTGCTGGAGCAGGGGGAGAAATTGCTAAAAAAGAGAAAATCCCGGGAAGAGAACGCGATGGATTGAAGCAGACGGAGTCGGCAATAGATGGTATTTATGTTCAATTGGAATCAATATTAAACAACTTCAAATCTTAAGACATGGGTAATTTGCTCTACATTGTCGCCGTCGTTCTAGTTATCATTTGGGCAATTGGTTTTTTTGGATATGCCGCAGGGGGTCTTATTCATATATTGCTAGTCATTGCCCTGGTACTGTTTCTCTGGAAGATCATTCGCAGGGAAGCCTGATTTCACCAATGGAAGTTATGAATAAAAACTGAACTGATACCATTTCAGGGCAGTTTTTTGGCATAAAGAAGGTGTATTATTAGGTTTAAAACGTGTTGTGAATTCGAAATCAAAAAGCAACCCCCCAGAGAAAAAGGAGCTTATCATAGAAGACGAAGGGACAATATGTTTACTCTTGAATATATTATTGGATGGCCATGGTCTGCAATTGGGGCACGTTCAAACCCTACTAGCAGGAAAGGAATATCTCAAAACGGAACGACCTTCGTTGGTTACCTTGGACAATAAACTGCCGGATGGTTTCGGGGTTGATTTTATTCATTTTCTTAAAAGTGGATATCCTGAAGTCCAGATTATCATGATTTCCAGATTAGGCGCGTCCGTAAAGGATATGGCCAAGGAAAACGGGGCAAATATTTTCCTCGAAAAACACTTTAGCAAGGAAGCACTTTTTAAGGCTGTCGATCAGTTAATCCATGTCGAGATGGCTTCCTGATCCATCTGCCACTATTTTTAGTGGATTTGAAATTGTCCTTTGTTGTCGGTCGTTAGACCTTCGTGAGATTTTCTATGATTTATATGCGCCAAGCAAAGCTAACTGTCCGAGGTCTTGAAAAATATTTGAAAGATCTCTGGAGGCCATGAATTAATGCCAAAGCATCCCGCCAGGAGAGAACATGTCATCGCCATGGTGTGGCAAGGAAGCTGAGGAAACCGAGATAACGTAATCTGCATTCAACAGTATTTCCCTGGTGGCATCAGGAACCTCTCTTATACGGTTGTAATACGCCCGCATCAAACCCTAAACACCCCTGTTTTCCTCGTTAACAAAATAATATTGATCTCCTTGGTTAACGATCCCTCCAGTGTAAACGTGAACATCTTCCTTCTTTTCTGTATTCCAGACAATCAGTGCGATGGACTTGTTGGGTGCCGCGTTATGATCAAACATATTGAAGATTTTACCAAAGGTTATTTTTCCTTTGACTGAATAACCTTATTTCAGCTTACTTCACCTACTGGCACAGTATTTTACGATGGATACAGAAACGCCATTTTCCTTCCCCATAAATCCTATTGTTGCAAAATACATACAATTATGAAGAAGTTGAATGAAAGTAGTCCTTCTGGATCTGGTTTTTCCGACCGACCCTTTTTAACCTGGTTCAAAGAAGTACGAGAATTGGAGCGGGAAGAATCGCTGGAGGTGGTAATTGCAGCTTATGAAAAACTGAGAACGGCCTATCCCCTAAAAGACCAAGTTTATGACCGGCTGATGGCCTTATATAGGAAGACTGGTCAGACAGGAAGGGAGTTTTTGTTGATCGAATCGGAGCTACAGCTCTACAAGCAACATTACGGATTTCCAAAACAAATATCAGAGGAAAATACTGACCAGGATCAGCCTGTCACTTCCCCAATCGCCAGGGGTAACGGATAGCCATTGTATGCTTAGTGGCTATAAACGACCAACTGTCCGATGGCGTAAATGACAGGCCATACTTAAAAAAGTACCGGAATAAATATCGGCCCCCTAAGCCGGCAGCTTACCTTCTTGCTCCCTTTCTTAGAACCGACCGTGACCAATGGCATCTATAAATGCGGCACCCAACTCCTCAACTTATTTCCAACCTTCAGACAGATTTATTAATAAGGGCTATCCTGGCTGTTCTGTTATTTGTGGGCTTATTGGGAGTGCCATACGGATATTTCGAGTTCTTGCAATTGCAGCTGCGGTCGTTTTTGTCATACTGGCGCTCGCGGAAAACCCGGATCAAACGGGGGGGGGATTCAGCAGGTCATTTATATTGCGCTGGCTATTATATTTTAATTAAGATTGCATTGGTCGGGCAATCTGGAATATAGTAGCTGTCATTGTGGGCGTGGACTGATAATTTCAATATTCATCCTCAACGGAAAAACACAAAAAGTCTGAATCGTATGGATACAATCAGCAGGATAAATTCCACGATCCCCAGAGTACGGGTTTTTCTGATCTTTCGGGATGTCCCGGCTTTTTGAAATTTCCTGGCTGCGGCCAAGTCGCCCCATGGGTGTTTGACAAAGGAGCGCTTTGTAATAGCTCCGCAATGGCCATACCGCCTGCGGATAACCTTAATTTCATTTCCGCCATTTACTTTTTCTTCCCAGCTGCCTTCTTTACGACTTTTTTGACCGCTTTCCTCACCGCTTTTTTCGCCGGAGCTTTTTTTCCCGTCTTTTTCCTGGCGGCTGCTTTCCTCACCGCTTTTTTCTTTGGCGCCGCCTTTCTGGCAACTTTTTTTGCTGGCGTTTTCTTTGCCACTTTCTTCACGGCCTTCTTTACTTTCTTCGCAATTTTCCTGGCTGCTTTCTTCACGACGACCACTTCATCCGAAACAAAATCAGCAACCGAATCCTTAGCATCGACGATCTTGTCTCCAAGATGACTGAGCATATCGCCGGCTTTGTCAAGGAGGCTGGGTTGCGCTGCGGGTGGGGTGGCAGGGGTCTTTTTATCCATGTTGATTTTTTTTTAAAGTTCGACTTTCTTTTTCTTTCTCCAAACACAAAGAAAACGCTCCAGCTCATAAAGCTTGAGTGCCTGCAACTCTTTGGGAAATATATCCGGGGGTAAGGTTCGTCCCTTGACCGGTTTCCTGGTAAGGATCTTCCGGACCACCTTCGCAACAGCCTGCTGCACAAAGACGGCCTTACGGATAATAGGAGGCACCGCAGTTAAACGCAATGTTCAGGGGGTTATCATAACTCCAGCGATGACCGAGCAACCGCATATCCACCTGACAGCTTCTGTGATGACAATAAGGTCGGCAAGCGATCTGGATTTTCGGATCTTCGGCTGACCGCCAACTTAGCCGAAGGCGACAGTCGCTTCACACCGATCCGCCGATGCTGCGGGTCGATCTTGCCCGTTTTTTGTTTCGTACGCTATAGTCATAAATAATTATGCCAGGCGGTTCAATATTTATGAATTCGAGATGGCGGTCTTTTTATCCATCAGTCCTTTAAACAGGTCTCCCTTTTTCCGGAGTCTGCTGATGACGGCACTCCATGGTAAAGGCCGCCGGGTCCAGCTTCCCATTTATCTCTTTCCTTTCCAGGAGTTTGGAGACAGTCGGGATATGGAAAGGTCTCGCGGAATACACTGCGGCCATGGTATCCACATAATCATTTTGGGATGGATCATTGTAAACTTTACCGGCCCGCGAAGAAATGGCGTTTGCCGTCGTTAATGCCCCCGGCACCAGCTCATGAATCTTGGCGCAAATATGTTCAGCCAGCTTCCTTTCCTCCGGAATGGTAAAACCATTGCCGGGAACAAAGAAATGCATGCCGGTTTTACCGGAGGTCTTGGCAAATGCCTTTAACTTCTGGGCCGCCATAGCTTTATCCAGAAGTATGTTCAGTTGGTTACGCGAATTTGCTTTCCCATCTTCTGCGGTGGGATCCAGATCAACGGCAATATAATCCCGCTGATCCGGCGCGGCCGCCCGGCTGTTCCAGGGATTGACATCAATACAACCCAGGTTGATGATCCAAAGCAGGGTTGCTTCATTGTTGCAAACCAGGTAATGGATTTCATTCGCGTTGCCCTTTTCCGCATGTCTTCTTTTTTCCGTCCACAGGTCGGCGCATTCCGGCTGTTTGTCCTCCATGTCCTTAATATAAAAACCGGGCGCGCTGGCATTGACGGGCTCGATGTGCAGGCTTTGCGGCCGGTCTTTCAAGTAGAGTAAAATGTATTTCGATACCTGATGATAGTGGGTGATGAGATCCGCTTTGGTTACGCCTGTCCAAATCTGGCGATCAACATCATTTATTCTTATGGTACAGCCGCCGATATCAAAGTCGCTTTCTTATCTTTCCGAAATCCCAAAAACGTCACGGGCTTCCTGATCCTTCCGCTCTTTGTCCAGGTGGCAAATTCAAAATTTGCGACCAGCTTAGGTTTTATCCAGTGCGTAGCCGGTCCCTTGGTATCCAAAACCGTATTGACAAATGGTGAGTGGCTGATTTCCAGCGCTTTTAAATTCTTCAATATGCGGGGCATATCTTTTTCTTTATACCCGTTGCGGGAACGGCCGATCCATTCGAATTTTCCATTGTTAGAAGCGCCGAATAAAAGCGATTTAAAAGACCGGTTCTTATCCGATTCCGCCCATCCGCCGATGAAAAACTCCTGCCTTTTGCGGGTGGGTGTCTTCAGCCAGTTGTCCGCCCGCTGGCCGGGAGCATAACGACTGTCTTTCTTTTTGGCCATTATGCCTTCCAGGTTCATTTCCAGCATTTCTTTATAAAGCCCTTCACCGTCGTCATAGGATTCACTAAACCGGATCACCCGGTTATCACGTATCAGTTCCTGCAATATCTCTTTGCGGGCCGGCGGCAAGGAAACCCTCTTCGGCCATTTCAAAAGAGCCGCCTTTCTCGGCGCAAAATGATGCCCTGAGAATGGATTAGAGAATCAAATGTTTTTTGTGGGATAATAGGCCGATGTTTTAGCAAAACAACCCCGCGAGAATATGTCCAACAAAACTATTGATATGTATAAAATCAGACAGTTATTTACTGTACGGTTGGTAATTCGCAAATAATGAAACCGTCTTTTCTATTTATTATCTGATTCAATCTTATAGAAAGCTCGCTTTAAAGCTATGCTCGATACCGGGGTGACGATCAAAGAAATCTTTTCAACCACGGTCTGGTTGCTATCCAAACCAAAAGCCCGGCTATCTGAAAGCGCCAGCCGGTTTATACTAAAATAACTGTTCAAAATAAATCCATCCCGGCTGGAAAATTCATTATCGTATGAAAGGAACTTTTCTAGTACGACAAATTTAAAATTGTGCAGTTCCTCCTTTTTTAAGGATGGATAACGACTCATTACATCCAGCTCCCTATTGCCAATCATTTCATCCACTACCTTGCGAAGCATGAGTCCAATCCGGGGCTGAACACGAAATCCAAGCCGAAAGTCAACCCGGATAACCTTATCATTCTTCAATTCCTCTACCCCATATTCCATGGTATAGGGATCGTCCGTCCTTTCTATATGAATCAACCAATAGAGATCCGCCCTTTTCGCGTTGTTTGCAAATATGGAATTAATGATTCTCTTCTCCACTTGTTTGGAATTATTAGCTTTCGTTAAATAAATCAAATGAGAGGAGAACTTTGGAATACTCTGGTCATTGCTCAGTGTTTCTAGTAACGGTAGGTAAATATCCCAATTTACAAAAGAAAGGAAACGGTTGTTAATTTTTCTGGCTTGATACCAGATGTACATGGTAGAAATCAGGCCGATCTCAAATACTAGGGAAAAAAGAAGTTTTACAATTTTCACCGCATTGGCAACAAAAAAAGACATTTCAACGCAAACAAAAACGGTTACAATTGCTCCAACGATCCAGAATGGATAACGCTTTACATAACGGAGGGAATAAAACATCAACACGGTTGTCATCAACATGGCAATCGTGATCGAAAACCCGTAAGCAGCTGTCATCGATTCACTGGTCCGGAAATATAAAACCACCAGGAAGCAACCCAAGCAGAGAATCCAGTTAATACTGGGGATATAAATTTGTCCCCGGATATTGGTGGGGAACTTAACTGTTACTTTTGGCCAGAAGTTCAGGCTGATGGCTTCACTGATCAAAGTAAACGAACCACTGATAAGTGCTTGGCTAGCAATAATAGAAGCAGCAGTGGCGATCAAAATGCTACTCAATAAAAACCAGTGGGGAACAATCGAAAAGAACGGGTTTGCATTGCCAAGGTCTGCTTCATGTTGAAGTAATACCCAGGCACCCTGTCCGAGGTAATTCAACAAAAGGGTTGTTTTTACAAATATCCAAGATACCTAGATATTTTTTTTTCCGCAATGTCCTAGGTCAGAGTACAAAGCCTCCGCTCCCGTTGTACAGAGAAAAACAGCACCTAATAACCAAAATCCTTTCGGGTGTTCAATGAACAACTTAATTCCATACAGCGGATTTAAAGCATGAAAAATTCGCGGATATCTGAAAATCTGATTTAATCCTAAAACCGCCAGCATGGAAAACCAGGAAAACATAATCGGTCCGAAGGAACCACCTACAATCCTTGTCCCGAACCGCTGAAAAATAAAAAGCAACAAGAGGATGACGAGGACAATCTCCATTACGAGATTATTGCCGGGAATGATGGCTTTTTCAAAATATTTGACCATACTGAGACCCTCTATAGCGGAAGTCACGGTAATGGGCGGCGTAATAATACCATCGGCCAGTAAAGTTCCCGCGCCAATAATGGCCGGATAAATTAAATGTTTTCCGTATCGTCTTACCAATGCGTATAAAGAAAACACACCGCCTTCCCCGTGATTATCTGCCTGCAATGTGAAGACCACATACTTGAAAGTCGTCTGCAGAGTGAGGGTCCAGAAAATACAGGAAATCGCTCCGAAAACCAGTCCTTCATCAATCGTCCCTCCCTCATGCAGGATGGTCTGAAATGTATATAAGGGAGAGGTTCCGATATCGCCGTAAATAATACCCAGCGCTACAAGTAAACCGGCTGTTGAAACTCTCTTTAAATGACTGGAATCCATAAACCTTAAATGTACGAAGGGTTACCTCAATCTATTTGGCCCAGTCCATATTATTTCTCTACTGTTTCCCAACTGGCACAAATCAAAAATAATTCAAAAGGATTTAATTGAGCAATGGCAACTAAATTTAAGCAACCATTTACGGGATTCCAAAATAATAAGCTTGCTATTGCTTTCCGAAAAAGCTCTACAATAGTCTGGCTGCTATACAGAGGGACCTGGCTGAATAGGTGGCTTACTTCAACAACGAAGGAGTCCATAGTGGACGATACTTTTTTGCAAATGCCCATGCAGACACTTTAGGAATTCATTATCTTAGTGAGACAAAAATGGTGGACGATGTTCCGATAGCAACATAAAATGTCCTGGTCCTATAAAACTAAGAATCCTTAGTAGTCAGATCGCGTGGCAGCTATTTCATTGGCAAACAGCGTCTATCCGATCAACAAAGGCATTAGGAACTTTATTGTTTTAAACGGATCAAAGCGCAATATTTCCTTTAAATGGTTGTACGTCTAATATCCCTCCTGTTCTCGTTCGCAATTCTGTATGTAACGTACATTAGCATCTATCTCTGTTTAGAAATTAATGTTCCGGCAAGTTTTCGATTATTTCCCGCGAAAAAACACTTTAATAACAAATATGGGGAGCATGGATTAAAAAAAAATAATGACAGACCAGATTTGTGGTAAAACTCGGAATATAACAAAATGATAGGGTAACATCATATCCGATGGCGATACTTTTTTTAATTTGAAAAAATGAGTGCTCGGGTCATAATCATATTTCTGAGCATTTCCCTTATGCGTTTCAATCACGACATCAATAAATTATTGATTCTGTTTTCCATATTATGCACATTCCGGATAATCGTTTTGGCAAGACTTTGAACCATATCCAGGTTCTTAAGTGACCCTTTCAAAAGGGCACCGCGGAGGGAGTTCGAACACGAATGATGGCGTAAGGCAAAGGCCTGAAGAGTTATTTTCCATAATTATGTTTTAAAACACTTCACCAAGATTAACAAAGAACCCCTTAGATCCTTGCGTACCCCATGCATAATCGAGTGCAAGGTTTGTTCGTGAAAATTTGTTCAGCTTGACACGTATTCCAAAACCTATACCAGGTGAAATGACTTCAAACTTATTGTTTTTTAAATCAGAGAATGACTGGGCATCTACGAATACGACTGCTCCCAAAAGGCCGTTGTGAGTAATTTGCAAGCGGTACTCTGCTTCTTCGTCAAGCATGTTCCGGCTTCTGAACCTTCCTTGAATATAGCCCCTGCCTGTGTTGCTGAATTGATCCCAAGCTGTACTTGGCAGAAGCAAATAAGGAGGTGTGCCTCCTAATGTGAACCAGTTATAACTCCAAAAAGCCAGTATATTTTCTGAGCTACGGGGGAATTTATTATAGCTTCTAAATTCAACAAGCATCGTTTGCCAGTTGGCATCGCTTCCAAGAAAAGTAAACTTTGGTTGGAAGATGATGTCGGCGAAAATACCTTTTTGCGGATTAATAGGATTTCGCCTTGAATCATATAGTATATTCAATGAAATACCCGATGCAACTTCTTTTTTAAAAAAACCGTATTTTTCAAAATCCGTTTCATGGCTGGTGGGTGGATTTATTTCACGTATATTCCAGAAATAAT
The DNA here is from genome assembly GCA_041691395.1 of Chitinophagaceae bacterium. Taxonomy (GTDB): domain Bacteria; phylum Bacteroidota; class Bacteroidia; order Chitinophagales; family Chitinophagaceae; genus Puia. The sequence goes on from JBEPUT010000069.1 coordinate 8,568, forward strand.
CAAAATCATATTCAAGGCCCATATAAAATTGCGTAGCAAATTTTTTAAGGACAGCTTGGTGAAGTTTAATGTAAGAATAATCGAGATTATACCCGCTGTCCTGTTTAGTATGACCTCCTAAGCCAAAAGTCTCAGAAGGGTATTTCAAATAACGCCAATCCGTGAGAATATTATAATTATTGGATTTAGTCCATATATCTGACGCGATTGGGAAGATGATTTGATTCTTTCCGGTATAGGCAATACTTGAAATGACCGCTGAAATATTTTCTGTTTCGTGATTGTGGACATTGGTAAAAAAGGCCGCGTTACCGCTAATTACACCTGCGAAGCCTGTTTGAAGTGTATAACCTGCTGCAGGAAAAGCACTGTAATGCACTCTTCCTTTGTTATTTACAATGACATCTTCCCGTGGCGACGAATTTTTATTTATTATTTTTTTGCCAATATCTATCAGGTCGGTTTGATTGGATTTTCCTGCTGAATCTTCGTTATGGTCTTGCTGCGCCTGTAATAAAATTGGAATGGAAAATAGTATGCCTAACAATAAATATGTATACCGGCTCATTTATGAGAGAAATTGACCTTTTAAAATGATGGGTGCCTTACAGCATATTGTAAATTACTGTTTCCTCAACCTCCTTTAGTGGCATCGGCCTGTGCTGATCCCGGGGTTCCTTCACCAGGGCATGAAACAGGGATTTGTGATCCGGTAATTTCAGCCAGAATGCTTGCTTTGATCTTCCCCTCCTCCGTGCTCGTCGTGTTCCATCTGCTTTTCACTCAACACCGCCTGCTCATGTCGGGCTTCCTGCATATCACGGTTTTGTCGTAATATTTTATAATCGATCATCCCGCCGATCGATCCGGATACCTGCTGAAATAAGGGGTTGCTTGTAATGGCCATTTGGGATGTTTGAGTCAAATATATATATTATTTTCCTTGAGTTTACCGTACATTATCTTTAAATCCTCCGTATGTGGAAAACCCGATTATATTATTGCCCGAATTTATTTTGATGAGGGAGATGTAAACGGACTGTTATATGGAAACGATTTCTGTAAAAGAGGTAATAATGACTTCGGTGCCGATTCTTCCATGTCCATGACTGATACTAGACAGACAATTTACTGATTAATTTGCGTCAAACAGGTAAATGAGCATTTGTTTTAAAGCTATTGTACCAGTTACTGCTGCTTTTGCTGTATAGGAATATCAGGGCCATGATTTGTAAGATGCCTTGAAGGACAAACAAAAAGCCGAAGGCAAGACGTTCTCTAGAAACAAAAGGCGCATAAATCGGCGCTGCCAGCAACACCATAATAGTGAGAATTAATAATAGGGTTCTGGCCCATTTGCGTCCTAAACCGATTTAACGGGTAACAATAAATAGCGGGCCAAGCGTTACAATGTTGGTTACGAGGCCCTGCATACTTCAAAGACTGTGGAGGTTAGTGCTGAATTCTCCAAGGAGTGAACTTAAAATTTCTAAAAAGATGGTTGCATAAAGAATATTTTTTGCAGCGATGATCGATTTCGGTTTATGGAATGGGGGCCTGGAAGAATCACATCTTTTATTTAACTTACTGAAAGGTAACAAAAAACCAGTCCGCCACTATTCTTTAGGGTCTTTTCATTGGATCTGGACAATTGGTTTCGGATGGATTGGACTACCTTTTCTTCGGATTCGTTGAATTCTAATGTTGTTTACTCTTTGTAACCGTTAGAGAAGGATTGTAACCACCGTAAAGAAAAAATGCGATTCTGGCAAAATTGTCAAAGGATGAGCAATGCGAACCCCGTTCATCGTTACAAACACCTGCCAGCTGATGGATCAATGCCGCAGCGTGAAAGCAATTCCTTCAAAAAAATTATACGGAATTCCTAAACAGGAAGGGATACAAAAAAGGAAGATCCTCTATCTTTTCCTTTACTTTCAACCCAAACGTTACCTCGATTTAATTCGACCAGGGTTTTAACAATGAATAATCCCAGACCATGGGAGCTTTCCGCTGATGTGGGAATAGATGATAATTTAGCAAATTTGCTAAAAATCTTTTCAAGATCGTGTTGATCCAAGCCCTGTCCCTGATCCCTGCATTCAATGGTTATTTTATCCTTATCAAATGCGGCACTTATCACTATCTCACTGCCGGGTTCAGAATATTTGACTGCGTTCCCGAATATATTTTCAAACACTTCAATCATGCTTTTCTTATCTCCTTTTATGACGAATGTGTTGAACTTATTTAATGTAATCCGTTGTTTTTTCTTTAACGCCTGAAGCCTTAAAGTGTCCGCGGCAAATTCCACGATTTCCCAGATATCCAGTTTTTCAAACTGCATTCGGAGGGCACCATTTTCAATACGCGAAAGATCCAATAAATTATTGATTCGGCTTTCCATATTATGCACATTCCGGATAATCGTTTTAGCAAGACTTTGAACCATTTGCAGGTCCCTCGGATCTTCCTTTACCAGTTCAGCGCCTAGGGAAATGCTAGCCAGTGGATTTTTCAAATCGTGGACTACGCTGTTGATCAGATCCGATTGAACAGAAAGTGCTTTTTTAGCCGCACGCCGGAGTTCAAGCTCATCTACGATCACTGATGAAAGTGTTTGGAGCATGTCCAACTGCTCCGCACTTGCCTGATTGGGTTTCACGTCAATGACGCAGAGTGTTCCCACGATAAAACCCTCTTTTGTTTTTAAAGGAGCCCCCGCATAAAAACGGATACCGCCGGTTGCGATAACAAATGGGTGCTCCGCCAGGGAAGGAACTTGATGTGTATCGTTAAATACGGTAACCTTATCCGACAAAATGGCAATGGAACAAAGACTTTCCTCCCGACGAACTTCAGATGCCGGAACGCTGCCAAAGCTGGATTTAAAAAAAACACGTTCCTTATCCACAAAGGTTACAAAGGCGCTGGGCGTTTTAAATATCTGGGAGGCCAGCCTGGCAATCTTGTCAAAAACAAATTCGGGGGCGGTATCCAGTACTTCTAACTGGTAAAGTTTTTCCAACCGGAGGTTGTCATTTTCTGGTATGAGTTCAGATGGTATCGCACGTTTGGCAGCCTCAGAAGTTTCTATTTTGATCATTTGGATCAACAATATAACTTAATTTGAGTAAAGAAGTACCCAAAAGGTAAATAGGCCTTTCTATTTCAGGGACGAATTGTTGCCGAATCTGATCTGCAACCCGTTAACGTATATCCTTCAAGGGATGAATACAGACCAATATTGATAATCGACGATGAAAAGGATCTGTGTCAGATACTAAAAATTTTTTTTCACAAACTGCATATTGAGATTGATTGTGTTCACAGCTTGAAGGATGCAATTCCTGCTGTTGAGCAAAAACCCGCCTTAATTTTACTATAATAGCATGCCGGACGGTTTTGGAATAAATTTTATAAGCCACATAATACTGATTAATCCCCAGGTGATTATCGTTATGATCTCCGCTCAACCCGCCGAAGCGCTTTTTGAACCGGCACCGCAGCAAGGTGTCCATTTTTTTCTCACCAAACCTTTTTCGGTCCAAATACTCAACGATATTTTGGAACAATCCCAACCTTTAGCCCGATAATTAAGCATCAGGGGGAATGAATTCCACAAATTTGAGTACAAAATCAGGAGCACGTTTTTTGTGATATTTACAATATGTGTTATGACATTAGCTATACGGTCAATATAGCGGAATTGACTGAATATTTTCCTGGCATTTTCCTACCCACTCCATTAAAATTATATGCTGAAAATGGTGTCCATATAATGGGAAACAATTACGGGTTTCATCCTATTATTTACCGGCCAAAACTGGTGGGATTGAAGGTCAAATATATGGAGTGGGGCTGTATACCCTTTTATGTGAAAGACGAAAATTCGTTTCTTAGGCAACGTGCCGAAATGTTAAATGCCAGGAGTGAACAGATTTTGGATGATACGAAATCTTTCTGGAATAAAGTTAAAGATCGCAGATGTGCAATACCGGTGACTGGAATTTATGAACACAGGTCAATCCAGGGATGGAAAGAGAGAGTACCTTATTTCATAAAACTGAAAGATCAGAAAATGTTTTTCCTGCCTGGATTATATTCCGTAACGGAATTGCCTGACCCTGAAACTGGGGAATTGATTAAGCGTTACACTTTTACACTAATAACTCGCGGTGCAAACTCTTTAATGCGCGCTATTCACAATAGTGGTGAAAATAAACATCGCATGCCGCTTTTTTTACCTCTAGAATTGTCTGAGAAATGGTTAGATTCAAATCTTAGCCCGGAAGAATATAAGGCCATTCTAAATTTTGAAATGCCTTCTGAAACCTTGGAATACTGGCCTGTATATACCATACGCAGTTCCAAAGGCAGACCGGATGACAAGCTCAAAAACGAACTATGGGAATGGGACAATCTTCCGGAATTGCAATAAAAAATAATTTAAAGAATGCGCCTACAATTTGCAATACAATTTCATTTTGATGAATTCACCTATTTTGCTGATGTAAATGTATATCCTTTTGAAGATCGTTTCATTTATGATGTGTCCTACCAACTATTACCAATAGAAGGCATGATCAATTCTATCGAGATTATAAAGAGTATTGGATGTACGGATCGGACGTATTGGAGGCAGCGGGTTAATAATGCTTGCATACAGTTAGAGACAGTGGAATTTATTGAAACCGTCGGTAAGGCCATTGAACTGTGCTGCCTTTGAGTTGCATAATCTGAATGTCGTTGCCTGGGAAATACCCTACAACGAAACACCAGGCCTTTTATTTGCGCTTATTTTGTTATCGATAGTCAAGCCGATTTTCTATTTAAGACCGCTAACTTCCAGACCTCCTGTTTAACAATCCGTTAAGACATTAATTTTCGAGCTGGCATAGTTATTTAGGAAGAACAATTACAAATAAATATATTTTTATGAAACACAATCATCACGAAGAGGCAGCGAAGCAGCATGAGGAAGCTGCAAAACATCACAAGCAGGCACATAAGCATAACCAGGCAGGAGAGCATGAAAAGGCAGCGCATGAAGCACAATCCGCCCGTGGTCATCATGTTCAGGCTAATCAGCACGCAGAGGAAGCCGCAAAAAAACATTCGGAAAGGCATCCATAATTTTTGTCCGCTGCTTAAATATTATTAAATTATTAAGCCACCCTCAGCTGGGAGTGGTTTAATAATTTAATCTGGTTCATGAAGTAATTGTTGGATCAGCCAGTTTCCGAACGTATATACTCTGGCGGTCATTTTTATGCATTTTGGAGCTTCCACTTATTCATATCACTTTCTCTCCGGCGAAAACCGGGGCCTTTTATTTTATGGATGACTGACCGGGAACTGAGGCCGGGAACGAACTGTGGCTAGTTGCGCCGACTAGCTTAAACCGCCGGTTCGGCCCGAATTTCTGCAGTCCAGATAAAGCTGATCCCATACTCATTGCCCAACAGCGGATCTTCAGCCGGAATAGGAACAAGGGAAATATTTTTATCCGTGCCGGGTCGGTGGTGGAATCGAAAGCATAAACGGAATTGGGAAGGGAAAACTGAACGGTGTCATCAGCCAAACATTTCTTTCTTGCTTCTGTATTAAGATGTTAGGCGAACTCCTGGTATATCAGCCAATCCCGATTCTCATTGGCCCTTGCCAAGTTAGTTTTAGAAACACTTTTTCCGGACCCGAGGTGATATGCCTTTTTGAGCGGCCGCATTCACGGTAAGAACCAGATCACGAAGGCTTTCTCTGCTGCTCAATTGGCCATACTTCATGCACATTAATTTGTTCCAGCAAGAGAAATGTCTGACATGATGGTCTCCCTTATACCGGGCAACGATGCGGTCAAAAATCCGCTGAGAAAGAAACGAGCTGATCTGTGCAAAGACATAGTTGCCATTATTCATAAAACATGGTGATTTACAGGAGGTTATGTTTTTGCCAATTTCAAATCGTCACCGAAATAAATTCCCCACAAATGAAAGCGTATCAAGGATTTCAAAGAACTGAACATTAATTGAACGGGACACTTACTGATGTATTTTATCAACTCAAGTAAAATCCTTTAACAAAAAAAATCTGCCTAATTTTAATACTGCTAATTATTTAACGTGTTTGCATTCTTTCGCATCGATATAGTAATTGTTGAATACTTTTGTTTCACTCGATTTTTCAAATGAAAAAATTTTTCTCCCTCTTTTTC
>JBEPUT010000070.1:0-14656 GCA_041691395.1 Chitinophagaceae bacterium
ATAGTCTTCTCAGGATTTATTCATTCATCTGTATAGTTTTTTCCGGACGAGTCAGCCCATAATTAAATCGCACGACCATTGTATCAATTGCGGACATTCCTTCTGGCTGCAGAACGATAAGAATCTGATTACTAGTCCATTAAAAGTCCGGCATCTTTCTGGTACTGATTTAATGGATGACCGATGACAAAAATGAGGTATGAATTCCTAATTGAGGTCCATCTACCATCAACGAAAATATCGGCATGCTAAAAAATCACCTCAAAATCGCCCTCCGCAATCTCCTTCGCCATAAAAGCTTTTCCGCCATTAACATACTGGGGCTGGCATTGGGCATGGCCTGCAGCCTGCTGATCGTGCTCTGGGTGCTGGATGAAAAGGCGGTGGATGGTTTTCACTCGAATGGCAAACAATTATTCCAGGTATACGAACGCTGGTCCAATGACGGGAAAGTCGGAGCAGGTTATGCCACGCAGGGTTTACTAGCCGGAGAATTAAAAAGGGTAATTCCTGAAATTCAGTGTGCCAGCGCGCTCGACTACGCTGCACAACCCGGCACCATGAATACATTTGAAGCAGCGCATAAAGTGGTTAAAGAGGCGGGAGATTTTGCAGGCGCTGATTTTTTCACCATGTTCAGTTATCCGCTCTTGCAGGGAAATCCCGGAACTGCATTAAATACTCCCGCGGGCATAGCCATTTCCCGGAAAATGGCAGCCGATTTTTTTGGAAGTCCCGGGAACGCCATGAATAAAACCATCCGCTTTGATAATAAAGAAGACCTGCAGGTAACAGCAGTCTTTGAAAACCTGCCTGCTCATGCTTCCCGGAAATTTGATTTTTTAAGAAGCTGGACAGACTATGTGAAACAAAACGGATGGGTGCACAATTGGAGCAATACCAGTCCGGAGACCTACGTTCAATTGCGAAAAACTGCAGACCCGGTAAAAGTGGAAGCAGCCATTAAAGATTTTATTTACCAGTATCAGCCAAAAGATAAAGGATCTCCCACAGAACTGGGATTGCAGCCCTTTCCGGAAAGATATCTGCATGCTGCCTTTAAAAACGGACATCCGGACGGCGGACGCGTAGAATATGTTCATCTGTTCACCCTGTTGGCCATTTTCATTTTGCTGATTGCCTGCATCAATTTCATGAACCTGGCCACCGCACAATCGGCAAAACGGGCCAAAGAAGTGGGACTTCGTAAAGTGATCGGCGCATTCCGTTCCTCCCTGATCCGCCAGTTTTTGGGCGAGGCCCTGATGCTTACGTTCGTCTCGGTTATACTGGCGGTGATTTTAGCGACCGGCCTTATACCCGCCTTTAACGGCCTTACGGGAAAACAACTGGCCATGCCTTTCACCCAACCCTTATTCTGGCTGGCTTTAGCGGGCCTTCTCATCATTACCGGTTTCGTAGCGGGCAGTTATCCGGCCCTCTTCATGTCGTCCCTCAATCCCGTTCGTGTATTAAAAGGCAGTTTGAAATTCAGCTGGCAGGCAACATTCTTCCGGAAAGGACTGGTTGTTTTCCAATTTGCACTTTCCATATTGCTTATCGCGGGCATGATCGTTATTTATCGCCAGGTCAATTATATCCAAACCACGAATCTCGGATATGACCGGGAAAATCTTTTATATATTCCAATTGAAGGAGATCTGGTAAATAAATTCGAAGTATTTAAAGAAGAAGCCGGAAAAATACCCGGGATACTCAATATTTCAAAAATGCGGAATTCCCCGACCATCATTGAACATCATAACGGAAGCATCAGCTGGCCGGGTAAAGACCCCAATTCCCTACTCTCATTTGCGGATGCCGTGGTCGGTTATGACTTCGTGAAAACGTTGAAGCTAAAAATGGCTGAAGGCCGTGATTTTTCCAGGGAATATGCCAGCGACTCCGCCAATTTTATATTGAATGAAACCGCGGTAAATAAAATCGGTTATAAAAATCCGGTAGGCCAGACCGTTATTTGGGGAAATCATCCCGGCAAAATCATTGGCGTACTCAAAGATTTTCATTTCAGTTCCCTGCATGAGACCATCGATCCGCTGATCGTAAGGCTGGACGAAAACTGGTCCTGGGGTACGATTCTCGTCCGGTTGAACGGACAGCATACCAGAAAAGCCATTGCGGGCCTGGAAAAGATCTGCTCCGGATTAAATCCGAAAATCCCATTTACTTATACGTTCTCCGACCAGGAATTTGCCAACCTTTACAAAAGCGAACAGGTGGTTTCGCAACTGGCAAACTGGTTTGCCGTTTTAGCTATTTTTATTTCCTGTCTGGGTTTGTTTGGTCTGGCCACGTTTACCGCCGGTCAGCGCACGAAAGAAATCGGCGTGCGCAAAGTATTGGGCGCATCTGCATATGATGTGGTTGGCCTGCTCTCCAAAGACTTTTTGAAACTGTTGCTGCTCGCAATCGTCATTGCCACGCCACTTGCCTGGGTCGTGATGAACCGATGGCTGGCCAATTACGCCTATCGAATCAACCTGGACTGGTGGATCTTTGCGCTGGCGGGCTTACTGGCCATTGGAATTGCCCTGTTTACGGTCAGCTATCAAAGCATTAAATCTGCATTAATGAATCCGGTAAAAAGCCTTCGTTCAGAATGAACTAACGATTCCCAGGAGAACAGGAAACCGGTTATTTTACCAGATTATCCCTCACTCTTCACGAATCCTTCCGGATCCACCCTTAATTTGTTTTCCGCCTGCATAAAATCAATCACTTTGCGCAGTTGATCGGAATGGATTTCGGGGAAGTGATCAAAGAGGGAAGCGGCAGGAATGGACCGCTGACGGGTTCTTTCCACTACTATTTTATAAATATCCGCAAACTGACCGGCGCTGAGTCGTGGTTGTTTGTTCCGCAGGCACCGGTCGCAAATGCCGCAGTCCTCAGGGGATGCTTCTCCGAAATACCGGGCGATAAAAGAGCTGCGGCAATCGGGTATGGCCATATAGCCCAGCATGGCTTTGGCGCGTTTTATAAATTGCTCTTTACGGAACCGGTAGGCTTTCTGATCAATCTGTACGTCCGCTGCTTTTCTGCGCGGCTGATTAAAATAGATCTGCGGTTCTTCCTTTTGGGGAATGTATTCAATCAGCTGAAAGCGCTGCAACTGATAAAGCCCATGCAGGACCTGCTCAGGCGGGCATTTCAGGAGAAACGCCAGCTGTTTTTCACGGATGGAAACCGGCTGATCGTAAATTCCGGAATAGGTTCTCAGCATGACCTTGATCAGCGGTTCCAAATCGGGATTTTCATTTTCAAATGCATAAAGAACTTCCTTCTCACAAATAAAATATGCGGTGGCCGGTTTAAAAACTGTTTCATTTAACGAAAGCAGGTCTTCCTGGCCCAGCATCTGCAATGCGGCATTTGTCCGTTTCGCATCGAAAGAAAACCGCTTCAGGAAATCGGCGAAGTCGAATGGATAATACACGCCCACGGTTCCCAGCGGCACCTGTAAATAATTAAAGACCCCCTGATATACTTCGCGGATAAACTCGAGCGGGGGATATTGTATTTTATGCAGCCCCTCCAGATCTTCCAGCATCTGATCATTGTACAATAAGACCGCGAACGCCTTTTTTCCGTCGCGTCCGGCACGACCCGCCTCCTGGTAATAACTTTCCAGGCAATCCGGCACGTCGGCATGCAGTACCAGCCGCACATCCGGTTTGTCAATGCCCATGCCGAAGGCATTCGTGCATACCATGATCCGCACGTCATTCTTCCGCCATCGATCCTGCTTTTCACTACGCTGTTCCTGCAAGAGACCCGCATGATAATAATCGGAAGAAAACCCGTGCATATTCAGCAGATCACTGATTTCCTTTGTACGCCGCCGGTTGCGGCAGTAAATAATGGCGCTGCCTTCCTGTTTGCGAAGAATGCCGGTCATCGTATTAAAAATGGACGTTGTTTTCAATGCGCTGAAAGAAAGGTTGGGACGCAGGAAAGTTTGTGTGAAAACAACGGGCTGAACCATTTTTAACCGCAGACAGATGTCGTCCCGTATTTCTTTTGTTGCAGAAGCCGTCAGCGCCAGCACCGGCACGCCCGGAAGTTCGTCCCGGAGCGCGGCAATACGCAAATAAGGGGGACGGAAATCATATCCCCACTGCGAGATGCAATGCGCCTCATCCACAGCAATCAGATTTACATCCATGGCCGGTAAAAATTCCTTAAACAGGTCCGTTTCCAGACGTTCCGGTGAAACATACAGGAATTTGCAGTTGCCGGTGATGGCCAGTTTGAAAGTTGAAATAACGTCTTTCCGGGTCATCCCGGAGAAAATGGCAAAAGCCGTGATACCCTTGCTGCGGAGATGCTGAACCTGGTCTTTCATGAGGGCAATCAGCGGACTCACCACCAGGCAGATTCCTTCTTTTGCCATGGCGGGCACCTGGAAGCAGATGGATTTGCCACCGCCGGTGGGCAGCAGGGCAAGTGTATCTTTTCCGGATAATACCGATTGTACAATATCTTCCTGCATGGGCCGGAACGTATCATAGTTCCAGTATTCTTTCAATATTTCACGCGCAGAACGGTTCATGCCATGGTATCCATCCTAAAATTAACGCAGCTTTTTTACAAATAACCTGGAAGAATTGATCAGCAATACCACATCGCTCAGGGCCATGGCCAGCGCCCCGATTGCCGGAGTGAGCAAACCGATGGCCGCCACCGGAATCGCAATGATATTGTAAAAAAAAGCCCAGAAAAGGTTTTGGCGTATCGTGGAGAATGTCAGCTTACCCAGTTGCAGCGACATGGGCAATTTCTTCAGCCCGCTGTTCATCAGCACCACGTCTGCCGTTTGAAGGGCGATTTGTGACGCATCGCTCATGGAAATGCCCAGGCTTGCTTTTGCCAGCGCAGGTGCATCATTGATGCCGTCACCCACCATGGCTGTAGGCACGATAGCAGAAAGCCTGGTGATCTGTTCCAGTTTTTGCACGGGCGATTGTTCTGCAATTACTTCGTCCATGCCCAGCGCCTGCGCCACTTCGCGGCATTTCTGTAAACGGTCGCCGCTCAGTAAGATGGTCCGGATATTCTTTGCTTTAAAATAATGGACCACGTCCAACGCTTCGGGCCGGATTTCATCCTGAATATCCAGCCAGCCGATCAGCTGGCTGTTTTTCGTGATATACACACTGTGCTCAGATTCTGATACGGCCTGCCAACCGGTTCCGGTTTCAACATCAGGCTGTAATCTACTTTCCCCATCCGGGTTCACGCTGTTTTCACTTTGACCTGCAATCGGATTTCCTTTGTGCTCCGTAAAAAACTTCCAGGATCCCGCTTTGTATTCATTTCCCTGTGCATCCAAAGCGCGGATGCCCAGCCCCTTTATTTCCTCCAGTTTCGCCCAGCGGATTTCCCTTTGTGTTTTCCAGTTGCGGGCAATGGATTTTGCAATGGGGTGATTGGAATATTTTTCCAGTGAAAATAAAATGCGTTTGAAATCAGATTCGGAAATGGTTTTATCCGGTATATCAAAGTGTCGAATGCTGAAAGATCCGGTGGTGAGGGTGCCTGTTTTATCAAAAACAACCTGCCGGATATCTTTAAATAATTCGAGGCTGTTCGCGTTCCGGAACAGGATCCCGTTTCTTGCAGCCCGTCCAAGCCCTACGGCAATGGCTGCCGGTGTGGCCAGTCCCATCGCGCAGGGACAGGCAATCACCAGCACGGCAATGCTACGCATCAGGGAAGCCGTGAGATCATGCAGTAAAAGATAATTAACCAGCAGGCAAACTATGGCAATGCCGATCACCACCGGAACAAAAACAGCGCTGATGCGGTCGGCCAGCAATTGAATTTCAGGCTTATCCTGTTGTGCTCTTTTCACCAGGTTGATTACATTGGATAAAACCGAATCTTTTGCGGCATGCATGACCTGGGCTTTGACGGTACCCTCCAGCAAAAGGCTTCCTCCGATGAGCAGGTCTTTCGGTTGCTTGCTGAGCGGAAAACTTTCTCCCGTAATAATGGCTTCGTCCACCTGCGCTTCTCCCCAGAGGATCTTCGCATCGGCAGGCACCTGTTCTCCCGTTTTAATCAGGATCAGGTCACCGCTGCGCAGCTGCCGGCTGTCTACCGGAAAAACCATCTCCTGATGCTGATCATCAAAAGTCAGCATGTTGGCTTTGAGTTCCTGCGATTTCAGCAGTTGCTGAAGCGCTTTCTGTGTGCTGTGCAGGGATCGTTCTTCTACATAATTTCCCAGGAAGACCAAGGTAATGATGGCTGCGGATGTTTCATAAAAAAGATAGGTTTCTCCCAGATGCAGCAAAGTGCCGGCCACGCTATAAGCGAAGGCTGCCGTTGCCCCCAGGGCGATCAATACATTCATATTCGGCTTTCGCTGAACCAGGCTGCCTATGGCGCTTCTTCCGAAAAAATACATCCCCGTGAGATAAACCGGAACGCACAGGGCAAACTGAACCCAGGCATTGCCCAGCCAGTGGAAGGGCAGACGGTGACTGAACATATGCAGCATCAGCACAACGGTGAAAGGGATGCAGATGGCCAGGTAAATCACGAATCTGTTTACGGGCCTTTTTTTTGATGATCCGTCGGGTACAAAATATCCAAGATTGGAAAGACCTTTTTTGAGTTCGTTTTCCGGGAAACCGTCTGCAGTCTGAAAACTCACTTCTCCGGCAGTCAGGCTGACATTCACCTCCCGCATTCCCTTTTTCTGTAAAAATCCTTCAACCGTTTGCGCACAGGCGCTGCAACTCATCCCTTCTACTTTCCAGTTTATTGTCTCCATAGTTATGCTGTTCGTAAAACCAGTGGCAAATTTACCAAAATCCCGGGCAGCGTGCCTATTTAGGAAAGAAGCCGGATTCTCTCCGCGGGCAGATCATCTATTTCCGGAAGAAGAAGGATTCTATCTTTGCCGGATGGAGCGGATTTTCAACCTTTCAGCCATTCAGTCTCTGGCGCGGGAATTCTGGTTGGCTTATCCCGCGAAAAAAATATTCTGTTTCAGCGGTGAGCTGGGCGCCGGAAAAACAACCTTTATCCATGCCCTTTGCAAAGTAAAAAAAGTAGCGGATGCCGTAAGCAGTCCCACCTTCTCCATCATCAACGAATATGCTTATGCCGGCGGAACGATTTACCACATCGATCTTTACCGCATTAAAGATGAGGATGAGGCCATCAGGGCGGGGGTGGAAGACTGTCTTTATTCGGGTGATATTTGTTTGGTAGAATGGCCGGAAAGAGCAAGGGGTATTTTCCCGCCAGGGGCCGTGCAGGTCCGGATGGAACCGGTTAACGGCAGCCAGAGGAAAATTGAGACAAGCGACCCATAATCGAATGAATTCAGGATAAAAAATTGTAATTTTCACCCTACCCTTTCCGGACATAAAAACCGGATGGAAAAGTCCTGCAAACATGGCGCAACAGAAACCCTTTATCAGCACTTCTTTCAGTTATGAAACATTAGAAGAAACGCTGGATGTAAAACCGAAATCCAGCATGCTTCGCATAGGCGTTCCCAAGGAAACTGCTTTTCAGGAAAACCGGATCGGTCTTACGCCGGAAGCGGTGAGCGTGCTCATCAGCAATGGCCATGAAATACTGATGGAACACGATGCCGGAGAAGCGGCGCACTACCGGGACAAGGATTACAGTGAAGCCGGCGCCCGCATCGTATACGATAAGGCCGAAGTGTATAAATGTCCCACCCTGATTAAATCCGCCCCTGTAGTGGAAGAGGATCTGTCGTTACTCCAGTTGAACCAGACGATCATTTCTCCCATTCATTTATCCGCCCTGAAAGCGGAGCTCCTGGAAAAGATGATGTCCAAACGCATTACCGGCATATCTTTTGAAAACTTAAAGGACGACAGCGGCAGTTATCCCATCGTGCGGAGTATGAGTGAGATTGCCGGCGGTGCCGTGATGCTGGTGGCCGCCCAGTATTTAAGCTCGGCCAACCACGGCAAAGGCGTATTACTCGGGGGTATTTCGGGCATTCCGCCCACCAAGGTGATTATCCTGGGAGCCGGTATCGTTGGCGAATATGCGGCCCGTGCCGCGCTGGCGCTGGGTGCTTCTGTGAAAGTATTCGACAACAGCGTATCGCGCCTCAAGAGGCTCCAGAACAACATCGGTTTCCGCATCTATACTTCCGTGATAGAACCGCGCATTCTTTCCAAGCAATTAAAAAGCTGCGAAGTGGCCGTTGGTGCCCTTTCTTCCCAGACCGGCCGGACGCCGGTAGTGGTTACCGAAGAAATGGTCAGCAACATGCGCGCGGGCAGTGTGATCATTGACGTTAGTATCGACCGCGGCGGCTGTTTTGAAACATCGGAGATCACTTCCCACGAGCATCCGACCTTTATTAAATACGGTGTCATCCATTATTGCGTTCCGAATATCCCTTCCGGTTTTGCCAGAACAGCCTCGCAGGCCATCAGCAATGTGATCACCCCACTCCTGCTGGAAGCGTCGGAAGAAGGCGGTTTCGAAAATCTCCTCTGGCACAAGATCCACCTGCGCAGCGGCATTTATATGTTCAAAGGCGCGCTCACCAATTTTCACCTCAGCCAGCGTTTCGACCTAAAGTACACGGATCTGAATTTGCTGATTGCGAGTCAGCGGTGAGAAAAAGTGCAAGGTATATGGTGGATGGTTTCTCCTGTGCACCTTCTCACATAAGAGCCGATCCACCATATACCATATACCATCTACCCTTTTTTGATTTTCCCCATCTCAATCACCTTACTGCAAAATCCATATTCCTGCGGATCATTGGAGCTGATCAGGATCAGTCTTTCCTGGCAATAGTCTTTGACCAGCTGATGATATAAGGCGATGCCCGGGGCATCGAGGTTGGTGGTGGGTTCGTCTAAAAGTAATACGGGCGTATCGCAGAAGAAGGCCTGTGCGAGGCGGATGCGCTGTTTCATTCCGGAAGAATAATAACGGATCTGTTTATCTGCCGCATGGCTCAGACCAATGGTTTCCAGTATTTGTGGAATACTGATCCCTGGAAGAAAAGGCTTGAACGATTGATGGAATTTAAGAAATTCACTGGCTGTCATTTCTTCCACGGTTTCTATATAGGGCGCTGCCAGGGAGAGGTATTGATAGATGTTCCCTTCGGGTATTTCCCGGGTATTGACATAGGAGATCTTTCCTTCGCTGGGCATCAGTGCGCCTGCAACAAATTGAAGTAAAGTGGATTTTCCGGAACCATTGGGACCGGTAATGGCGTACGTGTCGGGTGGAGAAAACTGATAATTCAGGTGCCGGAATATCCATTCCCGGTTGAACCGTTTACCGGCATCAGTCAGCGTAATCCTCATCGAGGTTGCTTTTACTGTAGCGTTTGATGATACCCCTTCCGCTTTCCCGGATGAAGGTCACTATTTCATCCCGTTCATCCGTAGCCGAAAATTCTTCTTCCAGGAATTCAAGTGCCTGGGAGGTGTTGAGCCCCTTATTGTAAATAATGCGGTAGATGTCCAGGATGTGGTTGATCTTGTCGATGGTAAATCCCCTTCTTTTTAGTCCCACGGAATTCACACCACAGTAACTCAGTGGCAACCTGCCGGCTTTGATATACGGTGGAATGTCCTTACCCACCAGGGAGCCGCCCTGGATAAAGGAATGGCGGCCGATCTTCACAAACTGGTGTATGGCGCACATGCCACCGAGAACGGCATAATCGCCTATGATCACATGACCAGCAACCTGGGTGTTGTTGCTCATGACACAATTATTGCCTACGATGCAGTCATGTGCCAGGTGACAATAAGCCTGGATCAGGCAATTATCCCCGATGGACGTTTTTTCCCGGTCCTTGGTGCCCCTGTTTACCGTAACAAATTCGCGGATGGTGGTATTGTCGCCAATGAATACATTGGAATATTCTCCCTGGAACTTCAGATCCTGGGGTATGGCAGCGATCACAGCCCCGGGGAAAATCCGGCAATTTTTCCCGATACGCGCACCTTCCATGATGGTTACATTGGAACCGATCCAGGTTCCTTCACCCACTTCCACATCCTGGTGTATTACGGAGAAGGGATCAATCTTCACATCGGTTGCTACGCGCGCGCTGGGGTGAATATACGTATGGGGATGAATCATTCTTTCCTCTGTTGAAGGGTTGACGGCCGGCAGCCTTGGTGAAACTTCATCTTTGATCATTGCAGGTTCCTTCATAAAAAATGCTGAGTACAACCCAGCCCCGCAAAAATAAACTTATTTGCCGCATTTCCGGTAAATTAACTTCGCTTTACAAGCTGGGCCATCAGGTCTGCTTCGGTGACCACTTTATTGCCTACATACACGGTTCCGCGCATTTCCACTATGCCCCGGCGGATCGGGTTCAGCAATTCCATTTTCATTACCATGGTATCTCCGGGAACCACTTTCTGTTTAAACTTGCAATTATCAATTTTCAGGAAATAAGTATCGTACTGGCCACCGCCTGCCATGGCGTTGATGGCCAGTATGCCCCCCGTCTGCGCCAGCGCTTCCACCTGAAGCACCCCCGGCATGATCGGATTCCCGGGAAAATGGCCCACGAAAAAGGGTTCGTTGAACGTGACGTTTTTTATTCCGACGATATGCTTGTCCGTTAGTTCAATGATCTTGTCCACCAGCAGAAAAGGATAACGGTGGGGAAGTGTTCTTTCTATTTGCTGGCTGGAGAAGATCGGCTGCTGGTTGGGATCGTAGACCGGTGTGTTCTTCAGGTGCTTATTTTTCCGGATATACTGTTTGATCTTTTTGGCAAACTCCACATTGGTGGAATGTCCTGGCCGGCTGGCAATCACATGTCCTTTTATCGGAAACCCGATCAGGGCCAGGTCGCCAATCACGTCCAGCAGCTTATGACGGGCGGGCTCGTTGGGAAACCGGAGCTCCAGGTTGTTCAGGTAGCCCCCGTTCTTGATTTCCATTTTTTCCCGTCCGAAGGCCTTGGCCAGGCGCTCCATTTCCTCCCGGGTAACCTTTTTATCCACGATCACAATGGCGTTATTGATGTCCCCACCCTTGATCAGGTTATTATCCAGGAGCATTTCCAGCTCGTGTAAAAAGCAAAAGGTGCGGCAGGGCGCAATATCGGTCTTGAAATGCTGGATGGATTTCAGTTCCGCATGCTGGGTTCCCAACACCGGGCTGTTAAAGTCGATGAGGGTGGTCACTTTATATTCGAGAGAAGGCATCGCAGTCATTTCCACCCTTTTCTTCTCGTCATAATAAGTAATGTTGTTATCGATGGTGTACCAGGCTTTGGCGGCATCCTGTTGTTCCAGTCCCACTTTTTCAATAATTTCCACAAAGGGTTCGGAACTACCATCCATGATGGGAATTTCCGGGCCATTCACTTCCACCAGGCAATTGTCCACGCCCATGCCGACCAGGGCCGCCAGAATATGTTCTACCGTGCTGATTTTGGCTCCGTTATCTTCGAGGGAGGTTCCCCGGGATGTATCGGTTACCAGATTGCAATCGGCCTTGATGAGGGGTCCCCCTGCCAGGTCTATGCGCTGAAACTGGAAACCAAATCCCGGATTGGCCGGACGAAGGGTCATGTCCACATTGATCCCGGTATGCAGTCCGGTTCCGGAAATGCTGATTGCCTGGTTTAATGTATGTTGTTTATCCGGGTTGAAATTTGCATCCATCAGATTGGTTATAACGCGCAAAGATACAGTTTGAATGGCATTCCGGCCATCCCGGCCGGGTTCACTATTAACAAAAGATTACCGGCGCATTATCCTTAACCGAAAATGATTTAATTTTATTTGCATTCAAACAGCATTATGGAAGGAAAAAAGCCTCGGATCTTATTGTGCGAAGATGATCCCAACCTCGGGATGGTTCTCAAGAATTACCTGGAACTGAATGATTTTGAGGTGACGCTGGAGCGCGATGGAAGACTCGGGCTTGCCGCTTTTCAAAGGGAACATATAGATCTCTGCCTGCTGGACGTGATGATGCCCCATATGGACGGATTTACGCTGGCTGAAGAGATCCGGGATGTAAATCCCGACGTTCCCCTGTTTTTCCTGAGTGCTAAAACCATGAAGGAAGACATCATCCAGGGTTATAAACTCGGCGCAGATGATTACATCACCAAACCCTTCGACAGCGAAGTGCTTTTGCTGAAGATCAAGGCGATCTTGAAAAGAAATGACGACTTCAACAAAGAAGCAGAAAATAAAGAGTTTGATATGGGATCCTATCATTTTAATCCCAAGCTCCGTGAACTGAATCATAACGGCCAGACCCAAACGCTTTCTCCAAAGGAAAATGAATTGCTGAAAATGCTGGCCGAACACCTGAACGACCTGTTGCCCAGGGAAGCCGCGCTGAAAAAAATCTGGGGAAGCGATACGTATTTCAACGGCAGGAGCATGGACGTTTATATTGCCAAGCTCCGTAAATACTTACGGGACGACAGCAACATCGAAATAGTGAATATTCATGGCAATGGATTCCGCCTCGTGGCTCCGGTTAAAGTCTGATTAAATTATCGGTGACCGTACATCCTGCTATCCGCGGGGTTTGCCGCGGCCGACAGGCGCGTTCTTAAATGCATCCAGGAGTTGTTGACGACATTCGCCATCCGGCTTCCCTTCCAAAATTGCAGCCAGCTGATATAACGGTAACCAACATGCTGAAACATGAGTTTTAAAAACACAACATCACATACCAGGCCGTAACCGGAGAAGGCAAAATCCATGATTCTGGCGAAGACACTCACGCCTGTTTTTAGCATTCCGTTCATACGCAAATACTTAAAAATTTCGTGCCAAAATTGGTTAACCACTCCATCCCTCGCTATTAGACCTTGATTTTCAGGGGATAATAGCCCGAATATTGTTATATTTATTTTCATTTAACGCATCATCATGAAAACGGTCATTATCACCGGTGCCAATGGTAATATGGGCATGGCAGTCACCAAAAGCCTTTTGAGCAAGGGATACCGCATCATCGTAACGGTGGCCAGCGCAACCGATAAAAAGGATTTTGATTCCCTCAACGGCCTGGATATTCAGGTCGTTAACCTGATGGAGGAAGAAGCGGCGGCCAGTTTCGTCCGGGAATGTATTGCCCGGTATGGCGCCATCGACGCAGCCTTGCTGCTGGTGGGTGGTTTTACCGCCGGAAAGATCAGAGACACTTCAGCCGCCGATCTGCACAAACAGTTTTCACTGAATTTCGAGACCGCCTATTTTATGGCCCGCCCACTTTTTCAACACATGATGGATAAAAACCGCGGCCGTCTGGTTTTTATCGGAGCCCGACCGGCCCTAAATCCGGCGCAGGGACATGCGTTGCTTGCCTATAGCCTCAGCAAATCCCTGCTTTTCAAACTCGCCGAATTCCTGAATGAAGAAGCCAGCGGAAAGAATGTTGCGGTTGCCGTCGTTGTTCCCAGCACCCTGGATACGCCGCTGAACAGGAAAAGCATGCCGGACGTGGATCCCGTCGATTGGGTGAAACCGGAGCAGGTTGCCGATGTGATGGAATTTTTGATATCCGACAAAGGTGAAACCCTTCGCGAGCCAGTGGTGAAGGTTTATAATAATGCGTGAGTTCTGTATTGTTTAGCGAAACGAAGTGATCCGCAGATGGACCTGCAAAGGAAGTAAAGTACCGGCGCTTCGTCGATACTTTCCCATTGCTGATTACCTCAGAGGAGCAGCCTTTCAATCAGATAAAATGAGAAAATACATTATACCTTTAATTGTCCTGCTCTTTTATCACAATCTGACTTTTGCAACCTGGTCGATTATAATGATTGACCCAAAAACAAATGAAATTGGTATTGCTGGTGCATCTTGCACTTTCAACTGTTACGGTATTGGAACGATCATTCCCAATGTGGGCGCTGTGATTGTTCAGGCAATGAGCAACAAGCAAGCGCGGCAAAAAGGGGTTCAGCTCATGCTTGTAAATGCACGGCCCGAGCAGATTATTCAAGCCATGAGAGAGCCCATTTTCGATCCGGAAAGACAACAATATGCAGTTGTAACAATTAAATATATTGATAGTCCGGGCGCCTACACCGGCGATTCTACAAAAAACTATAACGGCTCCTTGACTGCAAGGGGAATTTCGGTACAAGGAAATACCCTGGCAAATGCAAATGAAATAAAAATGGTTTTGGACGCTGTATTGAAAGGCAAAAATGAACGCTTATCCATAGCGGAGACATTAATGACTGCCTTAGAAGTGGGTTCAGATGCCGGAGGTGACAGAAGATGTGGAGAACAGCGAGCAGCAAGCGCTTTTATTATAGTCGCCAAACCGAATTCAAGGAAACCTTATTTAGACCTAAATGTTTTTGGCCAAGAGAAAGGAGGGCAAAACGCTGTTACTATGCTGCACAAGAAATTTGAAAAATGGAAAAGAAAACACGAGTTATAGGTGGAAATCTTTTTCAGATCGACAACCAGCGCGACAGCAATCCGGGATTACTTCTCTTCGAGAAGTGATCCCGAAGGCCCCGGGAGTAGAAATGAAGTGCCGGCGCTTCGCGCCTAGACCTTTTCGCTCCTCCGCTCCGGCAAACGAGTTCGCCTCGCGTCGATAAGAAAAGTGCTCTCTTCGGGAGCACTTCATTTCTACTGCGGAGAGGGCGGGA
>JBEPUT010000071.1:0-14387 GCA_041691395.1 Chitinophagaceae bacterium
GCCGACGATCCGCGCCTGATCGAATTTCTGAAACAAGCGGGATGGGTTCCTTAGTGATTATTTACGAAGACCAGCCCTGTTTCGGGAACTGTGATAGTTCCATCCTTTCAGCACAAGTCTTTCATCCGGATGTTCGGCGCCATCTTCTACCCTGTCATCCCCTGCGTACATCTGCAACAAAACCGTCTTGCGGGTTTTATCCGATTGATTGGGCATTGATCCGTGTAAAGTAAAGTAATGAAAGAATAATACATCGCCTGCCTTCGCTTCGAGGATCTTCGCCCGTTCTATCGGATATTTGGCCATTATTTCGGATACACTCGCCTGCAGCCCATTACTGGCATCCAGCCTCCCCAGCCCATTACTTCCCTCGTAAACACGTAAACAGCCCATGTCATCTGTTGCATCCGATACGTGAATGATCGCTGCAATCATGCTGTTTTTAATGGTCGGGAAATAGGACCAGTCCTGGTGCATCGGAAACGGAGAGCCCTTTTCGGCCGGCTTCTGAAAGAGCTTGCTGTGATGCAGTATAATATCATCACCCAAAATGTCGGAGGCATTGGCAAGAAATTTCTCCTGTAGAAATGCCCTGAGCCATACTGCTGAGAACTGCTGCACATTATGCGTATGCAGGATCAGATCGCCTTTTCTCTTAATATCATTGATGGCAGCACCAGCCCAGGTAGCGTCTATGTCTTCTCCTTTTGTGGAAATCTGAGACACGATGCGGTCGAACTCCTTTTCAAGTAAGACAATTTCTTCTGCAGAGAAAACTCCTCTGGCCAGGTAGTAACCGCTTTCCTGAAAAAATAATTTTACAGATTCATCCATGGTATAAACATTTGTTTAGTTTTTAAAACCCGGCATCTTCATTCCGATTCCGGCAATTGCATTTCATTTATCTTTTTTGGGGCACTTATAATCAACTACAATTCCATTGATGAGCATTTTATTTCCTGCATACGTTATTTTGCCGCCGGAAGGAACGCAAACGATTACCGCCGCATCCTGTGAAGGAATAAATAGCTGAGCAGAGGAGGTAATATTCCGTGCTACAAACTTTCCGGAGACCGTATTGTACAGATCAACCCTTTTCCCTTTCCCGGTATTTATTAAAACGGTTTTACTGGTGGAATAAGGATTATAGTACAAATACGAAGAAAACGCCTTGTCATGAAAAAAATCAGTGGCCAGCAAATTCAACTGCAGGATACCGATAACATTGGTAGAACGAATGATACTTCCGAATATGCCCACATGCGCGCTGCCGTATACGCTGAACTGCGACTCGGGCGGATTTTTACCGTCCACCCAGGTAAGACCGTCACCCTGCGCTACCGGCGCCTGCAAATTTTCATACTGCGGATACCCGGACTTGCGGATCATGCCCTCATAAGCTATAACGCCTTTGGTAACCGCCGCCAGCTGCGGGATTGTCTGATGACCAGCGGGCATGTACTGCGGGTAAAAAAATCTCGTGGCATTCGCCGCATTCAACATCCATTTCCCAATGGAAGCGGCATAGGACTGATCATAGCGCACCAGGGGAACCAGCGGCCATGCGGCATCATAAGTATTCATTAGATACCCATACCCACCGTGATCCGTTGAGCTGCCGACAATACCCGAAATATCTATACCATTCCAGTCACCAACCATCACTCCCCAGCCCTCCCGGCAAAAGGGATTTCCGTTGAAGGTCCAGTCCAGCATTTTACGCACGTCATATTCTTTCCCCTGCTCCGCATTTATCCGGGCTGCCAGGTAAGCGCCAAAGGGCATCAACACTTCGTAAAACGTGTTTTTTGACTCGGCCTGTAAAGTGGACAAGGCACTCAAAGCGCCCTTCAAATACCGGGGGTCGCCGAATTTTTTATACGCGGCATAAAGCACCCAGGCATGCCCCGCGGCTACATCCTGCTGCGGACATTGCTGGTTTTTCATTGGTTTCATTTGGCCATAGTCAAAAAAAGACCAGGCGTAATTTCCGTTTAAGATCGAATCCGCTTTGTAAAACCTCTCGGCGATGCTTTTCGCAATTTGAGTATAATCCGGTTCATTGGGATACCGGTCACAAATACCATAAAACAACACATTCGGAAATACATCATACCACCAGTCACGGCCATAGCCTCCGCCCAAAAAGGCGACTTCCGGGCAGGTGTTATTCATCATTATATCCCAGCCGGTTTCCTTATTAAAATAATTTTTAAGCATACCCACATAGTCCATTCCCTGCTGGTTGCTCTTATCAATGCCCACTAGGCTGGCACTTAGCACTGCCCCCATTGTTGTCAACGCTTCATGAAACATTCCTTTGTTGTGTTCAAGCCCCTGGCGCAAATCTCCGACCGCGGTATATAGTCCAATTACGCGCTGGGGATAATTCTTCATGCTGCTGTCTATCCATATCAATGGCCAGAATTTTCCGGTAGCATTGAAATCATACAGCGTACTATCAAAACGAACCGCCAGTTTTCGGTAATCGATTATCTTAAATGGCCTGGGTAGGGTTGGCATCTGATCAACACGTTGCAAGTTGATCCGGGGCACCTGTGCTCCCGCATTTATCTCACATTGAATAAAAACCAGGAGGACAATTACAATTTTGAAAATCCGCTTCATTCCAATTTCAATTTTTGTATGAATAAATCTGTTTTTACGACCGCTTAACTTCTGCGATGATAACTGATCCAGCATCATCCCGATTACACTATGTCCTCAGCCATGGCACTGACCACTTTCAAATCAACTGTTGTCAATTCCGGAGCCATTATCTCGCCGCGGGCAATAATTTTCTTTGCCACCACTATGGAATACAATTGCAGCAGGGCGATAATGATGATGGCATAGCGTAAAGCAATTTCGGTAGAGATGGCGTAAGCCAGTACCAGAAAGGTTCCCGCACCCAAAAACCGGCCCACATACAAACCTGCTTCGTGATTCAAGATATACGCAAATTCCCCCCTGTTCTCAATTTTTGAAACAATTTCGATCACTTTAAATTCAATAGGGAAATAGGCCAGGTCCAGCATCGGTTTTGCTATGAGCAATAGCAGGATAAACAGGACTACCCCCACCTGATCAAATAATATCCCATTCAGCGTTGCACCCACGGCAAACAGGATCAGGCCGGATGCAAATATCTTTATCCTGTCAGACGGCTTCGAAAGCCTTCCCAGAATATACATGATTGCAGCCGCAATTACGGCACCTATTGACTGCGCAGTTCCCAGAGCGCCTTCTTTACCCAGCAGCAACATGATCAGCATGGCCGGCGCCGTTACCAGGAAACCCTGTGCAAGCCCTTTTAACAAGGCCAGATACAGTAATCTATGCCAGAGTGGATTAAATTTAAAAAACACATATTTTTTTTGTTCCGGATTTTTAAATGTACCCCGGAAGCATACTACAGAAGCCAGGATGGTCACGACCAGCACGGCGCCGGTCAGGGCCATGTAGGCCGTGTGTATTTGCACGTCGCTGCCTTTTGATTCTATAAACCAGCCGATGGCCACCGGGATGATAACGGCAATAATGGTATAAAAAAAAGTTTCGAGCCCATAATAATAATTCCGGTTATCATCATTGGTAATGGCCAATGCCAGGTAATCGCGGTTTGCCCAGTAAAATCCAAACGACAAACCCATGGTAATACCCGCAAAGCCGACCCCGGTCAAATCAAGTGTTTTTAAGGACATCATGATCATCATGGATATGCCGCTCAGCATCATGCCTGCGGAGTAAAGCCTTTTAATATTGAAATGTTTTAACAGGTATCCGTTTAAAAGAAAAGTAAGCGGTATTCCCGTATAAATGGTCAATTGATAAATGACCACTTTCACCGGATCGTTCGAATTACGCATCACATAGGCGGCAACAAAAATATCTATCACCGGCAGCACAAAAGCGTACACCATGTTGGTCAAAACCAGGATACGGAAATTGTGAGGCTGGCTTTTGAAGTGATTTATTTCTGTCTTTAATTTATTCAGCATTGACCTGTTTTCAATAATGATAAAATTTCATTCAAAGAAAAAACTGCTCCGCAGACAAACTCATCGGAAGCACCGTAGTACACCGTAACGGTATCGCCATCGGGATGCACAATATGGCCATTCGTGAAGACCACATTTCCGAAGAAACCACTCAACTCATAAGCAGCCGAGGGAACCATGATTGGCGCGTCTGTTCGCGCAATCACTTTTGAAGGATTATGTAAATCCAGGAGAAATGCCCCTAAACAATATTGATGATTTTCGTTGGCGCCATGATATATCTCAAGCCAGCCTTTGCCGGTTTTAATGGGTGCCGCTCCGGCTCCTACTCTTGCGCTATCCCAGGATCCCTTCCTGGTTTTTATAATGCATTGGTGATTCCCCCAGTGAATGCCGTCGGGCGAAGTGGACAGCCAGATGTAATTACCGCCAAAATCAACGCTGCTGGGCCGATGCAATACATAATAGTATCCATTGATCTTTTCCTCAAAAATGGCACAGTCCTTATTGGGCGGCGGCAGTATCATCCCATGCGATTGAAACCTTTTCCAATCTGTCGTGGTTCGTAACCCAACCCCCACGCCATCGGCGGAGACTGCGGTAAAGCTGAGGTAATAGGTTCCTTCTACAAGGGCAACCCGGCAGTCCTCTATTCCAAATATTTGCAGCGCGCCTTCGCCTTTCAATGCGGGATAACCGTCGGGTTCATAAAACCGGAGACCATCATCGCTGCAAAGCAGTCGCAGGTGGGATAATGTGGTTAAATAATCAATTCCTTTATAACTAATCTTTCTAGGATCGGTTGCATTTAATGCGGGATCCTCTTTAGAGATCTCCATGATTTTAATTCCGCCTGTCTCCGTTAGTACGGGAAAGGAAATAATATCTGCACTTTGCGGAGGCCTTTCGGCTACTCTTACGATCAGCCAGGTCTTATCCTGAAATTGAAACACTCCCGGATTTAAGAGGCAGGTTATTTCCAGTCCGTCGTGGCTGGCTTTCAGATCACGAGGAGACAGCAACGGATTTTCCGGAAAGCGCTTCGCCAGATCTTTCATATTTTTTTGAGTATTACCACTTGTTACCGGCGGGCATACCTCTCCCCGGCATTCACCCAGGATGGATTACTGGCCGTGAAATAATTAATATCCGGGATTCTGTGTTAGTGTGCCTGCGGAGGCATCAATTTCGCTCTGGGGAATAGGATATAGATAATGCTTATCCTGAAAATTCTTTCCAAGAGCAGTCATTACATCCTTGGCCATGCCCCATCTTTTCAAATCCGGCATCCTTTCATTCTCAAAACCCAATTCGGCTCTTCTTTCCGATACCAGCCAGGCTTTAACAGTTGCCTTGTCCGTGGAGGCAGGGCGGTCGGGCAACGAACCCGCGGGCACTGTTCCGCCCGTGGCGGTTGGCGTGGTCCTCGCCCTCGCCCGTATTGTATTTATATAATCTACAGCGTTTGCATAGTCGCCGGTTTCCAGATATGCTTCGGCTTTCCATAAGAGTACATCGGCATAACGGATCAACACCTTGTTATTGGATGCATCATCATTTCCCTTATTGGTACCGTCCAGCGTGCCCAGCAGTTTATTTACATTTTGAACCGGCACATCCACAGTAAATAATTTGCGCGGATCATTTGGTTCGAAGGAATTCATAAAATCAGTGCTGGGGGCAAAGAAACCCCAGCTTAAAGGAGCACATATACCGTTGCCGTTGGGGGGATTCTGCAGGCTTTCGTGATCATGCGCAAAGATCACTTCGTTGTCGGTAAATTTTGTATTAAAACTGCTGAAATAATTGGCGTTCAGACTATAAAAACCGGTGGCTTCCAGCTCAGAAACCAGGCTCAGGACGGAAGGCCAGTCCTGCGTGTATAAAGCCGCCTTAGCCTGCAACGCAATCACAGCGCCCTTCGATACCCTCCAGGGTTCAGTGGTTGAACTCAGTTTGGAATCGGGAAGCAAACCCTTTGCAGTAACCAAATCAGTTTTTATCCTATTCCACACCGTATCCTTACTTACCCTTACAGCCACTTTAAATGCTTCCTGATACGTTTCAACAGAAGTTGTAATCAGTGGCACATCTCCAAAATTGGTAACCAGGGAGAAATAATAGTAAGATCTGAGGAAAAAGGCTTCTCCCAGCAACTGATTTTTTCTTTCGGTAGAAATCCCGGTTATAGTTTCCAGATCGGGATTGGTGAGGAAGCTCAATGCGATATTCAGCCTTTTTATTCCTTCATAATCGTATTTCCACAAACCATTTGGGCCGCCATTGGAAGAGGTAAACGTAAAATTATTGATATCGTCCATCCACGGCTGATCGCCATCCGCGGCCCATTTCTTTTCCATATCGTCCGACTCAACATCGGATATGACCACATCATTTTGAAATACGAGTCCGCCGGCCCAATCCCACTCGCCCAGAATATTCAGCGTGTTGGATAATAACTGGTAGGAAGACCGGACAGCGGTTTCCACGGTATTGATAGTCGGCTTGGCATTTACCTGGTCCTGCGTTAACAATCCAATGGACTGGGACGTAAGCTGTTTTTTACAGGACAGTACAGCCATTAAGGCCAGCATGCTCAGGATCAATGATATCTTTTTCATAAACTTATTTCTTTAAATTTTATTAAAGATTGACTTTGGCGCCCACAATAAATGCTTTCATCTGTGGATAGGTTCCTTCATCCTTTAAGGATGTGGATTCAGGGTCTAAACCGGTATATTTTGTAACGGTGAGCAGGTTTTGGCCGGACACATAAAAACGGAGGCTTTTAATTTTAATTCCGGGAAACCGCAGGGTATAGCCCAGCTCGATATTCTTCAACCTCAGGTAGGAAGCATCCTCAACGAATATGCTCGAGATTTTACTACCGCCCACATCATTAAATGACAAACGTGGTGTGGAGTTGGTGGATCCTTCGCCCGTCCATGCACCCAGCACCGCGGTGGTGGAATTAAAAGGGCGTGTATCATAATTCAAAATCTGCTTCAGATCGAGGTAGCGGTCCACCCCCTGGACGCCCTGGAACAAAAAGGAAAAATCGAAATTCTTATACTCTGCGTTAAACGCAAAAGCATAGGTAAATTTAGGCACTGGGTTACCGATGAACGTTCTGTCGTTAGCATCTATCTGGCCGTCGCCGTTTATATCTTTAAACTTAATATCGCCGGGCTGTGTTCCGTTGGTGCTGGTAAACAGTGTTTTGGTTATTTCCGCAGCATTCTGATAGATACCCTCGGCCTGATAACCGAAATAGGCATTGATCGGCTGCCCTACCTGGGTTTTGGTATTATTAATATTGTCAATGATGTTGGGTACAAAAGTATAGAGCTGCGTGACCACATTCTTTAGTGTGGCGCCATTTGCGCTTATACTATACTTAACAGCGTGATCATAGTCCTGGTATTTTACGCCCAGCTCAAATCCTTTGTTGTTGACCGAGCCGGAGTTAATATAGGTGCTTTCAATAACGCCGACGGAAACGGCGGGTAAGGGAACCGCCAGCAAAATGTCGTCTGTATTCTTGTTGAAGTAATCTGCGTTTATAGTAAGCCGGTTATTCAGCAGCCCTAAGTCCATACCAATATTTCTCTGCGTAGTGGATTCCCATCTCACATCCGGATTACCGTACCGGATCTTATTTACCACACCACCAACCTGCGTTACGACGGTCTGATACGCATCGTTTGGAATTTCCTGGTTACCCGAAACGCCCCAGCTTGCTCTGAATTTCAGGCTGGAAATCCAGTTCACATTTTGCATAAATCTCTCCTGCGATACAACCCAGGCGCCGGATATGGAAGGAAAAAATCCCCATTTATTGGTGGGCCCGAACCTTGAAGAACCATCTTCCCTGGCGGTAGCAGTCACGAAATATTTGTTTTCATATCCATACGTAGCTGATCCGAAGAACGAAACCAGGTTCCAGTTGTTCGGTTGTGATCCGCCGTTATTAATAAGGGTCGTGCTGCCATTGTCCAGGTACCTGAACGGACTGGTGGAATTGTCGTAATTGATCCTTGAACCACTGATATAGTCGTACCGGCTACTGATCGATTCTTCACCGACGATCACATTGACGCTGTGTTTTTCATTAAAGGTTTTTTGATAATTCAACGTGTTGCTAAACGTAAATGTGTTCGTCTGCCCCCTTAATTCGTTCAAACTATTGGGCCTGTTATTTCTACCCATACCGGCATAAACGCCACCGGCTCCGTCGTCATCGCCAAAATTCTGTTCAAAATCCTTATTGTGGTTGAACCCGATATCCACTCCAAGGTTTGATTTAAATTTCAGTGATTTGTCTCTCAGGAAACTATATTCTGCGAATACATTTCCAAATGTTCTGAAGGTATTTAAGGTATTGTCAGTGTAATGCACAATGGCAATCGGGTTCATGTCAAATTCAAAAAAGTTTTGGGCACCGTTCCAGACGCCTCCATTGGCAGCGAGGTTATCGGCGTAAAAAGGCAGATCCGTATAGGGATCACTGGCGGAATAAGTTGGATCGCCAGGGCTTTTATACACGCCCAACACTGGCGGACGCAACATGGCATGGCGTATCACACCGGGGGCATCGCCGCTGGATGACAATTTATCCTGGAGGGCGTTGCTGAGGGACAGATCGATTCCCAGCTTCAGCCTTTCGCTCAGATTGGCAATGATATTGGCCCTGAAATTGACGCGCTGGTATTTATCATGATTTTCCACCACAATCCCATCTTCCCCAAAATAGCCAGCGGATAACAGAAACTGCACATTGTCTGATCCTCCACTCGCAGATACCTGCACATTGTCCGACATCCCGGTGGTGAACAATTCCTTCTGCCAATTCGTATTGGCCAGATCGGGACGGCTTCTGATCTGCGCGTACGGGCTGATATCGCCGGCCGCGTTACCCATGGTATTATGCCATGCAACATCCTTTGCCGTTAGGTATTGATCCGCATTAAGCATCTTCGGCATATGCGTGGCATTATAGAAACCCCTGTTATAGTCTACCGTTATATTCGTTCTGCCTTTCACGCCGGTATTGGTGGTGATGATCACAACGCCACTTGCCGCTCTTGAACCATAAATTGCCGTTGCAGCCGCATCTTTTAATACCGTCATGGATTTGACGTCCGCCATGTCCAGGAATGAGATATCACGGGTAGGCACCCCATCTACCACAAACAAGGCATCATTATTACCCAGGGTTCCTATACCCCTGATGCGTATTTGTACACCATCCCCCGGGGCGCCGGTATTTGCCGCTACAAATACACCGGGCACCTGACCCTGGAGAGCCTGTGATACATCGGCAATCCTGGTCTTTGACAGGTCCGTCATATCCACATTGGTTATGGCCCCTGCTATGGAAACTTTTCGTTGCGTGTTATAACCCACGACCACCACATCGTTCAGGGTATTGGCATTTGCCTCTAATGTTATGATTATATTGGTTCTGCCGGATACAGACACTTCCTGTTTTTTATACCCCACATGAGATATTTCCAGGACCGAATTGTTTGCCGCTGAAATGCTAAAGTTTCCATCTGCATCCGAAGTTGCCGCGGTGGTAGTATTTTTCACATTCACGGTGGCCCCGGTTAATGGCTCACCCTGTGCCGAATTTATTTTTCCTGTTATTTTAACGCTGCCATTTTGCTGCGCCGAAGCTGTAAATTGTAGAAATGCACAGGCAGCAACACAACAAATAAGCCTGATACCACGCATTAATTGTTTTGGGATGCAAAGCATACGATGCTTAATTTTCCTTTTCATACCAGCAATGTTTTAATATTTATTAGAGATGGGAACCGCGAAATGAGATAGCATTGTGTATCCGGAGAGATACGGGGTCGTGTGGCCCCTTGAGCAGGGAGGGCTGTTGTACAGCGGGTAGTCAACGGCCCGGTTACGGGTCAAATCTGTTTTACCAGTCATCATAAGCAGCAATTATTCTCCAAAAATAACTTCCCCGTCGTACGCCTTTGTACACTATGGTTTCAATTTGCTGTACTATAGTTACAATTTCAGGATATTTTGGCAGTATTCAGCCCGGTCAGGGAATCTTCATCGCTCTCTGGTCCCTGTACTCATTTGGTGCACAATTGTACCGCTTCCTGAATTCCCGGAAGAAATAGGATTGGTTGTTGAACCCGGTACGGTAGAAAATTTCGGTTACATTCAGGCTCGTCGTAGCCAGCAGATGGGAAGCATGCTTAAGCCGGATGTGTTTAATGAATTCGCCGGGCGTCATGCCGGTCATGGTTTTTAATTTACGGTACAATTGCATCTTGCTCATGCAAAACGCTTTTTCAAGGAACAGGGCATTTAGCCCCCCATCGATGAGATTATCGTCAATCACCTGCACCAGCCTGGCCAGGAAGGCCTTATCGTCCTCGGCCATATCCGGTTGGGTCAGCATATCCTGGACCTTGTCATTTTTAATCAGATCCAGTAATTTCTGCCGGTATTCCAGCAATTTCCTTACGCGTACTTTGAGATGGGGGGTATGGAAAGGCTTTGCTATATAAGCATCCGCGCCTACTTCGTAGCCTTCCATATGGTGTTCCCCGCTGCCCCGGGCAGTTAGTATCACAAAAGGAATATGGCAGGTGGCGGGGGCACTTTTCATTTTATGGCATAATTCCAGCCCATTCATATTCGGCATCATCACATCGCAGATAACGAGATCCGGTAAAATCCTATCCATCAGCTCCAGGGCCTTTCTGCCGTCCTCTGCCTCATAAATGGTATACTCTTCTTTCAATATATCCTTTAACAGGTAACGGATTTCCGGCTCATCTTCCACAATCAGCACGTTTTTCTTATCCTGCCCCAGTACATTCGCCAGTATTGCCTGCTTGTTGTTTTCTATGGCCGAAACCGCATGGCCGGGTTTGGAATAGGACGTGATCGCGCGGTACAGATAAGACGGCTCATCGTTGAGGGTCAGCGTATCATTGTCGTAATGCCGCTCGGCCGGATCAGCCTTTAACGGAAGAAATACGTTGAAAGTGATCCAGCCATTCTCACTGCCTGCATTGATCCTTCCATTCAGGAGGGTGACCATTTGCCGGGTGAAAGCGAGCCCGATGCCGGTACCGAACTTTTCAGCTTCATCGGTCTTCGGACTGGCCACGTAAAATTTCTCAAACAGCTGGTCAAGATTGCCGGAAGGAAAGGTAGAACCGGAATTGACCACACTGATCTCCAGTTCATTGGTCAGGCTGTTTTCATGCGCGGAAAATATGATCTGCTCGTTCCTGCCGGAATATTTAAAGGCATTGGATAACAGGTTAAAAATGATCTTCTCCAGTTTGTCCTTATCCACCCAGCCATTCATGCCCGGTGAAATATCGAGATCGAACTCCATTTTATTTTGTTCGCCCAACGGAGCGAAAGGCTCTGCCAGGTTATTCAGCAATTCCGAGACATTCAGATAACTAAACTGATTTTTAAAAAAGCCGGCTTCCACTTTTCTGAATTCGAGCAACTGATGCACGAGGTAAGTGAGCCGGGATGCCTGCTGATGGATCAGCGACAGGAAATATGGCCGGTCCTTTTGTTCCTTGCCTGACACGGTTTTATCCAGGAACCTTTCGGCACTCCCCATGATCAGGGTCAGGGGCGTTTGCAGCTCATGGGCGATATTGGTAAAAAAGCCAAGGCGGTTCTGATGGATTTCCTCCTCTTTGGTACGCATTAAATGCTCCACCGCCAGCTGGTGTTTGATCTCCAGCTTATTCTTCCGGTATTTATAAACAACATATCCCAACACGACGATGAGCAATGCATACACGAAAAAAGCATACGGGGTAAGCCAGAAATATTGTTTTACGGTCAACGTAAGCACCGGCAGTTCCCGGGTCCAGACGCCTTCTCCATTGCTCCATTTTATTTTCAGCTCATAGTTGCCTGGCAGCATATTGCTGTACCCTATTTTGCCGGTGGTGCCGGAAAAATGCCAAGCCTTATCATACCCCTCCAGGTAATAGGCATACTCGCATTTTTCCGCATTTAAAAAGCTGATTGCCTTTACATCGAGCTCGAAAAAATTATCCTTTCTGCCGGTTAAAAACCCAAAGGGTTTTTTGCCAGCACTGTCCATCACGTTGAAGCCATTCTGGTCAATGGTTTTGCCGCCGATCAGGATATTAGTCAACAGCAGGTTCGGCTGCCATTCGGATTTATGGATATTTTGCGGGAGGAAATGATTAAAGCCGTAGGTACCTCCAAAAAACAGATTACCCGCTTTATCCTTCCAGACGGCACCGTCACAAAATTCATTACTCTGCAAACCATCCATTTGCTGATAGAACCATACTTTCATATCGGCCTGGTTCACTTTGGCAAGACCCTTATTGGTGCTTACCCAGATATGGCCTGAACTATCTTCCTCTATGGCATGAATGGTATTGTTGGGAAGGCCGTTGGACGTAGTGAGTTTTTGAAAAATGGGCTCTTTCTTTAGCCCATCGGCATTGTTTATCCAGTTGAGGCCATAACTGGTGCCGATCCAGATCCGGTCGTAACTGTCTTTAAAAAGAGACAATATATCGTTGTTGGTAAGACTCCCTTCGTAGGTGAAGGCCTTAAATGTTTTAAAAACCCGGGTCTTTTTGTCCATTAAACTGAGGCCGCCGTAACGGCATCCAATCCACAGATGATCCTGATCGCCATCCGCCAGGGAATAAATGATATCGTTTGCCAGCCCGGTATTGGAATTATCAAAAGTGAAGTGTTCGAGGAAGTCCAGGGAAAGCGCTCCCTTCGTATTTCGTGTGATCTTCAGATGGATGAGCCCATAGCCGCTGGTGCCCAGCCACAATGAATTGTCAGGATCCGGCTTGATGGCATACACCGATCCGAACTCCGGATATTTTGAATAACCTTTAATATCCGACCACTTATGAAACCGGCTGCTTTTCAGGTCGTACACACCAATCCCTTTCCCATCCGTCCCAATATAGATCAGCCCGTCGTTTCCTTTTTTCAGGGCATACACGGAATTATTATCCAGCTCGGATGGATTTAAAAAATATTGTTTCGCATAGGCAGCAGCCGTATCGGACCAAAAATTCTTAATACTGACAATACCGCTCCCCTTGGTACCAATCCACAAATTGCCATTGGCCTCACAAAAAGCCCTGACCGATTTATTATAGAACATCCCATTATCCGAGGTGGTGACGGTGCCGAAGGATTTTGTTTTTGGATAGATCTTGATGAGTCCGTTCCCGTCCGTGCCATACCACAGAATATCTTCGCTGCCCAGGGCCCAGGAAGTCACCTTGATATCCTGCATTTGCAGGGTTTCACTCTTTAAAAAAGAAGACGGCTGAAAGCTGATATCAAAAACACCATACCCTCTTGTTGACCAGGCCAGCAGATAATGATCCTTGTAAAAGATCAAGGAGGTGATGGGATGGCTCATCTGAAGCACCTGTTTTTGATCAAGAGCAGCTCCTTGGATTGTAAATAACCGGTCGTCTGCCGTAGAATAAAAAAGCCGGGAATTCACATTAAAGAAATTGACGATGGGCTCTTTTTCGGTGTAGGTCCTCAAATGTTTAAACTGATGCCCCATTTCTGAATACACACTCATCCGTCCATCAGCATTTAACAACCATAACCGGCTATCTTCATCAAAGGTAATCTTAGCAATTTTTGAATTTTGTTCAGGCAAAGCACAAATTCGGAAAGTATCTGCCTGCTCATCATACAGGCTAAGTCCTGATTTTTGGTTCAGACAATAAACCCTGCCGGCGGTATCCAGGGCCAACGCATATTCCTGCTCACTGATCCTGCTTTTACTGAACTGGCTGTAGAAGTAATTATAGAATTTACCTGTCACCTTTTCATAGCGGGAAATACCTTCAATGGTGGTAATCCAGATATTCCCGCGTTTGTCTTCATTAACCTGCTGAATAACATTACTGCCTATGCTTTTAAAATCATTCTCTTTACTATAATTAAAAACATGAAAAACACTTCCATCATACATGTTCAGGCCGTCCCAGGTGGCCACCCACAATAAATTACTGGCGTCTTTAAAAATATAGTTTATGGAACTGTTGGAAAGACCGTTCCGGTTATCATAGTGCTGGAGGAAAAAAGGAGCAACCGGATCAGCTTTCGCCCGCTGCCCGAAAAACGTGAAGAAAATAAGCGTAAAAAAGGAATAAAAAACCTTTTTCATCATAAGCTATTTGAAAGGCGCCAAATTGATCTTTTAAGAAAAGCTATTGAAAGATAATCTTTTAAATTAATACCCGGTGTAGAAGGCGATGTAACTACCACAGCCTTAGTTATCAGGTTTCAGTTGAAAAGGTTACCCCTTGAAAGGCTTCCAATGTGATTAGTTTTGCCTTAAGCAGT
>JBEPUT010000072.1:0-13760 GCA_041691395.1 Chitinophagaceae bacterium
AGTCGGAAATATGGATTCCCTGAAAACACTGATTAAAGACAATGACTGGAATTCTCTCTATATGGTGGTGAAAGGTAACCGGATGAAACATTATATCAACGGTGTTTTAATGAGCGATGTAACAGACAACGATTCAACAAACCGCAAGTTTGAAGGCTGGCTGGGATTGCAGGCGCATGTACTTCCTCATATGAAGGTGGAGTATCGGAATATCTGGTATAAGAAAGACTAGCTACTGAAAAACAATTGTGCTGTAATCGTTTTGATTATCCACATCAACCAGGATTAAATCTTTGGTGAACCTTATTTGAATGTTCTTCATGCCGGCCGGAAACGTGCCGGATATTTTTGTTGCGGGGCAGTATTTCTTATCAATTACCAGCGAATATTTTCCGCTGTCGAGCAGATGCAGGAACCATTCGTTCTTATCTATTCTTTTTGTAAGAACAGCTAATGTGGAAGTATCCTCGTTTTTTACAGGGGAGCGAACGCCTGCATAATTGATGACAGCAGCAGTAACTTCCGGCATATCGGACGACGAAATATAATAAACAAAGCCTTTTCCGTAGGGATTGACATGAACGAGGGGTTGTTGCTTTTTTGCTCCGGTGGCTAAACTGATGTTGGATCCGGATACGGAAATAACAGGCGTCAGTTTTTTATCTGTAGATTGGTTTTTGGCAGGCATTATATCATCCCTGATCACCATACGCGGATCAACAAGGGGTTTATCTTGCGTTTGCTTTTCGGCGACCTTTTTCAGCACCTCAGCTTTTTCCTTTCTCGAAACGCCCATTATTCCACTCAGGGCAAAATCGGTCAGTGGACTGCCATCAGCGTTGTAGGAAAGGGCATCCCCGGTTATCAGGACGATGCCTCCGTTCTTCGCGTAATCCTTAATGATGTTCAGTTCATCGTCTGAAAATCCGGAAGACTCGGGCAATAAGAGCGCTTTGTAGGGCTCCAGCGAAGTGCGGGCAAGATTAATATTTGAAATGAAGCGAACGGGATTGCCTGAGGCCAGTAGCGGTTCTGTGATCCCGCGAAGTATCCGTACGTACTCATCCCGGTTATACTGATCGTAATGATAGCGTGTTTTTTCATCGTAAAGGACGGCAATATTGGTAACCGGCCTGGTATTTTTAAGTATGGGTTCTGCTTCGCGCACCATGGCATAAAACGGAGCCAGCTTTTTTTCGAACCAGTCAGGCGGAACAATCCGGTCAAACGAAGTATCGGCATCAGGTAATCCGGTTTTGCCTACCGATGCAAAATAAGAATAGCACCTGCCGCCGAGTGCGAGACATTTCCAGGCCCTCTTGGGATCTTCAATTACTTTTCCGGTAATGATGCCTTTTTTATCAAATATGCCGTTCAGAAATAATTCGAAAAAGGGATCAGTGAATTCCAGATAACTCATGTCGACATAGTTGGCATCGCTGAGGTCGGCATAATCCTCCCCGTTGAACCAGTTCTGCCACACCGGCAGAGACGGCTTGGCCGCCTTGCAGGCAGCATAGCTGTCTTTGATGAACCGGCTGATACTTTCCACTCGGAATCGCTGCCTGTGTTGCCAGTCAACCCAGGTTGCAGGCATCGTGTCGTTAAACAGTTCCTGATACAATTTTTTACAGCCTGCACAGCGGCACTGCGCGGGTTGGTCCAGGATATCAAAACGGAAACCGTCCACGGGGTAATTCCGGATAATCTCCCGCGCAGATTCCATCACCCGGTCACGGTATGGGGAATTGAGACAAATCATCGGCCGGTCCTTATCTCCATCGGTATATTCAGGATGTTCTTTGGCATACTTCATCACCCATCCGATGCCGACATATCCAAACCCCGAGATGCCGCGTTTGTGCAATTCTTTGAGGGTTTCGCCGAAGAAGTCGCCTTTCATTCCGGGGTAAATGCTGTTGACCTTTGTCTGCCTGTATGTGGCGTAGCCGGCCTGCGGCACACCCTGCAGGATAACGGCATCCAGGTTTATCTTTTTACAGAACTCAGCATATTTTACGGGATCCTGCTCGGAGAAAAAAGTATTCAGGACGGCTTGTGGGTATTCTTTTTTTTCGTTAACGTCGAAGGAGATCTGCCGGAAACAATCAGCAGGCCCCTTGGGAACATACTGCATTACCTCGTCGTGGGTAAAAAGGGGCTTGTCTGTCTGATTACAGGAGATCATCACGCCGGAAATAATAAACATCAGTATGCTTCCCGGTTTAAAGCGTAGGTAAGTTGTTGGCACAGTTTGTCCGTTTTAAGTTATTTTTTAACTGCGAATACTTCATCAGCCCTTACAGAAGGCGCTATATTTTCTCAGATGATCAAGTACAAGGCTATCCCCTTTTGCAGGCGTAAATGCAGGATCGGATTTTTTTGTGTCCGGGTTATATCCGTTTCCTGAAATAGAAATCATCAGGTCCGACATGTAGGCGCATTTAAATCCCCGGTTTGCCATATTGATTACAGAGTTTCCGCGCGTCCAGGTCAGGCACATATTTCCCGCTGCACCCATATATAATAAATGGGTAATGCCCTTCGCCTTGCAGATATTAAAGGTTTCCGTGTTGCTGTCTCCGTCCGTGATCAGATCATGGGCGTCAATCAACAAATTTTTATTCTGACGGGTCCACACACTGCCATCCCTGCATTTCCTGTCCCTGCATTCGCATCCCCCGGTATTGGCAAAAGGGGGTAATGCCGGAAATCCTTTATATGTTTCACCCTTAACTTCTCTAGCTTCGTAAATAGTCCCGGGCAGAAATCGCTGACTGTAACGGCTATAATCCCAGTTTTTTAGCCGGGCAGAATCCTGAAGCTGATAGACAGACGGGTATTCATAGTCGCCGGACCCCGGCATGTTCAAAACGGCTTTTCTTTGCGGATAATCCTTATAGAAATCGGCCACACTGGAGGGCGAGAATATCACCTGTACACCCATTTTCCTCGCGGAAGCCAGAATCCTGTTCATTTTCGGAACCATCGCTGCCTCGCGTGCAGTCCAGGATTTGCACCAGTGTTTATCCCACATATCTGTTATAATGATGCCGACCTTGTCGGTCGGAACCCGTTCAACTTCTGTTTGTATTTTTCCTGTGGCGGGATCAATCCGTTCCAGATGAAGGATCAGTGTTTTATTTTCCTGGGACCGCCCTGTTAAAACAAAGCAGGATAAAAATAGAAACAGCAGCAGCTTTTTCATATAAGCCTGGGGAATAAGCATGACATAAAGAAGAAAATCGTTCTTGCTCTAAAGTAAAACAAATAATTTTTTTTTCTTTTACGATCTGCGCAAAGCATTGTTTAACTTTCCGGAGGCATGGCTGTTTTTAACTAAATTGAGGAAGAATTCATAAAATAAAAACGATATGATATCATCATTTGCAAGCGGCACAAGACAAGGGAGCAGGTTTATTTTTACTGCGGTTGTTTTGTTTTTATTTACCAGTACCGGTATCCGGGCGAATCCGGTTTCCGGTAAAATACAGGACACATCTGCTCTGGAAGGACGGTGGGATCTGACGGTTAAAAATGCAGACAGCGAATTTCCATCCTGGCTGGAAGTGCGGCTTTCCGGATTAAGTACACTGGTGGGCCGGTTTGTCGGCAGTGGAGGAAGTGCACGCCCCATCTCCAAAGTTTATTTCAGTGAAGGCAAAATGCATTTTTCCATTCCACCGCAGTGGGAGCGTGAAAGCAATGATCTCCAGGTGGAAGGAGAACTTCAGGGGGATCGCCTGACAGGAACCATGATTATTCCCGATGGGAAAAAATATGACTGGACTGCCGTGAGGGCACCAGCACTGCGAAGAGAGAAGGAACCGGTATGGGGAAGCCCGGTCCGTCTTTTTAATGGAAAAGATCTGAAAGGCTGGCACGCGCTGGGCAAAGTAAATCAATGGCAGGCCGAATCCGGTGTACTCCGCAGTCCTAAATCAGGTTCCAATATTGTCACTGATCAAACGTTCACTGATTTTAAACTGCATATTGAATTTCGTTATCCGAAAGGCAGTAACAGCGGTGTTTATCTGAGGGGGCGTTATGAAGTACAGATTGAAGACAGCAAGGGTATGGAACCACTAGTTGGTCTTTTGGGCGCTGTGTATGGATTTCTGCCGCCGAGTGAAATGATGGCTAAGGATCCGGGAGAATGGCAGACCTACGATATTACGCTGGTCGGCAGAATGGTAACGGTTGTGGCAAATGGGAAAAAGGTTATCTGTAATCAGGAAATCCCCGGCATTACCGGTGGTGCGTTAAACAGCAATGAAGGAGAACCCGGTCCGATATATCTCCAGGGGGATCATGGTCCGATAGAATTCCGCAATATAGAAATTACACTGCCCAGATAATGGCGGTACTTATTGGGCAGGCCATTGTTTAGCGGATACCGTACAGTACAGGATGCCTGATCAGATGCTGTCGGGTAAATTTATCCTAAAGAATCCGACCATGGTTAAAAAGATGTTCTTCATCTTCAGTATCATCTGCCCGTTTGTATTTTCGTCCTGCGTTCAAAAAGAACCTGCCGTGGCCAATCTCCGGTGCGCTTTTTTAACGGATCCACTGGGCATAGATAATACAAACCCTGATCTGAGTTGGGAGATCACCGCCAGGGGAAGGGGCATCATGCAAACCGCTTATCGCGTTTTGGTAGCTTCTTCCCCGGAAAAATTAGAAAAAGAGGAAGCCGACCTCTGGGATTCAAAAAAAATAAATACGGATTCTTCCCTGGGCATTCGTTATGCCGGTAAACCCCTGGACAGCCGTGCGGATTGCTACTGGAAAGTAAAAGTATGGACTGGCGATCAGCGGGAATCCGACTGGAGTAAACCGGCACACTGGAGCATGGGTTTGCTGAAGCCGGCAGACTGGTCGGCGCGTTGGATCGGGTTGGATACTTTTTTACTGAATGATCGTCCTCACGATGTACATACCCGTTTGTCTGCCCGTTATTTCAGAAAGGAATTCTACGCTCCAAAAAAGATTAAACAGGCTGTAGTGTATTTGAGCGGACTTGGATTGTATGAACTATATCTGAACGGAGAAAAGATCGGTGACCAGGTGCTGGCGCCCGCACCCACGGAATATGATAAACGTGTTTTTTATAATACTTTCGACGTCACGGATCATATCCGGTCCGGCGAAAACGCCATCGGAACCGTTCTGGGCAACGGAAGGTTCTTTACCATGCGTTCGGGTCCCAGCGATATCCCCACGATCACCAATTTCGGTTATCCCAAAATGCTCCTGCAGCTGGAGATCCGGTATGAAGACGGAACGCTGCAAAATATCGGCAGCGACAATGACTGGAAGCTGACCACTGCGGGTCCCATCCTGAGTAACAATGAATTTGACGGAGAGGATTATGATGCGAACCTGGAAATGCCCGGCTGGGCTTCCAACGGGTTTGATGATAAACGCTGGATGCCGGCGCAACGTGTTGCAGCGCCTGCCGATCTCATCGTATCGCAGATGAACCCGCCAATTAAGATCATGGACAGCCTGAAACCTGTGTCGGTAAAGGAGCTGGCTTCAGGTAAATATATTTTTGACATGGGGCAAAATATGGTGGGCTGGGCAAACATTAAAATACCAAACGGGAAAAAAGGGGATACGGTCACCCTGCGTTTTGCAGAAACCCTCAAACCGGATGGCACGCTTTACCTGGCAAACCTGCGTGGAGCGGAAGTCACTGACCGGTACGTGATGAAAGCGGGTGCACAACAATGGGAACCGCAATTCACCTATCATGGTTTTCGTTTTGTGGAGGTGACGGGTTATCCGGGAAAACCTGATCTGGCGGATATTTCCGGTAAAGTGGTTCACGATGATCTGGAAACAACGGGACAATTTGAAACTTCGGATACGATCATCAATCAGATCTATCACAATGCATACTGGAGTATCCGGGGAAATTACCGGGGAATGCCTACGGACTGCCCGCAACGCGACGAACGCATGGGCTGGCTGGGAGACCGCGCCGTGGGTTCCTACGGCGAGAGTTTTCTTTTCGACAACAATACCCTGTATGCCAAATGGCTTCAGGACATTGAAGACGTGCAGCGCGCAGATGGCAGTATCCCTGATGTGGCGCCGGCTTACTGGAAGTTTTATTCGGACAACATGACCTGGCCGGGTACCTATATCATCATCGCCAACATGCTCTATCATCAGTTCGG
Organism: Chitinophagaceae bacterium; assembly: GCA_041691395.1. Classification (GTDB taxonomy): domain Bacteria; phylum Bacteroidota; class Bacteroidia; order Chitinophagales; family Chitinophagaceae; genus Puia. Next base: position 6,189 of record JBEPUT010000072.1, read on the forward strand.
GAACCGCCAGCCGATTGAAAAACATTATACCTCCATGAAAAAATGGATGGATTACATGCGCAGTAAATATGTGAAAGCCGATATTATGACAAAGGATAATTATGGTGACTGGTGCATGCCACCGGAAAATCCGAAGATGATCCATTCGGAAGATCCGGCGCGGCAAACGGCGGGAGACTATTTGGGAACATCGTATTATTATTATTTTTTAGGCCTGATGAGCCGGTTTGCGCACCTGACCGGACGTACAACGGATGAAAAAGAGTGGAACACGCTGGCCTACGCAACAAAAAAGGCATTCAACCGTAAATTCCTGAATGTGGAGAATGGCGGCTATTCGAATAATACGGCAACGGCCAATATTTTTGCACTGGCATATCAGCTGGCCCCTGACAGTATGCGCACCAGGGTGTTTCAGCACATTGTAGATAAAACAATGAACGATTTCAAGGGACACATCAGCACCGGGCTGATCGGTGCGCAATGGCTGATGCGCACGCTATCCGGAAACGGGCGTTCCGATATAGCCCTGCACCTCGCTACGGACACTACTTATCCCAGCCGGGGATATATGGTTAAGAACGGGGCCACTACCATCTGGGAATTGTGGAACGGGAACACGGCCGATCCGGCGATGAATTCGGGCAACCACGTCATGTTGCTGGGCGATCTGCTGGTTTGGTTTTATGAGGATCTTGCCGGAATAAAAAGTGATTCACTGGAAACGGGTTTCAAAAAAATATGGATGAAACCGGTGCCTGTGAAAGGACTCAGTCACGTGAAAGCATCCTTTCATTCCGTACACGGTCCGATCAGTAGTGAATGGAAAACGGAAAAAGGCATTTTCGACTGGCGCATTACGGTTCCGGCCAATACCACAGCGCTGATCGCTGTTCCGGCGAAAAATGCAGCTGATGTCACAGAAGGCGGAAAGAACGCAGGGGATGCTGAAGCGGTTAAATTTTTGCGTATGGAAGGAGAACGGGCTGTATTTGAAATAGGTTCGGGAACATATGATTTTGTTGCTAAAAATTTCCAATCAGAAGAATTTTAGCAGTTCCGTTTTTCGGCTGCGGGAAACATTCACAACGGCACCATCGGTCATGATCAGGTAGCCGCCTTCGCCCCGGACATATTTTTTCACCTCATTCAGATTCACGAGGTGGGAATGATGAACCCTGACAAATGAGGGAAAGTCAAGCAGCTGTTCTTCCATCTCTTTCAGGGTGCGGGTAGCCGTGATCTTATCCTTGGACTTCAAATACAGGTGGCAGTAATTATCACTGGCCTCACAACGGATAACCTGGTCGGCGGGGATGAGTTCAAAACCTTCTGCGGTGGGAATGGCTATTTTGGAGAAATGGTGATTGGGGTGCTGCATTTTATTCAGCAGCAGCTGAAACTGTTCCGACATGGGCAAGTGCTTTTGGGTTTGCACTTTATAGATGGCCGCAATCAGTTCGGTGGGATCTATGGGTTTCAGTAGATAATCGAGCGCGCTGAAACGAATGGCCTTAATGGCATACTGGTCGTAGCTGGTGGTGAAAATAACGGAAAAGGAGATTTTCGAAAATTGCTCCAGCATCTGAAACCCATTCATCGCGGGCATTTCAATATCGAGAAAAAGAATATCCGGCTCGTGCTGTGCGATGGCTGCCAGCCCTTCTTCTGCTGACCGGCAGGAGGCCAGGATGGTCACGTTGGGGCAATATTCTTTCAATAGAATACCCAGGGTTTCCAGCCCATGCAGTTCATCATCAATCAAAATGGCTTTAAACATAGATGAGTGGGATTTTTAGTATCACTTCTGTTCCGCCGGGGCTTCCATCGGGCAGAACAAGGTCGTTGATCTGGATAAAATCATCCGCATCCTGATTATGCTGTATCCTCGATATCCTGTCTGCCGTAATGCGCATACCCATGGATTTATGGGTAACCGCCGAATTATTTTTCAGTATCGTGGCTTTTTTTCTGCCCACCCCGTCGTCGATGATTCTGCAATACAATACATCCCCCGAAATCGAGAGTTCAATATGAAGGAGTCCTTTTCCTTTTTTATGCATTAGTCCATGCCAGATGGCATTTTCCGCAAAGGGCTGAATGATCAGGGGCGGGATCTGCAGAGAGGCGAGGTCCACGTTTTCACCCACTTTAATCTGGAAGCTGAAATGATTGTCAAAACGCAGGGCCTCCAATTCCAGATAAAGCTGCAGGGACTCCAGTTCGTTTTCCAGGGAAATTAAATTTTCCTGCGAATGATTCAGGATCATTCTGACCAAACGGGAAAATTTGGTCAGGTAGGCGGAGGCCTGTTCCTTGTTGTTTTGAAGAATGAACCGGTTTATCGCATTCAGCGAATTAAAAATAAAATGCGGGTTCATCTGGGCGCGGAGCGCCTGCATTTCCAGTTCGGCGGCCTTGTGTTCAAAAGCCGTTATTATTTTTTCGCTTTCCAGAGTCTGCAGTTTGACGACGTCCTCCAGGTGTTTGCTGCGGATGACTGCACTTTTCCGTTTTAATATGATGATCCAGAAAATAATCAGGGCGATACACAAGATGGCAATAAGGCTGTATAAGATCATCTGGGCTTCCTGAGCCTGTATCTTCTTTTCTTTTTTTAATAATTCGATTTTTGATTCCTGCTGGATCTGCCATGTTTTCATTAGCCCCACGGAAATATTCCGCAACTGAACATCCTTGGCGATGGAGTCGTGGATGTCAGTATAGTTGAGATGGTATCTGTAGGCATTTGTAATATTGCCCATGCCATCATAAATTTTCCAGTACAGCTCGTAGCCGTCCCTGATAAAGGTCCTGCTGCCGGTGGCGCGCGCCCTGCTGAGCAGTTGTTCAGCGTATCGGAAAGCAAGTTTCCAATTTCGCCGGGCAATATGCACATTGGCTATGCCCCGCAAGGATATCAGGACATTGCTATTGTAATTCCCCCTTAATAAAAGGGGAAGCGATTTCTCAAAGTATTGCAGTGCTGCCGGATAATTTTTTGTGGCCAGATAAAGTTCTCCCATTTCGATATATGGATCAGAAAGGAAAAGGGCGGCCACCCCCGGATCGGGAATCCTCTTCTTTATAAAGAAAATTTCACGGTTGTAATAGAAAGCAGCGGAATCATACTGGTTTCTGAGCATGGCCATGGCGCCGAGGATATGATAATAATCCACCAGGCTGACGTTTTCTTTTGCGCGCGTCAGGCTGAGGTTGAAATACTGGAGAGCCGTGGGATAATCTCCCGCGTCTTTATACAATTCCCCGAGCAGGTAAGTGTTCCACATATAAGTGGAAGAATGGGATCCTACCGGATCCTTGACCTTAATGCCGATGGCAAACCCTTTCTGCAGATAAGAAAATCCTTTTTCATAATACCCCTGGTCCGTATAAATGGTGCCCAACACGCGGTAGGTATAATCCTGCATTTTTTCGTTGCCTGTTTGGAGATAATAGTTCAGGGATTTTTCCACTAGCTTCGTGGCTTCGGGGTATTGTCCCTGGAGAAAAAGGATATAACCCAGGGCCTGCATATCTCTGGCCCATTCATCCGAAGGCCTTTCCTTTTCGGAAACGGAAAGCGCCTGACGGAAATATTTCTCGGAGGAAATATTGTCGCCACGTTCCCGCATGATGGCGCCCAGGTTGTTTAAACCGTCCGACATTCCCTTCCTGTAGCCATCCCTTTCCGATTTTCTGAAAGCTTCCGAAGCATACCAAAAAGCGCTGTCCGTATTGATGGTATAATATTCCTGGCTGATCTGGTTAAGGCAGTCCGCATAAGCCGTGCGTTGCGTGTTGAGCAGGACCTTCTTCAGGCTATCCAGCCTGGATGTTTGTGCCCGGACGCCGGTCAACACCAGCACCAGGCAAAGCGAAAACCCTGATTTATTATAGTTCGGCATACCGCGGGATTCTTCGTTCTATAAAATTAATTATTGATACAACAACTCGCCCATAAAAAGGGCAGATGGTCAGAATTGATGGGTAATTAGCAGTTGGACAGGGTAATCTGCAACAAGACCCGCCTTTCGTAATCAAATTCCGGCTGAAACGATTGTTCAGTTACCCGCCGGAACAGTCAGTTACTCAGTCGCGCTGGTGAACGCACATGCCGGGAACTAGATTTGTTTCCGGTAAACAGAATTGGGTTTCACCATCTAAAAGTTATATCATGAAAAAGTTAAGCGCCCTCGCTGCTGCTGGTTTTCTCTCGTTATTATTCATCTCTGCAGATGCCCAGACAGCGATGAACCGGACTATTGATCCAAATCATATTGACCCGATAAAGAGTAAAATGGAGCCAGCGGACCAAAATGAATTTATTGATGCCCATGCCGTGAGCAGCAAAATAGCTTGGAATTTCAACAGAGCCTATAGAAACGCGAATGGACCTGAATGGATGGTATTAAAAGATAAAAACTTAGTGTGCCGGTTCTATATGAATAACATTCTTTACCGGGCATTTTACGGCCGCAACGGCGCCTGGTTGCAAACGGTTTCGGGATATGAAGCAGACAAACTGGATGGTACGGTGCAAGAAATGGTAAGATCTACCTACCGTGATTATGCCATTTCCTACGTCAACCAGATTGATCTGCCCGCAAACAGGATCATTTACCTCGTGGAAGTCCAGGATAATAAGTCCATTAAGAAGATCCGGGTTGCGGATGATGAGATGGACGTTGTTCAGGATATTGAAAAGAACTAAAGTCTGCATTTGCAATACGCAAATGGTTTTAATCAATGACGGGGACCTTTTCCAGGGTTCCCATTTTTGTGTATAACCGTGTGTTGATTATCACTTAGCGGATGCCCTGCAATCCGGCAAGCGGACTGATGTTTCTGCTTCCGAGCCGCAAAATCGTCAGGGACAGTATTGCGGATGCAGCCATGGCTAAAGCCAGCGGTGTGGTGGAAGGTTTTTCAAATAAGCTGATGAATACGGAAGCGACAAATCCCATTCCCATCTGAATGGCGCCCATAAGCGCAGACGCTGTGCCGGCATTTTTTGCAAATGGAGCCAACGTGAGTGATGCGGCATTCGGATTGACGATGCCCACGCAGGATAAAAGCACAAACAAAAAAGCAATGAGCGCCGGAAGGGTCAGCCAGCCCATTTGGGATGCTAATAAAAACAGGGTGCTGATCACGGCGTAACAAATCAGTATGTTTTGCATGATTTGCTGGCTGCGGAATTTTTTCAGCAACAGATTATTGAGCTGGCTCGAACCAATGAACCCGATGGATAAAAAGGCAAATATCCATCCGTAGGTTTTCTGATCCACACCATATACATTCATAAAAACGACCGGCGAACCGGAAACATAGGCAAACAAGCCTGTAAACGCAATGCCACCGGTAAAGCAATACGTATAAAAGGAAGGTTCACGCAACACAGCCAGGAAACTGCGGATGATGGGAAGCGGTTTCAGTGACAAAGAGTGATCCGGCGCCATGCCGTCGGGAAGCCAGAGTATGCAGGAAAGAAAAATAAGCATGCACAGGATCGTCAGCACGGTAAAAACCGCGTGCCATCCAAAGGCTGCGGTGATATATCCTCCGATGGTTGGCGCGATCATCGGTGAGGCGCCAAGCACCAGCATCAGCAGGGCAAAAACTTTGGCATTTTCGTTTACCGGAAAAAGATCCCTGACCATAGCCACAGCAGTAACTGTTGCGGCGCAACTTCCCAGAGCCTGGATAAACCGGATGATAATCAGGCTCGTTATGGAATGGGAGAAGGCGCAGGCAATGGATGCCAGGATGTAAACAGATAGCCCGATATACAGGGGTTTTTTTCTTCCGAAACGATCCAGCAAAGGGCCGTAAAGCAATTGCCCGGCAGAAATGCCGATAAAAAAACCACTCAGCGATAAGGATACTTTGGAGGCGGAAGTCCCCAGATCTTTCGCAATGGCCGGAAACCCCGGTAAATACATGTCAATTGAAAACGGGGTTAATGCAGTGAGACTTCCTAAAATAAGGATTAATGAAAAATAGCGGGACTTTGTCATTCAAAAAAAAATTCTGAAATTATTATTGTCGGGATGGCAAGTCCGTTTGTAAAGGGGAATACTAAACATCTGCGTGGTTAATGACGGCATATTTTAATTATATTCGATTCCTGTTGGGCCTACATATACTCGCGTAAAGTGCCGGTTCTGCGGCATTCTGCGAAATTCTTTTTTGGTAATTTACGAATGGGTTGATGTTATTAGTAATGAGATGTGCAGATTTTCCTTAATCATATATGTAATTTGTTATTGTCTTCAACTTTGGATAGTTGCAATAATAAAGAGTCATTTTTGCTCAAAAGGGCCCAATTCATTTGTTTGTTATTGATAAAATTGACCTTTATAAGTAAAGTATCTTTTTTAGGCGAACCCTGAGTTAATATTAATATGAGAGTATGGTATGCGCTATCATATTTGTACTTACCCCGTGTTGATTTATTCTTTTCTATTACATATGGATTAGCGCTGAGTGTTATCTCTTCGGATTCTTCAATATAAATTTTATTCCAGGCAGTAGAATCAGTAAGCCATGCATTTACATTTAAGGTATCATGATTTCGGATATAATGATCTACCTGCCATTTACCAACAAGGATATTTGGTTTATCATTAATAGTAAAATAGTAGATTAAGCCAAAAGGATATAATATGACCAGAATTCTAATAATGTGCTTTACGAAACCTAACCGGATAGGTTGAATAGTATGAGATTGTTGAAATAAAATGGCTTTAATATCTTCCCAACGAAGTAGCAAAAGATAAAGTAATCCTAACGTATACAAAATCGAATTTAAGAATGCGTAAAGTTTAATGTTGTAGAATAGATTTATTAAAAGGATATTAAACATCACTGGAAACAGAATTGCGACGCCCAGAAGTGTCGTTCGCCTAAACAATAAAAGTACCGACCCGCCTATCTGCACCAACGCGATAATCAGTGTCATGCCATATGAAAATCCAAAATAATTCCATGTGAGATCAAAGCCTGATAAGTCCTTTACAAGGGAGTCGCTTATCGCATAAAAATGTTCAAATTGAGTACCAAACACTTTGGCAAATCCGTAAGTACAGATACAAGCCGCTAACCAATACCGGAGAATTCCTCTAATCCATGCCTGAAGTTTGTTGGAATCGATTGTGCCCTCATTCTCTTTTCGTTGCCAGATGAATGGATAAATAAAACAAAAAAGTACTCCGGAAATGGACATAAGAGGGTTTAACAATCCGAAAATCCATGGCAATGTGGGAAAGGGTTGAATAAAAAGAATATTGTATGAATTATATATGGCAGTAACCAAAACCAGACAATCCACGAATTTGAGAAACAACTGGAATAACGGCGATTTAGAGGAAGTCTTTTTTGATTGCATCGGTATTGATTACCCTTTTTGGTCAATTACAAATTAATATTCCTTTATTAATACTTCTGTAGGAATACTTAAAGTGTCATTTAGCTTTCTAATCATATCCAGGGAAAGTTTTCTTTTTCTGCTCATAATTTCACTAACCCGGCTTTTGAAGCCAATGACTTTTGCCAGATCCGTCTGGTTGT
>JBEPUT010000073.1:0-13618 GCA_041691395.1 Chitinophagaceae bacterium
GGTGGATGGTTATTGGACCGAAATGCCAATTCGCAATAGAAATCCATCCACCATAAACCATATACCATACAGCGCATACGACAGAGGACCCTGAGGCCTAAAAATCCACCGGCAACTGCTTCACATACTCGCTCATATCCATATGCTTCTTCTGAGTAAAGTCTTCCTCCGTGCAGCGGAGCCGGAGGATGCGTGAAACCCGGAAATCGCGGTAATTCTTTTTGAGATGACACCATCCGATGAGGTGCCAGTTAAAGGCGTAAAAAACCAGTCCGATGGGTTCGGCCTTTCTTTTGGAGACCTCTTTCTGAAGGTTGGTATATTCAATCTCCACCACGCGGCGGCCGGAGATGGCTTGCTGGATGCTGGCCAGGTATTCAAAATGCTGTATAAAGCAGGGAGGCGCCTGGAACCTGATGCTGTTGGCCAGCAGTTCTATGGAATCCTTCTGGGAGGACCGGAGCACTGATTTCACTTTGGTGAGCGCGGTGGAATAGTGCTGCTGGATGGACCTGTCCGCAAAGCCGGAAACAATGGATTCCATCAGCAACAGGGCGTTGGCCTCTTCGGTACTGAAAGAAACGGGCTGCAGGAAATATCCGTTCACAATAAAATAGCCGCGGTAGGGTTCGAAACTCACGGGAATACCCTGTTCCCTGAGCGCTTTGACGTCCCGGTAAACCGACCGGACACTGATGTGAAATTTCTCCGCGATCTTCTCCCCGGTAACGTACTTTTTGGACTGCAGCAGGGTGAGGATGCCGAAAAGTCTGTCGATGCGGTTCATGTTTTCAAAATTACCACATTAATGGTATTGACTTGCGTGCCGGAATTCCTTCTCTTTACCAAATGAAAGCAGCCAACCGGCCGTTTTCTAACCAGTTCTTTAGATCAGAATTTTCTCATGTCGGCCCTGTCTTTTGCCGGGGCCTTTTTAAACTAAACCAAAAATATTAGTGAATTTTTACTAAATTTATTAGTGTGCATAAAATATTTCTCTTAGCTTTGGGGAATCCACTACTTTAAATGATTAAACAAAGAAAAATGTCAAACGCAGATTCAAACACCGAAAAACTAAAGGCGCTCAAGCTCACCATAGATAAAATAGACAAGGATTACGGCAAAGGCAGTGTGATGATGATGAATGAAAAAAGCAGCGAACCAATGGAGGTTGTTTCAACCGGTTCCATCGGGCTGGATGTGGCCCTTGGGATTGGCGGCCTTCCTCGCGGAAGGGTCATTGAAATCTACGGTCCGGAATCTTCCGGTAAAACAACGATCGCGACCCATGTGATTGCGGAGGCCCAAAAGAAAGGGGGCATGTGCGCCATCATCGATGCCGAACATGCTTTTGACAGTAACTACGCCCGCAAACTGGGTGTGGATGTGGATAGTCTTTTGATTTCCCAGCCGGATTATGGCGAACAGGCTTTGGAAATCGCCGACCGCCTGATCCTTTCCGGCGCGCTCGACGTGGTGGTGATCGACTCCGTTGCAGCCCTGGTGCCGAAAAGTGAACTGGAGGGCGAAATGGGTGACAGTAAAATGGGGCTTCATGCCAGGCTGATGTCGCAGGCCCTGCGGAAACTGACGGCCACGATCAGCAAAACCAATACGATCTGCATTTTCATCAACCAGCTCCGGGAAAAGATCGGGGTAATGTTTGGTAATCCGGAGACCACCACCGGCGGAAACGCCCTCAAGTTCTATGCATCCGTGCGGCTGGACATCCGCCGCATGGCCCAGATAAAAGACGGGGAAGAAGCTATTGGGAACCACGTGAAGGTGAAGGTGGTAAAGAACAAGGTTGCTCCTCCCTTCCGGAGTGCGGAGTTTGACATCATTTTCGGGGAAGGGATCTCCAAAATGGGAGAAGTGATCGATATGGGGGTTGAACTCGGCATTGTACAGAAAAGCGGAAGCTGGTTCAGCTATGGCGCCGATAAACTCGGACAGGGGAGGGATTCCGTAAGGCAATTATTGATCGATAACCCGGAACTATCGGCAGAAATTGAGGCCAAAATCCGTGCGAAAATTAAAGAAATGCAGGAGGCTTAAGATATTCTATTTGCTTGGGTTGGTAAGTACGGAGGCCGTCTGAAAGGATGGCCTTTGTCGTTTTTGGGGGAGTTCAACCGGGAAATCCAAACAGCTTGAGGCCCCTTTATTGCCCCGGGGACTGGTCACGCGGATACCCCGCTATTTACAGGGTGATGGCAGGGGGAAATAAGGGCATAAAAAAAGGGGTCAGAATAAAAATTCAACCCCGTTTTAAAATCCAATATCCTATGAAAAACCGAGGTAAAGATAGTGGGAAAGAGTGAGATCTGCAACAGGTAACGCTAAATATATTATCAGATGATGATCTGATTTTCCGGCAGAAAAAAGACTAAAAAAGTCAGTTCTTGATAAGCTGCTCGGAAATAACGTTGCTGGTTTCCCTGTCCGTGGCCTTCAGAATATAATTGCCCTTTTGTAATGTTGAAACATTAATTATTTGCATACCCGCGTCCACATCCTGGTTGAACCAGATGATGCCATAGCCATCCATCACCTGGATGGTTAATGCACGGCTACTGCGGATGATCAGCAGCTTGTCCACCGGATTAGGATAAAATCTAAATTCCAATGCGGAGACCACACTTGTACTGACCGTTTTGGAATACCGGGCATTGCCATTTTCCCCGGATATACGAATCCGATAGTAGGCCATGCCCGTACCTACTGCATTGTCAGTAATTGAAAAAGACGTATCGGAAATCCCCGATCCGCTGCCTATGGCACCCAGGGTTTCAAAATGAATTCCGTCCGCACTCTTTTCCACGATAAAATAATAGCCGGTATGCCCCACGGATGCACCCCATTTCAAAATGGCCGAACCATTTCGCTCGCTTACGATAAAACGTGAAAATTGAATGGAACTATCCCGTTCGGGAACGTTGGAATAACTATCAGAAGTCTGGCAGATCGCGGCACTACAGCACATGGCCGTGACCAGCGTTAACCAAAGTTTGCTCATGGATTAGTGAAAATAATGGGGATAACATGTGAACAAATTCCATGCCGTTCCGTGAACTAACTGAAAATAACGAAAATATTTCCCAATGGGTTGTCTGTCTACAAACAAGTTGATGGCGTTGAAGGCAGGCATTCTCCTAACTTGCAGCCAACCAAAAGTACCGGCATGAATATCCATAAAATGGGCAGCAGCAAGCGCATTGCCCTGATTGCGCACGACAATAAAAAGGCTGAACTCATCGAATGGGCGATCTATAATAAAACCGCCCTTTCACAACATCGGCTTTTTGCCACAGGCTCTACGGGCAAAATGTTGGAGAACGCCCTGGACCAGACCATCACCAAATACATGAGTGGTCCGCTCGGCGGAGACCAGCAGATCGGAGCCCGCATTGCGGAAAGAAAGATCGATGTCCTCATTTTTTTCTGGGATCCCATGGAGGCCCAGCCCCATGATCCCGACATCAAGGCCCTGCTCCGCCTGGGTGTGGTATGGAACATTCCTTTTGCCTGCGACCGGTCAACAGCGGATTTTCTCCTCACCTCCCCGCTCATGCACCAGGATTATGACGTGATCCAGCCGGACTATTCGGTGTATTTGAAGAGACCGCCGAGGTAAAGGTTGGCGGGTTTACAATTGACGGACTTCAGCTGCGGATTCGCAACAAAAGACGGTCAACGGTCAACCCTTAATGCCAGGAGGCCCAATATTTGAACCACAACCCTATAACTTGCTTCATTGAAAAAAGCGCTCAAATTCAGTCTTAAGTTCCTGGCGGTTGTCCTGGGTCTTCTCTTTTTACTTTCCTTTGGCGGCTGGATCTATCTGAAACAGCATAAGGCGGATCTGATCAGTTATATCAAAACGGAATCCGACAAACGGCTGAATGGTGAAGTATCCATCGGCGAAATCAGCATCAGCCTGTTCCACACTTTTCCGAAAATTTCCATTTCCTTCGAAAACGTGAGTGTCCGGGACAGCCTCTGGACCCGGCACCACCACGATTTGCTTAATGCCCCACTGGCTTTTGCCAGTTTCGATTTCTTTGAACTAGTCACCGGCCATCTGCGCATCAGCAAGCTGATCCTGGAAAATGCGGAGGTCTACCTCTACACGGATTCCACCGGCTATAACAATACCTCTGTTTTTAGAAAACACCCGCAGGTGGCGAACAATACCACCGGACCTGCTCATTACCCGAACCTGGAGATGCGCAATTCCCGCCTGATCGTGGAAAAAGTTGACAAGCACAAGTTTTTCCTTTTTGATATTCACCGGCTGATCTGCCGCGTGAATACTCATTCAGATGAACCACAGCTTGATCTGGACGTCAATCTGTTCACCCAGGTGAAAAGCCTCATCTTTAACCGCGAAAAAGGAAGTTTTTTAGAAGGAAAAACAGTTCAGGGCAGGTTCCTCGTCCATTTTAATCCCGGAAGTAAAGTCCTCCAGTTTGAAAAGATCAAATTGAATATCGATAAACAGGTTTTCCGGAGCAGCGGTAAATTCTTCCTGGCCGAAGTGCCCGCCCTTTTCACCCTTTCCCTGGAAACGGAAAACCTGGATTATCCGAAAGTGGTTTCCTTTCTCACGCCAAATATCCGCTCCAAACTCAATCAGTATGATATTTCCGGGGGGATCAAATCGGTCAGCTGCAGTCTCGACGGTACTGATACTGCGTATAAAACACCCCTGATCAGATTGCATGTCACGGTAAAAAATAAATCCGTTCATACCCCCATTACCGATCTGGAGAGAGCTTCCTTTACCGGTTACTTTACCAATGAACTCGTCAAAGGCCTGGGTCATGGAGACGATAACTCGGTGCTCCGTTTCTCCGGTCTGGATGCCCGCTGGCAGGATATGGATTTTCATTCCGATTCCATGATTATCCGGAACCTGATTGAACCGGCTATTCGGTGCCAGGTGCGCTCCGTTTTCCCGCTGGAGGGCCTCAACAACCTGCTCGATGACGGCAGCTTCCGTTTCAGCAAAGGTTCGGGAAAGGTGGATCTTCAATACAGCGGCCCACTCACTGATGGAACCTCAACGCCCAAATTACTGAATGGCAGTTTCTTCATGGACTCCGCGTCATTCACTTACCTGCCCAGAAACTTCGATCTGGTAAATGGGAAAGGAAGGATCCGTTTTGCGGCCAGCGATATGTTCATCGAGGACCTGCGAGCAAATACCGGCAGCACCGACCTGATGATGAACGGAAGCATGAAAAATATTTTGTCGCTGATGGACAAAGGCAACAGTGCGCTCACCCTGGACTGGGACATCCGCAGCAACAGGATCAACCTGAACGATTTCAAAAGCTTTCTGAAGAAAAGAACGGGCACCTCGATGTCCAGGAAAAAAAAGAAGCCGTTTCTTTCAGAGACGCTGTATAAAATCACCCGGCTGATGGAAACCAGCAGCATGCAGCTCAGCCTGCAGGCGAAACAGCTCCTCTATAAAAAGTTTGCGGCAACCGGCGTCAGGACCTCCCTGGAACTGAATGATGATGCCATCAACATAAAAAGCATAGTGCTTGAACATGCCGGGGGAACCATTGAGGCGAGCGGCTCCTTACGCAATGAAATAGCATCTAACCCTTTCTATTTTAAGGCAACCCTGAAGCATGTGAACGTAAGTACCGTGTTTAATGCCTTTAATGATTTCGGGCAACAGGCCATTACCGCTAATAATATCCAGGGATCCCTGGATGCCAGCATTGATCTGAAGGGAGAAGTGACAGAAAAAGTCTTGCTCATCCCCGACAGCACACGGGGTCAGATAGATTTTAGCCTGAAGCAGGGGCGCCTCATTGATTTTGAGCCTGTGCAAAAGATCTCTGAGACGGTTTTTAAGAATCGCAATTTTTCTGATATTCAGTTTGCCGATCTCCACGATCAATTTACAATATCGGGCGATCTGATCACCATCAACCGCATGGAAATCCGGTCCACCGTCATGACCATGTTCGTTGAAGGGATTTATGATGTAAAGAAAGGCGCGGACCTGAGTATCCAGGTGCCACTCAGCAACCTGAAAAACAAAAACGGCGAAGTGCTCCCCGAAAATCAGGGCATCGATAGCAAAACCGGTGTCAGCGCCAGGTTAAGGGCAAAAACCGGAGATGACCACAAGCTACACATCAGCTGGGATCCGTTTAAAAAAGCGGTCCGCCGGATGAAAAAAAAGTAATCTCATTTTAAGGCGGTATCCGGATTCTTAATCGGATTTTCGAAACCGGGAATACCCTTTCAGTGGATACCCGGTAAAGATTTATCGGTAACTTTACAGGCTCCCAACGAAAATTATTTTTAATGGAATTTGAGATCCATGCTCCGTATTCACCCGCAGGCGACCAGCCGGAAGCAATCCGGCAACTGACCAATGGTATTTTCGAAGGAGAGAAATACCAGACCCTGCTGGGCGTCACCGGTTCGGGAAAAACATACACCATTGCGAATGTGATCCAGAATGTGCAGCTTCCAACACTGGTTCTGACCCATAATAAAACGCTGGTCGCCCAGCTTTACGGCGAATTCAAACAGTTTTTCCCGGAAAACGCTGTGGGCTATTTTGTTTCCTATTATGATTATTATCAGCCGGAAGCATATATGCCGGTGAGTGATACCTATATTGAAAAAGACCTCTCCATCAATGAGGAACTGGATAAACTAAGGCTGCAGGCCACCACGCAACTCCTGAGTGGCCGGCGGGATATCATCGTGGTCGCTTCTGTCAGCTGCATTTATGGTATCGGTAACCCCGATGAATTTGAGAACGGGATCGTGCGCATCAAACAGGGACAAACAATTTCCCGGCAGGGATTTTTACATGCCCTGGTCAATGCCCTTTATTTCCGCGACCAGTTTGAATTTAAACGAGGTTCATTCCGGGTTCAGGGTGACACGGTGGACATCAACCTGCCTTACCTCGATTATGGCTACCGGATTACTTTTTTCGGGGACCAGATTGAAGAGATTGAAAGTTTTGAAATGAAGACCGGCAAGCGCATCATGCCCATGAACGATGCGGCGGTTTTCCCTGCCAATCTTTACCTGGCGCCAAAGCACATGATCCAGCAGATCCTCCAGGAGATCCAGGACGAGATGGCCGCGCAGGTGAACTATTTCAAAAGCTCTGGCAAATTCATTGAGGCGCAACGCCTCAGTGAACGCGTCAACTTCGACGTGGAAATGATCCGCGAGCTCGGCTACTGTAACGGCGTTGAAAACTATTCCCGGTTTTTCGACCGCAGAAAACCAGGAACCAGGCCCTTCTGCCTGCTGGATTATTTTCCGAAAGATTTTTTATGCATCATTGATGAAAGCCACCAGACCATACCGCAGGTGAGCGGCATGTATGGCGGCGACAGGAGCCGGAAGCTCATCCTGGTGGATTACGGCTTCCGCCTGCCGTCTGCGCTGGATAACCGCCCACTCAACTTCCACGAATTCGAATCCATGACCGGTCAAACCATCTATGTTTCCGCAACACCCGGAGATTACGAACTGGAAAAAACGGAAGGGGTGGTGGTGGAACAGGTGGTCCGTCCCACCGGATTGCTGGATCCGCCCATCGAGATCCGTCCCAGCGTGAACCAGATCGATGACCTGCTGGATGAAATTGATAAGCGCATAACCAAAGGGGACCGCGTGCTGGTGACCACCCTCACCAAACGCATGGCGGAAGAGATGGATAAATACCTGCACCGCATCAACATCAAATCGAAATATATTCACAGCGAAGTGGACACGCTGGAAAGGGTGGAGATCCTGCGTGAACTGAGGCTGGGTGTGATCGATGTACTCGTGGGCGTAAACCTGCTACGGGAAGGGCTTGACCTGCCGGAGGTATCGCTGGTGGCCATCCTGGATGCGGACAAGGAAGGATTCCTGAGAAATGAAAGATCGTTGACACAAACAGCGGGACGTGCGGCACGCAATGTGGACGGGCTGGTGATTTTTTATGCGGATAAAATGACAGAGAGCATGCAGCGCACCATTGATGAAACCTCCCGGCGCCGCGGGAAACAAATCGAATACAACACCGCTCACGGCATCACACCCAAAACAATTTTCAAATCCCGGCAGCAGGTGTTTGCCCAAACCTCCGTACTGGATATCAAAGGTTATGATGAAAAAAACCCATTCGCGATAGCCGGGGACCAGGACCTGGTGAGCGTGGCTGGTGAAGAAGAAGCAGAATACAAGACCATTCCACAGATGGAAAAAGCCATCTCCCGGATAAAAAAGGAAATGGAGAAAGCAGCGCGCGACCTGGATTTTATGGAAGCCGCCAGACTGAGGGATCAGATGTTCCTCATGCAGAAAAAATTAAAGGAAATGAATCATGCCTGAATGGCTGCGGTGTAAAGCCGAACGCATTCAGCGGACCGGATAAAAGACAAACCAACGGATCTTATGGAGAAAAAATTATTCCTGCTCGATGCCATGGCGCTGATCTTCCGTGCTTACTATGCGCTGATCCGAAGTCCCCGCATTACGTCCAAAGGGAAAAATACCAACGCACAATTCGGATTCACCAATACGCTGGTGGAACTGCTGAACAACCAGAACCCTTCGCACATCGCGGTGTGTTTTGACACCTTAGCACCCACCGAACGGCATATTGATTTCTCGGATTATAAAGCCAACCGCCAGGATTCGCCGGAGGACCTGCTCATTGCCATCCCCGATATTAAAAAAATTATCCAGGGATTCCAGATCCCCATCATGGAGCTGGATGGTTTTGAAGCGGACGATGTAATCGGGACCCTCAGCAAACAGGCTGCTGCTGCGGGTTATGACGTATTCATGGTGACGCCGGATAAAGATTACGGGCAACTCGTGAGCGACCAGGTTAAAATATACAAGCCCGGGTACCAGGGTGGCGATGTTGAAATAATCGGTCCCGCAGAAGTGCTCAGCAAGTGGAACATCCGGGACGTTTCCCAGGTGATTGATATCCTGGGCATGATGGGAGACGCGGTTGATAATATTCCGGGCATCCCAGGCATCGGCGAAAAAACAGCGGCGAAGCTGCTAAACGAATATCAAACGCTGGAAAACGTGCTGGCCAATGCGGAAAATATCAAAGGCGCCGTGGGCGAAAAGGTAAAGGCCGGGAAGGACCTCGCCATCATGAGCAAAAAACTGGCAACCATCATCACCAATGTGCCGGTTTTGTTTCATGAAGAAGATTTCAAACGGAAAGACATGAACAAAGATGTGCTCCGCGAAATCTTTACCGATCTGGAGTTCCGGTCGGCGGCCAAAAGGATCCTGGGCGAAGAATTACCGGGTGCGCAGGGACAGAAAATTCAGGCGGAAGGAAAACAGCAGGATCTCTTTGGCAACGTGGTCGAAACTAAAAAAGAAGCTGAAGAAGAGCCTGCGCCATCGGCGCTTCAACCGGAAAAAAATATTTCCAATACGCCGCATATCTATACGAGCGTGGATACAGAAGAAAAAATCCGGTTGCTGGTTGCCCAATTGCAGAAACAAAGCGAAGTCTCCTTCGACACGGAAACCACGGGCATTGACGCAAACAATGCGGATCTGGTCGGGCTGAGTTTCTCCTGGAATGCGGGCGAAGGATATTATGTGCCCGTGCCGGCGGACCGGGGAGGGACCCTCAAAATCCTATCGTACTTCCAGCCTCTGTTTGATGATCCAAACCGCATCTGGGTGGGACAAAATATTAAATATGACCTGCTGGTGCTGAAGTGGTATGATGTGGAAGTAAAAGGCAAATTTTTCGACACCATGCTGGCGCATTATGTGATCGAGCCGGAAGGCAAGCGGAACATGGACCTGCTCAGCGCACAATACCTGGGTTATGAACCCGTGCATATTGAAGAGCTGATCGGTAAAAAAGGCAAGACCCAGGGCAATATGCGCGATGTGGCGCTGGATAAAATAACAGCCTATGCCGCTGAAGATGCCGACATCACCTGGCAGTTAAAACAAAAATTTACCCCGCTGCTGAAAACAAAATCGGTGGAAAAAGTCTTCCTGGAAGTAGAAAACCCTCTTCTGAAAGTGCTCACGGCCATGGAATTTGAAGGCATCCGCGTGGATGAAGATTTTCTAAAAGAATATTCGAAGACGCTGGAAAAAGAAGCGGGGCTGGCCGAAGAAAGCGTTTACCAGCAGGCCGGCGTGCGGTTCAACCTTTCTTCCCCCAAGCAGCTGGGTGAAGTTTTGTTTGACAAGCTTAAACTGGATCCGAAGGCCAAAAAAACCAAGACCGGCCAGTACGCCACCGGTGAAGATGTGCTGTTGAAACTCAGTCACCAGAGCAAGATCGTAGACGACATCCTCGTTTACCGTGAACTCAGCAAACTGAAATCCACGTATGTGGACGCACTACCTGCCATCATCAACCGAAAAACGGGCAGGGTACATACCAGTTATGCGCAGGCGGTGGCGGTAACCGGCAGGTTGTCCAGCAACAACCCGAACCTGCAAAATATTCCCGTCCGCACGGAACGGGGGCGGGAGATCAGGAAGGCATTTATTCCTCGGGACAAGGACCATGTACTGATATCTGCCGACTACTCGCAGATCGAGTTGCGAATCGTTGCGGCCATCAGCGGGGATCCGAATATGGTAAAAGCATTTAAAGAAGGAAAAGACATTCACAGTGCCACGGCGGCCAAAGTGTTCAACGTGGAAGAGCAGGACGTGACGAAAGAAATGCGGTACAAGGCGAAGAGCGTAAATTTCGGCATCATTTACGGGCAGGGAGCATTCGGTCTTGCCGACAACCTCGGCATCCCGCGATCGGAAGCCAAAGAAATCATAGAGAATTACAAGAAACAATTTGTGAATATTCAGAAGTATATGGATGATACCATACGGTTTGCCCGGGAAAACGGTTTTGTTCAAACGCTGATGGGTCGCAAGCGTTGGTTAAGGGACATCAATTCTTCCAACTTCACCGTCCGCGGATTTGCCGAGCGGAATGCCATCAATTCCCCCATCCAGGGAACGGCCGCCGATATGATCAAGCTGGCCATGATCAGGATTCACGATGCCTTCATCAAAAACGGTTTTAAATCAAAAATGCTGCTCCAGGTGCATGATGAACTGGTTTTCGACGCCCACCGGGATGAGGTGGAAATCCTTAAACCCATCATTATTGAGTCCATGCAGCAGGCCCTGCTACTCCCCAACGAAGTTCCGGCGGAAGCGGAGATCGGATTTGGGGCTAACTGGCTGGAGGCCCATTAGGTATATATTAACATAGCTTTCTGAAATAAACATCAAACCATCGGGTTTTATAATAGTCTTACCTTGGAATAGACTCTCTGCGCGGGGTCTTAAAAATGACGCATTTGGAATATAAACTATTACACATGAAAAAGCTTTCTGCGAATATCCTCTTGCTGGCCCCTATGATGTTGATTTTCAGCTTCACCAGAGCGGCCGACGACCAGTGGCCGAAACAGGTTACTGCTTCAGATGGAACAATAATCAAGATTTATCAGCCTACGCCGGAATCTTTTTCGGGAAATACCCTGAAGTTCCGGTCCGCGATTTCCGTGATCGAAAATGGTAGTCCCGATCCCGTATTCGGAACCTTCTGGGCAACGTCCAAGGTAGAAACAGACCGGGACAGCCGCCAGATCATGATCAATACGCTCAACACGACCGACATCAAGATCCCGGCGATCACCGATCAGAACAAGATCGATTTTATTGATGATGCGCTGGAAACACAATTTTCAGAAGCGGTGGGGCCCATATCCCTGGATGAGGTGCTGACCTCACTGGAACAGACCAAGCAGGAAACCAAACTTTCCGAGGATATTTCCACCACGCCGCCCAAAGTGATCTTTACCACACAGCCTTCTATGCTGGTGAGAATTGACGGTCAGCCCAGGCTGAAGGAAAATCCCGAATGGAAACTGGAGGTGGTGGTGAATACCCCATTTACCATCATCAAAAATAATGACGGTCAGTATTATCTTTATGGCGCCAAACAATGGTTCGTTGCTTCCTCAGCCACCGGCCCCTATCGCAGTGCCAATGGCCAGATTCCCGGCAACCTGAGCAATATCGAACAGGAGATCATCAGTAAAGACCAGAGTAATACCAACAGTACAAATGGGGCGAACAGCAACGCGAATCAGAGTAATACGACATCGGCCGATCCGGGTAATGTATTGAATATTGTGGTCAGCACCGTTCCCGCGGAACTGATCCAATCCAAGGGCGAACCCAATTTCACGCCGATACAGGGAACATCCCTGCTGTACGTCAACAATTCCGTGAATGATATTTTCATGGATGAGAATTCCCAACAGTACTTTGTACTGATCTCGGGAAGATGGTACCAGGCTAAGAACATGAACGGAAATAACTGGAAATACATTCCTGCCGATCAGCTCCCGCTGGACTTTTCAAAAATACCCCCGGGATCCCCGAAAGATAATGTACTCGCCAGTGTAGCGGGTACGGATGCGGCAAAAGATGCCGTGATGGATGCCGAAATTCCCCAAACGGCCAAGGTGGACCGCAATACGGCAACAACAGAAGTAGCCTATGACGGTCGGCCCAAATTCACTGATATTGATGGTACCAATTTGCAATATGCGGTGAATACTTCATCTACGGTATTGCGTGCTTCCAACGGCCGGTTCTACACGGTGGATAATGGCGTGTGGTTTGTTTCTGACAACGCCACCGGACCCTGGGCCGTGAGTACGGAAAGACCGGATGAGGTGGACCGCATTCCACCTAATTCCCCGGCTTACAACACAAAATATGTATATATCTATGATGTGGCCCCGGACTATGTGTATATGGGGTATACACCAGGATATCTGAACAGTTACATCTATGGACCTACCGTAGTTTATGGCACCGGATACGATTATGACCCCTGGTTTGGCGACTATTATTATCCAAGACCCTGGTCATGGGGATTCAACTTCGGTTACAATCCATTTTATGGATGGAGCTTTGGATGGGGATATAACATGGGCTGGTTTAACTCCGGATTCGGATATGGATTCTACGGACGTGGCTATGGTTGTGGCTGGTGGGGTCCCTCTTTCTATCATCCGGCTTATTGGGGCGGATGGCATGGTGGCGAAAGGCCATACGGGTTTTACGGAAGATCCTTCAACATGCGGAACAATATCCGGGTGAATTCTTCCAACAATATTTACCGGAACCGGGGTGGGGTGGTAACACGGTCCAATGCCCGGCCTGGTGGGGGATATAACAGACCAACAAACAACAGGCCTTATTCCACACGGCCCGGTGGTGGTTTTAATAATCCCCGTCCCAATGCTGTTGGCTCCCGGCCGGCGAATGGCGGAAACTATAATAACAGGGTGAATGGGCGGCCCGGTGGAAGTATTTATTCCGACCGTCAGGGAAATGTTTACCAGCGCGGACAGCAGGGCCAGTGGCAACAAAGGCAAAGCAGAAGCTGGACTCCGGCAAACAATGCGAGACCGGAAGTGATCCAGAATCTAAACCGTCAACAGTTGAGCCGTGACCGCGGACAGATGCGGACCCAGAATTTTGAACGGGCAAGACCAGCGCCCTCCGGTGGTGGTGGCAGCTTCCGTCCTTCGGGCGGCGG
>JBEPUT010000074.1:0-13553 GCA_041691395.1 Chitinophagaceae bacterium
TACTTTTACAAAGATGAAATACCTGCCGCTCAATCCCTTGATATTTAAGCAGAACCGTCAAAGATTCCAGAAGGAAATGACTTCCTCCGCCATAGCTGTTTTCGTGAGCAACGACGAAATGCCCTCCAATGGGGATGCGCTCTATCCATTTAAACAGAGCAGCGATCTTTACTGGCTGACCGGTATTGTACAGGAAGACAGCATGCTGATCCTTTTCCCCGATCATCCCGATCCGAAATACCGGGAAGTGCTGGTATTGGTGAGACCAAACGAACTGAAAGAGAAATGGGATGGGAAGAGACTCCGTGCGGAAGAAGGGAAAGCGATTTCCGGAGTCAATACTGTGATTTGGCTGGATGTTCATGATCCGCTGCTGCAAACCTGGATACACCTGGCGAAAAATATTTATCTGGATTCGAATGAAAACGATCGCAAGAGCAGCATCGTACAAACCCGTGCCTACCGCTATATCGAAGAGACCAGAAAAAGATTTCCGTTGCACCAATACCTTCGCTGCGCACCCATTCTGAAAGAACTCCGTTCCGTGAAAACCGCGGAAGAGGTGGAAGTGATCCGGAAAGCGATTGACATTACCCACAGCGCATTCAGCCGGGTGATGCAATTTATGCATCTGGGTGTTTTTGAATTTGAAGTGGAAGCGGAGATCCAGCATGCCTTTCTTTCAAAAAGAGCAACCGGTCCGGCTTACGGCAGCATTCTGGCTTCCGGTGGCAATGCCTGCATTCTGCATTATGTTTCCAATAATCAGGAATGCAAAGACGGCGACATGATCCTGATGGATTTCGGGGCGGAATATGGTGGCTACTGTGCGGATCTTACCCGGACGATCCCGGTAAATGGAAAATTCACCAAGCGCCAGAAAGAAGTGTATAATGCCTGTCTTCATTTGCATAGGTTTGCCAGGAGCCTGCTCAAACCCGGCACCATCATCAGTGAATATCATCAGCAGGTGGGCGGCGAAGCGGATATCGTATTTCAAAAAATCGGCCTGCTCAGCAAATCGGATGTGAAGAATGCCACGCGGGAGAATCCGGCTTACTGGAAATACCTGTATCACGGTATTTCCCATCACCTGGGCATTGACGTGCATGATCTGGGAACGAGAACGGAACCTTTACGTGCAGGCATGGTGCTTACGGTGGAACCCGGAATTTATATTGAAGAAGAAAAACTGGGCATACGGATTGAAAATAATGTCTGGCTCACCAAAAACGGAAATACTGATCTGATGAAGGATCTGCCGATAACCGTGGAAGAGATCGAAGCCGCTATGAAGCACTGAAAGGATGCATTTAACCCGAAGCCGCGACAAACCCGCATAATTCATGAAACAACTCCCGAATCTTTTTACCCTGCTCAATTTGTTTTTTGGTTGCATAGCCCTGATCTGTATTTTACAAAACGGGATCAGTATTGTGTATTCCGCGGATGGAATACAGTATGTGGACATCCCGGAAAAGATCTGGCTCGCACCGCTATTCATTGGTCTCGCTGCCCTGGCCGATTTTATAGATGGTTTTGTGGCCAGGCTGCTGAAAGCCGCATCCCGGCTGGGCCGGGAACTGGACTCGCTGGCGGACCTGGTGAGTTTCGGCGTGGCCCCGGGCCTGATCATCTACCAGTTTTTGAGAATGAGTTTTATGCGCCAGGCAAATGGTGCCGATGTTTCCCTGATCTGGCTCCTTCCGGCACTCATTCTCCCCTGCGCAGCCGCAGTAAGGCTTGCCCGGTTTAACCTGGATCCTTCGCAGTCCGTTTCCTTTAAAGGCATTCCCGTACCGGCCGTGGGTTTGCTGATCGCATCTTTTCCATTGATCTACTGGACAAAAAACAGCCAGGCGATCCCTGGCATTCTTTTGAACAAATGGTTTTTATATGCGCTCGTGCTCATTTTGAGTTACGGCATGACCGCGCGGTTTCCGGTGATGGCCATGAAATTCAGCAGGGCCTCTGCGGGTCAGCATCTGCCCCGCATCCTGTTGCTGATCCTGTCCCTGATTTCACTTTTCTTTTTGCAATGGCTTGCTGTGCCGGTCATCTTCCTTTTTTACATTGTATTATCTTTGGCCTTTAAAAACAGGATCGTATGAATTTTTCCGTGCAGGTTAAGGTTATGCCCTTGAAAGAATTACTGGATCCCCAGGGTAAGGCCGTTATGGGTGGTCTGCAAAATCTTGGTTTACGGTCCATTCAGGATGTTCGGATAGGAAAAACCATCCAGCTTCAGGTGGAAGCACAGTCCCCGGAACAGGCAAAACAAATTGCTGAAGAAGCCAGCAGGAAACTTTTGGCGAATCCGGTCATGGAATATTTTGAGGTATCCGTTCAATAATAAAAAACCATGTAATGTGAAAATGTGCTGATGTGAAAATGACAATTTACACGCTGCCTATTTTGGTGCCGGGGTCCAAACATTTTCACATCAGCATATTTTCACATCAGCACATTCCTCCTCATGCTCTACCTCGTTCCTTCCCCCATAGGTAATTTACAGGACATCAGTTTCCGGGCATTGGAGACGCTTAAAAAAGCAGATCTTATTCTGGCGGAAGACACGCGGAACTCGCTGAAGCTGCTGAATCATTATCAGATCATCAAACCCCTGACGCCGTATCACCAGCACAATGAACATAAGGTATTGCGCCATCTGGTGGACCAGATGCTGCAGGGTAAAATCATGGCGCTGCTGACCGATGCCGGCACACCCGGAATTTCCGATCCGGCTTTTTTGCTGGTGAGGGAATGCATTGAAGTGAATATACGGGTGGAGTGCCTGCCGGGTGCCACGGCATTCGTTCCGGCGCTGGTGAACAGCGGACTGCCCATGAACCGGTTTTGTTTTGAAGGATTTTTACCCCTGAAAAAAGGAAGGCAAACCCTGCTGAAGAACCTGGCTGTTTCCGAGCAGAGGACCATGGTTTTTTATGAATCCCCGATGAGACTGGTAAAAACCCTGCAGGAATTCATCCTGTATTTCGGAGCCGACAGAAAATGTTGCGTCAGCAGGGAACTGACGAAACTGTATGAAGAGAATATCCGGGGAACCCTGCAGGAAGTCACTGCTCACTTCATGGAAAAAGGAGTGAAAGGAGAAATCGTGCTG
Source organism: Chitinophagaceae bacterium (assembly GCA_041691395.1). Lineage (GTDB taxonomy): Bacteria > Bacteroidota > Bacteroidia > Chitinophagales > Chitinophagaceae > Puia. Next base: position 3,125 of record JBEPUT010000074.1, read on the forward strand.
GTGCTCGGGGGCCTTGGCTGAATCATTTATATTTTATTCCTTATTTATGAAATATGCATCTGTTTTTTTGGAAAAATCTTTTTCTCCGGCAATTTGTCTGTTCGTCGCGCTGGGCACGTCACTTTTTTGCACCGCTCAGCCGGACCGCTGGCAGCAGCGCGTAAAATATACGATGGATATTGATATGAATGTGGTCAGTAACCGGTTTAAGGGAAAACAACACCTGGAATACAGCAACCATTCCCCCGATACCCTGTATACCGTTTTCTATCATTTGTACTGGAATGCTTTTCAGCCGAACAGCATGATGGACATCCGGAGCCGCGTGCTGGGAGAGAACTTGATCCATGGAGAGCCGGACTGGGATGACCGTGTTAAGGACAGGATACAGCATTTAACAGCAGCGGAAACAGGTTACCAGAAAATCATTTCGCTGAAGATGAATGGTATTGCGCAGACTTATAAAGTGGAAGAAACCATTCTCGAAGTGGTTCTGGCCACGCCCATACTCCCAAACGCTACAGTTCGTTTCGATATGGAATTTGAAGCCCAGGTGCCTTTGCAGATACGCAGGAGCGGCCGTGATAATCCGGAAACCCAGGTTCGCTATTCCATGAGCCAGTGGTATCCGGAAATGTGTGAATATGATTATGCCGGATGGCATGCCACACCCTATGTTGCCCGGGAATTTTACGGAGTCTGGGGAGACTATGACGTAACTATCCATATTGACCGAACCTATGTGCTCGGGGGTTCCGGATATCTGCAGAATCCGAATCAGATTGGATACGGATATGAATCCCCCGGAACTAAGGTTACCCGTTCCCCCGGTGAAAAATTAACCTGGCATTTTATAGCGCCGAACGTACATGATTTTGTTTGGGCGGCAGATCCGGGGTTTAAGCATGCCAGCAAAAAAATCCGGGAAGGACTCACCCTGCATGTATTGTACAAAATCAGCAATGCGCCGGAAAAGAAATGGTTGAATATTCTGGATCAGCTATCCGGCGCTTTGCCCTTTATTGAAAAAACATTCGGACCCTATCCCTATAAACAATATTCTTTTATTCAGGGCGGAGACGGCGGAATGGAATATCCCATGGCCACCCTGCTGAAGGATGCCAGCGGCTGGATGCATGAGTTCATGCACAGCTGGTATCAGGGCATGCTGGGAACGAATGAACTAAAATATCCGTGGATGGATGAAGGGTTCACTCAGTATGCTGCTGCCCGCGTTTGGGGTTACTTAAATAAGGACAGTTCGGCCGGCCAGAGCTTTAAAACGGAATATAATAATTATTTCTATCTGGCCAAAAGCAGTGTGCAGGAACCCCTGAGCACGTATGCAGATTTTTTCAGTACCAACATCGGCTATAATCTTTCATCCTATTATAAAGGAACCGTCTTTATGGTTCAACTGGGATACATAGTGGGTGATGAGGTGCTGGACAGGATCCTCCTGGATTATTACCGGAAGTGGCGGTTTAAACATCCCAATGCCAATGATTTTTTCCGCGTGGCGGAAAAGGAAAGTGGGCTTCAGCTTCACTGGTACAAGGATTTTTGGATCAACAGCATCAAAAACGTGGATTATGGAATAGACAGCCTGTGGGAAGTGAATGGAAAAACAAGGATCCGCCTGCGCATGATCGGAAAAGTACCCATGCCCATCGATGTGCTGCTGCAGTTCAAAGACGGTAGTCGGGAACTGGCCTATATTCCACAATATCTGATGTTCGGATCGAAACCAGCGGAAGATAAATCCATCCCCCGCATCGTTTATGAGCCCTGGAAATGGACCAGTCGCGATTATGAATTTGATATCAGCCACCGGCTAACGGATCTGCAAATAATAGAAATTGACCCTACGCAACGGATGGCGGATGTGAACCGGTCAAATAATCGCCTGGAACTGAAATGGTGAGTTCGCGGGTCGGTCAGCCTTTTCTTCTGAAATATTTGTTGATGGCCTCCACCCGGTTTCCCACATGCAGTTTCTCGTATATGTGATAGACGTGTTTGCGTACGGTCTCCTGGCTGATGTACAGGTGTGCAGCAATCTCTTTATAGAGGAACCCGCAGGAAAGCTGTTGCAGGATCTCATTCTCGCGATTTGACAAAGCGGGCAGTGGTTTTGCTTTTCCTGAAAAGGATCCTGACCATATGCCCTGTATGGAAGCGGTATGTTGAAAAACATTGACCACTTTCCGGGCAATCTGGCTACTCATGGGTGCACCGCCATCCACCAATTCCCTGATGGACTCCGGCAACCTGTCCGGATGTGTTTTTTTGAGGATATACCCATGTGCGCCCGCATTCAGCGCTTCGAATATTTTTTCATCATCCTCGTAAACGGTGATGATCAGGAACAGCAGTTCAGGATATTTGGGTTTGAGCTCGCGGATGAGGTCTATTCCGTTTTCTCCACCGCCCAGGTTGATGTCCGTTAGAATGACCTTTGGCCGGAGTGCCGGAATCAGCATAATGGCTTCCTGGAAATCCGGGCAGCTGCCTGCCAGCTCAAGATCATCCGTTCTTAATATCAGAAGTTCGAGGGCGCTGCGTATTTCCGGGTGATCGTCTACGATGAATACTGAGATGGACATGGCGGGGGATTTATAAATGCTGATGTTTTTTGGTTGACGGTCAGCCGTCATCCCAATTTACCCTCACTTTAAAAATCGCGAACAGTAAAATCACCCTTAACGGGAACCAGGAGGAATGTGCAGGATATATTTTTCGACAAATGCCGGTTCGGGGAATATCTGATGAATATCCATGACCCTGGGGTGGGTGTCGCTGGCGGATATCTCCGGCGCGAGGTCACCGCCTTTCAGGCAGATCAGCCCGCTGGCCGGCGGAAGTTCGTTTTCCGTTTCATCTGGTGCCTGGAGCCATTGATTTTTAAGCAATGGCCGGGACCAATTCCACAGGTCCTTTACCGGCGCTACCGCGCGGGACACGGCGACATCAAATTTTTTTCCGGTGATTTCCTCCGCACGGATATGCTGGGTGGTAACATTTTTCAATCCGATGGCTTCTTTTATGGCATCCACCACTTTGATTTTTTTGCCGATGCTGTCTACCAGGTGAAAATACACCTCAGGAAAAAAGATGGCCAGTGGAATGCCAGGGAATCCGCCACCGGTGCCGATATCGATCGCACGGGTGCCGGAGCGGAAATCAAATACAGCGGCAATACTCAGGGAATGCAGTACATGTTTTTCGTAAAGACTTCCGATGTCTTTACGGGAAATTACATTGATCTGCGCATTCCAGTGGTCATACAGCCCCTCCAGGGCATCAAACTGATCCAGTTGTTCAGGTGTAAAAGCACCAAAATAACGGGTGATTATCTCCACTCCATGCGGGGCTTCTTCCATATTGAGGGTGCAAAAATGAGGTAATAACCGATCATCCAGATATCCAGCAGCCACCAGTACGGGAAAAGATCGGATTCGTTCAGTTTTTTCATGACCCGGAAATAAATTAATCCCTGCAGTAAAAAACGGATGGCAAACAGTAGGAGGGTCCAGGTCCAGCGAAAATAAATCAGGCTCATGATAAAAGCCGGATAAAATAAAAACTGGCTCACAGAATAAATACCGAGCAACCATTTTTGTTTCGGCCGGTAAAATTTACCGGTACTGTGATGCCTGCTTTTTTGTTTAACCCATTCCCGGAATGTATTTTTTGGCTCGGATAAAGTGAAGGATTCCGGATCGATTACGATCCGCGTATTGCCGCCGTTCGCTACCTGGTTGATGAACAAATCATCGTCACCTCCGGGCAAATGATTCACCGAGGAAAAGCCCTTGTTCCGGAGAAATAATTCCTTTTTATAGGATAAATTTCTGCCAACGCCCATATACGGATGGCCCGCCAGGGCATACGAAAAATATTGCAGGGCCGAGTGAAAGGTCTCAAAGCGGATCAGTTTATTCAGCACACCCGGCTTTTTCCGGTATGGACTGTAGCCCAGCACCACCTGTATTCCTTCGTCGTAGCCATCCTGCATTTTTTCAATCCAGAATTCACTGGCCGGAACACAATCGGTATCGGTGAGCAACACCACCTCATGTTTTGCTTCCCTGATGCCCATGCTGAGCGGATATTTTTTTCCGGGAATGCCCTTGGCCTCATATTCCAGATTTACAATATGCAGCCCTTTAAATGTCTTTTTAAATTCTTCCAGCAGGTACCGGGTATCATCCTGGCTGTTGTGATTCACCACGATCACTTCGTGCGTGCTCGGATAGGTTTGCACCAGGGCCCCCGGAAGATTGGCAGCCAGATTGGGGGCCTCATCCCGCGCACAAATGATAACACTCACGGGATGCTGCTGCGACTTTTCCTTAGTGGGTTTATGAAAGAATGCCAGTCTTTGAAAAAACCAGGAATAATAAAAAACCTGGATGGCCGTGATCAGGCAAAAAAGCGCAAACCAGATCTCACTCCACGAAAAAAAGGACGACAATGTATACATTCACTACAGTTAGTTAGGGAGGGTAAATTTACGTAATAATGCGGTTTCCAAGCGGGCAATTAGTTGATGGTTGGTAGTTCATGGTTGATGGACTTGGTGTGAGGATTTAAAATAGAGATCCATCAACCATGAACTATCAACCTTAACTTGCACAATTTATCACATGGCCCATCTATCCTTCGACCTCATTGCCACGGACCCTTCCTCCCCGGCTCGCGCCGGTCTGATACATACCGATCACGGCGAAATTCCAACACCCATTTTCATGCCCGTCGGCACGGCCGGCAGTGTAAAAGCCGTTACCTCAGACCTGCTGGAACGGGAAGTGAAGGCCCGGATCATTTTGGGGAACACCTATCATCTTTACCTGCGGCCGGGTACAGCGGTGCTGGAAAATGCCGGGGGGCTTCACCGTTTCATGAACTGGCATGGGCCGGTGCTGACGGACAGCGGGGGCTACCAGGTTTTCTCCCTGGCCGGAACAAGAAAGATTACTGAGGAGGGTGTTGTTTTCAAATCGCATATTGACGGATCACCGCATTTATTCACGCCCGAAAAAGTAATGGATATCCAGCGTAGCATTGGCGGAGACATCATCATGGCTTTTGATGAATGCACTGCATTCGGGGCGGGTTATGAATATGTCAGAACATCGATGGAGCTTACGCACCGCTGGCTGGACCGATGCCTGGAACGGTTCAACCATACGCCGGATAAATACGGATATACTCAAAATCTTTTTCCGATTGTGCAGGGAGGTGTTTATGAGGACCTGCGCAGGCAATCCTGCGCATTTGTATCTTCCCGGAATGCTTTGGGAAATGCCATCGGCGGATTAAGTGTGGGCGAATCCGATGAGCAACTATACGAAATGACGGCGCTCTGTTGCGAAAACCTGCCGGCGGAAAAACCGCGGTACCTGATGGGCGTGGGCACACCATGGAACCTCCTGGAATGCATCGCCCTCGGTGTGGATATGTTCGACTGTGTAATGCCTACAAGAAACGGAAGGAACGGCATGCTATTCACTTCGAAAGGCGTGATCAACATCGATAATAAAAAATGGGAAAATGATTTTTCCCCAATAGACCCGGATCTGAATTGCAGCTTCAGCAACCAATACAGCAAAGCTTACCTGCGGCACCTCATGAAAAGTAAGGAACTGACCGCATTGACCATAGCCAGCACACACAATCTTGCATTCTATCTTGACCTGCTAAGGCAGGCCCGCAATCACATCCTGGAGGGAGATTTTATCAGCTGGAAAAACCGGCAGGTTGAATGGCTGAAACAAAGGTTGTAATCAATTGGCCTTCCATATATTGTTGCGCTCGTTATTATCCGGCAGATCCTTATCCGGATCGATCGTCACCAGTTCAATTTTTCGGGAGGAGGGGTATAAGAATTTCCAAACGGGCCCGTGCATCCAAACTTCAACGGGCAGTTTTATCCGCCCCGTTTTTCCGCCGGTCTCTTTTACTTCTACCGTTGCAGGCATAGGAAGCTGTTCCCTGTTTTCAATCGTGATGATGGCGCCATTGGCTGGATTGGATTCCGGGTACTCCACATCCAACACGGCCTGATCCACTTTCCAGTTGTTGAGGAACCAACCACGCCAGAACCAGTCCAGGGTTTCCCCGCTGTAATTTTCCATGGCATGAAAGAAATCCCAGGGGCTGGGATGTTTATAGGCCCAGTTGCTGATATAATAACGGAAAGCGTTGTCAAATCTATCTTCCCCCAATATTTGTTCCCGCAACAATTCGAGCCCCATACCGGGTTTGTCATAAGCATTCACGGCCAGGTACCTGGGGTTGGTTACATCCGGTATGGTCATGATACTCTCTGAATAAGGTTGAAAAAACCGGATGGCCCGCTGACGGTAATGGGGTTTTTCATAAAATTCACCATGGTTGAAATATTTGTCGGCCACAGCATTGATGAACGTGTTGAATCCTTCATCCATCCAGGGATATTTTCTTTCATTGCTTCCCACGATCATCGGGAACCAGGTGTGACCGAACTCATGACTGGTAACGCCCCACAAGCTTTTTTTCTGTTCAAAGGCGCTGCAGAAAACGATTCCGGGATATTCCATACCGGCTACGATACCGGCAACATTTACAGCAACAGGGTAAGGGAAAGGAAACCATTTCTGTGAATAATGTTCAATGGCTCCCTTTACAAATTCCGTGGACCGCTTCCAGCCGGAATCCAGCGCATATTCTGCGGGATAAACGGACATGGCCAGGGATTTTTTTCCGTCCGGAAGATTGATCCTGGCGGCATCCCACACAAAGGCGGTGGATGCGGCCCACGCCACATCGCGGGCCCTCAAACAACGAAAGTGCCAGGTCAGTCTGCCCCTGCTTCGTTTTACAGTCTGACGGCCCACTTCTTTTTCAGAACGGATGGTGACTGTCTTATCGCTGTTACGGGCAGTTTCCAGTCTGTTGCGCTCCTCGGCGCTCAGCACTTCGGAAGGATTCATCAGTTCTCCGGATGCCACCACAAGTTCATCTGAAGCGGTGGTGATGCTGTAATCGTAGTTTCCGTATTCGAGGTAAAACTCCCCGGCTCCGAGATAGGGCAGTGTGTTCCATCCCTGTATATTATCATATACACACATGCGCGGATACCACTGGCCAATTTCATATACCCAACCGTTGTTTGTTTCCATCCGGCCCATCCGGTCCGAGCCGCGTTCCGGAATAGCAAAATCATAGTCGATCCTGATTTTTATCGAATCACCATTGGGCTTCAGCGGTGCAGGCAGCAGGATCTGCATGCGGGTGTCGCTGACGGTATAATTGACTTTTTCTTCCCGGCCTCTGTTTTCTATTTCAACGAACCGGATATTGTAACCACCGTTGAATCCCAGGTTCGCATAACGGCCGCCGGTGACCATGGTAGCGGACTGTCCGCGGGAATCGGGTTTGTAAATATTCTGGTCCAGTTGCAGCCACAAAAAAGGCAGTTGTTCCGGACTGTTATTTTTATAGGTGATGACCACTGAACCCGTGATCTTGTGATTCAGATCATCGAGATCGGCTTTGATGGAATAATCGGCCTCATTCTGCCAGTATTCCGGTCCGGGTGTTCCCCCGGCAGTTCTTACTTTATCGCCCGGAAAAGGATAAAAGAGCGGCGCAAAGGCCGCATGCTGGTCGTAGTTTACCGTATCCTGAGAAAAGAGATTCATATTCACCATGATCAGGCAATTCATCATCAGGAACAATCTCTTTATGGTCATTTTCATATGTTGAGTGAGCGAAGATATATTTTTCGGCATTTTCCCTGCCGGGTATTGTGATAGGTGGTTGGCGGATTTAACAGCCCCTTTTCATTTCCTATGGGGCATTGCCGTATTTTCGCCACGGTTAGCAGCATGAAAAAACTGGATTGGTACATACTCCGTAAGTTCCTGAGCACTTTTGTGTTTACCATGTTCACCATTACGGTGATCGCTGTGGTGATAGACACCAGTGAAAAAGCCGATGATTTTGTTAAATCGGGCCTTAGCTCCTGGCAGCTTGTTACCCATTATTTTATTGGTTTCGTGCCCTTTATCATGTCCATGATCTTTCCGCTGATGGTCTTTATTGCCTGCATCTATTTCAGTTCTAAAATGGCAGGACAATCAGAATTCATTGCTATCCTGGCCGGTGGCGTGCGGTATCCGCGGATGTTAAGACCATTTGTTGTCGGCGCGGTATTGCTGGCGCTTTTATATTGGTTTGCCAGTCGGTATTGGGTACCGAAAGCGGAAGGAATCCGTACCAATTTTCAGTCCGTTTATATTGACCGGAACAGTTCTTATAACAGTGATCTCTACCGCACGAATAATTTTTATCTGCGGGTGAATGCCGGCACCTATGTCGGACTCAGGTATTACGATACCGCTCGCAAAACGGCCAGCAGTTTTTTTCTGTCCAAAGTAAAAAATGATCAGATCTATTACAATCTGCGGGCGGAGGTCATTCGCTGGGATACCGCCAAAAAAGACTGGCTGTTAACGGGTGCGGTGGAACATACCAATGATGGCCTGAAGGAGACTGCCCGGCTGATCCCGAGCATGCACATGAACCTGAATGTGCGTCCGGAAGAATTGAGAAGAGACCAATACCTTAAGGATAAATATACCACCCCCGAACTGAACCGGTTTATAAAAATGGAGGAATTGCGGGGCAGCGAAGGACTCAATACGTATAAGGAAGAAAGTTTTCACCGGGATGCATCTCCGTTTTCTGTGATCATATTAACCATCATCGGTGCGGTGGTCGGCACAAGGAAAGTGAGGGGTGGAAGCGGCATGCATCTGGCCATCGGCCTGGTTATGGCCGCGGTTTTTGTTATCATGGATAAGTTTTCGGTGACCTTCGCAACCAAAGGGAATTTTTCTCCCATGCTGGCAGCCTGGATGCCAAATATTATTTTCGGCGTTGTTGCGGTCTGGCTTTACTGGAGAGCGCCGAAATAGATCAACCGTCAACCATCAGCGAATTCAGCATCCTAAAACTTAACGCGCTAATCATTTGTTCCTACAGCAGGCATGGATTAACTTAGCCAACTTATCCAAATGACCGGTATGACTATTAAAGAAAGGTTTAAAACTAAATCCGAAATCCTCAGTTCGGAAATAAAAGATATCTTAAAAGAACACGGTTCAAAGACAATCGGGGAAACCACCCTGTCGCAAATTTATGCGGGCATGCGGGGAATGACCGGACTGGTTACCGAAACATCATTACTGGATCCGCAGGAAGGAATCCGTTTCCGCGGCTATTCCATACCGGAAATCCAGGAAAAATTACCCAAAGCACCGGGTTGTCACGAACCGCTGCCGGAAGGTTTGTTTTACCTGATGCTGATCGGTGAGCTGCCAGAAGAGAAAGATGTGCTGGAGTTAACGGCCAACTGGCAGCGTCGCAGTCATGTACCCAATCATGTATTTGATGCCATTGAAGCCCTGCCCGTGGGCACCCACCCCATGACGCAATTTGTGATTGCCATCATGGCCCTTCAGACGGAAAGCCAGTTTGCCAAAAAATATGCCGAAGGCCTCAATAAGAAAGATTACTGGGATCCTATATTCGACGATTCCATGAACCTGATCGCCCGGCTTCCGCGGGTGGCTGCCTATATCTACCGCAGGAAGTATAAGCATGGAGATCATATACAGCCCAACGGACTGCTCGACTGGGCCGGCAATTTTGCCCACATGCTGGGTTATCAGGATGATACTTTCCAGGAACTGATGCGTTTGTACATGACCATTCATGCGGACCATGAAGGGGGAAATGTGAGTGCGCACACCACCCACCTGGTGGGTTCTGCTCTGAGTGATCCCTATCTCAGCCTGGCTGCCGGCATGAACGGTCTGGCGGGTCCGCTGCACGGCCTGGCCAATCAGGAAGTGATTAAGTGGATCCTGGAAATGCGTAAAGAACTTAAAACAGATCTGCCCGGCAAAGAACAGATCGTGGATTATGTTCAGAAAACATTGAACGAAGGGAAAGTGGTTCCCGGATACGGGCATGCCGTACTCCGAAAAACAGATCCCCGTTTCACTGCCCAGATGGAATTTGGGAAAAAACATTTACCAGACGATCCGCTGGTGCAGACCGTCTGGAATATTTATGAAGCCGTGCCACCGGTATTGCAATCCATAGGGAAGATTAAGAATCCGTGGCCCAACGTGGATGCCCACAGCGGCGCCCTGCTGGTTCATTTCGGCCTGGTTGAATATGAATTTTATACCGTGCTTTTCGGCGTCAGCCGTGCCCTCGGCGTGCTGGCCAGCCTTTGCTGGGACAGGGCCCTGGGTTCTCCGCTGGAAAGGCCCAAGTCCGTCACAACCGATTCTGTGAAATTATGGATTGAGGGGAAGGGTGAGATTTGGGGGGATTAGGAGTTGATTTGAAAATTTGATGATTTGAAAAT
>JBEPUT010000075.1:0-13432 GCA_041691395.1 Chitinophagaceae bacterium
CTCACAACCTCTCCTGCGCCCTCAGCCAGCGCTCGGGTACTTCGTTGCTGCTGGCCAGCAGATAGTCGTTGTAGGAGCAGGCGATATATTTCTGATCGGGCAGTTGCATCCACCAGCGGTTGGTTTTTTTGCTTTGCAGAAAAGTGGTCTGCACTTCCGCGAAGGCGGTATGGTATTCGTTGAAATATTCCTTGTCGTTCAGTGTAGCTTCCCGGCGGCCCTTGCTGCGCCCGTCGATCACGTACCAGATCATCTGTGCAATCTGTCTGGCGGTCAGGTCGTGCTGGTCCTTTTCGGGCGTAAAACCATAGATGCCGATGCTACTGATGTTCGGGCTGAGCCCCGCGTAACGCATCAGGGCACAGGCATCCTCGCCGGAAAGACCGTTGGGCGATAAATGATTGGACGGTGCATAATGGTGGGCAATGGCCGATATGTCGAAACTGAGCATATTGGAATTCCGCAATACCGGTTCCATCTCTTCTATCCGTTCTTTTACTTTCCCCACCCGGTAACAGTCGAACCGGAGCTTATCCATCGTCTCCAGCATATTGGGGTGCACATAATAACTCTGGAAAGCGATGTGGTTATAATGGTGGATATAATTGGGCTCATCGGTAAGCATTTCCATCAGGAAATTTTCGCTTCTGAAAGTAGAATCGATATTGATATCCACCAGCGCATCCACACAGGTGACCTCGATTAATTTTTTCCGGCTCACGTAACTCTGATATTGTGCCAGGGTCAGGTCGTGCGAGCCACCCAGGATGATCACGGTTTTCCCCAGCGTGCTGAGTTCGCTCACCACGGTGCGTAAAGCCGCGTAACTGTCGCTGATGTTGGCGCCCGCCCTGATGTTTCCGACGTCCACCAGTTTAAGGTCGCTGTGCCAGTGATAAAGCTTGTAAAACTGCTGTCGGATGCAATCCGGCCCATTGATGTTGTTTCTGGAACGGCGTGCGCCCCGTTCTTCCCGGCATCCGACCAGGATCAGGTCCGCCTCGCTCAGGTCCGGGAAATCCTCCTCATATACATTGATCAGTTTGCCTACCTGACCATCTTTATATTCTTCGTCGTTGGAGATCTCGTGGATATTTACCGGGTCGAGATAGTCCAGGATATGCAGACTGTACAACATTCAACACGATTTGAAACAAACTTACACTTGTTTTTCCTTTTATCTTTGCAGCATGGAAGAATTACTGGGAAAACTGGAGACCTACCGGAAAGAGATCGGGGAAACCCGTCTGGAGAATGCCGATGCGGCTGAAACTTACCGCATCCGTTTTCTGGGTACCCGCGGGATCGTTAAAAATCTTTTTCAGGAAATGAAAACGGTTCCCGCGGAAAAGAAAAAGGAATTCGGGCAGATCCTCAATGAATTCAAACAGCTCGCCGAATCCAAATATGAAGAAGCTAAAACCATCAACCCAGCTTCGCTTCGCTCCGGCGGGCGAGGCCACCAACCATCAGCCATCAACGATAACATAGACTGGTCGCTTCCCGGAGATCCGCTTCCATTGGGCACGCGCCATCCCATCAGCCTGGTCAGGAACCGCATTGTGCAGATCTTCGGACGGCTTGGTTTTTCCGTTGAAGAAGGTCCAGAGATAGAAGATGACTGGCACAATTTTACCGCATTGAACCTTCCGGCGGATCATCCGGCGCGTGATATGCAGGACACTTTTTATATTCATCAGAATCCGGACTGGCTCCTGCGCACGCATACCAGCAGCGTACAGGCCAGGGTAATGGAAAAACAAAAACCACCGATCCGCATCATCTGCCCGGGACGGGTTTACCGCAACGAAACCATCAGCGCACGGGCGCATTGTTTCTTTCACCAGACGGAAGGATTATACATCGATGAGCAGGTGTCCTTTGCCGACCTGAAACAGACCCTGTATTTTTTTGTGCAGGAGATGTTTGGTAAATCGGTGAAGGTCCGTTTCCGTCCTTCTTACTTCCCTTTCACGGAACCCAGTGCGGAAATGGATATCAACTGCCTGATCTGCGGCGGATCCGGTTGCAACGTTTGTAAACATACAGGATGGGTGGAAATCCTGGGCAGCGGAATGGTGCATCCGAAGATGCTGCAGAATTTTAACATCGATCCGGATAAATATACCGGCTTTGCTTTCGGCATGGGTGTGGAAAGAATCTGCCAGCTCAAGTACCGCATCAATGATCTCCGGCTGTATTCCCAGAATGATTTGCGGTTTTTGAGGCAGTTTGTTTCAGCGACATAAAAGTCCGTCATCTGTCAACTGTCAACCGTCATCTTTCAACTGTCAACCGTCAACACAATTGCCCACCATAGCCATCCTCGCTACCAACCCGCAAAAAGCGGAATTGCATCGTTCACCGGTTTTCAAATCGCATCAATTGATCTTTGCACAAGACCTTCCCGGATTGCTTAATCTACAGGCTGATGCGTATATGGATTTGGTACTAGAACCGGGCCCGGAAAGAATTGAGGCCCTGAGCCATCTCCTGCCTTCTCCCATATTCATAAATTCTGTAATACAAACGCTTTCTGTCTGTGGAGCTGATTTTATCCGGATAAATGGCTGGCCCGGATTCCTGGAAATGCCCCTGTTGGAAGCCGCTTCCGGCGAAATATCCGGTAGCCGTGCCCGTGATATTTTCGGGAACTATATAATATTTGTGAAGGATGTTCCGGGATTGGTGAATCCAAGGATTATTTCGATGATCATCAATGAAGCTTATTACACACTGGCTGCCGGCACTGCTACCCGCGGGGAAATAGATATCGCCATGAAACTGGGTACGGGATATCCGATGGGCCCTTTTGAATGGGGCGAAAAGATCGGGCTTCTTAATATTTATGCCTTGCTGACCACCATGGGTAAAACGAATCCTTTATATGATATTGCGCCGGGAATTAAATAGGTAATAAATAAAAGAAACCGGATACAGTGCAAATCCAGTAATTTCAAAGCCGGACCTTTAACAAGCGAACCCAACCCCATGACCGTTAAATATATCAGGGGCTTTGATGGCCTGAGATGTGTTTCCATAGTGTTTGTCCTGCTCACCCATCTGGGGATCTATGATCAGCTTACTGCAAACAATTATTTGTCGGACCGGTTCCTGCATTTGATTTCAGGGTATACCGGGGTCAATATTTTTTTTACCCTGAGTGGTTTTTTAATCACCCGGATCCTGCTTTCCACAAAAGCTTCAACGGGCAGGATATCCTTTTTTAACTTCTATTCCAGGAGGTTCCTCCGACTGCTTCCCCCCCTGATTATTTTTTATCTGACCATCGCGGTGCTAATGTATGCTCACCAGATAGGGATGTCCAAAGTTGGGTTGCTCTATTCGATATTTTATATTTATAATTTCGTTCCTCATCGTTATTACACGGTGGAACTTGGCCCTACCTGGTCCCTGGCTGTGGAAGAACAATTCTATATTTTCTGGCCCCTTATCATTCATTTTTTTAAAAAGTCCGGCATCCTCCTGCTGGCTGTCCTGCTGATAACGGCCTGCCTGATCGGTTCAACCTGGCTGCCTCAGTTGTCGGTGCGGTACCATGGAAAATTAATTCTGCTGAATGACTATTCAGATGTGATCCGGTGGTTTATACCCGCCGTGGCGCCAATTATGGTGGGCTCTGTTTTTTCCCTGCTTCTTTTTACTTCCCAAAAATTGTACGACTATCTGATCCGAAAGAACGGCTTTCTTTTCTTCGGTTTCCTGTTATTGTTCTTTAGTCCGCTTTACCTGCCTGCGGGCTTTTCAGATTACTATTTTGTTATACAATCCATAGGGGCGGCTTCGCTGCTTAGCTGGCTGCTGTTTAATCAGCGGAGTGTTATGGCCCGCATACTTGAATTTAAACCCATTGCTTACCTCGGAAAGATTTCATATGGTATTTATATTTATCATGGAATTTTCATCACTACGGGATCGCCAGGAATAATCCTGATCCAAAGATATCCGTTGAATGTTTTCCTGACGCTCCTGACCGCCATATTGTCTTATGAATTCATTGAAAAGAGAATATTAAAATTTAAAGCGAAATTTACGTAGCCCCTTCGCTACCGCCTACCAATTCATCATGCTACTTCTTATAAATACAGCCACCGAACAGGCCTCCGTTGCCCTCGCCGAAGGGCATAAAGTTTTGTTTTTGGAAGAAAATCCGTTTCCGAAAGAACATGCCGTCTGGCTGCATCCGGCCATCCGGCGCATGCTGGTATCAGCAAAAATTACCGCGGGGCATTTGCAGGCAGTGGCCGTATCTGCGGGACCGGGTTCTTATACGGGATTGCGGGTAGGGATGGCTGCGGCAAAGGGATTGTGTTTTGCACTGAAGATCCCGCTCATTACTGTAGGCACCCTGCAGTTAATGGCGGACGCCATGGTCGCTCAGGCCAGGGAAATGAAAGCGCTGATCTGTCCCATGATCGATGCCCGTCGTCAGGAAGTTTTTACCGCCTTGTACTCTGCGGAAATGGAGGAGATACTGACTCCCCGGGCCCTGATATTAGATAAAACATCATTTGAGCAGTATCTGTCGGCGGGACCAGTGATTTTTTCCGGCAGCGGGATGGAGAAATGGAAAGCGATTAACCCGTCCCGCCACGCGATATACATGTCGCAAAATGATGTAAATGAATCATTTGCGGAAATATCAAACCTCAAATTCGCAGAAAAAAAATGGACAGACACGGCCTATGCCGAGCCCATTTATCTCAAAGAATTCTATACTCATGCGAAAAATTAGCTATATTACAAATTCTTTTGTAAGAGCACTATTTGTTAGCATTCATTATTAATTACAGACCCTTTTAATGTGTTTACCGTCATGAATGGTACAATGAGTAATTATTGGATGGTCGTCAACGCCCATGGAGGAGATGATGCGTCTGTAAAAGTGGACTTTATAAACCTCAAAAAAGCCGCGATGATCCTGCGGGCCCTGAACCATAAACTCCGCCAGCAGATCGTGCGTGTACTCGATGAGCATAAAAAACTTACGGTCACGGAACTTTATATTCACCTCCGACTGGAGCAATCTGTGGCTTCCCAACACCTGGCCATTCTCCGCCGCGCCGGCATCGTAAGAACCGAACGCGATGGCAAATTCATTCATTATACCATCAATCCGGACAGGATTGCGGATATTATGAAGACGGTGCAGTTGTTGATTGTTTAGGGAACCTTTAGGGGGGTGGATGGTATATGGTGGATGGTAGATGGACTTTACCATCCACCATATACCATCCACAACAAATTCAGTAAATTTGCACAAACATCCCTATGTACATTCAACAACTCTACACCGGATGCCTGAGTGAGGCGGCTTATTATATTGAGGATAAAGGAGAAGCGGCAATCATCGACCCCCTGCGGGATATCGAGGAATACCTGCTGATTGCCAAAGAAAGGAAAGCCGTAATCAAATATATTTTCGAAACCCATTTTCACGCTGATTTTGTGAGCGGTCACCTCGACCTGGCCCAGGCTTCGGGCGCACCCATTATTTACGGTCCGCAAACAGAAACTTCTTTCCCGATTTATAAGGCAAAAGACGGCGAAGCATTCAGACTCGGTGACCTGACCATCGAAGTGCTGCATACGCCGGGTCATACTGTGGAGTCTTCCTGTTACCTGCTGAAGGATGCTAACGGTAAAGATTATGCGATCTTTACCGGGGACACCCTTTTTGTGGGGGATGTGGGAAGACCTGATCTCAGCAGCGGGAACCTGAACAAGGAGGAACTGGCCGGCATGCTCTATGATTCCCTTCAGCAAAAGATCAAACCGCTGGCCGACGAGGTGATCATCTATCCCGCGCACGGGCAGGGAAGCAGTTGTGGGAAGAACCTGGGACCGGATACCTACAGCACACTGGGAGAAGAACGGAATTCCAACTACGCCCTGAAGCAGCAAAGCAGGGAGGAGTTCATCCAGGCGGTGACGGAAGGACTGCCTGTTGCTCCCCTGTATTTTCCCATCAATGCCCGGATCAACAAGGAAGGATATGAAAGCCTCGACGGGGTGATGGAAAACGCACTCAGGCCGCTGGATGCGGAAGCATTTAAAATACTCATTCAGAACGACGAAACCATCATCCTGGATACCCGGAACTCCACCGATTTTACGGAAGGGTATGTTCCCGGATCCATCAGCATCGGGCTTGACGGGCGCTTTGCCGAATGGGCCGGAAGTCTGCTTCCATTTGATAAGCCGATGGTGCTTGTCACCGATCCGGGTAAGGAAAAAGAAAGCGCCATCCGGCTCGCCCGTGTGGGATTCGACCAGATGAAAGGATATCTGGCCGGTGGTTTCGAAACCTGGAGATCGGCGGGAGAAAAGATAGACCTGATCATCAATGTGGAAGCCGACGAAATGGCTATGGACCTTCGTTTCGACCCGAAATTAATTATTGTGGATGTGCGCAGGGAAGCAGAATTCGGGGATGGTCACCTGGCCGAATCCAGGAACATTCCCCTGGAAACCCTCACCGATCCCGGAACCATGGCCGAGTTCAATGATACCGATAATATTTACCTGCATTGTGCGAGCGGCTACCGCAGTGTAATCGCTGCCTCGCTCTTCAAGCGCCAGGGCATCCATAATCTCCGGAACATCATCGGAGGCTTTGCGGCCATTAAGGAATTGGGAGGAATGGAGATGGTGAAGGAGAATAGTGTGTTGAATTAGGGGATGACAGTTGACCGTTGACGGTTGACAGAATCAGGTGCGAATTCGTAATAC
This sequence comes from Chitinophagaceae bacterium, assembly GCA_041691395.1. GTDB lineage: Bacteria > Bacteroidota > Bacteroidia > Chitinophagales > Chitinophagaceae > Puia. Next base: position 6,754 of record JBEPUT010000075.1, read on the forward strand.
ATGTCCGTCAACCGTCAACGGTCAACCGTCAACGGTCTCTCATACTTCCACCTATTATGGCTCCACAAATACAAAGCCGGCTGCTCGCGGATGCTCCACTCTAAAAATTCGACGTAGCGTTTAGTAAGTTCTCCTTCGGGAAAGCTGGCGGGCGCATCGCTGCCCAGGAATAATTTTACCCGGTATTTCCCGCGGGATATTTTATAGAAATGGACAAAAATGGCGGGCGTGTTTCCGGATCTGGCCCCCCGTTCCGGTGACCGCACAAAGGGTGCGGGTTTCCCAAAAAAATTAAGCCAGTAAGCGTTTTCCGGAGATCCGGGCGCCTGGTCAGCCACGAGGGTGAGCATATAGGGGCGGTGCCGGAAAGCCAGCATTTGTTTACGGGCATCGGTGGCCGGGACCTGGATGGCTCCGGTTTTGGTCCGGATATGGAGCAGCAAACGGTTGAAAATTTTATTCCCGATCGGCATATAGATCACGATAAAAGGATAGTCCGAAGCATAGGGGAAAGCATTGTTGGCGTATTCCCAGTTGAAGAAATGTCCCAGGTGCAACTGGCAGCGCCGCCCCTCGGGGAAATAGTGTTCGAACAATTCGGGATTGTCGATCGTAAAATGAGCCTGCAGGAAACTTTTGTCCGCCGAAAGCAGTTTCAGTGTTTCCAGGAAATGATCGATGAAATTGCGGTAAAAATCCTTGGCGATTTGTTTCCGTTCCGCTTCCGTTTTATCGGGAAAAGCAAGGAGCAGGTTGGACAGAACAAGCTTTTTCCGGTATGGCGTGATGTAAAAAAGAAAAAGCCGGATGAAATCGGAAAGGCCGTAGAGCACCCGGAGGGGAAGCAGGGAAAAAAGATAACAAATGGAATACACTACATAATACATGCGCACATACTAGGCTGCAAAGAACCGTTGATTTATTGAAAACGCAAAAGGCGCCTGAACACTACTCCTACCCCCCTCTCTGCTCCCTCTCTGGTCCCTACTCTGGTCCCTCTCTGGTCCTACTCTGGTCCCTCTCTGCTACCGCTCCTGGTGGCCATTTTAACCGGATGCTGATGCTAAGCGCTAATTTAACAAAATAATTACCTGAAATACTAATAATATTAGTATTTTCGCATTGAAGTCCTGACAGACGCAGCATTCCGAATATCATAATTATTTAACGTCTGAAATGGCCGGAATCCGTGCTGGGGCACAAGAATTGTTTATACAGCAGTGGAAGGAATGGTTTTTAAAATCGGCGGATAAATCAAATCGTAAAAAATGGAAACATTAGTTCAAAATATGCCCGGTTACAGGCTCAACGAATACATGCTGGTGCTTGCGCCGCATGAAGAATTGCGCAACCGGATCCTGCAGCTGAAAAAGGAATTTAGTGAAAAATATTCCTGCCATCAGGCACTCTGGGGTAAGCCCCACCTGATGCTGACGCGTTTTACGCAGTATGAAATGATGGAGGAAAGGGCGTTGAATCGGCTCAGGGCGATCGCCATGGGATTCCGGCCTTTTAAAGTGGAGTTGAAGGATTTTGGAGGCTATCCTTCGCATACCGTTTTCATCAACGTTATTTCGAGGGAACCCATCAGAGAGCTGATCCGTGAGATCCGGGAATCACAAAGGATATTGAAACCCGACAATGAGCACAAGCCGTATTTTGTGGATGATCCGCAGATCAACCTGGCTGGCAAACTGCTTCCCTGGCAGTATGAAAAAGGCTGGCTGGAATATTCGCACCGCCATTTTACAGGCAGGTTCATGAGCGATGGCATGTTGCTGCTAAAACGTCGGTCTGGAGACAAGGCCTGGCAGATCCTGGAACGCCTCGGATTTCAAAACCTGCCGGTTTCTATTAAGCAGGGTGAATTGTTTGGGTGACGTACTGTATTTCGAATAATTTTAATCCAGTTTATATTCTTTTAATTCCTCTATTTGTTTGAAAAGTGGCCTATCGATCATGAACGGATGGATGGACGATAAGTTCCGGAAACATTGTGGGTTGGTTTCTTTTGCTCTTATTGTTATGCCCAGATGATAAACATCATTGATCATGTTCACCAATTCAAATTTTGAAACGATCTCCGGAGAGTAGACGTGTCTGACTCCGTTCCAATAGGAATGGGTACTGATTATCTTAGCAATCAGCCTGGATAGTTCCAGGCAGGTGACGCCGTTCCACAAATGATTTTTATAGCCGTCTATTCTCCCGCTTTTATTTGATCTGACCCATTCCATCAGGGATTTTTTATTTGCTTTTTCTTCGCCGATGATAGACGTCCTGATAATCGTCAACGAGTCGTTTTCACCCAGGGATTTGCTTTTGCCATAATCATCGGTGCAATCGTGCGGATCTGATTCCGAATAATTTCCTTCTTTGCCGCTGTAGACACAGTCCGTGCTGATGTGTATAACTTCACACCCGGTTTCTGTCTTTATTTTTGCCAGCAGATGGGGAAACACACTGTTCACCAGGATCATGTCCAGCGGGTCATAATCCCTTTGCTTGATCACCCCGCAGGCATTGATGACAACATCATCTTCGGATACATTCCGTCGCAAAAAATCCAGTATTTTAAATTCACCGGCGCTGGCGAGATCCAGATCCTTTCTGGTAAAAGCCTTCACCTCGTATTTATTTTTTAAATAAGATCTCAGATAAGTCCCCAGCATGCCATTGGATCCGAACAGTACTATTTTCATGGAATAATGATGAATAATTTTCTAAAAAAATGGGGGCTTTATCGGGTGTCCGAATTAAATACTAAAAATATTAGTATATTTATACTGCTTAATGGTAAACGGACCCAACTCCCGGCAGATATCAACATAATTCGTGATCTGGTTATTTACAGCCAGTGAGGTCAGTGATTAGGATCCTTCAAATTATAAATTTTAAGGCTATGGCAAATTCCCTCCAGAAAGATTCCGTACCGGTAACTGCAGTACCCCAGGAAGAATCTGTTCAGTATCTCAAGGGGCGGGGTGCCCAGATCAATACCAGGATTCGTTTTTTGCGTGATGAAGTAACTAAAGAACATGTGGAAGGCATAGATGACTGGTCGGAATCGAATGTGGCCACGCAGTATATAGAGCAGGAGTCCAAAACGATTGTCAATAAGGTGGATAGTCCCGACGTGGGTATGATGTACAGCATGAATCCCTATGCCGGATGTGAACATGGTTGCGTTTATTGCTACGCCCGTAACGTGCATGAATACTGGGGTTACAGTGCCGGTTTGGATTTTGAGCGGAAGATCATCGTGAAAAAAAATGCGCCGCGGCTGCTCCGTAAATTCCTGATGAATCCCAAATGGGAATGCGTGCCGCTGGGCATGAGCGGCAACACGGACTGCTACCAGCCTGCGGAAAAAATATACGGGCTAACGCGCGGCATGCTGGAAGTTTGCAACGAATTCAACCAGCCGGTCGGCATGATCACAAAAAATGCGGGCATGTTGCGCGACAAGGACCTGCTTCAGGAAATGGCAAAGAAAAAACTGGTATCCATCCTGGTCTCCATCACTTCCTTCAATGAGGACCTGCGTCAGAAAATGGAACCGCGCACCACCACGGCCACTCAACGATTGCGCACCATACGCGAATTAAGCGCATTGGGTGTTCGGGCGGGCGTCATGCTGGGCCCGATGATTCCCGGTCTGAATGAACATGAAATGCAGCGCATCATGAAAGAGGCCAGTGAAAACGGCGCGAGTTTTTCGGCGTATACCTTCATACGTTTGAATGGGGCCGTCAAGCTCCTGTTTCACGACTGGCTGTATAAAAATTATCCGGACAGGGCGGACAAGGTTTGGCACATGATCGAAGCCGGTCACGACGGCAAAGTGAACGATTCGCGCTTTGGGATGCGCATGCGGGGAGAGGGATCCATTGCGGAACTGGTGAACCAGCAATATAAGAAATACGGAAAGCTCTATGGACTGAATGCGGAAAGATGGGAACTGGATTGCAGCCGGTTCCGACGGCCCGGTGAGCAGGGGAAGTTGTTTTAAAACGACCGTTCTGTATTATCGGTCACGGGCCGGTTGAGATAAACAGTAAGGAGGACGTCTTTTGGGTTAAATACATACCTTCAGGAAGAAGATATTCCCGGATGGATGATTAAATCGCTCATGTCTCCAACACTGAATAGCAAAATATTACTGCTCACGATCCTGTCTTTGGTTTTGTTACTTACTCTTTACACCCCTTTTCAGTTGATCAACAGCGATTCGGTTCACGGTTTTGAAGCCATGAATGGTTATTACTGGACCGGCAAATTCAATACCTTTCTTTTTTTCAATCCGGACACCCAGCAGCTGCAGGAAAGATTTCTAACCTGGTGGAGTCCCGGACAATACCTGGCGCCTTTATTTTTTATCAAGCTGTTCCACTTAAAGATTGGAACGGCAGTCACGCTGGTAAACTTTTTGGGCACTTTGCTGGGGACACTGGGCTATTTCCTGGTGTTCAGGAGATATCATTTTGATAGCCGGACTATTTGGGTGTCGCTCCTGCTGATCTTATTCAGCAGTTCCATTTTGCAGCGGTATTACCTGTATGACGGTGGGGAGAGCCTGAATTTCATGGTTTTCCCCTGGATATTTGTCATTCAGAAATGGTTTGTCAACCGCTATGGGAAATGGATCCTTCCCATTCTGGTTATATTCGTTTCCTTTATTTGCAAATTGCAGATGCTGATCGTGGTCCCCTTGCTGATTTTCTTATTAATAGCAGCCAATTCTGAAGAACTGAATTATTTTTTTATCTGGAATAAACCTTTCCGAAAACTTGAATTTAAACAAAGCGTAAGTATCTACCTGCCTTATATTATTTCAGGCTCTCTGGTTTGTCTGCTCATATATTTCGGATTTATCCACCGGGGCGCCACGCCCGCGGATGCAATGAAACATTTTTCATTAAACCCGGTTAACTTTTTATTTCCCATTGCCAGTCCTGTTACTTCCGTTTATTTTTTTGATTCGGTAAATGCCTGGTTGAACAGCCGGCCATTTTTACAAAATATCTATTTGCTGGTCTTATCGGGCGGCGTTTTAGCGGCTTTTATATACTTCATAAAACATTTCCCTGAAAATGATTTCGTCAAAAGGAAATACAATTCCATTGTTTTGATGCTTTATTTACTTTCCGTTTTAGTATTTGTTGTTCTTTATTGTGAAGGGTCATCTATTGATTTTAACACCAGGCATTTCAAGCTCACCTCATTTTTGTTCTATCCCATCCTTGTAGAACAAGCCTGGCGAAAGTTGGACAAAAGGGTTTTAATTGGCCTGTTTGCATTTTTGAGTATTTATGCCATTGGGAATCATATCCGGTTGTCGCAGATATGGATTTCAAACACCTCCGTTACGGCTTCCCGATTCCGGCTTACCAATACGGACCCTCCGATTGCCCTGAAGGAAAAGTTAGACAGACAGGTAAGGACAAAAACAGCCGTTATCAGCTGGTACAGCAGCACCTATTGCATAGACAATCCCATGATTTTGCCGATTTTGGGAGCGGATGGGGACAGTTCCAAACTCGCCAGGGCAGGTTATCGGGTAGTGGTCATGGAATCCCTGAATACGGGAGACGTAAATCAATGATTTTAATCTATTTATTTCACGAATAACCAATTTCTTCTCTTTTTAAGAAACTGGCTCCAAATACCCTGTTTGGGCATATTTCGCACAATGAAATCAGCTATATTTGCAGCGCGGCATAATCCGGGCGCGGAAGGGGCGGAAAAATGACTGAAAAGTTTATTTTTTTGCTGTGGCGAGTGGTTACAACAAATTACATTAAATCCTGTGATTCAGATCCTGGCGACTTATTATAAAGCGGAAGGTTTGAGAAATATTTGGAAGGGTGCAGGCAATCATCGATAGCATGACTGCCTGCACCTTTTTCGTGTACGAGGTACGGAACGGATTTTGCACTAGGAGCTCAATTTTTATTATGTTGTTGAGAATTAATTGGTTGCATGAATAACATGGGACTGAGATGGCGAAGCTTTTTCATGAACAGTATCTTATCCGTTCATTTTCAAACTATATCCGGGTGACATCCTTAACTTCCCATTGGTATGCGATCTATACCAAACCCAGGTGGGAGAAGAAAGTGCATGCCCTGCTCCAGGAAAAAAAACTGGAATCCTATTGTCCCCTGAACAAAGTGCGTAAGAAATGGAGCGACCGGATGAAAACCGTGGAAGAACCCTTGTTCAAAAGTTATGTTTTTGCCCGGGTCAATGACGAAGAACAAACCCGGGTGCGCATGACAGCCGGGGTAATGAATTTTGTGTACTGGCAGGGCAAGCCGGCCGTGATCCCGGCCAGGGAAATCGAGACCATCCGAAAATTCCTGAACGAATACGAAAATGTAAGTGCCGAGCCCCTCGAATTGAAAAAGGACGGCCGGGTAACCATTAAGCAGGGATTATTCATGGACCATGACGCTAAAGTGCTGAAGATAGAAGGCAACCGGGTAAAGGTGGTTATCGAAAGTATCGGGTACACCCTGATTGCATCCGTAGATAAAAAGAATTTGACAACCCTTATACATTAGAACATGCGCACCATTTTTAAATGGAAAACTTTATTGAGTGGACTAGCCGGATTGTGGATGATGCATAGTTTAAGTTCCTGCGGGAACCTAAGAAATTTAGTTTATATGCAGGG
>JBEPUT010000076.1:0-13389 GCA_041691395.1 Chitinophagaceae bacterium
CCGATGCCCTGCATCAGGTCGCAAGCCGCGCGAAATGTATTTTCTGTCAGCGGTAGTTTACTGAGATCCTTCCAGACTTTCCTTCCTTCAGCATCGGTATAGGTTTGGGCTGATACGGCCAGGCTCAGAAAGACAAAGCAGCAGAGTCCCAGGGTCCTTATCATGAATTTAAGCTACAGGAAAAAGTCCATTTGTCAAAGAGAAGCGGCTTATCCGCCGCCAAATAAATAGCCCACAGTAAGGCCGAGGTTGAGCGTATGGATGCTTGCCCGATGCTGCTCGTCAGGATCTTCTGTTGTATGGATCATATTCAGCAATCCGAAATCAAGTTGTGCACCGAACACGATCTGTTTATTGTATTGATAGCCTGCTACAAGATCCAGTCCCAGATCTAATTTTTTGTATGTACGTCCATAGTCCCCCTGATCACTACCAAAGGCGATAGCCGTCGCTCTGGTACCGGCCCAGTTATATTTTCCGCCGAGGTTAAAGGCCAGATAAGGGCCCACGCCGAAAAAAAAAGGATTTTCGGGTGATGCATGATAAGTCAAATCCAGGGGAATTTTAATGAATGAAACGTGAATGGCTGATCTGTCGCCTTCCACCACTGCCGATGCTCTTTCGAGGGAGTAACTGAGAGCCGGTCTGAAGGAATATTTTTTATCCGTCAATGGCACATCTGCAAACGCGCCAATTTCGAATCCAATTCCGGGCCGTGCTCCCGACACTTCGTAAGTCGGATATTTTACGATCGCACCGGAAAAGTTTGGTCCAATGATCCCTCCAAACCGGATCTGGCTGTAAGATGCTTTGGCAAAAAGACCTGAAATGAGCATTATAAAAAATATCCTTCTGCATTTTAATATTTTTCTCATAAAAGAAGTTTAGGGTTCGCTGGTTTGATGGAATGCGTTTATGGACCGAACTATAATAATAATCCTGTAAGTTTCAGCAAAGCGCCCAGCTTAAAAATACCTAGTTCTAACTATTTTGGGCTTGTTCTGATCGGGCCGCGATATCCGTCATGATAGCTTTTAACTATTGAAATATGGAATTAAATGATTGTGTTTATCTTCCCCAATCATTTAATTTTATGATCCTGCACAAGATACCGGTGCAGGCCAGTATTCATTATAATAGCATAAACTTTTACATAATGGAAAAAGAATCCAATGACACCACTAAATGCCCGTTTCATAATGGCAGCATGAAGCATAATGTTGGCGGCGGCGGCACCGGGAACCACGATTGGTGGCCCAACCGGTTAAAGTTAAGTATCCTGCGTCAGCAATCGTCTCTGTCAAATCCGATGGGCGGGGATTTTAATTATGTCGAAGCTTTTAACAGCCTGGACCTGGAGGCCGTGAAAAAAGACCTTCGTGCCGTTATGACCGACTCCCAGGACTGGTGGCCAGCAGACTTCGGGCATTATGGTCCCTTTTTCATCCGCATGGCATGGCATAGTGCGGGCACCTATCGTATAGGTGATGGCCGAGGCGGAGCAGGCTCAGGACAGCAACGTTTTGCCCCGCTGAACAGCTGGCCCGATAACGTGAGCCTCGATAAAGCCCGCAGGCTGCTCTGGCCTGTCAAACAAAAATATGGCAGCAAAATCTCGTGGGCAGATCTGATCATCCTTGCTGGTAATACAGCATTGGAATCCATGGGTTTTAAGCCATTTGGCTTTGCCGGCGGACGCGAAGATGCATGGGAGCCGGATGAAGTTGTGTATTGGGGCTCCGAAACAACGTGGCTGGGTGGCGATCTGCGTTATGCTCATGGTTCTCCGGGCGTGGAAGAGCATCATGGCGTCCTGGTGTCGGACGACGATGCGGACGGCGATACTCATTCCCGCAATCTGGAAAAACCGCTTGCTGCCGTGCAGATGGGTCTGATCTACGTGAATCCCGAAGGCCCGGACGGGAATCCCGACCCTCTTGCTGCCGCGAAGGACATCCGTGATACTTTTGGCCGCATGGCCATGAACGATGAAGAAACGGTTGCCCTGATAGCAGGCGGCCATACTTTTGGCAAAACCCATGGCGCTGCGCCTGCTACGCATGTAGGCAAAGAGCCGGAATCTGCCGGCATGGAAATGCAGGGCCTGGGATGGAGCAACGATTATCGTTCCGGTAAAGGCGCTGACACCATTACCAGCGGGCTGGAAGTAACCTGGTCGAAAACGCCAATCCAATGGAGCAATAATTTCTTTGAGAACCTGTTTGGCTTTGAATGGGAACTTACTAAAAGTCCGGCCGATGCGCAGCAGTGGGCAGCCAAAGATGCACCGGGTATTATTCCGGATGCGTTTGATGGTTCAAAAAAACACCGGCCAACCATGCTGACGACCGACATCTCTTTAAGGGTTGATCCGATTTACGAAAAAATATCCAGGCGCTTTCTTGAAAATCCCGAAGCCTTTGCAGATGCATTTGCACGGGCATGGTTTAAATTAACGCACCGGGATATGGGACCCCGTGACCGTTACCTGGGCGCAGATGTGCCGGTAGAAGAACTGCTTTGGCAGGATCCCATTCCTGCGATTGACCATGTACTGATTGATGAAAAAGATATTGCCGCTCTAAAGGCAAAAGCACTGGAATCCGGATTGAGCGTATCTGAACTGGTTTCCACGGCATGGGCTTCGGCTTCCACTTTCCGCGGTTCTGATAAACGTGGTGGTGCCAATGGCGCGCGCATTCGCCTGGCGCCTCAGAAATACTGGCGGGTGAACAATCCGGCGCAGTTGCAGAGAGTATTGAATAAACTGGAGGGCATTCAAAAAGAATTTAACGCTGCACAGACAGGCGGTAAAAAAGTTTCGCTGGCAGATCTGATCATACTGGCCGGTTGCGCAGGTGTTGAGAAAGCAGCTGGGGATGCGGCGCAGGCGATCGCCGTTCCTTTCAAACCTGGCCGTACGGATGCTTCCCAGGAACAAACCGAAATTGAATCCATCGGTCATCTGGAGACCCCTGGCGACGGCTTCCGCAATTACCGCAAATCAAGGTTTCCGGTATCCACGGAAGAGTTGCTGATCGATAAGGCGCAGTTGCTCACGCTGACCGCGCCTGAGCTGACCGTATTGGTGGGTGGTATGCGTGTACTAAACACGAATTTTGATGGATCCAGGGAGGGTGTTTTCACGCGACGACCTGGCCTGCTTACCAATGACTTCTTTGTCAATCTGCTCGACATGCGCACTGCATGGAAAGCTGCGTCCGGGGACGGGGAATTGTATGAAGGCAGCGACCGTGGCACCGGCGAAATAAAATGGACGGGCACCCGGGCAGATCTTGTGTTTGGCTCTAACCCAGAACTGAGAGCCATTGCCGAGGTGTACGGAAGCGCAGACACTCAGGAGAAATTTGTGACGGACTTCGTAGCAGCCTGGAATAAAGTGATGAATCTGGACAGGTTTTGACGAGCGCAACCTGAGCCCTATCAGGGCCTTCTTTCTGATCTTTCCAATTTGGAACGCAGTGCGTCCCGAATTGAGCGTAGTCATCATACCTCTAATCATCCGGCTGATGCTGATAGATCAGAAATAACAAAAAAACGATCGTCAGCATAAATGCTGTATTCTGTCCGTTCCAGATTTTTGACTGCCACATCAGGAACCATTCCCCACCCACCGTAACAAAAGCGGTAAACCAAAGAATAACGCCCAGAAATAATCCGAGCCTGAGGAGCTTTCCTGATTTTCTAAATTCTGTCTCCTCCGCCCTTGATACCCTCAGCATCCGGACAACACCCAAAACAACCAATCCGGTGATCAGAAGTTCCCAGGCTATAATGAACAGGTAAAAGAGATGTTGCAAAGCCCGGCTGTTGACGGCCCGCCAGTCGTTTTTCTCTCTTGAAAAAATATCTTCCATCCCGGTCACCTTGCTAACAAACTGAAAATTGGCTCCGTAGTCTGTGATGTTATTTATACAGACCAGCAGCATGTAAAGACCGACGACAATCCCAAAGAATATCTTGATCAGCCGGTTGTTCATTACGAATGATTTTTTCGGTTGTAAATGGAAGATAATGATTTGAAGGTATTGTTCAGCAATAAATATCAACAGCAGAATAATTGTTTATTTTTACTTTGTTTTCCAAAAATCCACACCTGTTACTCCATCAAACCGGGATCCAATCCTTAAAAAGTGTAAACAACAACAATGAAGAAATGGCTTTTATTTTCCGGTCTCGCTTTATCCATGGCTTGCCATAACCGGCAGAATTCTCAGGTTCCCGTCATCGGTTTTGCAGATGCATTTCAGGACAATACCATCGAGCAGGCCAAAACCGGCTTTATGGATGCGCTCCGGGAAGATGGGTTTGATGAGAAAAAGGGAACCATTAAATTGATATACCGGAACGCACAGGGTAATATCCCCACGCTTACCCAGATCGTCAAATATTTTGTTTCCCAGCCGGTAACACTCATTGCAGCCAATCCGTCCCTCTCATCCATCACGGCTGTTCAGAACACAAAAGATATACCCATCTTCATGATGGTGTCCCCAACACCGGCCTTAATGAAGGTGAATGACTCCTCAGGCCAGCCACCCCGGAATTTATTTGGCGTCGGAGAAACACTGGATTATATAGATACGTCCTTTTTACTGATTCCAAAAGTCGTGAAGCCAAAGTCAGGGCCGTTAACCGTAGGTATGATCTTTAATCAATCAGAACCACAGTCGGTGGAAGCCATGGACAGGATCCGGAGACTGGCCTCCGCCAATAATATCAGGCTGACCGCATTGCCGGTGAATTCCACGGCCGATGTGCAACTCGTTACCGCATCCCTGCTCTCCAAAAATATTGATGTGTTCTTTGCCAATCCCGATAATATCGTCTTCGAATCTTTTGAAACCATTCTCCAGGCATGTAATCAAAAAAATATACCCATTTTTACCAGCGAGCCGGGTTTGGTTGAGAGAGGTGCCCTGGCTGCTTTTGGTGCTGATATTTATCAATGGGGATACCAGGCGGGCCAGCAGGCCGCTCAATATCTGAAAACGAAGAGCACGAACGGCCTTCATTGGGAAATGGTTAAGATCAGAAAAAAAGTTTATAATCCATCGGTCGCAAAAAAATTCGGTTTAAACTTACCTTCAGATTTCCAACCTGTTCCATGAGTCAGTTTTATCTAACGGCCCTCCAGTTATCCATTTGTCTCGGTCCCATGGCCCTGGGCATTTTCATTACGATGAAAATATTCAACATCCCGGATATCACGACGGATGGAAGTTATACTCTGGGCGCCGTGGTGACTGCTGTTTTACTGACCAATCACTGGTCGCCCCTGGCTGTATTACCAGTATGCATGCTGGCAGGCGCCGTGGCAGGCGTCTTTACCGGCCTCATCCACACCAAGCTCAGGATAGATGCGCTGCTCGCCGGCATCCTGGTAATGACGGGATTGTATTCGGTGAACCTGATCATCCTGGGAAGGTCCAATGTTCCGTTGATCAATATGCATACCCTGTTCAGCAGCTTTTCGTTTTTTCATACGGAGCTTTATAATGAGTTGTTTGTTGCGCTGATCATTATCATCCTTCTTATTTTTTTACTCCGTTATTTATTGTTGACCGATTTTGGTATCGCCATGCGGGCAACGGGGAACAATCCCGTAATGACCAAATCCATGGGCATTAATAATGATGTCATTAAGATCATCGGTCTCGCGATTGCCAATGCACTCACTGCACTCAGCGGGTTTCTGGTTGCCCAATACCAGAATTTTGCCGATATCAATATGGGCATCGGCATCGTGATTACCGGTTTGGGCGCTGTGCTAATCGCCGATGCACTGATCATATGGATGAACGTCACCCGGATCGGTCTGCAGCTCCTGCTGGTTCTGGCTGGCAGTCTGATATTTCAGCTGGTGCTGGCATTTACCCTGGCGATGGGAATTGATCCCAATTTCCTCAAATTGGTCACTGCCGTTTTTGTGCTGCTCATTGTGGCCCTGCCCAGGATGAGCCAGCAATTGAGGGGAAGCTTTTCAAACAACGGTAAAATTTAAATCTCCGATGATTTCGCTTCAGAAAATCAGTAAATTTTTTAACAAGGGGAAACCCACCGAGGTCATTGCCCTGAACGATATTTCACTGCAGATCAATAAGAGCGAATTCGTGGTGATCGTGGGCGCCAACGGAAGCGGGAAAACAACGCTGCTGAATATTATTGAGGGCTCTCAAATGTCCACGGCCGGAACGATCAGGATCAATGATCAGGATGTCACTTCCTTACCCGAGTATAAACGAAGCCGGTGGGTTGCCCGTGTTTTTCAAAACCCCAATAACGGTACGGCGCCTGATTTATCGATTCTGGATAATTTCAGGCTGGCTGCTTTACGTACGCAAAGAAAAAACCTGGTCATCGGAGTCAATGAAGCTTTTAAGAAAAAAGTTCAGGAAAAGATTTCAGCATTGGGCATGGGCCTGGAAAATAAGATCGGCCAGGCCATGGGAAATCTGTCGGGCGGCCAGAGACAGGCACTCACGCTGCTGATGAGCGCCATGGATCATACCGACATTCTGTTGCTGGATGAACCGACGGCAGCACTCGACCCCAAGTCGGCCTTGGTGGTTATGAATCTTGCGAATAAATTGAATAAGGAGCTTGGTATTACTACGATACTGATCACCCACAATTTAAAAGACAGCCTGGCCTATGGAAACCGCCTGATACATATGCGGGAGGGAAGGATTGCGCGTGATTTGAATACAGCAGATAAAACCGGTTTATTGCTGCAGGAAGTATACCAGTGGTTTGAATGATAAGGGTCGCTATACCACCGGTATAGCTATTTAAGGACGAGACATCTGGATTTCTCTCATTGCGCTGCTGTATCCTTTGTGCAGGCGGTGTGACCGTTATAAATCGGAACACAAAGCAAAGTGATGACTGAGTTATTTATAGCATCCACATCCATCAGAAGAGAATAAGCATTGCGTTTATTTTTATTAATTTTGAGGCTCAATATATAAAATATGCAACTATCGGCTAAACTCATCCAGCTGCTTCCGCTCCAAACCGGCTCCGGAAAAAACGGCCAGTGGAAAAAACAGGATATCATTGTGGAAACAGAAGGTTCGGCGTATCCGAAAAAAGTCTGCATTTCCATCTGGGGCGATAAAATTGATGCCAGCCAGCTGCAGCCGGGCAATCAGTTGAAAATAGATTTTGATGTGGAAAGTCGGGAATACAATGGACGCTGGTATACCGATGTAAAGGCGTGGAAGATAGAAGCAACGGGAAGCGTTGCGGTGGCTGATTTCCCATCACAGGCTGTAGGCGAAGGCATGCCAGCCAAGGCAGAGGATGATGATCTTCCATTTTAAAACGGCCAGGGTCACCTCCGTTGAAACTTCGGCGGCCAAAGCATGATTCAACAGGAACTGATCGAAGTCTATAACCGCACAGAATACCGGGTGTCCGGTACGGAGATCATATTAAAGATCGGCGAACACAGCCAGATGCTGGATATCCTTCTGAATCAATATCACCAGCAGGATTGGGCTTTTATCACTGCTTACAATCCGTGTTCCAACGTGCTTCCGGACAATGAGAACAGCGCAAGGCATGAGCCGTTAAAAGCGTCACTGGGTTTATACAGCTATTTTGAAGGAGAAGGGGTGGGTGACAATCCGCCCTGGAAACCGGAGCGCAGCCTGTTGGTCATTGGCATCAGCAGGAGAAAAGCCATGGACATCGGGAATCTGTTTGAGCAAAATGCGATCGTTGCGGGAAGGATTTATTTACCGCCCGAACTGCTCATACTAAGATAATCCTGTCGAACCCTTATGACCTGCGTGGCAACGTTCATTTAATCGATGAACTGGACCACGACCGTGCCTTCTATTTTACGCGTTACGGCTTTTTTTGGTTAACCGGCAACAACACCGTAATCGTTGTCCCTTCACCCGGAACACTATCTGCCGAGATCGTTCCGTGATGGTTTTCGACAATTTTTTTACAGAGCGCAAGCCCGATACCATTTCTGGCAGAATGCTGCAGTTTTATAAAGAGGTCAAATATCTGGTCTTTATAAACAGGATCAAATCCAATGCCTTCATCCCGGAACGCTATTTTTAAATAATCCGAAAACTTATACTTACCGGGCAGATCGGCCAGCTGATTTTGCTGAATGATCATGGCTTCAACATGTACAACGGCCGCATTTCCCTTCTTTCGGAACCTGACGGCATTGGATAAAATATGATACAGGAGCAATCCCATCTGGATCTGATCGGCAGTAAGCAGGGAAATCGGATTGCTGATCAGTTCAAGTGTTATTCCCGGATTTTCTTTTTCGAGCTGTGCTTTCACCCGCAACAATTCTGCATGCATATCCATTTCAGACTCCTCGTTGGACGATTCCGTAACCCACGCGTATTGCTGCAATCCGTCTACCGCGAACCGGATCTGTTCTGTAGCGCGAAGCAATTTCTCTAAAGCCATCCTGGGATCTTTACCTGCTGCATCATCTACGTCAGCCAGCATTTTGCTGAATATGGCAATTTTACGGATGGGCTCCTGTAACACATGGGTCACCACATGATTGAATTGTCTTAGTTCATCATTTCGCTGCCTGATTAAATTCAGATTTAATGCAGATTGCCCGATATTATATTCCAGTTCCCTTTTTGCCTGGACGAGGGCTGAATTCTCCAGCAAAGCCGCTTCTGCCGTTTTCCTGGCTTCGATTAATTCATCTTCAAACTTCTTGCGGTTCTCAACGGCTATGCCTGCATATACCACAATGCCGGTTCCGTTCCTGACCGTTTTTTTTACGTTGCACAATATGTGCAGAGGTCGCCTGTCCCGGGGCGACAGCGAAATAAATATTTCCGAGGCATGCCCTTTTAACTGAAGCAAAGGAAATAAATGGGTCTGACAGAAAATACGGGTGGCCATAGTGGAAATGGATTCCATATGCTTTCCGGTCAGCTCATCCTGAAGATAACCAAGATCTTCGGATAAGGTCTGGTTGACCGCCAACAGAAGCCCGTTTTCGGCCACTTCCCAGTAATATGCCGGTGCATGATCCAAAGATTCTTCCATCAGGTGTTTGTTGCCAGATATTCTTTTATAAGCTCAATGGTTTCTGCCGGAGCGCTCAGTTGCGGACAATGACCGGTAGCGCGCATGATCTTCAGGGTACTATTGGGAATGTGTTTGGACAAGTATTGGCCCACTTCAAGCGGCGCGATGATGTCTTCTGAACATTGAAGAATGAGCGTCGGTATTTTTAATTTGTCCAGGTCTTTCCGGTTATCAGAAAAGAAAGTGGCTTTCGCAAACCGACCGGCAATTTCAGGATCGGTGGAACAAAAACTTTCCGACAGTTCCAGGCCCAATTCCGGCCGATCCGCATTGCCCATGATCTGCGGGGCTAAAAAGTTTGACCATCCGATATAATTTCTTTCCATCGTTTCCATCAGGCCGTCAATATCAGACCGCTCAAATCCACCTTTGTACGCCCCCTCGTTGATATAGCAGGGCGAGGGTCCGATCATCAGCATTTTTTGAAAAATGCGTGGTCTACTCAGCGCGGCCAGCAAACCAATCATGGAGCTCACCGAGTGGCCTGCAAAAATAATATCCTGTAAATCAAGTTCCCCGCAAACATCCAGTATATCCTGCGCATATCCCTGCAGGGAAGCGTAACGGTCAGGGTAATAACTGTTGAGGTCCGATTTACCCGCCCCTACATAATCAAACAGAATAATCCTGTAGTCCTCTTCAAAGGCGGGCGTGATCAGCCGCCACATATGCTGGTCACAGCCAAAACCATGGGCAAATAATATAGGTTGTGATCCCTTACCCGATATTTTTACATTATTTCTTACAGACACTGGAATGCTCATAATGGCCGGTTATGGGATATTTAAAAGTAACTATGGTTGGAGGGAACTACGGCAAATCTAACTGAAAATCGACAGGTAATGGAAAGCCCCCTGATTTATAGCAACTTTATACCTACTAACCGGTCTGATGCATTCAGTGAACCATACTATTTTAAATAATCCGGCTGACAAACACCTGGCTGCCCGGTTTTTTATTTTGAGCTTGGGTCGCTATTTCAAATAGGCTTAGGAAGCTGATTTAACTTCAAATTCCCCATCACCCCCATCTCCAATCCCCTCAACTCCGCCAGGCCTTTTAACCGGCCGATGGCGGAATACCCGGGATTGGTTTTTTTATGCAGGTCGTCGAGCATCTGGTGGCCGTGATCGGGCCGCATGGGCAGGGAAATGCCGCGGGATCCCATCAGCTTCACCACTTCCAACATCACGGCATACATATCGCTGCTTCCGTTCAGATGATCCGCTTCATAAAAATTGTGTTCATCCGCGCGGAGTACATTTCGCAAATGCAGGAAATGGATGCGTTCGCCGAACTGCCTGATCATGGCCGGCAGGTCGTTATCTGCCCGAACGCCCAGTGAGCCCGTACAGAAACAAAGACCATTGGCCAAAGAAGGAACCGCTGTGAACAAGGCGGATAAATCAGCCTCCGTTTTGACGATCCGGGGCAAACCGAATATCGCAAACGGCGGATCATCGGGATGGATGGCCAAACGAACGCCGGCAGATTCCGCCACCGGAACAATTTCTTTCAGAAATTCAACCAAATTGCTCCGCAGCTTATTTTCATCAATGTCCTGATACGCATCCAGCGTGAATTGAAACTGTTCCAGCGTAAAACTTTCTTCGCTGCCCGGCAGTCCCGCGATGATATTTTTCTGCAATTGTTTTTTTTCTGCTTCGCTCATCACGTCCAGCCGCTGGCGGCCAAGAACCAGTTCGGTAGAAGAATAATCAACGTTCTTTCTTTTCAAAATAAAAACATCAAAAGCGATCATGGCGGATTGCTCGAAACGCAGGGCCCTGGCGCCATTGGGCAGTTCATAAGCCAGGTCGGTGCGCGTCCAGTCGAGCACAGGCATGAAATTATAGGTGATCACTTCGATGCCCGCCTTCGAAAGATTTATAATGCTTTGTTTATAGCGCTCAATATATTGCCGGAAATCTCCTTTCTGCGTTTTAATGTCTTCATGCACGGGAACACTTTCCACCACGGTCCATTTTAATCCGGCAGCTTCCACCTCCTTTATGCGCTTACGGATTTCTTCCGGCGTCCACACATCCCCGTTAGGTATATGATGCAGGGCCGTTACCACTTCACTGCAGCCGGCCTGGCGGATATCCCATAAACTGACCGGGTCAGAGGGACCATACCAGCGCATGGTCTGCTTCAATTGCTCTTTCATGCCTTAAATATAATTAATCAAGGAAGGCGGACCCCAAAGCTGATGCCTGCGACGCCATAGGCCTTGCCGGATTTTTCGCCAAACCCAGGCGGCGGCATATTGGTGAAGCGGAACCAGTTATACTTCGCCTGCAGATAAAATATCCGGTATATCACGCCAAAGCCATAAGCAATATAAAACCCACCACGCTGCCGGCCGTCCTGATCCGGCAGGCCGGGGGTAATGTAAGCAACATCGTGTTGAAAGATCCCGTAACCCGGATCCAGAAAAGAAACCAGTTTGAATTTACCCACGCCGATGACCCGGATATCGGCAAAAACCGGAATGTAAGGGGCGCCGAGATGACTAAAGGAATTGAATGACCCACCCAGCCCCAGATGCAGAAAGGAATTGACGGGTTTATCCGCCATGAGTTCCAGGGTGAACCCCGATTTCAACGGATTTACGGCCCTATCGGGGCCGATGCGCACTTCTGCCGAAGAGCCGGGATAAAAAAGATATCCACCGCCAAACTGAAGGGAGATCCCGTTTTCATGCTGACTGAAACAAAGGACCGGCGCGAGCAGGAGTAAAAACAACGTATTCTTCATCGGCACAAATTTCTGCAATAGGACCCGATTTTAACCATATTTTGCCGCGTTCCTTTACATTTACTTTTCTTTAAATACTAAATTAGTACCCATTACTTCAGTTTAACCTGCCATATGATGAAATTATTTTTTTCCGCCGTTTGTATTTTCAGCCTGCTGACCGGTCAAGCCCAGGATCAGCACAAGGACAGTACCGAATCCCTGAATGAACATTTGCCTGCGCTTCCTGAGAGGACATTTTCCTGGAGCGGATATCAGTGGACCGTCCGGAATACGGCCGGCAAACAGGGACCGGGTCCTAATTATTTTGGAGACTATTCGGTGTTTGTGGACGATTCAGGATATCTCCATCTTTGGATACGGAAAGATAAACTGACAGGCCAGTGGCAATGCGCGGAAATTACTTCCCTGCAATCTTTCGAATACGGCACGTACCAGTTTGTGGTGGAAGGAGCGATTGACAAGTTCGACAAGAACCTGGTGCTGGGATTGTTTAATTATTCGGGGAACGAGGGCCTCGATGAAATGGATATTGAAATAGCCCGGTGGGGCAACAGCAGTTACCCCAACCTGAACTATACCATCTGGCCTGCCAAAAAGGAATTCAAAAATAGCTCTACGGTTAAGGAATTTACACTCAAGTCCAACCTGAGCACGCATTATTTCCGGCGGAATGCCGATACCGTGTACTGTGCGAGTTTCGACGGAATTTCCACCGATCCGAAAAACATGATCTTCTCTTCCACTTTCACCGCTCCCGCGACCTCCATCAGTCATATCGCGATGCCGGTGCACATTAACTTCTGGCTCTTCGACGGCCAGCCGGTGGAAAAACTGGAGAATGTGGAAGTGATCATCCGCAGCTTTAAATACAAACCATAGACTGCTTTAAATACAGGACCTAAACCTCGTCGGCACTCGGACCATAACTTCCCGGGATGGGGATATCTAACAGTCTCAGATAAACGCCCAGTTGTGCCCGGTGGTGAATGATCTGGGAAAGGGTCATGCGGAGCACTTCGCTTTTCGGAAGGGTGAAAAAGATCTCGTCCCCGTTGCGCATGCTCCAGGGCTTATTCAGGATATCGTCCGAAACCTTTTCCAGCGCAGCCGTCCCGCTTTTGAAGTTTTTTTCAAAATATGCCAGCAGGTCCCCGCTGCTGTTGATAACGGGCGGCGCATAATTCCCTTTTGAGAAATCCAGTTCTTCCCAATCGGTGATCATCGGAACCCAGCTGGGGATTTCCGCAACATGGGTTGCCAGCCTGACCAGGCTCATGTTCTTCGGGTGCGGCAGCCAGTCGAGCTTGTCCGACGGTACACGGGCCAGCATTTTCCGGGTAGTAACGGCTTCTTCCTGCAGTTGATGCTTAAAGTAAGGAATGAGGATGTTCATGATCATTTTGATTTGATTTTTGATAATGAACAAAGAAAATACCGGGGAGTGACAACGTTATGGCAGGGCTGTTCAGAAGGGGGAAAATAAGATTTAAAACAGCGGATTTTCGGGTGGATGGT
>JBEPUT010000077.1:0-12966 GCA_041691395.1 Chitinophagaceae bacterium
ATGGCAGTAAATTAGCTGCCACTGTTACGATAAATGTGAAAAAGTAAATGGCTGCACGCGGGATTTGCCGGCAACAGCAGGAAAGGGACATGCAAAAGATTGGGTGACCCACATCCGCCCTTTGGCATCGAAAGCGATGTTGATGAGTTTGCCGATATCGGGCTCGGAAGCATATAATTGAATCTCAAATCCCGGAGGAAGTTTGAATCCCAGTCGTTCCTCTTCGGGCGTGCCGGCATTGGTGGTACGGATGTTGGCCGTGAAATTACTGCTGCTGTATCTGGAATCGTCCTGGATGGGTTTCGCCGTTCCGCTTTTTCAACCCGCTATCAGGAGTAATCCGACGGCTCCGTGTATAGCCAACATGTTCTTAATGTTCATCATCAATGGTTGGTAAGGGTATCTAAAGAAAATATTTTCCCTAGCGGCGAACCGATACCACCGCGCAACCCCTGACCAAGGGCACATCGAGATAGACCAGTTTTCCTTTTCTGATTGGCGAAACGGGTATGGCTTTGCTTTTTCCAGGTTGCCAGACTGTATATTCAGCAGCGGCTTGTCCCTTTCTATTTAATTTCCCTTCATCGATCCGAACGCGGACCTGCTCTGCCTTTCCGTAAACGACGGGTATCGCATATCCCCCAGGCGTTTCAAAAGCATTCACCTTCGCCAGGTCGTTATCAACGGCAATTACATGCGGCTTCAGCACCCAGGTGCGTCCGTACAGAAGCTTCAGCAGCGGACCATAATCCCTGTACCAGGAGTCAATCAGCGAATCGGGCAGAATGGAATGATCGTTCGCGGGATATGGGCACATGGGAAATACACCCATGTAGAGATATTTCTGAAAAAAATTATCCGGGCCTTCATTTTTAACGGTTGCTGCAGAATCGGTCCATCCGATGGCCGGCTTGTACACGCAGAGAAAAGCACTCAGATTCAGTGGGGCCCCTGCGTAGCTGAACTCATCGAAGATGCCATCGGTCTGATTACCGATGTCGATTCTTTTATCGTGGTTATTCAGGAAAATATTTTTATTCGCATGATGCATAATGGGTCCCAGGGAGTCCATCAACTGTTTGAAAGAATGGATAAGCGAGCGCACAGGCTTACCGTCAAACCAGGTGCTACCATCATCTTCTTGTTCGTTAAAGAAACGAAGCCAGTCTATCCTGTCGATACAAATGCCATCGGCATCGGGTATATCGCGGACGTGACGCCGCGCCTGGTTAAGCAGAAAACTTCTGTAGGCCGTATCTCCGCAGTCCGTTACTATAGCACCTTCCCAGGTATAGAGAGGACCTCCGGGTTGTGTTTTCCCTCCTTCCTTTACTTGCATCTTCAGCGGTGTGTGCAGAAGGGCTCCGGAAAATTCTTTATACAGGAATGAATTGCAATCCTTCCAATCCGCGGTTTGCGATGTTGTATATGCAGGAGCAGGATATTGAATACGCGTGCCAAACTCGGTGACATTAAAATAGTTCAGCACATGGAAACCCGCCGTTTTCATCCGGTGGGCATAGTCGTTCATTTCCTTCAGGGAAATTGTGCCGTCACCAAAACGTTTCCATCGTGTTGTTCTGTCTACGGGGGGAAGGAACATGCCCATATACGGGAAATCAAAACTGGCCTGCCAGTTTGTTTTAAAATCCATCTGGTTGAGTTGATCCCGGTCACTGATTTCAAAAAAGCTGGAATACGCTCCTGTACCGCCCAATTGATAGGCGTCCTTATTTACGGGAAGAAAATAGCCGGGATAGCGAGCGGCCACCCAACCCAGACCGGCACGCCAGTCGGCCTCATGGGCGATTATATCCAGGGAGAATGAGAAAGGATGATCCTTCGAAATCCGGTTAAACAATCTGCTGAAAAGTACCGCGCCGTTTTGCCGGGTATGCATCACGAGGTCAACGATGTCATCCTCGGGGGAAAGCGCAAAGCTGAGTCCTTCGTTTTCCGCGGTTTCGAGAATGGAACACAGTGGAATACTGATCAGGTTTCCCTGAAACGGACAGATAAAGGTGCGGGGATGTTCATAGGTAAAATAAGGTAAGCCATAGTAAAAAGCGGTGTCCGGAAAAGGAATCTCCTGCAAAGGGTCTGTCCATTGATTGTTTCCGGGGCCAATAAAAACGGAATCAATGGAGCCTCCGGCCACTGGCCTTAGTTTTTCCCGGAGTGACGGATCCGCCGAAGCAGAATCGAATGGCGGTGCGCCCCAGGTTGTCCAGAACCGGGTCTGTTTGTTTGCCGGATAATTGAATCCGGTATTAATGGCAGCGCTCCAGGGTTTACCCTGTCCCCGAATCTCCATTACCCAGCGAATGCTGTTGCGTGTCGGGAAGAATTTTTCCGTAACCACACAGGAATTTTCATCCCCGCCGGAAAGTGAATCGCTGGTCAGTGTTCCGGAAAACTCCAGCCCGCCATTTTTATTTTTACGAACTCTGGTCTTTCCCTGCTGAGAACATCCTTCCACGGAGGATAGCGCAGTCATTTTCTTTTCCACTCCATTTTTTCCGATCTGTATACCCACAATCTCTCCATTACCGGAAAGGCGGACCGCCAGATCTTTGCACCTGATCAGATAGCCCGGTTGGGCACCGGAAGACAGGGGAATTTGCAGAAAAAAAATCACAGCAAGTATCGCGAAGTACATGCTTCGGGCTGATGTGGAATTGTCCTTGTGCATAAAAATGGGAAATTTTGTATATAAAACATTTTCGATAAAGCACACCGATCCCGGCTCTGGACGGAGAAATGAGTTGCTCAAAAGGTAATGGTCAGTCCACCATCTGCCGTTATCACAGATCCGGTTATATAAGTGGCATCGGGACCAGCAAGAAAAAACACGATACCCGAGATTTCCTCAGGCTGTCCCGGTCTTTGCAACGGAAGTTGTTTGTTAATTATATATTTGTCGTAGAACCATTTCGACTCCAATTCATTAATACTGCCTTCTTTAATGGACATGGGCGTGTTGATAAAGCCAGGTGCTACGGCATTGACCAGAATATTTCTATGGGCCAGCTCCAGAGCCAGAGACCGGGTAAATTGCGTAATGGCAGATTTAGCCATTCCATAGGCAGAGCAACGGGCGGCCGCTCTTTTATAGTGAATGGAAGTGATGTGAATGATTCTTCCACCATCTTTTATCAAAGAGACCAGGGCACGGCAAATCTTTACCGTTCCATATAGCATCACCTGCAAGGAATTGTCCCACTTCGAGAAATCGGAAGAGATGGCATCATGAGATTCCGATACGCCAATGCTGTTGACTAAAACTTCCAGATGACCGAATCTTTCGGAAATTATCTTTTGTAAATCCTGAATGTCCTGATCACTTCTCACGTCTGCCCGCCACGCAAAATGGCCTTCACCCTCCAGCGTTTTCAGCACCGTCTCCGAACCCTCCAGGTCATCTCCCGCTATACAAACCGACCATTTTTCCCGGGCAAATCTTTGGGCGATGGCCTTTCCAATACCCGAAGAACCACCCAGTACAATTACTCTTTTTACCCCGACGTCCAGATGCTTCATATAACTTCTTAAGATATTTTTAATAGGTGGCTCTGCCGCCCGATATATCGAATATGAACCCGGTATTAAAGCTGGCTTCCGGGGAAACGATCCAGGCTGAAATAGCAGCCACTTCATCTACCGTTCCCAGGCGATTCATGGGAATTTTGCCGGTCATATAGGCCAATTGTTTGGGATCGGTATTTTCATTCAGCGCTGTTTTAATTACAGCAGGCGCCAAGCCATTGACTGTTATGCCGGAAAGCGCATATTCCTTGCCTATTCCTTTTACCAGACCGATCACGCCGGCCTTCATGGATGTATATCCGGTCATAAAGGGATTGCCTTCTTTCCCGGCGATAGAAGCAATCAACAGTACCCTTCCGTAATCCCTTTTTTCCATCAGTTGTACTGCGTACTTGGTCACCAAAAAAGCGCCCCTGAGGTTAATGGCGTAGAGGCGGTCGTAGTCCTCAACCCGGTAGTCTGTTATTTTTGTATTCGTAGGTCCGACAATGCCGGCCGAATTGATCAATATATCCAGTCTGCCGAATTCTTCTGAAACATCGTGAAATGCCTGCTTTACTTCCGTGTCGTTTGAAATATCCAGGGTCAGCCCGCTGGCTTTATATCCAGCCTGAATGAACTCGCTTATCGTTTTATTGAGTGAGCCGGTGTTGATGTCAAAAAGGATCACCAGGGCACCTTCCGAGGCAAGCCGACGGGCGATGCCCTTGCCGATTCCATCGGCACCTCCCGTAATTACGGCAATCTGCCCTTCAAATCTTTGGTTCATTGGTTGTTGATTCAAAATCGACGGGTGAATTCATTTTAGCGGATGATTGTTTATAACGGGGCTCGTATTTATTCTTCGGTGCTAAACTAGTCCAGTCTCCACTAGCGTTAAAACACAAGATTTGCTATTTGTAATACTTTATTTACGCCCTTATACAGAGCGTTTGTTGGTAGAGGATATTGTTGCTGTAATATCACCGGCATCAAAAGAGGGTATTTATTTTTCCGGGTTTTACAATGCGAAATGCGCCTTCTTTCACCCATTCAATCTCCGTAAGGGCTAAACGCCATTGATCCGTGTTGCCGATCACCGCACTCCGGTACCATTTTTCCTGATGCTGGATTATTTCACAGGCAAATCCCAGATCCACCCGTCTTCCGTTATGCCGGTTATCATAATAGTTGATCTCGCTGTTCATAAAATTCAGGGGATCGTCTGACAAGGCATATTGCCAGTTGCCCATGAGCAGCCATTGATCGCTGACCGGATGTCTGATCACCACCATGCTCTCCGAAGTTCCGGCTGATTGCCTGAATCCTTCCCAATTGTCCACCGTAGGGCCGTAATTCCGGTTCACATCAAGCCGGGGAATCAGTGCACAGGTGCCCATGAATTTCCAGTTTAACAGATCTGCGGATTGGGATACCAACACTTCATGCATTCGGATGCCATTTTTCTCCCAGCTTCCACCGGTACTATACAATAGCCAACGGTTATTTTTTTCATCTCTGACTACATACGTGTCTCTTCCGGGGATTCCGAGTCCTTTTTCCGGGTCGTCTGTTTTCAACCAGTCAGTAAGGTCCGTGGATGTGGCCAGGCCCTGCGTTTCTTTGTGTCCTTCGCCTATCCATTCACTTTTTGATCCGAGGCGCCGGTATTCCATGGGTCTGTGCGGATGGACCACCCCTGTGTAGAACATAAAAAAAGTATTTCCGGATTTTATGCAGAAGGGTGCCCAGACTTCGTGCTGATCAAACGTATTGGCCCGCAGTGACGGATGTATAACATGACCGCGGAATTCCCAATCCACCAGGTTTTTACTGATGCTGCATGAAAACGTTTCCTCATTGCCGTTATATCCGTGGTAATAACCTTTAGTGCCGCTGATGGAAAAAAGATGCCACCATCCATCCGTGTACACAAAGGTATGGTCTTTGATATATTCACCGAGAGGCGCAAAATCGCAGTCTGTGGGGTCTCCTTGATTCCAGATCTTTATCGGACTTTCTGATTTACCGGGAAAAGGAGCGAGGAAAATAAGTGCTGCGCTTCCGAGGGAACTCAGAAAACGGCGGCGGGGGTTGGAGCGATTATTCATTGCCGGGTTATTTAAGCTTCTTGTAATACCATAACTGGCTTTCGGGCTCTTCTGCATTTTAATGGCGAACCCGCGGGACGCGATCGCTTTGCCTTCAACCGGGATCTTTTTACCATCGTCCGCATTTTCAAACTGATATCGAGCCTTTTCATCCAAGCCTTTCAAAACAAAACGGGCCTCTGTAAAAGGGCTTTGGAGTCTCTTAAAAGCCATAACGATACCTTCTTCCAGGTCGGGCCGGTCCAGCTGATAGGCAGTCCAGTCGATCGGAGAAAGGGAATTATTCGGGAGTGCATAATAATCTCCGTAAAAAAAAGGCCGTGCTCTTTTATAATCCTGCATCATTCTCCTTTGCCAGTCGAAGGGATAATCGGAAGGTACATGGCTGAGGCCGTTTTTCCCCTGACCATGACTATCAAACCGGAAGAATAGCCGCTGCTGCAGCTATAGACCAGGCTTTTATTGGTGTTCAGGGTCTCGCTTATGCAGATGAAATCTTCTATGCTGGCCTGAGAACCTTTGGAATAATACAGTTCAGGTTGTACCCGGTCTCCGTTCTCGCCATTCACATAAGGGCAGGGGATATCAGTGCTTAATGACTGGATATTTTCGATGATGGGGGTTGCTTCCCTGCCGGTATTTTTAAAATGGACCGTCCATTCCACAGCGGGGTAATCGTTGAATTCCTTTGCGTCCACATAACAGACTAATCCCGTCTTATCATCGGAGAAGGAAATTCGCCTTACGGTATATTTTGAAGTAGAGTCCGTTACCTCTTCGTTACGACGCCATTGTTTTAGCAGGTCGGAAGATGACTTTCCCTGATAAACAAAGGAAAAAGGAATGTTTCCGGCAAAGGACGATTTGACCCAATCTGCCTTCGAATTTTTTTCGTCCGCAGTCATTAGAACGGTAGAGAGAAATTCACTGGAAACGGGAGAATAAGCATTTTTATTCTGCGCCTTTCCCACAAGTTGACAGCCAATCAGGAATAAGCTGATGAGTATTTTTTGCATACGTTTACTGATGTGCCTGCGAACAAGCGTGGGTACAATCTCACCTGTTATGGGAAAGCAAATGCGGCTTGTCATGTACTGACAAATTTTTATAACGTGTATATTATGTAGCTAAACTACTTTAAAAATGGCTCTTCTTAAAACACCAGGTTTGCTATTTTTAATACTATATTTACCCGCTTAATGAATCAACGTTTGCGATGAAAAGTATATTACAATATCATTCCTCCTCCTTCGATTTAAGCTTTATTGTAAAAGAGTATGCTCAGCCGCATTTTACCTCGCCCTTTCATTTTCATGATACGTATGAGTTGATTTATATTTCGAAAAGCTATGGAAAACTATACGCTGGAAACAGAGTAGTTAATTTTAATGAAGGCGATATTTATCTTTTCGGCCCGGGATTTAGGCATTGTTTCTACAATGAAAAATCATTTGTTTCTTCTAAGGAAACGGCGCGTGCCATTGTAATATTCTTTAAGGAGGATTTTTTGGGCGAAGGCTTTTTCCAGCGGCCTGAATTGTCAAAAATAAAGCAGTTGCTTGCCCAGTCGTCGTTAGGCATTAAGGTGATTAAACCCAGGACTTCTCTGCAGTCTATTTTTACAGAGATAACCGGGAAAAGGGGAATGAAGGCACTTATTTTGCTGATCCAGCTGCTTGATCTGCTTTCCACTGAAAAGAAAAATAACCTGTACCGGATCGTTAGCGACGAGAAACCTTCCTCGAAAGTATATGATTCGGTGAAACTTGAATCGGTTTTGGAATATGTACTGCAGAATTTTAAGGAGAATGTAAACAGCAGAAAAGCCGCGTCCCTGGCATGTTTAAACGAGGCTGCCTTCTGCCGGTATTTTAAACGCAGAACGGAAAAAACATTCTCGCAATTCGTTAATACTATCCGCATTACCCATGCTACTCAGCTATTAACCGAAAAAGACTGGAGTATTGCCAATATCTGCTTTGAATGTGGCTATAAGAACCTTTCCTATTTTAACAGGGAATTCAAATTGGCTACGGCCCTGACTCCGCTCGAATACAGAAAGTCGTTCTCTAAACTGCTGGAGCAGACCGAGAGCGAATGAGACGGAATTTTGTTATTGTTTAGCTGGTGTGACGCAAGTCAATGGGAATCTCTTTTAACCTCTCTCCCGGATTTGCCTTTCAGGAAATCAAAGTCTGCACCCAGATGGCCCTGTTCTACATGTTGTTGATATAGATGAACATATCCTCTCTCTTCCGGGCTGTAGGAATTCTTCTTTTTTAATTTTCTGGAATTGATTTCCGCTGCTGGGAATAAAATATTCAGTTTCCTGGCGGCTACATCCGGTGTCATTGCCTGCTGTTTATCATGAGGAGTAAATACTGATTTTATCATTACCAGAACACCGAATATATGGCCACCAGGATGCCTGCAATAATCAGCGCCCCGGCTAAAAAGCCATTACCGACAACAAACATTTTTTTATCTATCGCGAGACCATTAGATTTTATGCCCGACCTGTTTTCGACTTTGCTGATAACGATCATCATCAGGATGCAAATGGCAAAAACCAGGGCCATTCTATCCATGAAGGGAATTTCATAAACACCCTGGGCGTTCTGAACTGAAAACCCGTAGGAATGAAGAGCCTGCAGGCTAAACCATTTTGGAACAATCTTGAGAAAGATGGACATGAGGAAACCGCCAAGGGTTGCGAAAAGTGCCGCATTCGAGGTGGTTTTTTTCCAGAAAAACCCCAGCAGAAACATCGCCAGGATGCCCGGTGAAACAAATCCGGAATATTCCTGGATGTACTGAAAGCCGCCTTTCTGGTCAATACCCAGATGGGGGGCAATCAGGATGGCAATCCCGACAGACATGATCACTGTCAGCTTTCCGGTAAGGACAATGTTTTTTTCATTGGCAGTCTTGTGAATTATTTTTTTGTAGATGTCCAGGGCAAAAATCGTCGCTATACTGTTTGCTTTTCCCGCCAGGGAGGCAACGATCGCAGCCGTGAGTGCAGCAAAGGACAGACCTTTCAATCCAGCCGGTAAAAGGTTGATCATTACAGGATAGGCCCTGTCTGGATTAACTTCACCTCCTTGCGACATGCTGTGCTGAAAAACTCCGTCTTTGTACAGTACAAAAGCTGCAATACCGGGCAGTACCACAATCACCGGCATCAGCAATTTCAGGAATGCGGCAAACAGGATTCCGGACCGTGCGGTTTTAAGATCGGCGCCGAGGGCCCGTTGGGTGATATACTGATTACAACCCCAGTAATTGAGATTGGCAATCCACATCCCTCCGATCAGAACACTCAAGCCGGGT
Source organism: Chitinophagaceae bacterium (assembly GCA_041691395.1). Lineage (GTDB taxonomy): Bacteria > Bacteroidota > Bacteroidia > Chitinophagales > Chitinophagaceae > Puia. Next base: position 8,970 of record JBEPUT010000077.1, read on the forward strand.
AAATCAATATAATTGGAATTGTCTTTCTTCAGGATCATATGAAAATGATCATTTGCCTTTTCAGTCATCAACAGGAAGCTTTTTCCTAATCCCGAAACACCAAAATGTGATCCCACCAGGTGAAGAGCAAGAAACGCAGTAGCCAGTCCGCCAAGGATGAGAAAGAAAACCTGGACCACATCGGTGTAGCCAATCACCTTCATTCCACCCAGTGTGATCAGTATCGCAAAAATGGCGAGGCCATACATGCACGTGTTCACGCTGAAGCCTGAAATGCTGTTTATGGCCAGTGCACCCAGGTATAAAATGGACGTGAGATTGACAACGATGTATAATAAAAGCCAGAACACGGCCATGATCATACTCACCGTGCCACTATACCGCTGTTTAAGGAACTGCGGCATGGTGAGTATTTTATTTTTCAGATAGACCGGAATGAAGAATACGGCGACAAGGATCAGGGTAAGTGCAGACATCCACTCGTAAGACGCAATGGCCAGACCCATTTTGAATCCCGAGCCACTCATGCCTATGAATTGCTCGGCAGAAATATTCGAAGCGATTAACGAAGCGCCGATGGCCCACCAGGTGAGGGATCCTTCCGCCAGGAAATAATCATGAGTCGCAGCTACGGCCGATTTTCTTTTTTTCCGGTAAATCCAGTATCCGTAAACAGATACCATTAGAAAATAAAAAAGAAATATGGCATAATCGAGGGGCGCAAGAACGTTCATTGAAACATATGAGATTGAAAAGCGGGTCTCTGACTCTCTGTTACAGCATAAAAATAGAATGCCTCAGTCGTTTGAAAAACTACCCCGTTTGCCGGTTTTAATACTGTATTTACATTTTATTGATTCTCTTCTAAGGCGCAGGCCGCCCGGGTCCTGAGAAGGGCTGCTTGAAAATCTCCGGAGAAGACCGGAGAAGCTTGCGATTTAATTTTCAGAAATAACGGGACGCAATTCCGAGAAGCCCTTCAGATACTCGCTTCGGTAAGACAGGGGGTCCTGTTGCTGAAATAACGCGAAAAGGAGTTTTCGGCCATATTCACCAGACTGGGCTACTTCCGGGATTCGTATTTCATGGGAAAAATGTTTAAGCACAAAATCAGATATCTTATTCATACGGATTGACTCCCTTTCGTTTTGACCGCTCACTTCAGCGCAGGAAATATATTGGAGTTCCTTTGATTCTGCGCGTGTATTCAGGATATCGACCAGGCATAGCCAACATGAAAAACCGCAAAAGGATAACGGGTCGAACATCTTATGGGTGATTATTCTATTGGTGTTGCCCGTGATATCCAGTCCCCGGGCTGATTTTGCAAAAAGACCTTTTATCTTTCTGGTTTCAGGTATATCAAGAAAATTTCTACCGAAGGATGTTTCCAGGAAATGGATGACTACAGATTTGGCCTTGCGTTCCGGTTCATGATGGTACTGGCTGTATTTATGCCGCTGGTATCAGCATCCGGGTGTAATCTGGATCATTGTGCACTGATCAACACGGATCTTGGTTTGCCGGGTGCCCGGGCTACTTTCGGACTGCGATTATTTCTGGAGCCGACCATTGTATGCCTCTCGGAGCGATGCGAAATGCCAGCAAATCCAGTTTCCGCCCGGTTTTTTCCATGGCCATGAGTCAGGGAACGCGCTCTCATCAGCTTGCGATGTACGTTTTGTATGAAGCTCCGCTGCAAATGCTTGCCGATAACCCCACGGCCTGCCGGCAGAACAGCCTCTGTACCCCGTTCATTGCCGCTATCCACACTGTATTCGACGAAACCGTTGCCATTGACGGTGTTGTTGGAGGATTTGCCGTTGTGGCCCGGAGAAAGTGAAGCACCGGGTATATCGGCGCGCTGAATAACTGGGTGGTCCGGGACCTGGATGTTCCCCTGGATTTTTTGGGCGAGGGATCATTCGATGCGGAAATATTCAGCGACGGCTTAAATGCAGAACGGGATGGCACGGATTATTTGCGGACTGCAAAGTCTGTGCAAAATCACTCCCTGATTCATTTGCATCTGGCTTCAGGCGGTGGTTGGGCAGCCATACTGAACAAAAAGTAAGATTTACCTGGTCACCTTCATTCGGATGAACTTTACAGCTTCCTGCAGATGATTTTTTACTGTATGGGGAGAGATGCGAAGTCTCGTAGCTATTTCATCCCTGCTAAGTTCTTCCTGTTTGCTCAGCCGAAATATCGTTTGTTGCCGGTTGGGCAGCGTACGGATGATGCTTTCCAGAAACTCCCTGCTTTCTTTCTTTTCCAGTAATTGATCCGATAAACTGGGCGTATCGGAACCGGCACGGGCAGCATATTGCCGGGCGGTCTTTTCTTTGGCTATTTTTTTAAAATGCGCGAAAATGCAATTGTTGGCGATGGTGAACAAATAGGAGGAAGGATTTTCGGCAGAAGCCAGGCAATTGCGTTTGACCCAGAGCGTGACAAATATTTCCTGGGCGATTTCCTCAGCTGTATGCGCACAACGGGTCATTTTGAATGCCGCGCCAAAGAATTTCTTATAGTAAAGTTCAAAAATGAGTTTAAATGCCGGTTCATTCCCTTTAGCTATCCGCTTTAGTAATTCAAGTTCGTATTGAAGCGTATTGGCAGACATCGTTTTCCTATATCGTTAAACTGAAAAATACTAAGACAAATAATGGCAATGATGTTCGAAAAAAAATCCCTTTTTTAGCTGTTATTATACAAATATAAAATAGTTCATGAGGCTTAAAAACTACCCAATTTGCCTTTTTTAATACTGTATTTACATATGGCCGGCTTCCTATTGATCCGCTTCGATGGACAGGGTTCCTATTTTTCCCCTTAACTAGTACATTCTCCTGCCCATAACTATCTGTATCAGGCTGCCGGAAACTTTTGGGCAATCTTAAACGTATTGTATGAGGCTTTCGAATGAACGGATCATTTATTTGTTGCAGGCTTATGCGGACGGCCTTGCCAACGAGAAGGAGGAAAGAGAGCTTTTCACCTGGCTGACCGAAACTGGGGAGACCCGGTTAATTGAGGAACTGATTCAGGATCTCGTCAGGCAGGATGCCCAAAGCGGTGGGATTCCGGAAACTAATGGCGACCAGGCTTATGCGAAAATTTTGCAGCTGGCGAACATAGAAATAAAAGCCACGGTGGTTAAAGGTATCAACCGCTTCCGGTTTGCTGCGGCCATTATCGTTACGATCTGCACGATTGGTTTGTATTTTATACTGACTGAAGAAGGAAAGCTCCCTGTATGCAGCCCACAGCAAAAGGCGGAGGTTGTGAACGATGCGATGCCGGGCAGGAACGGCGCTGTGTTAACACTGGCCAACGGGAAGCGAATCGAACTGGACAGCGTTTCCGATGGGGAACTGGCGAACCAGGGAAATTCAAGCATCAAAAAGCAGGGCGGTCAGATCATCTATAATGCTACCCTTGTTCATTCGGATTCCGTTACCTACAATTCCATATCGACTCCGGCGGGACGCCAGTATGTAGTTCTGCTGGCCGATGGCAGCAAGGTGTGGCTCAATGCCGCATCCTCAATACGTTTTCCCACCGCATTCGTTGGCAGGGAACGAAGGGTGTCCATTACCGGCGAGGCCTATTTTGAGATAGCACCGCATGCTTCGATGCCGTTTTTTGTCGGAATGGATAATCATGCGGAGGTACTGGTTCTCGGTACTCAATTTAATATTAATGCCTATAATAATGAATCATCCTGCCGGACCACTTTGCTGGAAGGAAGTATTAGAATATCTAGCGGCCTTTCAAAAAGTATTTTGCGACCAGGTCAGCAGGCGATGTTGGAAAAGGACGGAAAGATGAAGATTGCTGAACACGTGAACACCGAAGATGCGATAGCCTGGAAAAATGGGAAATTCCAGTTCGAAGGCGCTACCCTCGATGTGATCTTGCGCCAGTTAGCCAGGTGGTATGATGTGGAAATAGAGTATGGGGGAACGATATCCAAACATTTTGTCGGCACCAT
>JBEPUT010000078.1:0-12925 GCA_041691395.1 Chitinophagaceae bacterium
AAAGAACTTTTATATAACCAATTGAAAATCTTCTAGTTTAAACGGGACGCTACTGCTTAGATATAATAGAGTACAAAAAGAAAAGCATTAAATATTCTTGTTGACAAGCTATTCCCGACATTACTTACAAACTCTGACGACCTGAATACTGTCGTTATTTTTACCGAAAATAATTAAATGATTGCCTTTTGATTTTAATTCAATCATATCGCGAATATCTCCGTTAGCATACAAACCGGTTCTTATACCGTTCATAGGGGTAAACTTTCCCTTTCCATTCCCCGCAAGTAGCAATCCATAACTGGCATCAGCCCGTCCGTACTGCACTTTATAGTCAAAATAGTTTCCTGATAATAAGATGTCCAGGAGCCTATCATGATTATAATCGCCGGCAAGAATTCCGTTCACTTCCGATATTTGCGCTTCCCATGGCAGCGGACTCATTCTAAATTTTCCATTACCCAAATTTTCCAGATATACTGATTGCAATGTCTCTAATTTCATTTTTTTTGCATGATCAAGTTGGGCAGGAGAAAATATATCATCAATAGAAGCTTTCGAATATTCTTTATAATGCGTGAATTTCTTTTGAATTGAAGGTATTTGACGGATCATTTCATCGAATGATGCGACTGGATAATCTTTTTCTCCCTGTCGAACGCATATGATCGGATCGATTGTCCCATTATTGTCAAAATCGTCAACATACATAGTCATCGGTTCAGCCGTTGTTGGCTTCCACTGTCCATTCATTCCCGCATTTCCAATCACCAAATCTATATCCCCATCATTGTCAAAATCAGCCGCAAGTATTTTTGACCATAACCCATCGGTTTGATTCAAGGTGGTATCCGCCAGTTCTTCCAATTTCCCATTCCGGTTCATAAAAATATGAATGGGCATCCACTCGCCCACGACCACTAAATCTGGCCAACCATCATTGTCCAAATCGGTCCAAACCGCATCAGTTACAATTCCGATTGATTGCAGTTTCTCATTTATATCTTTAGTTACATCTACAAACTTTAATTTATTTGTTTTTCTATCCATGTCATTGCGCAAGATCCTGCTAGGCTCCGAAAATGGGAATTTTCCGGGTAGCACACCACCCCCTACGAAAAGATCCATATCCCCATCCCGGTCAATATCGGCTGCTTTAACACAGCTACCATTAGCAAATTCTTTCGGAAGTGCGTCCTGGTCTGCCTTTTTGAAAGTACCATGCCCGTCGTTAATATACAACCTGTCCAAAAATTCAGGAGTATTAGGTGAACCAGTATATCCTCCACTCACCACATACAAATCCGGTTCATGATCTCCATTGGCATCAAAGAAAACAGAACCTTCGTCTTCAAATGCCTTATCCTTACCAAATGGCTGTCCCTTGGGAGAGAAAAAAGTGTGATCTGGCCGTTGTATAAAAATTGCTCCCCCAAATCCTTTCGTTCCACCAACAAAAAAATCTTCTAGTCCGTCGTTATTGACATCAGCCTCTGATAGAAAAGGTCCCGATTTGGATACCTGGTAGGGCATCAAGGGAGCTGTTCTGAAATCAACAATATTATTTTCATGCTGGGACCACCGGACGCCGGATTGCCTGGTATAGTTTTCGAATAATTTTCCCTTTTCACCTATTTTATCATCTATCGAGAACTTTTTGGGTGTTTTAAACTGAAATAGGTTTTCCTTTTTTAGCATATTACTGTCCTGAGCCAGCTTGGAAGTGGTAACCTGATCGACTTCTACAAGCGAATTGACTGCTGCATTACTAATTAGGGAAACAGTTCCATCGGGCCAGATTATTTTTAGGTCTATATTTCTTGATTCAGCACCCAACCCGAAATTCAAAACGTAATCCACGCAGGATTGAAAACCCCTGGTAGGATTCATTTCCTGAACCTGTTCTGTATTGTCTGAAAAAACATATACTTTGGCTCCAACAGCATACGTGTTTTTCCCCTTTCCATGAAGTTTTACCTTTATATAGTTATTTTTCAGTAATTCATTTGCATGATTTTCCCATATTGACGCCTTTTCGTTAGTATTATTCGTAACGAGATCAAGGTCACCGTCATTATCAAGGTCGACATATACAGCACCAAATGATAAAATCGGCTTATCCAATCCCCAAGTTTTAGTATAATCAGAAAAGGTAAGATCTTTATTATTTCTAAAAACAAAATTTGCCAATTTGGTTGATGGCATAGTCTTTATTAAATCAAAAATCTCCAATGGTGCATTTTCCCTTTTCGATTTCTCAAGAGCGTCTTGGTAAGTGTACTTCAAAAAATCCAGGTTTGTGAAATCCCTTAAGAACCCGTTTGTAATAAATATATCTTTATATCCATCATTATCCAGATCAGCAAACAAGGCCGACCAGCTCCAATCCGTATTATACATCCCGGCCATCTGACCAATTTCAGAAAAGAGAGGGATGCCTTCGGACGTATTCCCCTGATTCAATTGCAATGTATTTCGCATGTTTTGATGCTGAAAGCCACTATCTATCATCATGTTGTACTTGTCAAAATCATCGGGTCCTTTTAACAATTTTTGTCTTTCCAGCGTCGTGGGTAACATATCGACCACCATAATGTCGGGCAAAAGATCATTGTTGAAGTCTGCTATATCCGAGCCCATGGAAAACCGGGAAAGGTGCCCTGTGGATTGTTTTGTAACATTGGTGAAAGTTCCCTTGCCGGTATTTAAATACAGATAGTCCTGTTCTTCAAAATCATTTGTTACATATATATCCGGCCACCCATCATTGTTAATATCACTAATACAAGCACTTAGACTAAAATTTAGCCCTCCACCGAAAATTCCGCTCTGCTCGCTAACATCTTTAAAAACACCGTCGTCATTTCTATACAATCTATTGCTGAACTGTGGATGTCTTTTTTTTCTAATATTCGAAGTATTATAAAAGGGCGAGAAATAATGGATTGCATGATTACACTGAAACATATCTAAATCTCCGTCTCCGTCAAAGTCAAAAAACACCGATTGTGTGGAAAAGGTGTAAGGAGCATCCAAGCCATATTTTCCGGCCATTTCGGTGAAAGTGGGTATACCCCCTTTTTTACAACCATTGTTAATGTATAGTTCATCGTAGAGTTGTTCTTTTTTCACTGGCCCTGAATAGCTCACATAGATATCCAACCAGCCATCTCCGTTTACATCCGCAACCGTGACCCCCGTTTTCCAATCCGATCTGCCCTGTACACCTGCCAGGTTAGTTACGTCTTCAAATTTTAATCCGCCTTTGTTCAGGTACAATTTGTTTTGAACATTATTTCCGGTAAAATACAGGTCACAAAGGCCGTCATTATTAAAATCTGCCGCCGCGACTCCGCCACCATTGTAGTAGTATTCGTAAGTCATCACATTTCTTTCGGCTGTTTCTTCTAATGTATTGGCAAAATCAATATGTGTCTGGGAGGGATCGACCAGCGTAAAAAGCGTCTTAGTTTTTGAACAATCCGTAATAATAACTACAGTAGAAAACAGATATAACTTTGAGAATAAGCCCATATTAAAGTTTTCTTAACCTGCTTTGATTCTTTGTCGTTTTCTAGATGCGAGTAAAATATTTGTCTTTCGAAAAACTGGGAAAAAAGTGCGGCCATTTGCATTTTTTACTTCATCTTCCCGAAATAATATCCAATCTAGGTTTCAAAACTTCAAACCAACTCTGCGCCATTTTCAAATACCCCGATCTGCTGGGATGAACTTTGTCCGGGCTCAGGTCGCCAGTTGTAAAATTGTTGAAAAGCCATACATACTGGAGATTGGTCGCCCCTTTCCCAATCCGGATATCAATTCCAGTTTTGATTATATCACTGGCAGCCGCGCTATATCCAAAGCCTGCTACAAATATAAAGGAGTCCGGAGCCAGTTTTCGGATCAGGTCGACACAGTCTAAGACATTGTTGGCAGCCGCCATAGGTCTCAGGTGTTTTGATGTATCATTTCCATCAGGCCAGGGGCCGTGTTTTGTCCAACCACCCAACATGTCGTTGGTACCTAATTCCATCAAAATGACCTGAGGATTGAAACGCGGTATATCAATGGGTACCATTTGCGCCAAAGCGTGATCTGTATATCCGGTAGCCTTCGCAGACTTGCCTGCCTGAAATCCGCCGTGCCCTTCAAAATCAATACTAAATTGACCAGTGTAGCCTAAACCATTGTAACCGATGTCATCAACCCAAGGGCTTCCAATGGCGCCGCCCATTTGAGGGATACCGCCCAGTCCGTTTTCTATGCGACCATCATTCCCAACTGGAAAAAATTTTGCAGGATATGTGTACCCCGCAGCAACAAGTTTCTTATATAATTCATCTCGATAACCAAGCATGTTATCACCAGAGGTAATGGAATTACCCAAAGGCATAATTCTGATTTGGCACCACACCTCCAGGACTGAAATCGTTGCAAGAGCAAGAAGAATACTTTTCTTCATAAAACAGCCTCTTTGGTTCGAATTAATTCTCAAAAATCTAACCCAATAAAATATTTTTCAAAATCCATTACCTACCGGTATGGGAAATATTCTTACCCGGAACAAGCAGCGAACACATATTACCTGTTCCCTCTAATCCTATATCGCAGGCAAATGCCGCTCTCCTGTTGGAATCCGTGGTCGGGCCTCCGCCGATATTGCCAGGACCATTGTTGGCAATTACATATAGATGACTAAAAATATTTTTCAGATCCCTGGCCCATGCATTACCAGAAAGAAAATCCCCCTGATTGATGGAATAGCCGTATAAATCCTTAAATTCATTCCTAACAGACCCATTTGGGCCTTGTTCTGTAATTATCGCATAGATATCCCATGCCGTGTTATCAACAGCATACGCCCCATAATCCTGCAGAGCATGTGCCAGAACAATTCCCGGTTCACTCTCAATCCCCATACTATTATCAGTAACTGACGTCAGGTTAACGTCTTTACAAAGTGCAAGAAGTACCCCAATTCGCATTTCCGAATTTGAACCGCCATAGTAATTACTGCTTGAGGAATCACGGAAACCCGCATCAGCAGTTGTCGCAGGCCATCGAAATCCCCCTTTACCTTTGTAAAAGTTCTCTTTCCCCCATAAATTAATCTTCAAGACATGTTTAATTTTTCCAGAGGTAAATTCCCCTACCCGCAGCGTACCGCCTATAGCAGAAAGATTACTTCCGCCGTGAGCTCCAATAATACATTCTCCGGTGAGTACACAATTATTTTCATCCCACGTGTATTGAGAAGTGGCATAATTTCTATTGCATTTTGCGAATGGTTGTGTTTGTTTGATTTTTCCATTTGGCAGTAAGATAGATGCGCCTACATTTGGAGTATTTCCAATCCAGGTATTATTGGAATATATAAAATCCTGAGGAATTGGTGCAGAAAATAAAGCAGGCCCCAGATCGGTGCAACGCGCACTACCGCCGGCAGACCAACCCGTATTATTTTTTTTTACATTCATGAGAGAAACGGTTGGCGTCATAATAATAACATCCTCATCTATTTCCAATCTTTCCGCAGGCTGTATTCCAGCAAAGACATAAGTTGCGTTATTATGTACCGGAACATTCCAAATGGAATACTTATCAAAAGGCCATTTAAGTGGGTCCCGCAGGGCTTGTGCTGTGCCGGTTTCAAAATAAAACAGGCACAGTATTAGCAACAAAATGCTCTTAGCAATTCCTCTTTTGATCACTAATAAAACGACCATAGCCCTTGGCGATTTCAGGCCTTTCAATATCCCGGATTTTGAACCAGGTTAGGATTCTTGTTCATTTCCGACTGAGGGATAGGCAAATACAGGTTTCTCGGTAAATAGATCCTATCTTCCCATTTGAAACGTGTATAGGTCGACCGATCATTGCTGATCATCATCCCATATGCGGGCGTGTTGAGTATCGAATCTGCAAGCAAGTTTCCATTGGCATTCTTCCACCGTCGTATATCAAAGAAATGCTGCTCTTCAAATGCCATTTCAACGGTTCGCTCATGATGAATTTTATTTCGCATTTCATCCTGATCAAGGCCAGTCGGAATAGCAGGCATATTTACGCTGGGACGTTGTCGGACGGCATTGATCGCATCATATACCGACTGATCAGGACCAACCGCTTCATTTTGCGCTTCAGCATAATTTAAATAGACCTCTCCGAGACGTAAGATGATCCAGTTATTGTAACCGTCATTTATGTTTGTACTTGCTATAACAGGATCCATGAACTTACGAAGATTATAGCCCGTTTTGGTGGCATCGTTAGCTGTGCCCATTCCATCCGTACCCCCCAATTTTAATTGAATTTCGCGGCCATTCCAAGTCGACCCGTCATAAATGATGCTTGCTTCAAAACGTGGATCTCTGTTTTTATAGGGATCTTTTGGATTGTACAGCGTGGATTGGTCGTAAGACAATCCGTCCACCATTTCATATTGATCGACCATATTCTGAGTTGGTTGCGTGGCGCCCCAACCACCCATTGTATATAAAGCGTTAAATTGATTGGAAGGATGGGAGTGAGCAGTCGATTTGGATAGCGGAATATATTGTTTGGCAAAAATCGACTCGGTGTTGTTATTATTCGCGCCCCAAAACATTTGTTCGTAATTGGGAAATAATGAATAGCCTGGGATTTGCAATACCTGTTTACATACCGATGCAGCCTCGGACCATCTTCCGGCATATAATAATTGCCGCCCTTTTAATGCCAGAGCAGCAGCTCGAGAGGCTCTTCCAACATCAGCGCCTGTACGTATATCCGGAAGCAATGTTGCTGCAGAATCAAGATCCCTCACGATGAAATTAACACATTCATCATAAGTATTGCGTTTGACGAGAAGGGAGTCAAGATTATTTAATGTTTGCGGATGATCAACAATCGGAACACCGCTGTAAAGCTTAATTAATTCATGATAAAAAAGTGCACGCAGGAAAAAAGCCTCGCCTCTGAGAACCGCTTTGGTAGCCTGATCGCCAGGAACCTGATCTATACGCGCCAGGAAATCATTTGCCCTTCGGATATACATAAATCCGGTCTCCCATTGCGTCGGATTTCCTCCCCAAGGCACATCAAATCGCGGGTAATTTGCACTGGGAGTAAAATCCGCCAGATTCCAGTCCTGCGAATAAGTCCAGACATAGCCGTTTTCCGCTTCGTCCGTGCAGGAGGCAAGCAAATAATAACCGCGCTCGAAACCTGAAGGTACTCCGTTATATGTTTCATTAAGGAATAGTGTTGCCAAGGATAAATTTCCCCAGACGGCATCATCAGTTAGCTGGTTCTCCGGGGGCGGATTTAAAATATTTTTAGTACATCCCGCAAAGAAAAAAAGAGAAAATAAGCAGAATATTATCGGTCTAATACTTTTCATGTCTTGTTGATTAGAAGGTTAGGTTAAGTCCTAATGCATATACTTTTTCCTGGGGATAAAACCAACCCCTGGAAGAATTCCCGTTAAACCCGGTTCCACTATCGCCTGGGCCTTCCGGATCGATTACTTTTAATTTGTCAAATGTCAGCAGATTTTGTCCACTTACGAACAAGCGTGCCGTATGAAAGCCAACTTTTGACATCCATCGCGCAGGAAAAGAGTAACCCAATTCGAGATTCTTTAATCTCAGATAAGAAGCATCTCTTAGCCAATATGAAGAAGTCTGCGTATTATTGGCGGTAGGAATGTCGGTGATTCTCGGATACTTAGCGTCCTGGTGGGTTGGCGTCCAGAAATTGAGTTGATCCACTAAGGCTTTGGCCCCGTTATAAAACGGCCACGCCAGTTCTCCTGTAACAAAAGCATTGACCCGGGTGGCCCCCTGAAATAAAAAATTAACATCAAATCCTTTATAACTCATACCTGCGGACAAACCATAAATGATCTCGGGGATAGGAGTTCTGCCAATGGCAGTAATATCATCGGCATCAATTTTGCCGTCGGGCTTCCCGGTCAGATTCCCGTTGGCATCCCGACCGTTTAAATCTGCATAGCGAATATCTCCAGGCGCTACCGCGGTTGGCTGAACGGGGGCTGAATTGATTTCCTGTTGCGAATTAAAGAGGCCTATCGCTTTAAATCCAAAAAACTGGTTAATAGATCTCCCCGTTTGTTTTTGAAGGGGGTTAACCGTTGCAGGTTCGTCTATGTAAACAATCGTGTTATGAGCATAAGTTAAATTCCCTTTAATAAAGTAATGAATGCTATTTCCAATCTGATTTTCATGGCCTATCGATAATTCTACTCCTCTGTTGTCCACCATACCGATGTTTCGCAAAGGGAGCGTTTCTCCAAACGTGCTTGGTACTGATAAAGTGGGCAATCCCAGAATGTTGGATGTCCGCTTATAGAAATAATCGAACTCAAAGGTTAATTTACGTTTCCAAGCACTACCGTCAAACCCGATATTTATAGACTTAGCCCTTTCCCAAGTAGTATTGGGGTCAGGCACACCGGTAGAATAAACTCCTTTATTGACCGCATTCGATGAAGGATCACCAAAAACGTATCCCGCACCAAACTGATAGGAAGCCAGGTAACGATACGGGCTTATACGGTCATTTCCCAATATCCCATACGTTGACCTTATTTTCAGATAATCAAATGCATGGATGTTGTTTCGGAAAAATTTTTCTTCAGAGATCTTCCAACCCACGAGGACAGAAGGGAAAAAGCCCCATTTCTTACCGGGTGCAAAGTTAAAAGATCCATCGTATCTGCCGTTTGCCTCAAACAAGTATTTTCCGGCATAGGAATAGGTAACACGACCTACATATCCTTCCCGGCCATTCTTGCTTTCATTACCATCGTTAATTTGTGTCCCATCATCTCCGGCAAAGATCTGATCCAGCGCTGTAGAAATATAATTATCTCTATAGGCATACAGGTAATCATATTGACCGTGGTTCTGGGAATAGAGTGCCAGAGCAGTGACTTCATGCTTTCCAAGTGTCTTCGCATAATTCAAGTGAAGTTCGGTCGTAACAGAACTGGAAGAATTGTATTGTTGGGCGAGGTTGATGGTGTTTATGCCGTCTCCGTTAATCGCTGTATAATCTTTGGTGCTGGCGTTATACAGATATACTTTATAAGGTGTGTTCCATATTTTGGAGTTATCATAATTCATGTCGTAGGAAAATACACCCTTGACAGAAAGGCCAGGAATAAAAGGTATTTTTTGGTTGACCGTCAGGTTGGTCAATAGTGTATTATTTATGTCATCATTATATCCTCCGCGCTTAGCTCTTTCCGCTGGGTTTCGTCCACTTGGAAACGAACCAGGAAGACCATTAGTGAAATATGCAGGAAAAATAGGAGGTGCATATACGGCATAATAGATTAGTTGGTTGGCCGGGTCAGAGGGTGCATCCCTGTTTTCACTTCTGCCGCTTATATCCATAGAGATGCGAGTGGTCGGAGTAACATCCGCATCTATGTTGGATCTGAAATTATATCGTTTAAAGCTACTGTTAGCATATAAACCACTTTGATTCACAGCTCCGGCAGAAAGAAAATACCGTATTTTTTCTGTACCCCCGCTCATGGACAGGTTGTACTGTTGTTGTGGTGCATTGGGTTTGAGGAGCGATTTTAACCAATCCGTATTGGGGTAAGCATTTGGATCGGATCCATCTTTATATTTTTGCAGATCTGCCGGACTGTATAGAGCGGGTTTTCCTGCATTTGTCAAACCTTCATTCATTAGCGAAGCATACCCGTAAGAATCCAGATATTTAGGCAACCTGGTTGGTTGTTGCCAGTCCGAACGCGCAGTAAGCGAAAACACCGGTTTGCCTGGCTTCCCTCTTTTTGTAGTGATAAGGATAACTCCATTGGCTGCCCGGACACCGAATACAGCAGCGGATCCTGGGTCTTTCAAAAGAGTAACAGACTCAATTTCATTCGGATCTAGTTGGGAAAAATCGGTTCTGGGAATGCCATCAATTACCACTAAAGGTGTGTTGTCCCCTGTTGTGCTAACACCACGGATAAATAATTGCGAACCGTCTTGGCCGGGTTCGCCATTGCGTTGTACTGCTATAAGTCCCGACAAGCGGCCCACCAACGAATTGCTAATATTTGCTTCTGGAGCTGCGATTAAGTCTTTTGTCTGAATGGTACTGACGGCACCTAGATAATTTTCCTTTTTTCTTTCGCCATAACCAACAACAATCACGTCGTTTAAACTTTTAACATCGGATTTCAAACTAATGGTAAAAGTGGAGCGCTGATTTATTGAAACCTCTTGGGAAATGTACCCTACAAAGCTAAAAATAAGAGACGCCTTACCGTCTGACACTTCTAAAGAGAATCTCCCCTTGGCATCCGTTGTGGTTCCATTAGTTCCCCCTTTTTCCACTACGTTGACACCCGCCAAAGGCAAGCCCGATTCATCAATCACTAAGCCACTAATTCCTATACTCAGTTCGAGCCGACCTCTCACATACATGGAATCCTTCTCTCCAGTAGGTCGTTTGTCAGCTGAACGGAGAATTATTTCGTTGCCATTATTAACGACCTCATATTCCACTTCAGGACTAAATATTGTCCGTAAAACATCGCCGAGTCTTGTCTCTTTAACAATAAGCGAGATTTTACGGGAAGCCCTTATTGTCTTAGAAACATAGGTAAAATTTACTCCAATCCGATTTTCAATTTCGGAAAGAATTGAGCTAATATCCTCGTTATCAGCGTGAAGAGAAAGCTTTCGATCCAGGACTCCCTGACCTTTTACATCGGCAGCACAAACGACCGTCGACAAAACAGTCATAATTAGAATCTGTATCAGGGTTACTCGCATAATCAAAAACAATACATCTTGAATAGATCTGTTATTGTTCATACCTTTAAATAGTTTTTGTTTTTAAGAGAGCAAAAATGAACGACGTGGAGTATCCTTTCGGGGTATACGCCCATGTTTTGGGCTGGTGATGCGCAAACATCACCGGCTTTTTAAGGTTAAGGGTCTATTTGCATTATCTATTTTTATTTAATTACATCCTGTGCCACGAATAATAATTTGTGTATTATCAACTGTGTAGGATGCCCCAATCGCTTTACAAATAATGTCTATTCTGTTAAATATGCCCCCTTCTGAAATAGATGTTGTAAGAAGGCAGTTTCTAAATTTTGCTTCATCATAAATGATATCGACACCATACATTTTCTCCAGAGCCATAAATATTTCAGTAACAGGTGCCTCTTTAAATTGAATACGTTTCATCTCGGCCCGAGATAAAATCGCCTGCGGAGCCCGCACTAAAGTCTTAGAAGCTGTAACTGCGGACCGGTCATAGACTACCTGTTGATTTGGAGTAAGAACTGTTTCAACCTGATGTTTATAAAAAATAAATTCACTGGTTGGGACAAATACAGAAACTTTACCAGATCTAACGGCTACCGTAATATTTTTATCCTTCGGTATAGCTGTTATAGTAAAGCTCGTCCCAAGCACTTTGGTAGTCACTTCACCTGTGTATACAAGAAAAGGGCGATTTGGATCATGAGCTACTTCAAAAAAAGCTTTTCCCTGTAAAAACACTTCTCTTTTTGAAGAATTAAATGTCGATAAGTAATATATTCTGGCATTTTCTTCTAATGTAATCTTACTGTCATCAGGAAGTACTATTTGTTTCGGTTTTTCGGAGTAATTTTCTATATACTTCATGTAAGGAACATGTTCCTTAAAAGTAGTTGCAACAAACTGATATTTTTCTGATCTAAATTGAAAAAGGGTATATGTCAGTATTGCAGCTAAAATTACAGCGGCCGCTTTAAGCCAATGTATTGATAATATCTTAGGTCGCATCTCAGCGCGCCGATTTCCCATTTTCCGACCTTGAATATGTCCATCTATCGAAGACCAATACCGAATTTCAAGTTCCTTTTCCTCCTCACTGGTAAGCTGCGATCCTTCGCCAAATTCAACGAGATAATACCAATCATCGATCACCTTTTTTTCGTCTTCGTTACAAGTTCCTTGCAGGTATCTTGCCAATAAAGTCTTGAATTCCTCCTTGGTCATATCAAGTAATGACAGGTGAGTGACGGTTTTTCCTAAACTTTTTTAAATATTTTTTTTAAGTGCAATTAATTGTATTTTTGAATCGCACGTGCGTATAATAAAATTGCACATCTACCAAACGATTGCTGGCTTACATAAACCATACTGATCAAAAACTACTGGAGGCTATTAAACAAGATAATGAAACGGCATTCGCTGAATTATTCCGGAGACATTGGAAAAGGGCTCAAGTAATAGCTTTCTCAAAAGTAGGATCTCGGGAAACTACTGAAGATATTGTTCAAGAACTATTTATCAGTCTTTGGGACAAAAGGAAATCATTGGCCATCAAAAACTTCCCCGCTTATATTTACACAAGTATCAAAAACAGCTCGCTAAATCACATTGAATCAAAGCTGATTCATGAAAAATACTGGAATTACTACAAAGAATTTATTCCAAAATCAGAGAAAGCTACGGAAAATATGGTCCAATATGATGACCTTCTGGAAGCTATCGACCAAGGATTGGAGAAATTATCCAATAAATCTAAAGAGATATTTTTTCTTAATCATTTGGAAGGCAGATCGATACCTGAGATTGCAAGACAACTTAATTTATCAGAAAAGGCGATCCAGTATCATATTACCAAATCAATAAAACGTCTGCGTATCTATCTTAGTGATTTCATTATTCCCGGCTCCCTTACCATTATTTTAAATATCTATTTACTTCGATATTTATTGCATTAAATTAAAGAAACGTAGCGATCCTGCTGTGTGCTTTTTACTTCCAGTACTGGAAACGACGTATTGGCGACCATACAGATAATCTAAATCCCGGAAATCTTTTATTGATTGGACCAAATCTTCCTCATTTCATGCGCAACGACGATAAATATTACCGGGACGATCCAG
>JBEPUT010000079.1:0-12870 GCA_041691395.1 Chitinophagaceae bacterium
ACCTCCATAACTGAAAATTGATATACAATTTACTGAATAATTTTTTTGATACAGCAAAGCAATCACGGCTAATTTATTACTCTTTGATAATCAATGACTAATAAAATTAGTACTTAAAGACTAAAATAATTAGTATTCTTGTCGTGCTATGTACCTGAATTGCAAGACCTATTTTAGCTTCCTTTATGGGACTTTTTCAACCGGCGGGCTGGTTGCAGCCGCTCTGGAACATGGCGTCACCTCCCTGGCGCTCACTAATATCAACGCCACCTGTGATTCCTGGGAATTCGTAAAGCGCTGCCGGGAAGCAGGTATTAAACCCATTCTGGGCGTGGAGATCCGAAATGCGGATAAGCTATTGTATATTTTAATTGCCGCAAACAATAAGGGCCTGTCCTGGATGAATTCCTTTTTATCGGAACATTTGCTGGAGAAAAAAGATTTCTCCGAAGCTGATCCGGATCAATCTTTTTTTTTGGATAGCTGGGATGGGTTTGTCATCTATCCTTTGGCAGCAAAAAATATAGAAGATTTGCTGCCCAATGAACGCATTGGTCTGTTGCCCGGCGAAATTACAAGACTCTATAATATTGATCTTAAAAAACATGCGGATAAAATAGTCATCCGGCAACCGGTAACGATTCAGGATAAACAACATTTTTCTTTGCACCGTTTACTCAGATCCATCTCGAAAAACACCATCCTCGCAAAATTGTCAAAGGATGAGCAATGCGATCCAGCGGAAACCTTTCTTTCTCCGGACGAACTCTTAAGCAAATTCAAAACCTGCCCGTTTATTGTTACCAACACCTACAAGCTGATGGATCAGTGCCAGGTTGAAATGAATTTTGAGGTGGATAAAACGAAATCAACTTATGGTGGAACAAAAGAGGACGACCGGATATTCCTGGAAAAGCTGGCCAGGGAGGGTCTTAAAAAACGCTTTGGTGCTAAAAACAAACTTGCAGAAGAGCGCCTGAAAAAGGAACTCAAAATTATCAATGACCTGGGGTTCAACAGTTATTTTTTAATCAATTGGGATTTTATCCGCTACGCTCAATCCCGTGAATATTATTACGTGGGTCGGGGTAGCGGTGCCAACTCGATCGTAGCCTATTGCCTTTTCATAACCAATGTAAACCCGATTGAGCTCAACTTATATTTTGAGCGCTTTTTAAATCCCCACCGGACTTCTCCGCCGGATTTCGATATTGATTTCTCGCATATGGACCGGGACGATGTGATGGACTATATATTCAAGCGTTATGGAAAAAACCAGGTTGCCCTCCTGGGTTCGTATCCCACCTTCAAGCACGATTCGATCATCCGACAGCTCGGAAAAGTGTTTGGCCTGCCCGACAAGGAAATTGTCGATCTCCAAAAAACGGACAGGGCAACAGATAGCAATGGAAAGCTGATCCTGCAATATGGCAAACTGATGCAGGGTTTTCCGAGTTATCCATCTCTGCATCCCTGCGGCATCCTGATTTCCCAGGAACCGGTTGCAAATTATGCTTCACTCTTTATGCCTCCAAAGGGTTTTCCCACGGCTCAGATCGATATGTTCAGTGCCGAAGACATCAGCCTGAATAAGTTCGATGTCCTCAGCCAGCGCGGTCTGAGTCATATTAAGGAGGCACAGCGCCTGATCAAATTAAACAGGGGAATCCCGATTGATATCCATGACGTGGAGAAATTCAAGCAGGATGAGCATGTTGCCGCGCAAATCCGCGAAGCCAATTCCATTGGCTGCTTTTATATCGAATCTCCGGCCATGCGACAGCTTCTCAAAAAACTTCGTTGCGATGATTACATTACGCTTGTCGCAGCCAGCTCCATCATCCGGCCAGGCGTTGCGCAATCAGGTATGATGAAGGAATACATCTACCGCTATCATCACCGCGACGAAATAAAATACCTTCACCCGCTTTTTGAAGAACATCTCTCAGAAACCTTTGGCGTCATGGTCTTCCAGGAAGACGTGATCAAGATCGCGCATTACTATGGTGGCCTGGATCTGGGTAAGGCCGATATCCTGCGCAGGGCCATGTCCGGCAAATACCGGTCGAACAACCAGTTTCAGATGATCAGGCAGGAATTCTTCGTGAGTTCAAAAGCCCTTGGCCGTGATGAAACCCTGACTGCCGAAATCTGGAGACAGATGGAAAGTTTTGCGGGGTACTCTTTCAACAAGGCCCATTCTGCCAGTTTTGCGGCAGAGAGTTATATGAGCCTTTACCTGAAGACCTATTATCCAAAGGAGTTTATGGTCGCGGTCATCAATAATTTTGGAGGGTTTTATTCCACGGAACTTTATTTCCTGGAACTGTTGAAAACGGGTGGTGACATCGAGCCACCCTGCATCAACAACAGCGATGAGCATACCAATATTCAGGGCTCACGGGTGTATGTCGGGTTTGTGCATATTAAACGCCTTCAGGAAAAATTGGTGGAATTGATTTTGGATGAACGGAGAACAAATGGCGATTATCTTCACCTGCAGGATTTTATTGAAAGAACCAACGTTGGCATAGAGCAACTGGACACGCTCATCAGCATTGGTGCCTTCCGGTTCACTGGTAAATCAAAAAAGCATTTGCTCTGGGAAGCCAATTTCCTGCAGAAGAAAAATCAGCCACAGCTGCATAACGGGCCCGCGCTCTTCCAGGAACCTCCGGTTGAATTTGTCTTACCCGAATTGCCGGATACCAGACTGGATGATCTCTATGACCAGATCGAAATCCTGGGCTTCCCGCTTTCCAATCCGTTCGAACTCGTGGATGACGATCCCGGGAAATATATCAGGGCGACTGAGTTGCATTTGCATAAAGGCCAGACCGTAACCGCGCTGACTTATTTTATTAACCGCAAGCATGTTGTGACGAAATACAACGACGAAATGTTTTTTGGCACTTTCGTCGACGCTGAGTTGAACTGGATTGACACCGTGCATTTCCCTGATTCCGCAAGAAATTTCCCTTTACATGACAGTGGTTTTTACCGGATCATCGGTAAAGTGGCCGAGGATTTTGGCGTGTTCAGTATTGAAGTACACAAAATGGAAAAGGTGGGACATAAAAGACGGGTCTACGAAAACCTCGGATAACCTGATGAATAAAACACACGATGGAGAATGAAAGACATATTGCTCATCTTGACCTCGATACCTTCTTCGTGTCGGTGGAAAAACTTCGTAATTCGGCATTGATCGGAAAACCCATCCTCATTGGGGGCAGCAATGACCGGGGCGTAGTCGCCGCCTGCAGTTATGAAGCCCGGAAGTTCGGGATCCGTAGCGCCATGCCGATGTATCTGGCCAGGAGATTATGCAGGCATGCGATCGTGATCAAAAGCGATTTTGAAGCCTATAGCAAATATTCAAAGATCGTAACTGACATCATAAAAGAAACGGTTCCTGTTTTTGAAAAAGCTTCTATTGATGAGTTTTATGTAAACCTGACCGGCATGGACAGGTTTCACGGATGTAAAAAATTTACCGATGAACTGAAAACAAAAGTGTTTAAAGAAAGCGGCCTGCCGGTTTCCTATGGCCTGGCCAGTAACAAACTGATCAGCAAAGTAGCGACCAACGAAGTGAAGCCTAACGGTCAGATCGAGATCCCATTCGGTGAGGAAAAGTCGTTCCTGGCCCCACTGAGTATCATGAAGATTCCGGGCGTTGGAACAAAGACCGGCTACAAGCTGCTCAAGATGGGTATTGAGACGGTGAAGAAATTAAGCGAAATCCCTGTCGGCATGATGCAAGCATTTATGGGAGAAGGCGGCATTGAACTCTGGCGCCGCGCCCAGGGTATTGACGAATCCCAGGTGGTCCCATACCGCGAGCAAAAATCGATCTCCACGGAAAGAACTTACCAACGCGATACGATCGATGTGGATTTTCTGATGGGCGATCTCTACCGCATGACGGAAAAAATTGCCTTCGAGCTGAGGAAACAAAACCGGCTGACGGCCTGTGTGACCGTAAAGATCCGGTACACGGATTTCGAAACGCACGACATCCAGCGAAAGATCCCCTATACCAATGCGGATCACGAACTTTTCAAGGTTGCCCACGAACTGTTTACGCGGCTTTTTGAACGTCGCCAGCTGATCCGGCTGATGGGCATCCGGTTTAGCCACCTGATCCCCGGGACCTACCAGATCAATCTGTTTGAGGACCGGGAGGAGATGATTAAACTGTATCAGTCCATCGATTCAATCAAAACGCGATTCGGGGAGGGTCTTTTGGTCCGTGGAAGATCACTTTTTCCAAAGCGGAATCCGTAAACTAAACCAGCGGTCACGATCCCGCTGGATCATGGCAGCTTTCATTTAATGGCCGACCCGATGCAGCCATTCCGGGAGCATCAGATACCGAAAACGGCCAAAGAAATCAACCCGGGAATTAACCTGACTTTCCGAATAGTTCAATAAATTTATAACGATGAACCCGGATGCTTCCAATAGTAAAACCTTTGAGATTGAATTCAGAGAGAAACGCTATGACTGTAACCGGATTGAAAAAAATGGAATGCTGCTCTATCGGGTCATGTTTGGTCAATCCGGTCTTTATTTGAGTAGGGGATTGGGAGCTGATGGAAAATTATTCTGGACTTCCATTCCTGCCGACCCGAAATTAAAGCATGTGGTATCAGAGCTGGGTGAAATAATAGAGAAACAGATAAAAAAAAATTGAACCTATGTGTTACTACAACGGTATAAAAGTTTCCAAAATCGAGTATGACCGTCTAAAAGACCTGGAAAGACAGGTCGCGTTTTTGAATGAGGAGATGGCTATCCACAAGGGCTTCGACTATGGCGATTTCCCGGTGCTGAGAGCCATCGCCGGCACACATGAAACCGAAAGGGTGAATATGCAATGGGGATTTCTGCCATCGTATCTCAGAACACAGGAGGATATAAAAAAATTCAGATACGGCTACAAGAACGACGCAGGTAAGTTCATCACCGGATACACGACCCTTAATGCGACGAGCGAACAGTTGCTGGGAAAAATGTTTAAAGATGCAGCGCTCCACAGACGTTGCCTGATCCCTTCTAATGGATTTTACGAATGGCGACATGTTCAGGTTGTTGGCAAAAGCGGGAAGCTATTAAAGACTCCTGAAAAATTTCCCTATTGGGTACAAATGAAAGATCAGCCTGAATTTTACATGGCTGGTATCTATAATCCCTGGACAGATCAGGAGACAAAAGTCACCATCAATACCTTCGCGATCGTTACCACAGAGGCCAATACCCTGATGAAACAGATCCACAACAGCAAAGAACGTATGCCAACGATCCTTCCGGGCGATCTGGCTGAATCCTGGCTTTATAAGGACCTCACCGACCAGGATATATTGGACATCGCCAACTACCAGGTGGCAACTGGGGAAATGAAGGCTACTCCACTGCATAAGGATTTTTTGAAAAGGCAGAACCCTCATGAAGAAGTCGTTTATCAGGAAGTTCCGCATCTAATATATACGGCTTGACATCAAAAGAGACGAAAAGACGCTGTCTGGTATTAATATTTCCTCAATCAATCGCCTAACCTCGGTAAGAAGTAATATGAGCTCAATACGATTGGCACTTTTATATTAATTTGCAAGCAAATAGTTGCGGCGAAATTATGCAGGTTCAGGGCTTTTGAAAAGAATTTCCTTTAGGAATGGAAGACCTGGAAAAGGATTCCTGACCGAGTCAACAAATAAAACGTTCGCCAAAATAGATGAGAAAGCTTATAGGAGCAATCAACATGCCCCTTGATGGCTTACCGCTATGATCGCGGACGATCAATTGCATGAAAGTTCTAATGAACTTCTTGCCAGTGCAGATACCATTTTATTTGGGCGGGTAACTTATCAGCTTATGGAAAGGGCCTGGCCATCCATTGTAAAAAAACCAACGGATATCCCGCATGTGGATGAATTTGCTGTATCGATTGATCAGATTTTTTGTGCACCCGATTGTCTTAGGAAGCGGATTGCCGTTGTTTACCAACATGAAAGACAGAATGGATCTCAGGCTCGTCAAGGTTAAAACACTGGATTCGGGAGTTGTAATGCTTTACTACGTGCCAACGGATAAACGAGTTGTCAATTAGGGTGATGAAGTCCTGGAGTTTCTAAATATTTTAGACAACAGTGCCAAAGGGTTGTTAAGTTGGGCATCCGATTTGACAGACCGCTCCCAACATACATTGTTCTATCATCTTTTTTCATAGTTTGCAAATAATAGCTCTTCCCCTTTATGTATAACCTGTTAGATGAACGATAACAGGAGCATTGCCCCAATGCGAAGGAACTTCTTTACTTGTCAGCAACGCCATGGAAGAAGACACTCCTCCCAAATATTTTGCTGTGTGCGAATACACAACTTTCTTTATTTTATAAAATCGAATGGCATAAGAACACATAACGCAAGGTTCATGTGTCGTATAAATAATGCAATCAGACAAATCATTAGTATTTAATTTTCTCACGGCAAGCCTTATTGCCTCTAACTCCGCATGGCAGGTAATATCATTTTTTGATTTTGATGCCTCAATGGCTTCACTTATTATTTCACCGTATTTTGTAATGATAGAACCAACAGCTGTATCGCCGTTTGCGGCGGCGTCCACAGCTAATGATTCGCAGCGTTTCATAAAATAAACATCGTTCTCCATATTTCAAACTACTGTCGGAACTATTGCGGGTTATAACTTCCCGGAACCGTACGAAAGCCAATCGCCAAACGATTCCATCCGTTTATCGCAATTATTGCCATACTTAACGCAACCACTTCCTTTTCATCAAAATGTTTGCGAACGGATTCATATAAAGAGTCGGGCACGTCACTTTCTGAAATTACAGTAAGTGCTTCCGTCCATTCCAATGCCGCACGTTCACGTTCGGTATAAAATGGAGTTTCCCGCCAGGCACTCAAAGAATACAGGCGTTGTTCTGTTTCCCCCGACTTACGGGCATCTTTGGTGTGCATGTCAAGGCAATAAGCACAACCATTTATTTGTGAAGCCCTCGTTTTCACAAGTTCATACAACGAACGCTCAAGGCCAGAGCCGGCAACATATTTCTCAATTCCCCCCATAGCTTTTAGTGCATCGGGCGAAACTTTTGCATAGTTCAATCTCTCCTTCATCGTCCTAGGTTTTTGATTATTCAAATCTTCTATTGTTTATCCATTTCGTCCATAGCAATGGTAGCATGCGCATAAGCAGCACCCGCACGCATTTCAGCGGCTACCCATATAGCTTCCATAATCTCCTCTTTGCTGGCTCCCTTTCGCATGGCGGTTTTAGCGTGCGACCTTATGCAATACGGGCACTGTGTAACATGCGCCACCGCTACAGCAATCAATTGTTTTGTTTTTTCAGGCAGCGCTCCCGCCTCAAATACCGTCTTACTAAAATTCCGCCATGCTTCCAAATTTTTAGGCGCTAATGCTGCTTTCTTATCCGCCAACTCCTTTGTCAAAATTGAATATAACATTTCGCTTTCCATAATTTAATTATTTAAAATAATTAATGATTTTCATACAAGTTCTGCATCCAAAGCAATTCTTATGCTCAGCGCTTTACTCACAGGGCAATTATCCTTTGCCGCATTCGCACATTCCACAAATTTATCTTTGCTGATGCCTGGTATTTTGGCTTTAAGCGTCAAATGGGATTCCGTCAGTTCAAGCTTATCCGCATCCAATGCAAGAACAGCAGTAACGTCCAGTGAATCTGCGGTAAATCCTGCCTGTCCTAAAATAAGGCTAAGCGCCATGGCAAAGCAACCGGCATGCGCTGCTGCAAGCAATTCATCCGGGTTGGTGCTCTTGCCATCACCAAAACGCGATTTAAAATCATACTTTGTGTTATTCAATACGGCGCTTTGAGTAGTTATCTTTCCGCCTCCTTCCTTGAGGGAACCATTCCAAACGGCCTGGGCTCTGCGTTTCATAAATTCGATTTTTAAATATTAAGTAATACTTCTTTTAACAGTTTTATACACATGTCCGGAAACTTTGATCTTCCTTATACCAATCCCCTTTTGAAGACAGATTCAATAAAAGCAACAAAACAATCTCTTCAAAGAACCTCTAAAATTGCTCTATTACAATCTTGTCCTTGTCTGCTCCCAGATTCAAAAGTTGTTCCTTAATACTTGCTATCATGGGATCAGGGCCGCAGATGTAGAAGTATTGAGAGAAATCCATTATCTTTTCTTTAAGATAGCGCTCGTCAATCTTTCTGTTATCATACTTTTCACTTTTTTCACCAGTCAGTGTGTTGACAAACTTTTTATTCAGCATTTTCTCAAACTCCTCTCTAAGAATAATATCATTGGAGGTCCGATTGGAAAAGATCAGCATATTATTGCCAAGCTTTCCATCTTTTTGCAACTGTCTGAGGATGGCGATAAATGGCGTAACGCCTGCCCCGCCTGCAATAAAAATGCCCTCGCCCTTAAAATGAATGGCGCCCCATATATCATGTAAAATCAATTCATCGCCTGCGTGCAAGGTTCCCAATTTATTGGTCATACCCTTGTGATCATCATAAATCTTAATAGTAAACTCAAGATGATCCCAGTCATTAAGACTGGTAAAAGTAAAAGGCCGTCGCTCTTCTTTCCAATCAGGAAGATTGATAACAACATCAGTAGCCTGTCCGGGCATATATTTATACGAATCCGGTTTACTTACTTTAAATCTCTTTACATTGTGTGTAACATATTCCGTATCCAGAATTTTTACAATATGTTCTTCATTTGGATATTCTTCCATAATAAAAGTTTTAAAGTTTAATTCCTATTACATTTGAGTGAGCTATATAGTTGTTCTTTCTCTAATTATCCCTTCGCCTGATCAAAGCCATAGCTATTTTTCTTCAGAGGATTTTACCGGAATAATAAACAAGGGTATTGTTGTATGACGTAAAACATTCTCGGCCACGCTTCCCAGTAACACTTTATCAAGTCCTTTGCGGCTGTGAGTACCCATTACTATAATATCTGCATCCATTTCCTTTGCCGTTAGCAGAATATTTTCTGAATAGGCTCCCTCTTTTACAACCGTTTCAATGGCTTCATCACCAAGATTATGTTTCATATTTTCCAGGTAGCCTTCCGCAGTTTTTTTCAAATTCAGTAGAGTATCTGTTTGAACTACATCCAGGTTACTATAACCGTCAAAACCCAATATCGGAGAATAATTGAGCGAAGAATAATAAGTTGAATCAGAAGTGACATGCAACAAAATGGTTTCTGCATGTAAAGCTTGCGATAACTCATACCCGGCTTCTGCAACTTTTTGCGCGCCTGCATTATTGTCGAGTGCAATTAATATCCTTTTCATTATATCATTTTTCAAAAATCAATCTACAATTAACTTTCCTTTCATTACCACATGAATGCTACAATAATAATCAGCGCTTTCAGTAACCACTAAACTCCAGGATTGGCCCGGAGCAAGTGGTCCTGAAGTCCAAAGCTTACTCTTTTCTTCTGTTCCGTCATGTGTTACAATGTCGTGATTTGTCCAGATAACTGTGTCTCCTTTATGTAATACCAGTTCAGCAGGTCGAAATTGCATTTGCTTAATTTCAACGTTATAAACCTTATGTGCCGGCTTTTCAACTTTATCTGCCGGCTTTTCAGGCGTTGAGTTGCAACTGCTTAAAAGAAAGATAAAGCATAATAAATAAGCGCTGCTCTTAATTATTGGATACGTGTTAGCCATTACTTACTTATTAAACTCCTTTTGCACCATTTCCGCATGTGCAAGATGTGTTCTAAAAAGAGGCAACGCAGATTCCAATAAACTCTTCAGTTCGCTGTTAGTTGCATCCGGAATCAATACATTTTCAACTTCGTTGATTGCTGCCTTGTGATAGGCTACTTCATTATCAATGTAGGCTTTGTTGAAAGCGCCGCCTCTTTTTGAATTAAGCATTGCTTTTGTTTTAGTTGCGCCCGCAAGAAATGATTTCGTGGTCGCATTATCTTTCGGAGTTACTCCCAGCTTCTTCACCAATGCTACTGCCTGGTCAATTACAGCCTGGTGGTCTTTCGCCATTGTTTCTGCAAACTTTAGAACATCAGCATTCTTTGATTTTTTCTTTGCAATCTGTGCATATTCAATGTCAATTTGGTTAGCTGTGACGGCGACGGAGGCAATTTCAGGATCTGAGAGCTTCTCTTTCGTTTGCCCAATAGCTGGCATATAAAGAAATGCTCCGCATACAATTGCAATTGTTGAAAACAATGCAATGGGTTGATTAATTTTCATTTTAATGTTTTTTTAAATTATTTTAAATCGATAACAAGTGCAAGCTACGGCGCAGGTATTAGTAGTAGATTAAGTAGAAATTAGAAAGTGATTAAAATTTATTGGTGACATTACAGCACGCACCGTGCTGGGTTGTGCCGGTGCTTGTGGGATTCCTATTACTCATTGTCGCCCGAGTACCCAATATTTCTATCGCGCTCCGCATTCTTATGATCAAAGGCCAACAGCTTGAGAAATATAATATCCCTCTCCGGGTAAAAATGAACAGTCAGAAATTCTTCAAATTCCTGCAACTTTTCAAGAAGAGACTCATAGGAATGACAAGCGTCGCCCGGTATTTCAAAATTACCGGTTATCTGGCGGATAACTTTCAGATAATTCAATGACTTTTCCTGGTTATTTCGGAACCCTTTTATGGTATTCCTCAAAACTTTTGAATCCGCGTGGTCGGGTAAGTGGCTATGTTCTTTCTCCCTTTCTGTTTGTCTGATCCAATCGAAAAAAGATTCTTCTTGCCTCAATTCATTTAATAAATCGTGGAAGAACAAAAAAATGCCTTTAATGAGCGTTCGCAATTCCGGATGATTCTCGCAGTGGCGATAGGCGACTCTTTGCGCCAGAGAATAAATAATAGCAGCATTATTCTTTGCATACTCGTGATGTGTTTTAACAATGAATCCCATCAAAAAACCAGTATCCCATTTTTGATAGTCGTCACGTGAAATTGTTTTAAATACATTAAATGGCTGATTCGGCCTTTTTAAGACCTTATCATTTCCATATATTTCATATCTACTCTCAATACCCTCTATTTCTCCGGCAATGAAACCGGCCGCCCCGTTTGGTGAAATTTCGGTATTATAACGTCTATCGTGATCAACCGGTCTTTTCGTTCCGGCAAATTCCCATGTATTCATATCCATTTCTTTAAAAGTGGTTCACTTCCCTCAAAAGTATTCCCGGGCTATTATAATGGCATTAAGCCAACATTAAAATTTAATTAGAATCGATTTGATTTTCTTTCTGATGTAAAAAGATAAGCGGTAAATTGCCATAATAATTAACAATTTTCAAATTATATGGAAGCAAGGAGAATATTAATTGTTGAAGATGAAAAGAAAATTGCTGATACCCTTCAGTTTGGGCTTAATGAAAGAGGTTTCGATGTTGAAGTAGCGTATGATGGAAAATTAGGCTATCATTTATTTTGTGCTCATGATTTTGACATTATTATTCTTGATATAAATCTTCCCGGCATAAATGGGTATGACCTTTGCAAATTAATTCGTGATAAGAATCAGCATATTCCTGTTCTTATGCTTACGTCCATGAGTGCTTTGAATGATAAAATTCAAGGCTATGAATCAGGTGCTGATGATTACATGATTAAACCTTTTGAATTTAAAGAACTGCTTCTTAAAATCAATTCTCTCCTGAAACGAGCGTCCGGAGTAAACCTGCCCATTGGAAATATTCTAAAGGCTGCAGACTTGCAAATAAATCTTGATAGTAAGGAGGTGACGAGAAGTGGCAGGGTAATTAATCTCACAGCCAAAGAATTTCAGCTATTAGAATACCTGCTTCGCAATAAAAACAGGCTTGTTTCAAGGGTAGATATTGCGATTAATGTGTGGGAGGTTGACTTTGAAACCAACACCAATGTGATTGATGTTTACATAAGCTATCTCCGTAATAAGGTGGACAAACATTTTGAACAAAAATTAATCCAGACTCACGTAGGTATGGGATATATTCTAAAAGACTCCTGATGCATGTCAGAATTAAAATAACCTTGTTGTTTAGTCTTATAATGAGTGCATTGCTGGCATTATTTTGTGGCTTTATCTATTATTTTTTTTTTAGCATCCGGTTGGAGAATATTAAGGCCCATTTAACCAACCACGTTGTAACTACAGCGAATATGCTTAACAGACCCGGAACCTTTGACCGGGAGTTGATAAAGAAAATTGATTCGATCACCGAAATACCAATGAAAAACAAGACCATCCAGGTGTATAATTCCGATAACGAAAGGATATATACCAATAGTGATGTTCAAAATGATACTTTACATATTACTAATGACATATTGAATAGTGCGAGAACGCACAAAAAGTATTTTTTTACTGTTGGGAATAAGGAAGCCATGGCTTATTACGATACTAAGAATAGCAACCACCCGGTGATTTTAGCCGCTGCATTTGATGAAGAAGGAAAAAGAAATCTCAACCGTCTTAAACTTTTTTTGCTGATAAGTTTCGTGTGCGGCAATTTAATTGCATTTACATCAGGATATCTTTTCTCAAAGATATTGTTAACCCCAATCAGGAAAATTGCTGATAATGTAAACGATATTTCCGCACAGAACCTGGAACATAGAATTAAAACCGGAAATGTAAAGGATGAATGGAACTACCTCACCGAAACATTAAATGAATTATTGAACCGTTTGCAGCAGAGTTTTGAACTGCAGCGGCGTTTTATTTCTTCAGCGTCCCATGAATTATCAACGCCGCTAACCTCTATTTCAAGCCAATTGGAAGTATCCTTACAAAGGAACAGGGAGGCTAAGGAATATCGTGG
>JBEPUT010000080.1:0-12814 GCA_041691395.1 Chitinophagaceae bacterium
TGCCCTTCCATCTATGCGCATTGCGCCCGGCGTTCACCCGATGGCGTTATATGGGTTGGAACAAAGGTGGGCGTGGTTCGTTTTTCGCCGGATGGTGGACATTCTCTTCGTTTCAGCCGGCGCTGGCTGTTGGACGATCAGGTGAATGATATCGCGTTCGACGGCGAAGGCAATGCCTGGATCGCCACGGCGGGTGGAGTAAGCGCCATCAAAAAAAGAAAAATGAACCTGCTCTCGAAGCAGGAATATTTCTATGATGTCCTGATGAAAAGGCATATCCGCAAACCCTGGATTGCCGGCCAGTGTCACCTGGAAATTCCAGGTGATACCAGTTCCTGGCGCCCGGAAGATGACGACAACGACGGTGAATATGGCGGCAATTATCTCGCCATGGAATGCTTCCGCTATGCCGTCACAAAAAGTGAAGATGCGAAGGAAAAAGCAGGAAAGGCATTTGCTTTTTTAAAGCAACTCCGGGAGGTGACCGGGGGAGATGGATATTTTGCACGCACCATTGTTCCTGCAGACTGGCCCTATCCGGTTCACGACGCGAACCAGCATTATACCAACAGGGAGAAAGCCGAAGAGCTGGTGAAGGAACCACGCAACAAACCGGTGGAAACCCGCTGGAGGCTATCGGCCGATGGCCAGTGGCGATGGAAAGGCGACGCCAGCAGTGATGAATGGTGCGGCCACATGATGGGCTATTATTTTTATTATGAGCTGGTGGCAGATGAAGCGCAGAAAGAGGTTGTCCGCCGGCATGTATCGGCCCTGGTGGATCACCTGATGGCGCACGATTTCAATATGATGGATGTGGACGGCACGCATACGCGCTGGTCAGTATGGTCTCCCGCTTCTCTGAACCATGATCCCGAATGGGAACCGGATCGCAGCGAGAACTCCATGGAACTGCTTGCCTTTCTGAAACTCGCATATTATATGACCGGAAATGAAAAATACCAACAGCAATACCTGCGGTTTATTCATCAGGAACATTACCTGGAGAATATGTCCCGGCTCACGCAGCAAAATCCCGCGTGGTTTATTTATTACGACGTGATGATGCAGTCGTACCTCTACCCCATCCTCATCAAATGCGAAAAAGATCCCGCGCTCAGGGCCTGGTACGAGCAGCACATGGATCACTGGATGACGCTTCGCAGGAAGGACCGGAATCCACAGATCAATTTCTTTTATTGTTATTCGCGGAATAAAAAAGTGGAACTGGAAGCCTCTGTGGATTTTCTCCGGGATACACCGCTTGACCTCGTAAACTGGTATATCGATCATACCAAACGGGAGGATGTAAAACTGGTGCATGAACCCGTTTTGGATGACCTTCAGGTGCAGCCACTTCCTCCAGCCAGTATCCGCACCACGGTCCGCTGGGATAAGAATCCCTGGGTTGCCGTGAATGGTGATCCCGCCGTAGAAAGAGAACCCGTATTCTGGCTGCTTCCCTACTGGATGGGCCGTTACTTAAACATGATTCAATAATCCAGGTTATTTAAAGACGCTATATATGAGATCATTTATTCCCGCTGCGCTGTTTTTCCTTTTGTGCCTTTCCGTTAACGGGCAACATCCTGCACCGGGTCAGCGCGTGCATAAGGATCTTCCCTATCAGCAGAAATTCAGCATTAAGTATGCATTGCCAGCCGGAGATGAACCGGGTGCCAATAAGGGGAACGCCATACGCCTGCAGAAAGTCTATTGCGACCGTAACGGCGTTGTGCAGATCTGTTCATCAGCCGGACTGTTAAAACCTTCCGGAGGTGCCCTGCTCTATCCGGGTAAGCTGTTGCCCGATCTGCTGTACCGGCCGATGCGCGACATGAAGATAAAGGATATGATCCTGTATAAAGATCAGTTCGTATATGCTGATGAACGCGCGGTGCTGAGCAATGCCTGGGCGGGGAAATTATATGCAAAACACAACATGCCCACCGTTACGATGCTATGCGGCGGGCCTGACTTTTCATTTTTACTTTCCGACGGCACGCACCTGCAGTACCTGAAAAATTCTGTGGTTGTATGGGAAGGAGAGACGAAAGACAGAACCCTGGAGATGGAATTCGACAAAAGCCGAAATGCATGCTGGATCCTCGGGGAGCATTCTGTTTCCCTTTTATCGCTAAGGGATCTGAAGCTGCAGGTCAAATATACCGGCGAAGGATTAACCTGCTTTGCACTGTCTGACAATCAAAAAGAAATCCTGACGGGCACGCACAATGGTTATTTCACACTCAATGCGGAAAACGGGATGATGTCCGGTCCGGTTCAAACTAAACTTCCCTGTACCGATCTCACCGCCATACGCGTGATAGACGGAAAAACCTGGTTTGGCTCTGAGCAGGGTGCATTCATGTTGCGCGACGACGGGAGATTCGACTACTACGCTTCCGCTCGCTGGATACCATCGGATAAGATTGTGGATATCGCCAAGGGCGGAAAGGATATGATCCTGCTGCTCACAGACAAAGGATTGGGAGAGATTCATTTTCAATCCATGACCCTGTACGATAAGGCGCTGTTTTTCGAAAAGCAGGTCCGCAGCCGCCATATCCGCAATGGATTCAATGCTACCATTTCGCGCATGACGCAGGGAAATCCGGATACGGGCATACTGGAAGATTCTGATAATGACGGGCTCTGGACGGCCATGTATCTTGGCGGGGAAGTATTCCGATATGCCGTTACGCATTCCCCGGAGGCATTGCAAAACTGTCGTGAATCGCTCGACGCGATGGAGCGCATGTATACCATTACCGGCATCAAAGGATTTCCCGCAAGGTCCTTTGAAAGAAGGGGGTATGAAACGGGTGACCGGGAAGTATGGAGACATGCTGCGGATACAGTATGGGACTGGAAATCCACCACCAGCAGCGACGAAGCCATCGGCCACATCTTTGTATTTGGCGCCATGGCGGAGCTTGTCGACGATCCGGCATTGAAGAGCCAGGCCATCCGGCTGATGGACGCGCTGATGCAGCATATCGTGGATCACGATATGTATATGGTGGACTGGGATGGCAATCCGACCCGGTGGGCAAGATGGAACCCGGTATATGTTAATGCCCGCCCGAAAATGGTGGGTGACAGAAAGATCACTTCTTCGAATATCATTTCGATGCTGCAGACCGCCTGGCATTTTACACATAAAAAAATTTACCGGGACAAAGCACTCGAACTGATGCAGAAATACGGATATCTGGAAAACCTGATGCGCCCCATGAAAGACATTGGCGAAGCGCCTTCGGATGCTGATGCGCTGAGCCGTGAACTATCCGACGGATGGAACCATTCCGATGATGAAATGTATTTTCTGGGTTATTGGGGCCTTTACCGCTATGCCATCAACGATACCTTAAAAGAAAAATTCAAAACGGCAATTATTGATCACTGGGAGACGGAAAGACCGGAAAAAGAAGGGGCCTGGGATCTGATGACCGCCATCACGGGTGTATCATCTTTTGACCTGAACGAGGCTATAGGCTATCTGCAGCGGTATCCCCTGGATCTGATAAACTGGAAAATAAAAAACAGCCAGCGCAAGGATATTGCGTTTGTTGCACCGAATTTCCGGAGACAGACCATTACCGAAGTATTGCCACCGGATGAGTTGCCGGTATTCCGGCACAACGCCAATCTTTTCGACCTCGACGGAGGGAACAACGGCAGATCCGAAAACAGTGCGGGCGATATCTGGCTGCTGCCTTACTGGCTGGGTAGATATTTGGGCGTGATCGGCACGCCGGAATCGAAATAACGGGCGGGGCCGGGGAAAAAAACAGCTGTTTGTAAAATCAAACAAAAATAAAATGAAACTGAATCAGGTAAACTGGGGAATGATAGGAATTGGAAGCGTTACCGAAAAAAAAAGCGCACCGGCTTTTAACAAAGTCACCCATTCCCGACTTGTGGCCGTGATGGGAAGAAATCCGGCGAAGGCTGCCGACTATGCCGCCAGACATGGCGTGCCGGTTTGGTACGATAATGTGGATGATCTGATCAATGACCCTGCCGTAAACGCAGTGTATATTGCCACCCCACCCGATGTGCATCTGGAATATGCGCGGAAAGTAATGCAGGCAGGCAAGGCCGCATATGTGGAAAAACCCATGGCACGCAACGCCGCCGAATGCGACGAGATGAATACCATCAGCCGGGAAACGGGTTCGCCGCTGTTTGTTGCTTATTATCGGCGCGCGTTGCCTTATTTTGTCAAGCTCAGGGAACTCATACAGCAGGAAGCCGTCGGAAAGATACGCTGCATCAATATCCGCTTGCACAATCCGCCATACGATGAGGAAGTGGGCGAAAATCCGCAGCCACGCTGGCGTGTTTTCCCCGAAATATCCGGCGGGGGTCATTTCCACGACCTGGCCTCGCATCAGTTTGATTTTTTAGAATATGCATTTGGCCCTCTGAAACATGCGGAAGGGATTTCGCGAAACCAGGCCGGTTTATATCCTGCAGACGACTGCGTGATGGCGAATTTTGAATTTGAATCAGGCGTTCTGGGAAACGGAAGCTGGTGCTTTACCATAAACAAAGAGCAGAAGATAGATGAAACCCAGATCTTTGGTTCCCTGGGGCGGATTAAATTTTCTTTTTTTGACGGCTCGCAGATTACTGTGGAAAGAGGGGGTGATACCCAGGTTTTCGATCTGCCCTATCCTGAACATGTGCAACAGCCTTTGATCGAACTGATGGTTCAGGAATTAATGGGAACGGGCAAAACGCCATCTACGGGAATAACCGGTGCCAGAACCAGTTTGGTGCTGGAAAAGATAACGGCCGGGACACCGGGAGGCATGAGCCGCATTGTACAGGATAGTTAATTTATCTGATACGCTTATATTTCCAGCCTCTAACGTTAATAAATTGCTATGTATCGAAATCTCCGTTTTGCAAAGTTATCCCCTGTTCTCTGGATTTTTATCCTTTTTCTAAGTGCCTGCAGCAATCCCCGGGATGAGCGGGCAACCGTTTCTGCGGATCCGAAAATTGCCGCTCTCAAATTGCCTGCGGGCTTTCATGCTGACCATTTATACAGTCCCGGAATCCATGATCAGGGCTCGTGGGTGGCCATGACCTTTGATAACAAGGGGAGAATGATCACCTCCGATCAGTATGGAAATTTATACCGTCTCACCATCCCTCCGATTGGCGCGGATACAATGCAGTCAAAAATTAAGGTGGACACTTTGGAGCTGCATCTTTCCACAGACACGTCAAAAACAGACCGGAGAATCGGATATGCCCATGGGCTGTTGTATGCATTTAACAGCCTTTACGTAATGGTGAACGACGAAGGCGACAGCCTGGACAAAACAAGACCAAGCGGACTTTACCGGCTGCAGGACACCGACAACGACGACCAGTTTGATAAAATCACTTTGCTGAAAAGACTGGAAGGGGGTGGAGAGCACGGTCCCCACAGCATCGTTCTGGGCCCGGATGGCAAATCCCTTTATATCATAGCGGGAAATTTTACCCATATCCCACAGATGAATGCGTACAGCAATGCCTCAAGCTGGCAGATCGACAATCTATTACCGCTGATCAGAGATCCCAATGGGCATGACAATGGCGTGGAAACCCATGGCGGATGGATTGCCCGTCTGGATTCTGCCGGAGATAATTTTACCCTGATCAGCAACGGTTTCCGGAATCCGTTCGACCTGGCATTTAATGATCAGGGAGATATGTTTACGTTTGACTCGGACATGGAATGGGATTTTGGCCTTCCCTGGTATCGCCCGATACGGGTTTGTTTTGTTCCCGGCGGTGGAGAATTCGGCTGGCGCGCCGGTACCGATAAATGGTCGCCCGCTTACCCCGATAACCTGCCTCCCCTGATCAATATCGGACAGGGATCACCGACCGCTGTCTTCACCGGACTGCATGCCCATTTTCCCGAAAATTACCGCCGTTCCCTCTTTGCATTTGACTGGAGTTTTGGGATAATTTATTCGTTCCGCCCCGAACCAGACGGTGCCGAATATAAAGCAAATGCGGAAGAATTTGTATCCGGTTCACCGTTGCCCTTAACAGACGGAATGGTTGGGCCCGACGGTGCCATATATTTTCTGACCGGAGGCCGCAGGCTGGAATCAGATCTTTACCGTGTTTATTACGGCGATAACAAACAAAATACGGAAGACCTTCCTGTAGCGGAACTCAGCGATGCACAAAAGACCCGGCGGAAACTGGAAACATATCAGGGAGCTCCCAAAGCAGATGCCGTTGATTTTCTCTGGCCTTATTTAAAAAGCGAAGACCGGTTTATCCGCTATGCAGCGAGGGTTGCGCTCGAACATCAGCCACTAGCCGGGTGGCAGGAAAAAGCGCTGAATGAAAAAGACCCTGTGATCCTGACTCAGGCCGCCGTTGCGCTGGCAAGACAGGGTCATGCAGATGTGAGAGATCAGTTGCTTGAAAAGCTTACCGGAATTAATTATGCCGGCCTCACCGCATCACAGCAGGTGGACCTCCTGCGGGCCTTTGAACTGATCATATACCGGATGGGATTGCCCTCTGCAACCGTAAAGACAAAGCTGTTTGCCTATCTCGATCCGCAATTTCCCGCATCAGCAAACGAATTAAACAGATCGCTGAGCAAGCTGCTCGTATACTTGGATGATCCCGATGCTGTTAAGAAAACCGTTGCCCTGCTGGCGACGGCAAAGGATGATACCAATTATCAGAAAACGTTCACCCGGTCTTCCGACCTCATCTTCCGCAATCCTCAGTATGGTCTGGATATCGCCGGCATGCTGGCCAACGTGCCACCGGCCCAGCAAACCTATTACGCTACGGTATTGAGCGAGGCGAAAGCGGGCTGGACGCCTCAGCTGCAGGATGCTTATTTCCGCTGGTTCTATAAGGCGTTTGGCTATAAGGGAGGGCACAGTTTTATCGGATTTATTGATCTGGCACGAAAGAATGCCCTGAAACATGTTCCCAAAGACCGGCTGGCCTATTTTAACAAGATCTCCGGCGATTCCCTGGTCACCCATTCAGAAGAGGGGTTTGATGTAAAAATGATCCAACCAAAGGGACCGGGAAAGGATTGGGAAGTAGACACCGCCCTGCTGGTGATCAAAGACGGCCTGGTTAATGCGAATTTTGCCGACGGTAAGGCAATGTTTACTGCTTCCATGTGCAGCAGGTGTCATCAGATGCGGGGCGAGGGAGGCATGGTGGGGCCGGACCTGACCCAATTGGGAACCCGTTTTACTTATAAGGATATGCTGGAATCGATCATCGAACCCAGTAAAACCATCTCGGATCAATATGCGGCCACCGTTTTCTATCTGAAAGACGGGAGTTCCGCCGTGGGAAGGGTGATGGATCAGGATGCCGATAAATACGAAGTTGCGCAGAACCCGTTTGCACTGCAAACCCTTCGCGAAATTCCAAAGAAAGAGGTAATCAGAACTAGGCATTCTGAGATATCCATTATGCCACCGGGTTTGATTAACCGGTTGAACCCGGAAGAGCTGAAAGATCTGCTGGCGTTTCTGAAATCAGGAGCCAATCCAAAGGATTCGATTTTTTTACCAAAAAAGCCATAGAAGGAGAATGTCCCTGCAAAAATCCACAGACTGGGCCGGAAAAATATCCAACCCTGCACAACTGGGTGGTATTGAAACCTCGGTGTTGGATAACGGATTAGGGAAGGGGACCAGGATCGCCTGGGTAAATACCGGCACGGGCCTTCGGTACAAGGTAGTGATCGACCGCGCCATGGACATTGCCGATGCATTTTATAATCAGCATAGCCTCACCTGGCTGAATCATTCGGGCATAACTTTTCCGCAGCCATTTTCCGCCAGGGGAACTGACTGGCTGAGAACGTTTGGCGGCGGATTGCTCACCACCTGTGGGCTCACCCATACAGGCGGTCCGGAAAAAGATGAATACGGGGAACGCGGTCTTCACGGGGAAATAAGCAATACCCCTGCGGAAATAGAATCGGTGATTCAACCCGATCCGGCAACCGGTCAATTAAGCATGAGCATCACCGGTATTATTAAACAGACACCCATCTTTGGTCCCAGCCTGGAACTAAGGCGAACCATTTCCGGAAAGATCGGGCAGGCATCTGTTTTTATTCATGATGAAGTGATCAACCGCGGAAACCGGCCTGCACCGCATATGATACTTTATCATTGTAATTTTGGCTGGCCGCTGGCAGATGAGGGAGCAGATATTCTTTGGCGCGGAGCATGGAAACCGCGTTTTGAAAACGGTAAATATGAGATCTTCCGGGAAGGGAATAATTTTAGAAAATGTCCCGCTCCGATGGAAACGCATTCGGGAACAGGAGAGGAAGTGGCTATTATTGATAGCAGTCCCGATGCATCGGGAGCCTGCGTTTGCGGAATCTCCAATAAAAGGATCGGCATAGCCGTCGCATTGAAATTTCAGAAAAATCAATTGCCCTGGCTCAGCAACTGGCAGCATTGGGGAAAGGGCGAATATGTAACAGGACTTGAACCCGGCACAAACCCTCCGATCGGTCAGGCAAAGGCAAGAGAACTGAAGACGCTGCTGTTTATCGCTCCGGGAGAGCGCAGGAATTACGATCTGGAAATTGAAGTTTTGTATGAGGAGGAAGCCGTCAATAAATTTTTAAACAAAGTAGGGGATCTGTAAGCATTTTAAATCATCTGACGAAAGCATTTTAAAAAAAATTTAATCGTAGCCAATGGAAAAAATGAAATTTGCGGAGAAGGCGTTTGAGCAGGGAGGCGGGATCCTGCGACTGGCACCTACCTGGGTGCCCAGATCTTTTTGTGTGCCCGGGAGAAGGATCAAACTTCATCCGGATGATTATTATGTATTGGGCGGACAGCGTGGCGGAATTGATGAACGCTGGTTTTCTTCTACTACGCCTGCGAAAAATGGCCCTTTGACGGGTGAAAACGAAGGACTAAGCGCCATCGTGTTTAAAGACGGAACAAAAGAAGAACAAATCATCCTGAAGGATGCGGTGAGTCTGCTGAAAGGGAAACTGATCGGAAACCGGCTATGGGATAAATACGAAGCGTGGCCGATGTATTCCAAGTTCTTTGATAACATGGGACCATTGCCGCATCATATTCATCACAATGATGAGAAGGCGGCATTGATCGGCCAGTTGGGAAAGCCCGAAGCTTATTATTTTCCACCCCAGTTAAATAATCACGGCGGCGATTTCCCTTATACATTTATGGGAATTTCTCCGGGAACCAGCCGCGCGCAAATTAAAGAATGCCTGCAGAATTTCACCAAAGGCGACAATAAGATCACGAATTATTCACAGGCTTTCCGGCTGGAACCCGGCACTGGCTGGGACGTTCCCCCCGGACTGCTGCATGCCCCGGGCAGCCTGTGTACCTACGAACCACAAAAAGCATCGGATGTTTTCGCCATGTATCAATCCCTGGTAAACGAAGCCATCATCCCGGAAGAATTGTTATGGAATGGTACTCCGAAAGAAAGTATCGGCGATTTCGAACAACTGCTGGACGTGATTGACTGGGAGCTGAACCTGGATACGCATATTCATCAAAACCGCTATATGGATCCCAGGCCTGTAAGATCTGCGGGGGAAATGAAGTCGGAAGGCTATCATGAAAATTGGATCTGTTATAAATCAGATGCGTTCAGTGCCAAGGAGCTGACTGTTTTTCCAGGCGCAACGGTTACTATCAAAGATGCCGGAGCTTATGGTATCATCATGATGCAGGGCCATGGCAGGATGGGCGTATGGGATGTGGAAACGCCTTCCCTGATCCGCTACGGACAATTGACTCACGACGAATTCTTCATCAGTGAAAAAGCGGCGATGGAAGGCGTCAGGATCACCAATGCCTCAACCACTGATCCCCTCGTGATGCTGAAACATTTTGGTCCGGGAAATCCGGATTTAGTATTATCTTAATCCACCTCATAATTAACGATATGCAAGCAAATAATTACCCCAGGCTCCACAATGCCACCTGGCCCGGCGTTGTAGGAAAAGGACCCGGCTCAGAACCCTGCATTCCCCTGGACACGCTGCTGAGCCTCACCGCTGCCGCCGAAGTTGACGGAATCAAATTTGACGGCATTGATATCGGTATTTTCGAACCCCATTTTCAAATTGACAGCACGGATGACGGCATCAAAAAACTGGCTGATAAAGTATCAGCACTTCATCTGAATATCGGCAGCATCGTGGCACCGATATGGCCGCCGGCAGGGGGCTCCGCCATGGGTACAAAGGAGGCGCGTGCCCAATTTGTGAGCCAGGTAAAAAAAAGCTGTCGGTTTGCGCTGAAGCTTCGCGAACTGGGTGTTCGTCCGGACGGTGTGGTTCGCATTGACTCCGCAACCGATCCCGCAACCTGGGCCGCCGACCCGGTCAATAACACGAAGCTGATCGCTTCCACTTTTCGCGAAGCCTGTGATGTGGCCGCAGATTACGGAGAGAAGCTGGCAGCGGAAGGCGAAATCTGCTGGGGAGGAATGCACAGCTGGAAAACCATGATCGATACACTCGAAGCGGTTGATCGTCCGAACATCGGCTTTCAGGCGGATATGGCTCATACCTTATTGTATTTGCTCGGTTATAACCGTGCGGAAGACCGGGTGCTGCCAGCGGACTTCGACTGGAGCGATCGCAAAGCCTTGTCAGAAGGTCTGAAGATCCTGACTGCCGCTTTACGGCCCTGGACCATAGATTTCCATGTGGCACAAAACGACGGTACGGTTCATGGAACGGGGTCGCACGATAAAACAGGCCGCCATTGCCTGGCCACCGATCCGAACGGGAAACTCGATATCGCCCATGATGCCGGTTACTGGCTGCGGGATGAAGACGGGAAACTGACAAAAGCGTTTAGGCATATCTGTTGGGATGGATGCATGTTCCCCAATGAAGTGATGGAGCAGCAAAAAACATGGAATGATATATTGGCCGCTATGATTGAAGTCCGGAATTTACACGGCTGGTATGAAGCGGATTGAGCGCAATAGTTAAACAATCTGAAAATGAAAAATAAGCAAGAACTCCGCATAGGACTGATCGGATGTGGTTTTATGGGCAGAACGCATACCAACGGGTATAAGCGCGTGAGTGATTTTTTCCCGGCATTGACGCATACCCCTGTATTAAAAGCGGTTTGTGCGCGCAACGCGGAGAAAGTAAAAGCTTTTGCTGATCAGTGGGGTTATGAATCCACGGAAACGGATTGGAAGCTGCTGATGGCGCGCCCCGATATTGATGCGATTGATATTTGCACACCCAATGACTTTCACGCTGAAATAGCCATCGCCGCGGCAGCCGCGGGTAAGATGATCCTTTGTGAAAAGCCGCTTGCGCGCAACCTGGCTGAATCGCAACACATGGTGGATGCCATTGAAAAAGCAGGCGTTAAAAATACGGTATGGTACAACTATCGCCGGTTGCCCGCCGTCACGCTGGCCAAACAGATTGTGGATTCGGGCAAACTGGGCAGGATCTTTCATTACCGCGCCAATTTTTTGCAGGACTGGACCATCAATGCAAACCTGCCGCAAGGCGGTGAGGGATTGTGGCGCATGGATGCGGCTGTAGCCGGATCGGGCGTATTGGGCGACCTGCTTTCGCATTGTATTGATACGGCCATGTGGCTGAATGGAGGCATTAAAAATGTGACGGCCATGACGGAGACCTTTGTTAAAGAGCGAATGCATCAGCTTACGGGAAAAGTAGAGAAAGTAAGCATTGATGACGCCTGCGCATTTCTCTGTCATTTTAATAACGGCTCGCTGGGGGTGTTTGAATCTACGCGGTATGCCCGGGGACATAAAGCGTTATATACGTTTGAAATTAACGGGGCCGATGCTTCCATTCGCTGGGATCTGCATGATCTGAACCGGCTGGAGTATTTCGACAATGCGGATGAATCAAAATTCAAAGGCTGGCGCTCCATTCATGTTACGGATGGCGACCATCCGTATATGGATAAATGGTGGGTGCCGGGGCTGGGCATTGGCTACGAACATTCGTTTGTTCACCAGGTGGCCGACTTCCTGAAAAGCATGGAAACGGGAGAACCTTGTTCACCCACTTTCGCCGAGGCCCATCAAACGCAGAAGGTTTGCCAGGCTGTACTCGACTCGGCTGCATCCGGAACCTGGAAAAATACGGACATTAAAGCGTAGACAGCTGCGGCATCAACGAATTTTCGAAAATTATAAATATCTAAAAATGACAAATAAAAACAACCTTAAAATCTTTAAGCAGTTGGTTATGCTGGTTACCACTGCATTCATGGCGGGCAGTTGTAATAACCCCGCCGGTGATCACCCTGTTGCCGGCACCGATAGCGCCGCCAGCGGCAACGCTGGTTTCGTGCAGATATTTGACGGTAAAACATTTACGGGCTGGTCCGGAGACACCAGCGTCTGGAAAATTGACAGTGGCAGTTTCATAGGAGAGATCACTCCAAAAAATCGCCCGAAGGCGAATACTTTTCTGATCTGGCGGGGAGAAAAACCGGCGGATTTTGAATTCAAAGCGGAGTACCGGATCAGTCCCGATGGGAACAGCGGCATCAACTACCGCAGCGAAGAATTAAAAGATATCCCTTATGCATTGAAAGGCTATCAGCTGGATATAGACGGAGCCAATCAATACACCGGTCAGAATTATGAAGAAAGAGGACGTGGATTTTTGGCTTACCGGGGGCAGAAAGTGAGACTGGAAGCCAATTCAAAACCCATCATCACCGACTCAGTCGGAAATATGGATTCCCTGAAAACACTGATTAAAGACAATGACTGGAATTCT
>JBEPUT010000081.1:0-12331 GCA_041691395.1 Chitinophagaceae bacterium
CTGTCCAGGCTTTTCACCAGTTTCTCATCCCTGCCGATGCCCCGGGCAGCGAGGAATAAAAATACTGGGATTACGAAGACGAGTACCGAGGTCAGTGCATAAAACCCATGAGAGAATTTGAGGGTTTGTTTGTAATACAGGTAAATGTTAAGCAGGGAAAGCAGGATGGCCACGATCGCGAGGCGCAGTTGAAGTTTTCTGTTTTTGTAGAGAAAGATATCGATCACCGATCCACAAATGAGTGCAATGGTGATGATTAAAATCCAGATATTGAATGCGGCATTCAGATACTGGATGGAGGAAACATCGACAGGTAAAGCAGGGCTGCCGGCAATTTCCAGACTGCCTCCGTAAAATGAAAGACGGATGGTCAGGAATGCACAGATGGCCGCAAACAGCAGCCAGACGGTTTGCATGCGCTGGAGCATAAGAAGGTGAGTTTAATGTTAAAAAATCCAAACTACCATTCAGGATATAAGGCAAATGCCTTCATCCTTTCATTCACGCCTTTGCGGATGGCTGCTAACGCCGGCTCATCCTCCGCATGCGTCAGGGCCTCATCGATCCAATCCACCACTTCCTGCATATCCTGCACTTTCATGCCGCGCGTGGTGATGGCAGGAACACCCACCCGGATGCCGGATGTTACAAAAGCACTTTTATCATCAAAAGGCACCATGTTTTTATTCACGGTAATATCCGCTTTGCCGAGGGCAATCTCCGCCTTTTTTCCACTGATGTTTTTATTGCGCAGGTCAATCAGCAGCAGATGATTATCTGTTCCCCCGGACACGATATCGTATCCTTTTTTAGAAAAACATGCGCTCATGGCGCGGGCATTGAGGATAATCTGTTTGGCATATTCCGTGAATTCATCCGAAAGAATCTCGCCGAAAGAAACGGCTTTGGCAGCAATCACATGTTCCAGCGGACCACCCTGTGTTCCGGGGAAAACGGCCATATCAATCAGGTTGCTCATCAGTCGAATGTTCCCTTTATTATCTTTCAGTCCGAATGGGTTGTCAAAATCTTTTTTCATCAGGATGAAACCACCCCGCGGGCCGCGAAGGGTTTTGTGCGTGGTGGAAGTTACCAAATGACAATCTTCAAAAGGAGAATTCAATAATTTTTTGGCGATCAGTCCTGCGGGGTGGGCCATATCGCACATCACCAGAGCGCCCACTGAATCGGCGATTTTCCGAATCCTGGCATAATCCCAGTCGCGGCTATAAGCTGAGGCTCCGCAAATAAGCAGCTTTGGTTTTTCTTTTTTGGCCACCGCTTCCATCATGTCGTAATCCACCCGGCCATCTTCTTTCTTCACCCCGTAAAAAAAGGGCTGGTATAATTTACCCGAAAAATTTACCGGGGAGCCATGGGTAAGGTGCCCGCCCATACTCAGGTCCAGCCCCAGGATTTTATCGCCCGGTTGCAAAACCGCCAGCATGACGGCGGCATTGGCCTGGGCCCCGCTGTGGGGCTGCACGTTGGCATAGGCGCAGTTGAATATTTCCTTCAGACGGTCAATGGCGAGTTGTTCGGTCTGGTCCACGATTTCACAACCGCCGTAATACCGGCGTCCGGGATACCCCTCGGCATATTTATTGGTCATCACATTGCCCATGGCCTGCATCACCTGGATGGAAGTAAAATTCTCCGATGCGATCAGTTCAATAC
This sequence comes from Chitinophagaceae bacterium, assembly GCA_041691395.1. Lineage (GTDB taxonomy): Bacteria > Bacteroidota > Bacteroidia > Chitinophagales > Chitinophagaceae > Puia. The sequence continues at coordinate 1,678 of JBEPUT010000081.1, forward strand.
CGTGCCTTTGACGGTCAAGTTCTTTTTGAATCAGTTCGAATACCAAATTGTCTCTTTGCATGGCGCAAAAATAAGCCATCTGATTATATTTCATTTGTGTCAATTACGACTCATTTAAATTAAGATAGAAAATGGAAATTTCGCTACATTCGGGCTTTTATCTGGAACATTAAACAGGCAGGATCAGCCCGATCACCGGAGCGGACAGCAACCGGTTCATCCGGTCAATTGGGTAAATACTGAATATGAAAGCAATTATTCCTTTGGCAGGCGCCGGTACAAAATTAAGGCCACACACGTATACCCAACCCAAGGCCCTGATTCCGCTGGCCGGTAAAACCATCCTCAGCATCATCGTAGATCAGTTACTCGAAGCCGGCATCAACGAATTCATTTTTATTGTGGGATACCTGGGAACCAAGATTCAGGATTATGTAAATGACAAATATCCCGGATTAAACGTCCGTTTTGTTTTTCAGAATGAAAGACAGGGGATTGGTCACGCCATTCTCCTCACGAAGGACCTGGTGGGGGATGATGAAATATTCATCGTGCTGGGAGATACGATTTGTGAATATGATACCCGTTCGGTTGTGGAAAAAAATATTTCCACGCTGGGTGTAAAAAGGGTGGATGATCCCCGGGATTTCGGGGTTGCTGAGATTGAGGAAGATGGCTTTATCAGCCGGGTAGTGGAAAAACCTCAGATTCCGAAATCCAATATGGCCCTGGTGGGAATTTACCGGATCCGGGAAACAGCCCAGTTGTTCGCGTGCCTGGAAAATAACATTAAGAGCCATTTAACCAGTTACGGAGAATACAACCTCACAGACGCCATTGAATGCATGATCCGCGGCGGCGTACGATTTGAATCCTTTAAGGTGCAGAACTGGTTTGACTGCGGCAAAAAGGAAACCCTGCTGGAGTCCAATGCCAAGCTGCTTAAAAAGTTTGGCAGTAATATAGCGCCGGACCACCAGATGGAAAACACCATCATCATTCATCCAGTGAATATTGCTGCGGGATGCGACATCAGGAATTCCATCATCGGTCCGAATGTGGCCATCGGTGAAAAAACGGCCATCAGCTATTCCATATTAAAAGATTCCATCATCGGATCCTTTGCCAACCTGTACGATATCGTGCTCACCCATTCCCTGATCGGCAGTGATACCGAAGTAAAAGGGGAAAGCCGCAGCCTGAATATCGGGGACAATACAGAGATTGATCTGGGGGAAAGTTAGTCAGGTAATTTGAAAATGCCTGGCCCGAGCGGCGTCGCTATGACGCAAGCGATGTAAGCTTCAGCAAAGCTGGGTCAGCTTTATTTCATTCCCAATATCCTCAACAAGGGAAACTCAGAATCATCGGGCATCAACTCGTCCGGGAGAACCTCCACATTGATTTTAACGGTCTTTTTTTCGGTGGTTTCCACTACTTCCTGGTACTTGAATTTCTGGTAACCTTTTTTCTCAAATCGTAGGTTTACGTGATTGGAGGGAAGTGCTTCAAAAAAATAAAAACCTTCATTGTCCGTAATGGCTTCTTTCTGATTGGTGTTTCCGGATTCACCGGCGGAAACCACCACGCCGGAAACCGGTTTTTTTGTTACGGCATCCAGAACCTGTCCCTTGATTAGACAGGGCCCGCTTTTTCCCACACCGGCATGGAGATTACCCGCGGTAAAAGAAAATACAACCAAAATCAGAAAATAAATATGATGCCTCATGGTAATTCGGGATTACAAGATAGCGGATTGGCGCAGGTTTTCCTAAATTCGGCCCAGATATTTTCGACGATCTGTTCCGCCGGAAGGATGTCACTGATGAGCGCACTGGCCTGTCCGATCTCCAGTTCTCCTTCTTCCAGGTCTCCTTCAAACATGCCCCTTTTTGCCCTTCCCCTGCCCAGCAGATCTTTCAGGGCAGCCACCGGTGCACCTTGCTTTTCCGCTGCCGACACCTGATCATAAAACCTGTTCTTCAGCAACCGCACGGGCATCAGTGACTTTAAAGACAACGAAGTGTCGCCTTCTGTTGCATGCCGCACTTTAGTTTTAAAATCCGGGTGCGAAGAGGCTTCTTCACTTAGTACGAAACGGGTTCCCATCTGCACGCCCTGTGCGCCCAGGCAGAGGACAGCGTACATTTGCCTGCCGGATACAATACCACCGGCAGCAATCACCGGTATTTTCACTGCAGCAGTCACGGCCGGGATCAGTACCAGGGAGGTGGTCTCCTCCCTTCCGTTATGCCCCCCGGCCTCAAAGCCTTCCGCCACCACGGCATCACATCCGGAGGCTTCGGCCTTTTGGGCAAATTTGCTGCTGCTGACCACATGGACCACGATAATGCCTTCCTGCTTTAAGAGTTTCGTCCAGGCACCGGGGTTACCGGCAGACGTAAATATAATGGGAACTTTCTCTTCCACAGCGATCCGGATATGCTTTTCGATTTCCGGATAAAGCAGGGGGATGTTTACCCCAAAGGGCAGGCTTGTAGCGGCCCTGCATTTGCGGATGTGTTCGCGAAGCACATCCGGATACATACTTCCGCTGCCAATCAGGCCGAGGCCGCCGGCATTGCTTACAGCAGATGCCAGCCGCCACCCGCTGTTCCAGACCATTCCGGCCTGGATGATGGGATATCGGATCCCGAATAACCGGGTTATTGCATTGGAAAACGACATTCAGCCATAAAGGTACAGCCGGTTGATAGTTTGTTTTTTTTAATTCTTGCTAAAAAAGTATATTTAGGGGCATTTTATTTTGTTTCAAGGCATGAATAAACCTTTGCTGCTTTTTCTGGGTGCGGGCTGTTTGGTCTCCTGCCATAAAGACGGAAGCAGTCCTTCCAATAGCTGGAGCTGGTTTGGAACCCAAAATCCCGCCGTTTATAACTACGTGCTCATTAACGCCAGTCAGGTGATCAACAAGGCCGACAGTAATGAACTGCACATTGACGTGAGCGCAGCTTTTATTGACAGCAATAACCATCAGATCACGGTGATGAATGCCTTGTCGGTAAACAATCAGGAGATACAACCCGGAGTGGATTATACGTATAATTACAATTATGCATCCGGAACGCCCAAAGGGCTTTCGCTTTTTGGTACGGACGTCGTGGTCACCATCCGTGGCACAGCGGAAAATGATACCATCAGCAAATCGGTTTACCTTCCCAAACAACTCCTGCGGCTGATTTCGGATTATCCCGATACGGTTCACCTGAACCGTGGCATTCCACTCAGCTGGACGCCCGACGAAGAAAATACCTGGGGGAATGTAGTGGTTCAGCTTTTTTATTACAAGGACCTCAGCCTGAAAGCAGATTCAACGCTTCCACAAAAAATAAATACTGTAAGCATTACCGTGCCGGATAACGGCAGTTATTTTTTATCGCCATCAGATCTCGCCGCATTTCCGGCAAAATCGGTAATGGGCATTACCATTGCTCGGGGTACGCAGAATGAAGCCATTCTTCCCCTTTCCCGCAAACGGATCTATTATTTTTCCAGCGCCTCCGTGAGTACAACGCCTTTGCCGGTAAGTCGTTAGTCCGGTCATTGTTTTTTCCATGCCCAGGTCCACATGGTTTTCCAGCCTGGTTTTTTTCCGTACATGAGTATTCCGGTCCGGTAGATTTTTCCCGCCATCCAGGTAGTAAATAAAAATCCGGCTGCCAGCAGGCCCATGGACAGCAATAACTGCCAGTAGGGAACACTTCCGGGAACGCCATAGGGAATCCTGGCCATCATCACGATCGGGGAGCTGAAGGGGATGATGCTGGCCCATACCGCGAGGGATCCGCCGGGATCCTGCGCCGCGATACTCATGATGATGAAGGAAAATATAATGGGCATGCTGATGGGTAACAATAAGGATTGTGCTTCCTGCGGATCTTCATTCACCACGCTGCCAACGGCAGCAAAGAGGGAAGCGTAAAAAAGGTATCCGCCCAGGAAATAATAGGTGAAGCATCCGATGATGAGCAGCCAGTTGGCGGTGGCGATGGATTGTTTCACTTCAAAGATCTGCCGCGCGGCTTCGCTGGTTTGTATGGCCGACGCATTCGTCATCACGCTGCCTTGCTGGAGGTGATTGACCTCGGCCATCAATTCGTGCGGGATAAAGGCCTGGGCAACGCCAGCCAGCACTACGATCAGTCCTATCCACAACAGGAACTGGGTAAGCCCCACGGCGCCAATGCCGATGATCTTGCCCAGCATCAGTGGAAAGGGTTTCACCGAACTCACAATCACTTCGGCAACACGGCTGGTTTTTTCTTCCATGACACCGCGCATCACAGCGGCTCCATATATAAAGGTGAGCAGGTAGATCAGGAACCCGCAGGCGTAACCAATTCCGTAGGCAAGCCCCTGGCTGGATGCCTTTGAATTCTTCCCTTCATCGGAATACGTTTTCAGCTCTGCAATATCTGAAGCGGAGCGGATGGAATCCAGGCGGGAGCGACTGATGTTTGTTTTGGTGTAGATCAGATGATCCGTAATGGCGGAAGAGATCCTTTTTTCCAGGTCGCTGATATCGGAGATCCCCATTTGCTTTTTATACTTCAGCCGGTAAACGGTTTTCTGATCTTCTTTCAGCACAGGAATGATGAGCACCGCCGTGCAATTTTTTGAAGAGTAATTCAGGCTGTCGATACCCGCACTGAAATCAAAAAGGATGCTGGCATCGCTTTTGAGATAATCCTTAAAATAGCCATTCTGATCCAATACGGCAATACGGTGCGTGGTTTTGCCTTTCAATGAAAGGGCTACGGTTCCCGAGATGAGCAGCACAATCATGATGGGCAGCAAAAAAGTGGATAGCAGAAAGGTTTTATTTCTGACCCGGGTCATGTATTCCCGGCGTATGATCAGGCCAATTTTTTTCATGCCTTTAGGATTGAATGTTTTGAAACTGACGGGAAACGGAGGTTCCTTCCACCAGCCTGATGAAAATATCATTCAGCGAGGGCAGCAGTTCCCTGAAGTCGGTGATAATACTTTTCCGGCTGATGAAATATTCCAGCACTTCATTGGGCGTATGCCCTTCCCGGATGCGCAAGGTGATGCTGTCTTCTTTCTTTAACAACAGGTCATACAGGGTGGAAGGAATATCATTAGGAAGCGGATGCGCAGTTAAGCGGAACAGATTTTCCTTGAATTCCTGTTTCACTTTGCCCACGGAGCCGTCCAGGATCTTCTGCCCTTTATTGATCAGGATGATGTTGCTGCAGATTTCTTCTACCTGCTCCATGCGATGGGTGCTGAAAATAACGGACGAACCTTTTTCTGCCAGCCTGAAGATCTCATCCTTGATCAGGTTCGCATTCACCGGATCCAGACCACTGAAGGGTTCATCGAGAATGATCAGTTCGGGTTCATGTAAAACGGTAATCACAAACTGGAGTTTCTGCGCCATGCCTTTGCTGAGGTCCTCAATCTTTTTGTTCCACCAGCTTTGCATTTCAAAGCGGACAAACCATTTTTTAATGCGGTCCGTGGCATCGCTCCGCGATAAACCTTTCAGCTGCGCAAAATAAATGGCCTGTTCCCCGATTTTCATTTTTTTATACAGGCCCCTTTCTTCCGGCATGTAACCGATGCGGGCGGCATCTGCATCGGGATTGAATTTTTTTCCATTCAGGAGGATAGAACCTTCATCGGGATAAAAAATGCCGGTGATCATACGGATCAGGGTGGTTTTACCGGCGCCATTGGGGCCAAGCAATCCGAAGATGGAACCCTTGTCCACTGTGAAGCTGATGTCATCCACCGCTTTTTGCGTGGCAAAATATTTTTTCAGGTGCGTCACGTCAAGCATCGGCATGATGGGTATGGTTTAATGAAAAAATCCGGGTGATCATCGCGGCAACGCGTTCCCCATCCATGGCCGCACTCATGATACCGCCGGCATAACCCGCTCCTTCCCCGCAGGGAAATAAGTTTTTCAATTGCGGATGGCTGAGCATTTCCGGATCCCGGGGTATGCGAACAGGGGAAGATGTTCTGGATTCTGTTGCCACAATAACCGCTTCCCGGGTAAAATAGCCGTTCATTTTTTTGCCCAGTTCCGGAAATCCCTTTTGCAGGATTTTCGCCAGCTCGGAAGGAAATACTTCGGCGACGGCTGCGGAGGTCAGTCCCGGAACATAAGAGCATGCAGGCAACGACGTAGAAATTTTGCCTTTGGTGAAATCAGTCATTCTCTGTGCCGGCGCCCGAAATCCTCCGCCACCGGTTTTGAAAGCCTGCTGCTCAATGGCCGATTGAAAATACATGGCCGCCAAAGGTCCGTGTTTTTCGAAAGCCTGCCAATCGGCTTTTTCGATATTGACCACGATGCCCGAGTTGGCATAGGGATTATTCCTTTTGGAAGGGCTCCATCCGTTAACCACCACTTCTCCGTCTGCTGTGGCTGCGGGAGCGATGATGCCACCGGGACACATACAAAATGAAAAAACGGACTTGGGATTTACTTCGCTCACCAGTTGATAGGAGGCGGGCGGAAGATGGAGATCCTGTGCGCACACATTTCCGGCAAGATGGTACTGCATGGCATTGATGAGTTCCTGCGGATGCTCCACCCGCACACCAAGAGCGAACGGTTTTGCTTCTATAAGGATTTTTTTATGATGCAGCAGTTGAAATATATCCCTGGCTGAATGGCCGGTAGCCAGAATCACCGCATCGGCAGCATAAGAAGCTCCGTCTGCCGTATGTACTTCGGCGATGCGGTCCCCGGAAGACGACCATCCGGTAAGTTTCTTTTCAAATAATAACTCACCTCCGCAGGCCACAATAAAATGGCGGATGGCGGTGATGATTTGCGGAAGCTTATTCGTTCCGATATGGGGATGTGCTTCATACAATATGGATTCTGCTGCGCCAAACTGGACAAACATATCCAGGATGCTTTTGATATTTCCCCTTTTATGGCTGCGGGTATATAATTTGCCATCACTATAAGTGCCGGCGCCGCCTTCCCCGAAACAATAATTACTCTCCGGATGGATAATACCTTCTTTATTCAGGCTGGCCAGATCCCGCCGGCGGGCACGCACGTCTTTACCCCTTTCCAACAGGATGGGCTTTACACCGTCCCGGATCAGGCGGAGGGCGGCGAAAAGACCGGCAGGTCCGGCACCGGCAATCAATACGGTGTGGGATGACCGGGAAACATCGCGGAGAGACTGACGGATTATTTCACGCGGGCGAAAGGGCTCATCGATAAACACGTCTGCAGTAAGGAGGATATGGGGTTGTCTGGACCGCGCGTCCACAGACCGCTTGAGCAGATAAAAACCGGTGATGTTTTTATCGGGGCAGTTGGCGGAAATCGCCAGTTCTTTTTTAATCTGTTGTTCACTGGCTGCATCCGAAGGCAGTATTTTAATCTGAATTTTTTTTTGCATCCGGTATACGCATGAACAGGCAGGAGAAACGACTTAAAGGCTGGTAGGGCGTAAAACTAAGCTAAGTAAATTTTCTAAAAAAATTTACTGTTCAATTTATAATCAGGTAGTTTCCTTGAACTGCCTGGTTTACCATGCTTTAATGAAAGGTGTCGCGTGAGCCGGGTGAAGGGGTCAAATTTTTTTTTAAAAAACCGGATGATAAAATAGAATGGTATCAAATTATCTGTATCTTCAATTGGTTCACAACAATTCTTTATGGAGAAATATTTTAATCCCGCGCACCGTTCGTTTATCATCTCCATTCTCATACTGCGCAAAGAGCTGCTCCTGCTGCTTTTGACAGATCCCACGCATTGTTTGAACCTGCGTTTTATGACCGTGCATCGAAGTCCCTCGTAAAAAGTATAAACTGAAAACAGCAGGAAACGCTGCTCTCATCATTTTGATCGTTCGGATACCCAACTCTTTTTTTTAATGTAAAACGGAACTGTTCCTGGCGCTGCAAATGACTACTTTAAAAAACCTGGTAATAAAAAATTTTTTATTCAGAAATTAATCTTGATATTCGTCCCCCTGCAAAAAATCCGTCTTAAAATTCCTGCGAAAACTGTAATAAAAAGATTTTTCATTTAGCCTTAAACTGCCTTACTTCTGATGCCGAAAACCTTTGAAAAAGTCTGGACCAATTGTCTCGAAATAATAAAAGATATCGTTGAATGGCAACATTTCAAAACCTGGTTTGAACCCATCCGGCCGGTTGAATTGAAAGAGCATATTTTGGTGATCCAGGTTCCGAGTCAGTTTTTTTATGAATACCTGGAAGAGCACTATGTAAATTTATTGGCAAAGACTTTGCGAAGGATTCTGGGTAAGGAAGCGAGACTGGAATACCGGATTATGGTAGACAGCGGAAACCAGCAAAATAAACCTTTGACCATGGATGTTCCAGCACATAATTATAAAACCATATCCAATAATGAAATGGACTTTCCCCTGATTATTAATAATCCGGTGAAGAACCCATTCGTTATTCCGGGGCTCAAGAAAATGCAGATCGACGCCCAGTTGAATCCCGTCTATACTTTTGATGCCTTTATTGAAGGCGATTGCAACCGGGTTGCCCGCAGGGCAGGTAAAACAGTAGCGGAAAAGCCGGGCGCCAATTCCTTTAACCCCCTGGTGATTTACGGGGGTGTAGGTCTGGGTAAAACCCATCTGGCCCAGGCGATCGGGAACGAAGTCAGGCGCACCCACCACAATAAGGTGGTTTTATACGTCAGTTCCGAAAAGTTCATCAACCAGTTCATTGATCACAGCCGCAATAATGCCGTAAACGATTTCATTCATTTCTACCAGATGGTGGATGTGCTGATCATTGACGATGTGCAGTTCTTTAACCGGGCCGAGAGATCCCAGGATGCCTTCTTTGCCATATTCAATCACCTGCATCAATCCGGTAAACAGCTGATCCTTACCTCAGATAAGCCGCCCAAGGACCTGGAAGGGGTTCAGGAAAGGTTACTCAGCCGTTTCCGTTGGGGTCTCAGTGCCGATCTCCAGGTGCCTGATTATGAAACACGGATTGAGATCCTGGAAAGGAAAATGAAGAATGACGGGTTGGAAATGCCAAAGGAAGTTGTTAAATATCTGGCTTATAACATTAATAGCAATGTCCGGGAGCTGGAAGGTGCCCTGATATCTCTTCTGGCACAATCTTCGCTAAACAAGAGGGAAATTGACCTGGAATTGTCGAAGAAAGTGCTAAGAAATTTTGTAAAAACGAGCAGTAAAGAAATTACGATTGAAACCATTCAGCGGATGGTGTGTGAATACTTTGATCTGCCCTACGATAAGCTCCTGCAAAAGACCCGCAAAAGGGAGATCGTTCAGGCCCGTCAGATTACTATGTACCTGGCCAAGGCGTTTACCAAGAATTCCTTAAAGACCATCGGTGAGCATTTTGGGGGAAGGGACCATACCACGGTGATTCATTCCTGTCAAACGGTAAAGGACCTGATGGATACGGACAGTATGTTCCGGGAAAATGTAACCGAACTACAGCAAAAAGTGCAGTTAGCGGCCATGTAGGGATACCCTTAAGAAATAATGGATTGCCCGGTGTTTTTAGCCGGGTTTTTTTATGCGTGGGCAGCTCAGGAAAATAGAGTTTGCAGGAAACGGTGTATCTGGGTGTTGAAAAAGATAAAGAGGATCGTGGCAACAACATAACCTGCACCGAAACTGGCGAGAAGCAGGATTTTGGAGATGGGCCGTGTATTTTGTATAACAGCCGTCAGGATTTTTCTCATAGCCGGATTATTCAGGATGATTGGATTGGCTTAAAAACTGAATTTGAGGGAGAATTATTGTGTTCTGATACCAGTTTTTCTTTCCTGGTTCCGGGATAAAAATGAGGCCGGTTTGCAATTAATCTTTATTTTTGCCTCCCCCTGAAAAGAGCAGCACGGGGCTAAATGACGCGTTAGGAGAGGTGCCTGAGTGGCCGAAAGGGCCGGTTTGCTAAACCGTTATACGAGCTTAAACTTGTATCGAGGGTTCGAATCCCTCCCTCTCCGCAAGAGAAAAGATAAAACCCTTACTCAGTAAGGGTTTTGATGTTTTTGGTGTTGGACCAGGGGCAAATATGGGAGCAATTTTAAAATAATATTCATGATTTTTTCAAAGTACATTTAGAGATAAATGTTCTCAAATCCCTGAAGTATAACCTATCGGCTGAAGAAATTTAGTTTTATTAAATTATCATCAAAATTATAGAATGAGGCTGTTAAATTATAAATATTCTGAATTTGAGGAATTGCCTTACTCCTGGTATATGGAAAAAGCTGATTTTCAAAACGTCAATCTGTTGGTTGGCAAAAACGCTGCGGGAAAACAAGCGTTTTAAATGTCATGGAAGCGTTAAGTGTTATTATTTTAAACTCAAATAACGTACTTTATTCGAATGGCACGTTTGACGCTAATTTTTCTGATGGAGAAAACGTTTATAATTTAAGTGTAAAACTCAACGACAGAAAAGTTGTTTATGAAAAAGTAAAAATAAATGATGTTATTAAATTAGATCGTAAAGAAAATGGGAAAGGGTATATTTTTAATGAATCTTCTCAAGCTAATACCCAATTTGAAATTCCTAATGAAGAGCTTTTCATTAAAAGAAGAGATAAGCTTCAATATCCTTTTTTACAAGAACTATATGACTGGGCTATTTCTTTAGT
>JBEPUT010000082.1:0-12256 GCA_041691395.1 Chitinophagaceae bacterium
AATCATAGTGTATATTTAATGCTTTAATACCATCAGCATCCGTTTCAAAATCTGCATAGTTTGATCGTTCAATTGATGACTGTTCGAATTGAATTTTTACATTATTTGAGGTGACAGATGTTACGCTTGCCTGTTCAGGCAACAAAATATGAAAGAACATTTTATTGCCTCCAGTTGTTGCAGTAAGTCGTATGACGTGCTGTTTTTCATCATTAACAAAATTATAGTCAACATAACCCATTGATGCAGCAAAGCGAACTGTTGCATGCACGGTGCCACTTCTTGTTGTTATCCATTTTGGCGAAACGATTGGAGCTTCAAATGCTTCACTGTGTGCTGAATTTTTCACACCAGCCAAACCCTCAATCATTGCAGCCATATTGGTTGCTGCGGCCCAGTCATCAGGTCCGCCATACGAAACAGGATTAACCGGTACATAATGTTTTTCATTTGATAATGTAATGCCAAGCACTGCATAAATATTATCGTTTTCAGAAGATTGCAAAACAATGCTCTTGATGATTTTCCGAGGTTGCGGATTATCAATAGCACACCAGCTGATACCAATACCTTCGCTCACATCATTCTTTCCATACCATGCAACACCAGAAGTTTCCGTCTTTAATTCAGTGAACCACCAGTACGCAAGCTGCTTACCCATAATGATATACTGTAAATAATTGCTGCCATCTTCATACATAATTTTTACAACGCCCGCTACATTTTCCGATTCAGGCTTGCCGGAAGTATGCAACAGATATATACATGCTGCAGTATCATTAACAGGGATGCTGACTGAATCGGGCAATCCTTTTTGGTTTGAGACAGCCACAACCGCATTGCGGCTATTTGCAGCAGGATTAATTACATCAAATTTTATGCTGTCGAACATTTGCTCACCAACGGGAAGATTATGAAAATCATCACCGGATTTTCCGCCATTCATCCATTTATGTTTGGCTGAATTATTTGTGTTGGATAAATCCATGTTTGCATAGGCAGATATATTAATCGTTTTATAAACAGGCGCCGGTGGCGGCGGTGGAAGCGAACCCGTGTAAGCAAAATAAATCTTGTTATCAAACTTTTTGCCAAGCTCAAATATTCTGTTTAGAATATCGGTTCCATAATTCTCAAACCCGTTTGCATAAGCCCCTCTTGCAAGCTCGCCGGCAACATGGCCTCCTACGCCGCCATTCATATATTGCCATATCGCATCATGCTGTGTAAAGCCGTTTTGAAACGGCGGATAAATTGCATACCATTCGCCGGGGGAACCAACAGGCAAATGATTTTTTAAATTGAGATAAGTTTCAATGATGGCTTTGCTTTGTACATGGGTAATACTTCGATTAATGGAATAGGCGTTGGATTGTGCAATCTGCGTTTTTTCGTCAACACCCAAATGCCGATGTACAGTGGAATCTTCGTCAATAAAATGAGTAAAGAATTTGCCGTTCCAGGCAAGCTTATTCAAGCGCTCAGACATTTCATTACCTCGTTGTTTGTATTTCATAGCATTCGCCGAATCATCAGTTAAATCAAGCATTTCAGCAAGATGATAACATGCTTGTATATAGGCCGTATTGTCGCCAAAAAAAACACCAAACTTCGATTTGTTCGGATCAATAACCATTGTATTGGTGATGCCGATGTCGGGCATGTATTCGTCATCCACGGCAAAATCCCAGCTGTCGATGGTATAGACCCTCTTCAATAACCTAAAGCGGTTACTCCATCTTGCAGGATCATTGGGTGCATAATCGAGAGCCCTTTCTGCCGATTCAAGATTCTTCTTCATCCACGCATTGTCACCATCACTTTTCCAACAGGCATAAATTGTATTTACATATAAATATTCAGGATGGTTTTCGACGGGCTGGCGAACAAACACTTTATCTCCAATCCTTTTGCTGTAACCTGAAAATTTATCGCGGGTCAAAAAATAATCTGCATTAGACATATATTGAATAAAGCTGTAGATCATTCCGTCACTACGCTGTGCCTGGCGCATGATGTCAACTAATTGTTCTCCATTGGGTAAAAAATATTTCAACCCTTTCATGGTTTGGTAATTATCCAACACCCACGGCACAAATATATGATAAGTTTTGCCGTTCCATTCAATAGGAAAAGTCCCTTTTTTTGCATCCGCAAACATGCCGTTATAAAATAGGGCAAACATTTTTTTATAGTAACCGCCATCATCAATGTTGGTTTTTGCATCAACATAAAAACTCAGCGAATCAATAATCCTATCTTGATTGTATATGCGGATGATTTGTTTACCCAATGCACCACCAGCCGTAAAATGAATTATTGGTTTCGTTAATGATGAGAAATACTCTTTGCCGTCACCATTAAAAACTTTTATGTTACTGCCCTTCGCATTCACGAGCGCAAGCAATTGTAACGGCTGAACAATCATTGTATCGGCATTTTGCCGCAGCGACACATTATCATATAAAAATAAAGAAGGCTTTACCACGTTTTGCTGGGCAGCAATTTTTTGAAAGCATAGAATGCAAGTGATAAAAAGCAGTTTCGTCATATATTTTGACTTTAATAAGTAATAAACCAATAAAACATTTCAGTTAATCGTCATTCAAGAACAAGCACGTTGTCGATATTTGTTCTTTTTATAGTTAAAATGCCACCCTTATCCAAAGCACTCCATGTAAAACCCTCTGAGTTTAATTCTTTCAATTCGATTGCTGACTTGAAGTTCAATAATATTCCAGACGGCTTCTTCATCATACGTATTTGCTCAATGCCTGTTGTGTCAAAAGTTCTATAAAATATTCGAATTGTTTTTGGATCAACTTTTCCCGAATAGCTCGTAAATAATTTATCAGGCATCGGCGCATAAACTGCTTCCTCAATCACTGAAGTCGAAGAAAGGATATGTTCCTCATCTGATGGCGCAAGCGCAGGTACAGCAGCCATCGCACGTAGGAAATGGCGTACATAATCACCGTAACCATCCGTAAGCCAGTTTTCATCATTCGGATAACAGTTCTTGCCATCACCATCCACCATATAGGTTGCCCAGTTAAGCTGTCGAACTGCATTATCAAAATGAAGGCTATCTTTTGTGCGTGCTATGTATTGTAACTCTGCTGCGGCTTCTCTTGATGTATGGCTGTTGCCGGGTTGATGGTATGCAGTTTGTTCATTCACTACAGTTACACCATATTTCCTCCATTGTTCGTTAGCCAGTTTTTCATACACCCAATTGAAAATGGCCATCACATTTGTTTTCCAGTTTGGAAAATATTCAGTATGATTCATCATGAATTGTGCAAACGTAATCGCGTTAATTTGCGTATCGCTCCAACCAGAAATATCTTCAAAAAAAGGACCCCATTTATTATTCTGTAAAGGGTATTTTTTCATCCAGCTTATGATCTTATTAAATGCCTGTTTGTACAAACTCATGTCACCAACCTTCAGTTGCTGAAGTTCGAGTAATAATTCCAGCGTGCCGCTCCAATTGGTGGTATAGCTGCTTAAGCCCATAGGCATTTCAACCCGATTATTGTTGAACAATTCGCCTATTTTACCTGTCACAGCGTTTACTTTAAAAGGGAGAGGTGAACTATTTTCATCACCATCTATTGTGTGTTTTGCAAGCGTATAAGCAATTTTAATTGCTGCGTTTAAATATTCATCATCCGTTACGTTTGGATAGCGTTCTTTATGTATCATTTTATAAAGATGCACTAACTCTAAGCCGAAGGATCCAGCTTTATCAGGCTGGGTATAATTTTTGCCAAGAATCATATCGCCATCATAAATACCTGAATATACTTTTGTATTATAAGGATACGGAATATTTGCCCATGCATTTTTTGAATCGGAAAAGCTATGAGTGAGGTAGTAGTCTGCAATAAAGCGCATGTTCTCCTGAATGCGATCGTTGCCCGTGTAAGCATATAGTAATCTCCATGATGATAATGCCATTGCAAACTGATCGCCACCAATTCCTCTCGAATCATCTACATTTTCTTTCCACACCTGGTGGTTCATGTAATAGGGAAGGCCATTCATATCAACACGCATCGTGTCCCAAAAATCCCATACAAGATTTATGACATGGCTCCATGCCTTACCCGGCTCATCATTATACCATGATATAATATTGCCTGTAGCATCTGTTTTAATATTATGGTAAATTAATTTTTCTGATTGGGCAATTGCATTTTGCAAAAAGAAAGTAAAAAGTAAAATTATAGTGCAATTTTTTTTCATTGAAATCATTTTAGATTTATAGAACACTTATAAAAATTTAGATATTAAGTGCCCGTATAATACTCCCAGAATTCGAGACCAAATGATTAGGTTGTTAAGTTACTCCTTATCTGATTGAATTTAACCTATATCCAAAATCATCCTTTTGGAGAATTATCGAGGGGTGGCCTATTAAAGAGCAGTTCACCTATTCTCTTCAAATCACCCATAAAATGGTTCGGAATCATTTCCGTCTGGGGTACGAGGCGGAAATTGTCGAAAATTTCCGCTTTTTTATTTCCTCTGAACCCTCTTCCAGACACTCTATTATCTGAATAGCCTCGTTAACTCGAGAGGTTGGATTATCGTCTCCTGAAAATCGGATTTTTCGGGAAAAGCAATCATCTGAAAATCAATGCCGGCATTCGGTAAGCCGATCCCATCTATTGATCAATCGATAACCTATTGTGTAAGTGATATCAATTTTCTTTTCTAAAGGTAAGCGCCCAATCCTGCTTGCCGGAAGGGGAGGTTGCAATTACCAGTCCTGCATGATCTGTGATGATCGTAAAATCCCCCCGTCGCTTACCAGTAATGGGATCAAACCAGCAAGCATCATATTTTGTGTCAGGAAGGGGTAGCCGAAGCTGAATCGTTCCTGGCGACAATATATAGGCAACCGCGGACACATTGCCTGCGCAAGCATATAACGCAGTATCTATTCCTGACCATGATGTAATCCATTCCGGTTTGGGTTCAAATTTATTCCACTGGGGAAGCGATTCAATTAATTTTTTGGCAAATCCCACCTGAGCTGATCCTGGCAAATGCATCGCAACATCCCAGGGTGTTGTCCCCCAATTGTTTCCACCCGGAGAATTACCGTATGGTTTGTTTCGCCGGTTTATTTGCCATATGCCATTTGCCCCGTACGTGTGACCAGCAAAACCTGCGTTAATTGTATTTACCCAGAAAGCCTGCCTGGAGGCAGCCGCAGGAAGCGGATCAGGTATTTCCAGTGCTTCATATTCTGACTCGCCGCTGATCACGGGCATAGCAGGTTTCGTACGCCAGCCCTCCAGTGCCAGAGCAGATTCTATTGAAGGAACAGAGCCATGGCCGGTCTGATGCATATCAAAGTCGAGAAGAGAAGGATCTGTTACGGAAGAGCGGGCAGTTCTGGATGGGTGTGTCGTAATAATATTATTAAAAGGGTCGATTGCCCGTATATAGCTTATAACTTTTGTCCATTCATTTTTCTGAAATACCTCATCCCCTTTTTCATCTTTGGAGAGATAATATGGCATAGTCGTTTCACCCGCCGCGCACCATACAACCGGTAGTGCGCCCCAACGTGCGATCAGATAACGCCAATGCTGTTTAACTTTTTCAGTACCCATCCAAGGTAAATAATACCCCCACGCTCCAACAATACAGGGAACCAATCCCTGCTCCACCAAAAAGTTTATACGCCGATCAGCTGCGTTGAAATATTCAGGCCTGATTGCAGTGTAAGCGGTATCCCATGGAAATCCTGCCTCATTGGCCCCTCTTTCATCAAAAGCAGGCATATCCGGATAGAGTCCAGCAACAATCTGAATCACGTTAAACCCCTTTTGAATTCGGTCTAAAGCTAACGTCCTAACTTCTTCCGGCCATTGTATGCGCTTTGTTAATCCCATCCACCAGGTATCGCCCAGCCAGAAAAAAGGTGTACCATCGGCATAGGTAAAATGTCGTTTATCAGCTGCGATCTTTATTGATCCGTGTCGAAAAAGCAGGTTCTGTCCATCATATTTTCTTATGATAATTTTACCGGTAATGCCCTCCAGCCCTTTATCGTCTTTCACTGAACAAACCGTACGAAAAAGATGGTCACCCACCAGGGAAGATGCATAGCGCACTTTCCACGTATTTCCACCCGCCCAGAATCCAGGCACCTTCAGTTCCTTACCAGCCGGATTCATAAATACAGCATCCAGTATCACCTCATTGAACGGATTGGAATAAGTTCGGTTAGACAATAGTGTTATTTCCACCATTTTATTGGCCTCGCCTCTTAATACCAGCGGTTTGTTTTTTGACGATGCGAATAGTCCTTGAAAACATAATACAATAATGAGGACAACAATACGCAGCAGGTACGTCAATGAAAATTTGTTGCCATGGAGACTTTTCGCTTGAACCAATAATTGATTGGATTTCTCTTTACGGGCATAATAAGACCGACAATGGTTCATTTTGATCATAATAACAGGCTTTAGATAGATTCCCACATCTGAATCGGAGAAATTTTGCATTTGGAACTTTGGGCTGAAATACTAAAAGGCGGGTGAAAGTTCGCCAATTTTCTTCAAGTCTCCTATAATCCAGTCCCGGCCACAAAAAACTTCCCGATTTTATCGAGAATCCCCGGAATTATCTGCCGATGATAACGGTTTTGATTTTAGTATTGTTTCCTTCGGTAATTTGAATGAAGTAAAGACCGGATGGTAGCGTGGAAACATTTAAAACCCGGCTGGAATTATTCCCTAAGATGGGAACCGGAATAATTTGACCGCCACTGCTCATCAGTTTGATGGATGTTATTTCATCCCCTGACTCCACTACAATCGTGCTGACCGCGGGGTTCGGATAAACCTTAATCTGCGAATTATTTTTATCAAAAGATACAGTTCGGATGGGGGAGAAATATTCCTTGCCGTTAAAATCCGTATTCTTTAAACGGTAATAAGACAGACCAGTATAAGGATTGTTATCAAAAGTTTCATAAAAGGTGTTTTCAGAAAAGTTACCCTTACCATACACGCTTGTGACGCTATCCCAGACTTTTCCATCCCTGGAACGATAGATGGTAAAATAATCATTCTGCGTTTCGATCGCGGTTTCCCATTTGAGATCAATTGTTTGGTTTTTAGGAAAAGCGGTAAATGAAACCAGCTTGACGGGAAGGGGCGAGCTGACGGAATTCACGGAACCCAGGAAAAATGTATTTGTAAGATTCGCTGCGGTTAGTCCTGTACGGGTAACCTGGGGATTTGAAATCGTTCCTCCGTTCACGCCTGCGGTTCCCACGACATTGCTCACCAGCGTCAGTCGGAGATCGGTCACTGACCCGATAATACCAAAACTTGTTCCCTGGATCTGCAAATTATAGTTACCCCCGGCCAGTGTTGCCGTAGACAACGACCAGTTCAGATCTTTTCTGACCATCACGGTAAAAGCACCATCCGCAAAAGAAGTGGTGGTATTGGTGGTCAGGTTAGTATAAGAAACCGTAATCGTTCCACCTGTTGTCGGCGCAACGGGAACGGAAACATTAAGGGGCCTGTAATCAGTTGAAGTACCTGTAGGAAACAAACCAGTCACGGCACCGACGGCAATGGTTGACTTGGCGAACCATCTCGTAAAAGATCCGGTATTGATCATGGCGCCGGATGAATAGTTTAGAGTACCCGGTAACAAGCCGGAGGTTCCCAGTGTAATTGTATTGCTGTTTAAATCGATATTTCCCAACGTCATAGTCAGCGACGTAGCGATGGCCACAGCATTCGCAAGCTGCACGCTGGCTGCAGCATTTTTTACGATAACATTCGAAAAATTCTCTCCGCCCGGTGTCGTGATGATTTGTAGTCCTGAGCCATTAAAATTGACCGTACTGGTCGCTTCTGTAAATGCAGCCTGGTTCCGGTTCATCCAGTTGCCAGCGAGATTAATACTGTTGGCGTAGGCCAGGAGTATACCTGTTCCGTTGATGGTCAGGTTGCCCGCAATCGTTAAATTATTAGCCAGATTTACAGAATTGGAAGTTACCGTGAAATTATAGAAACTCATGCCTGCGCTCGCGATGGTTAAATTATCCCAACCAAAAACCACCGTGGTAGCATTGGTCGCTGCATCGACGGTGCCACTGATAAAGTTCCAGTCGCGGGTAACAGAAAATACGCCCGACATGGTGAGCGTTCCGGATGGCTTTTGAATCGTGATGTAAGGCAATTGCCCAATCCCTGCCGCTCCCGCGCTGGTAAACGCCTGCGCGCCGGCGCCATTAATCAGGATGGTTCCGGTTCCACCTCCTGCAAGGGAGGTATTATTAATATTGATATTGCCCTGCGCCTGAATGGCCGTGGCTCCGAGGACCGGCGTGTTGATAAACACATTGTTTGCGCCACTTGTTGAAAATGTTCCGCTGACGGTTAAAGTAGTACCCGTACTGACGTTGACGATATTGTTGTTGCTGCCTTCAAAATTAACGTTGTTAAGTGTATGTGATCCGGTGATGGTTGTATTTCCAGCGAGTGGCCCAGCGAAAACGATATTGGAATTATTGGTCGCGACATCATATGTGCCTGCTGTATAGGTCCAGGTGTTTCCCCGGGTGGTGAGTAGTGCCGGAAAGGTCAGCGTTCCGCCGGTTTTGTTGATCGCTACGGAGGGCAGTGAACTCTGGTTGACCGCCAGCGCGCTGGTGATACTTTGGTTTGCGGTGCCCACAAATGCAATCACCGTCGAACCACCGTCGCCGATGGATGTGTTGGTGAGCGACATATTTCCGAAGAGATTGATATTGCCTGCATTGAAGTCTACATTGTTTGCGCCGGTCATACTCATGTTACCGAGTGCGGTCAGCGTTGTGGCCGCTCCGAAAGTATAAGTATAATTTCCCTGACCGTTGAAGCTGATGTTGTTCAGGGTATGCGTCCCCGTTATATTCATCGAGTTTTCAAAGACAACGGTTGAATTGTTTGTCGTTACGTCCAGCGTTCCGGCGATATAGGTCCAGTCGAAACGGGCGGTCATGGTCAAGGGCAGCGTAAGCGTGCCGGATGGTTTGTTAATCGTAACACCGGGGAACCGTCCCTGGTCGGAGACGCCGGTAGTCGTGATAGTTTGATTCGCTGTTCCGTTGATGAGAATAATTCCGTTTCCGCCGCCGCCGATGCTGGTATTGTTATCTATGATATTTCCCTGCACCGCTATCGTGCCGGTGTTGATGGTGATAAAATTCGCACCATTCTCCAGATCCAGCGTGTTTGAAGTCAATATGGTACTACCCGGGGCGACGGTGACTGTGGTATTGCCTGCCGCCAAAATGGTGAGGTTGAATACCGAAAAAATTCCGGTAATGGTCAGGTTGTTCACAACAAAACAGGTGGATGTCCCAGCATTGATCGTCCCCGCTGTATAAGTCAGGTTATTAGAAAAAGAAATATTTCCGAACAATGAAAGCGTGCCGGATGCCTTATTGATGTTTATGATGGGTAACCGGCTCTGGTTGACGATGATGGCCGAACCATCCAGGTTCTCCGGGCCAGTTCCCACGATATTGATGGTAGCGCTGCCACCGCCGTTCGTTGTGGTATTGGTCAGGTTGATGTTCCCGTTTACATTGATGTTCCCGGTATTGAGGATCACACCGCCCGCACCTGAAATGGACAGGTCGCCCGCTGCCGTGATTGTTCCACCGATGGTCATGGTCGTTAACGAGGTGTTGATGGGAAATGCGATATTGTTAAGACTCAGGCTTCCATTAATATTATAAGCCCCGACGTTCCCATGCGTGAAACAAAATGTGGACCCGCCCGCATTCACGGCGCCGGCGGTATACGTAAAGTTGTTCGATACAGCGGGGTTGTTAACCAACGCGAGCGTTCCCGTAGTATTGATATTGAGCTGCGGTATCGCGCCCGCACCAATAACCGTGCTGCCGGTAAATGTCTGTGGGCTGTTTCCGTTTACATTAATCGTCGCGTCCCCACCGCTACCCGTTGCCGTATTAGTGCTATTGATATTTCCTTTCACATCTATCGTTCCACCCGCGAGATTATAGAATAATGTGCCGGAGGTATTCAAGCTGTTCAGCACCGTGATGTTGCCGACGAGCGCAGACATGGTATAGGTCCTGGCGATGCCTGCAAATTCGAGTATATAAAATACCGGCGCGTTTCCTGTAATCGTTTGCGCGGCGTTGTTGATGCAATTAAATTTCACCGTGCCGTTATTGTGTAAAAAAACTCCGCTGGTGAATGCGGCGTTGTTTCTCAGTTCAAGAATTGCGGAAGTGGACGTAAACGTGGTACCAGACAGCGTGAAAGCGCCGCCGACCGTAATATTGGAGGATCCGCCGTTGAATATGCCGCCCGATAGTGAGGCTGCTCCGGTGAGCACCATGGTATTTGCATTCTGGGAAATGGTACCAGTATATCCCGATCCGATTGTGATGCTGACTACAGTGACCGGGATATCGCCGTTGCAATTACCCAGGCCGTTTCCATCAAAGAAGACCGCATCGGCTGCAACCGGCACCGAGGCACCTGGTGCTCCCCCTGAAGTCGCGGACCAACCGGCTCCATTGCTCCAGTTCAGCGCAACGGCGCTTACCCAGAAACGGCTGGCCGCGTTTGCAGAAATAGAACTAAAAAAAACAAGGAAAAGAACATTGACACTGATCACTACCCTCATGATATTGGATTTCGCCTACGCCGTAACGGCATTTTCCACCTTTTCGTGCCTTTGGCCTGATCATTAACCAAAGGTTGAGATATTTATAAGTGTTAACACTTAGCTTAGAGTATACCGAACTCCTGTAAACTGAAAAGTTTTCTAAATGTAGTTTAGCAGCTTCTCATTTTCAAAAGAATCTGATTTTATATTCTAAAATCCTTCCAGGAATCTGGCAATCAGTGAACCAGAGAGTCGCTTTTCGTTGCACCATATGCAAATATGAAGTCAGTATAACTTTCGACATACCAGTTAAAATAATCCAATCGCTTCAGAAGGCGTTAAAACGGGAATTCGACTTTTTGAAAAATCCTTAGAATTACGCGTAACGATTCCAATATCTCTTTCATGCTCCTAAACAAAAAAGTATTTCTATATTTTATTAAAAAGCAGAAGTGCTTCTGAAAATAAAATGGAGAATTATTTATCCAAAGTTGTTGTAAGCGTTAATAAAAACACTGTTTCTTTTATTGCTTTTACACTATGGGGTAACCCTTTATGTAAAGCAATCATCTGACCTTTTCTTATTACCACTGATTGGTCATCTGTACTAAAAATTATTTCTCCTTCAAGTACCTGCACACTTATAATGCCATCGGCGGTATGTTTTTTTAATATAGCATCTTCATGTAATGCAATAAGTACAATACGCATTCCATTTGTTTTAAAAACGGTCATGGCATTACGATCGCTATTTTCCCATGTAGCCTCAGCTTTTAATTGCTTTATAAATTCCGGAATGTCCATGCTTACCAATGGCGCATCCATAAGGCGGCCTCCTTCAGGCCTTAAGTCTGTAGATTCATTATTTTTTATTTCCATGATAATGTATTTTAATTTGAATACTCATTTACCCAGTTTCGTAAGCGCTTTCCCTTTATGAACCGCCACATGATTTGTCTTGTCACTTTGTATTGCATATTGAGGGTCTTCTTTCGTGGCGTGATGTGTATACCCTTTATAATCAAAATCGGCGGTATGTATTTTTATAATTTTTCCTGACACAAATCCCGCTTCCGAATTCCATTTTACATGATTTCCTACTTTAAATGAATGTTCCATTTTCTATGGATATATTTTGCAGTTTAGTTTTCAGAGACCATCTATTTTCGTTATCAAGTCCTATTTTCATCAAGTGCTTTTATCATTTCACCAGTAATGCCGTCACTCGAAATGCCATACCCATTTACCAACACCCCTTTTAAATTATATTTTGGAGATGAAATGGCATATACAATTGCTTCATCACCGGGGTCTGACGGACCTTCAAAGCGGTAATGCTTATCTACCACAAATTCACCGGGGAATATTTTTAAAAGATTGCCGCCACATTCAAGACAATTTTGCTTTAAATTAAAATCAATCGTATACCCTCTTTCTTTTAATAAATTGGTAATCTCCGAAAGAGTGGTCATGATATTCATGTTGAATGTTTTATTGTAGCATTGTTTTAATTCTTACAATTACATTTTCTATAGTAAAGATACCCACTTATGTCTTCTAACTAGATGCCAATAAATCAAGG
>JBEPUT010000083.1:0-10492 GCA_041691395.1 Chitinophagaceae bacterium
AGTCAGGAAAGAATTTATGGAGAAAATGGAGCCCGGCACCAGGGAAATAGGAAGGAATGAATTGCTGGCGGAACATCAGGCGTGACGGTGAAAAAACACCGTTAATTTTCCAGCATTTCCCGCATCTTCAACACTAACTCGGATCGCGTAAAAGGGATTCCCATGATTTTATTATAGCCGGCGGCATTTATAAAAAACTGGTCCCGGATTATTTTGATGAGCTGCCCGTTGTTGAGCTCCGGGATAAGCACCTGTTCATAACTTTCCAGTATATGGCCCAGGTTACGGGGAAAGGGTCTGAGATAACGGAGATGCGCATGCGCAATGAGAAAACCTTCTTTTTGCAATTCAGCAACAGCGGTTTTGATGGATCCATACGTACTGCCCCAGCCCAGCACGAGCAGTTTGCCTTTCTCCGGCCCGCTGTCGAGTTTTTGAAGCGGGATATGTTCCGCAACCTTATCTACCTTTTCCTGGCGCAATTTCACCATCAGCTGATGGTTCTCGGGGTCATAACTCACGTTGCCGGTAATGTTTTGTTTTTCGAGGCCGCCGATGCGGTGTTCCAGTCCCGGTGTACCCGGAATGGCCCAGGGTCTTACGCCTTTTTCATCCCTTAAGTAAGGCTGGAATTTGTCCTCACGGTCTCCCAGATCCGTTTTAAAATGGACGTCTATGGGGTGCAGGTGTTCTGCATCGGGAAACTTCCAGGGTTCGGATCCATTCGCAATAAATCCGTCGCTCAGGAAGATTACAGGGGTCATGTGCTGTATGGCTATTCGCGCCGCTTCATATATGGCATCAAAACAATCACTCGGGGTGGAGGCGGAAATGACCGGCATCGGACTTTCGCCGTTTCTTCCGTAGTACGCCTGCAGCAGATCGCTCTGTTCGGTTTTTGTGGGCAGTCCCGTAGACGGGCCGCCCCTTTGGATATCGCAGATCAGCAGGGGAATCTCCAGCATCATGGCCAGTCCCATGGCTTCGGATTTCAGGGCCATGCCAGGACCCGATGTGCTGGTAACACCCAGCGATCCGCCATAGCTGGCACCAATGGCAGCAGTGATTCCCGCAATCTCATCTTCAGCCTGGAAAGTGCGTACACCAAATGCTTTTTGTTTACTCAGTTCATGCAGTATGTCTGACGCCGGCGTAATGGGATAGGTGCCCAGGAAAATCGGCAAACCGCTTTTCTGTGAAGCGGCGATCAGGCCGTAAGCCAGGGCCTGGTTGCCCATGATGGAACGGTAAGTACCCGGCTGTAGTTTGGCTTTGGCTACGGTATACGTATTGGTGAAAGTTTCTGTTGTATCCCCGTAATTAAATCCGGCACGGAGGGTAAGGATATTACTATCCAGGATATCTTGTTTCTTACCGAATTTTTCAGTGAGAAACTGGATTGTACTGTCCAGGCTCCTGTTATACATCCAGTACAGGAAACCGAGGACAAACATATTTTTCGCCCTGTCTTTTTCTTTATTGCCCAGGTTAAAATCCTTCAGTGCTTCGCGGGTCAGTTTGGTAACATCTATGCGGATCAGGTCGTAATTGTCCAGACTATGGTCTTCCAGCGGATTGATGCCGTCGGGGTAATTGGCAAGCCGCAGATTTTTAGCGTCGAATCCTTCCACATCGGCAATGATCCTTCCCCCCTTTTTCAGGGTTTTCAGATTGGTCTTCAGGGCGGCTGCATTCATGGCCACCAGTACATCGCATTCGTCACCGGGAGTAAAGATATGGTCGCTGGAAAAATGAAGCTGAAATCCGCTTACGCCGGGAAGGGTTCCCTGTGGAGCGCGGATCTCGGCTGGAAAATCAGGGAAGGTAGCGAGGTCAATTCCTAATAGGGCGGTATTGTTGGTAAACTGGCTACCCGTTAACTGCATGCCGTCTCCCGAATCGCCCGCAAATTTGATCACTACATCCCGTAAAACTGTATCTGTAGGATGTGAGGACATAAGCTTGCAAAGGTAAGGAATATGAGGAAATGACGGAAGGGTTTAGGCGCATAGGCCGGAGGGCAAAATTTTTCAGAGATTGTCTTTGAACGATTATCTTTAGCACTATTGGCTAACGCAGTTAAAAATGGTACCGGGCGACCTGAGATATAATTTGATATTCAAGTATAAGGAATGAAAAAAGTAATCAAAAAAGCCCTTGGCAGGCTTTTATCCCCCCTAATCAGGAGGCTGGGGTATACCAAGGATGCGCAGGATACGAATGAAAAAGAATTTCTGCTGGATAATTTCTTCTCCATACTTAAAAAAATAGATTTCGATCCCAAACATATTGTTGATGTGGGCGCCAATCATGGAACCTGGACCCGTAAGGCATTAAAATATTTCCCGGATGCTTACTTCACGTTGCTGGAACCGCAAAAATGGCTCGAAGATGATGTAAAGGATTTGCTTTCATTGAATCCAAAAATCAAATTCCATCCGGTTGGCGCGGGGAGTACAGCGGGTGTCTTCAAATTTACCATTGCTGGCAGGGACGACAGCAGTACTTTCCGGCTGACGGAAGAGGAGATAAAAAATTCCGGTTTAAGACAGATAGATGTGCGGGTTGTTACACTCAATGAATTTGTGAAAGCGGAGGATCTGCCGGTACCTGATTTGATTAAAATCGATGCAGAAGGCCTTGACCTCGAAGTGGTGAAAGGCGCCAGCGATTTTTTTGGGAAGACCGAAGTTTTTATGGTGGAAGCATCCGTTTCCGTTAAGGAATTTCAAAACGATTTACTGAACGTCATTAGTACCATGAATGAATACGGGTACAGCTTATTTGAAATAACGGATCTGAACCGCCCTTTGGATACACCCGTACTCTGCCTGGCGGAACTGGTATTTGTCCGGAAAAAGGGGTTTATCGATTCGCAAAAATTTACTTAGCCGGCACCATCGCCTTATACACCGATTCCAGAATATTCCCCCTTACATTCAACGCGGAGATCCTGTTGCTTTCAACCGGGTTTACACGATTGGACAGGAAGATAAAAACGAGTTGACTTACGGGATCATCCCAAACCCAGATGCCGGTGAAGCCGGAATGGCCGAAAGTTGCCGGGGATGCGGAGATACAGGGATAGGGATCTTTGCTGTCGGCACGGTCCTTTTCGGGTTTGTCGAAACCCAAAGCGCGGCGACTGATATCGCTGTGGTAATCGGAAAAATATTTTATGGTTTCTGCTTTCAGATAGCGGTGACCCTTTATGATGCCGCCATTCAGCAGCATCTGCATGATGGCAGCCAGGTCGTAAGCGTCGCTGAACAGACCGGCATGGCCGGAAACGCCACCAAACATGGCGGCGCCGGGATCGTGCACGTCACCGTGGATCAGCTGGCGGCGGAAAGGTATTTCCTGTTGGGTGGGTGCAATGCGATCGAGTGGAAAACGCAAGCGGGGTTTGAAGCCGGTAGTGGCAAGTTCCATGGGCGCATAAAAATTGTCATAAGCATATTGATCCAGTGTTTTGCCACTGATGGCCTCCACAATTTTACCCATGAAAATAAAATCATTATCACTGTAAATATATATTCCGGATTTTCCCACCGGGCTCGTCAATATCCTGTTATTGATGGTATCCAGCCAGTCGCCGCGCATATACAGGTGTTCAGCCACCCGCACGCAGTGCATACTGTCACTTACGGATGAATAAATCGTAGGCAGGGGCACGCCTTCCTTATCTTTTGAAAGCGTTTCGGCATAGAAGGGAATAAAGGCTTTCAGTCCGGCCTGATGCAGCATGATGTCCCAGATCTTCAGCGTATCCTTATTGCTTCCGCGCACCCAGGGTAAATAATCGCCCAGGGTTTTATGAAGGTCCAGTTTTCCTTCGTCATATAGTTTCATCACGGATATGGTGGTCGCACAGATTTTTGTTACGGATGCCAGGTCGTAGAGTGTTTCCGGATATACCGGCTCCTTCTTATTGTATTCCATGTAACCGAAAGCTTTTTCATAAGCAATCCGGCCATTCCTGGCCACCAGCACCACGCATCCCGGCGTTGCCTGTTCTTCAATGGCCTTTTTGCAGATGGAATCAATGACCAACAGTTTAATAGGATCAAATCCGACGGAAGCTGGTGGTGCCTCGGGCATCACGCCGCGGGTAAACGTAATGCCATATCCCGATTTCAGTTCTGCGCATACGGATACCGGCAACCTGCCCTTCGGAAGAAATTTTCCGTTGAGCCAGTCAGCTGCCACGGACTGGGTGACGTTCTGATCGTCATAGCATTCCAGCAGGTTCTGGGCATTGCAAACGTATTTCGCTGCATAGGGATTGCCGAAGACAAACGTGATGGTATTGGGCCGGCTCTCGAGTTTTTTTACCAGGTCCAGTGATGCCACGCTGATCCCAAAATCATGTGCGGGATAGCGGTTCAGATTATGCAGACCGATGATCAGGAAATCATAGCGGTTCCGCAGCAGCTCATAAGCCGCCGCCGCTTTTACACTGTCGAGTGCATAATCAAAATAATAAACATTGGCGTGAAAATCTTCCCGCATCCGGCGCGCGAATTCGTTGTCGTTCAGCAGGCCGAATCCGATATAGGCTACTTTTTTGCCAGCCATGGATTCAGGCAGGGACCGGTCGTTGCGTCTTAACAAGGTGATGGACTGTTGGGCTACCTTCAGGTACATATCGTGCACATCCTTATTCAGATCGTCAATCAGGTGCACCGTATCCACGGGTTGCAGCCGTGCAAGACCCAATTGATATTTTGCGGCCAGCACCTTTTTAACACGACCGTCCAGATCTTTCCATTTTAATTTCTTTTCCTTAACGGCCCGGAGGATCTTGGAAATGCTGAGGGCCACATCGACCGGCAGGCAAAGAATATCGTTTCCGGCAATCAGGGATTGCACGGAAGCCTCTCCTTCCGGATAATATTTGGCAATACCCTTCATCTCCAGGGCGTCCGTAAAACTCAGTCCTCCGAATTTGAGTTGTTTGCGCAGGAGTTTGGTAACCGCATTATAGGAAATGGACGTGGGCCTGTTCGGTCTTTTGTCTATGGCCGGAACAAACAAATGTCCGATCATGATGCCGCGCACGCCGGCAGCAATTAATTTTTTAAAAGGAATGAGCTCCAGGGCGTCGAGTTCTTTCCGGCTTTTGTTGATGACCGGGAGGTCGTAATGCGAATCAACGGCCACATCGCCGTGACCCGGAAAATGTTTGGCTACGGCCATGATGCCGGTGGACTGCATCCCTTTCATATATTGAATACCCAGTTCGGCCACGCGGTGCGGATCTTCCCCGAAAGAACGGTCATTGATGACGGGATTATCCGGATTGTTGTTTACGTCCACCACAGGCGCATAGTTTATCTGGATGCCCATGCGTTTGCATTGTTGCCCCACCAGCTGCCCGAATTGATAAATCAGCTGGGGATCCTTTACTGCCCCCAGCATCATCTGCCGCGGAAGAGCGCCGACGCTGTCCATACGCATCCCCAGTCCGTTTTCGGCATCGATGGAAAAAAGAAGCGGTGTTTTAGCGATCTGCTGAAAATGATTGATGAAGGCCGCCTGGGTTTTTGGCCCCCCCTGAAAAAGACAGATGCCACCGACGTCGAAGCGGTTGATGTCACTTTCCACCTCCTTATCAAAAAAAATGATTTTTCCGTCGGGATCCAGGGCGGAAAGCCGAATGGTCATCAGCTGGGCCAGCTTCTGGCTGTCAGACAGCGTATGGAACACGCTGTCAACCCACTGAGGGGCAGCGAGATTACTGTTGTGCTGGGCGTTGAGGGAAAGGGAAAGGAGGAGAAAAAAAACGAAAAAAAGATTTTTCATCGGTGGAATATTTGAGCAATCACAGAAATGGAAAGGTAAACCTACGAAGGAAAATGAAATTTATTTCCATTAAATTGCCCGTTTCCGATGGCCAATGGGATTTTTATGGACGACCAGATTCAGTTACTTCCGGATAATATTGCCAATCAGATTGCGGCTGGTGAGGTGATTCAGCGACCCGCCAGCGCCGTGAAAGAACTGATGGAAAACGCCATCGATGCGGGTGCCGGCCTGGTAAAATTAATTGTTAACGATGCGGGAAAATCGCTGGTACAGGTGGTGGATAACGGCCGGGGCATGAGTGTTACCGATGCGCGGATGGCCTTTGAAAGGCACGCCACTTCCAAAATCCGCAACATCGACGACCTGTTCAGGATCCGAACCATGGGATTTCGCGGGGAGGCGCTGGCCTCCATTGCGGCAGTGGCGCAAGTGGAGTTGAAAACAAAAAGGGCTATGGATGACATGGGCACCTGCATCGGGATCGAAAACAGCATGGTGACCTTACAGGAGCCGGTGGCATTCACCAATGGCAGCAGCATTGCCATGAAAAATCTTTTTTTCAATGTACCGGCCCGACGCAATTTCCTGAAGAGCAATGCTTCCGAGATGCGCCACATAGTGGATGAGTTTATCCGCGTGGCGCTGTCTTTTTCTGGAGTTCAGTTTATACTGATCAGCAACGGACAGGAAATGTTTCATTTGGAAAAGGGAAGTCTGAAGCAACGCATCGTGCAGATCCTGGGCGCGCCTTATGCGGCCAGACTGGTTTCGGTACAGGAAGACACGGACTATCTCAACATAGCGGGCTTTGTTGGTAAACCCGATACGGCCAAGAGGACCCGCGGTGATCAGTATTTTTTTGTGAATAACCGGTTCATCCGGAGTGCTTACCTGAATCATGCCGTGATGACGGCCTATCAGCAGATGATTCCGGGCGACAGCTTTCCGCTGTATGTTTTATTCATCGATATAGATCCTTCGCGGGTGGACATCAATGTGCATCCCACCAAACAGGAAATCAAATTTGAAGATGAGAAACTGGTATATGCCTTTGTTCAGGCAGCCGTGAAACATGCGCTGGCGCAATTCAGTATTACACCCAGCCTGGATTTTGACCTGGATCCGGCCATCCAGCAGCTGGACGCGGTGAGCAAACCGGTATCGGAAGAAACCCGCGCGGCTCTGGAATCTTCCAGTTTGTTTAAAACCTTTACACAGAAAAACCAGGCGCATTTTATTGAGCCCTCTTCCCGTAGTGAACTGTCGCACTGGACGCAACGCTGGACTGCGGCGGGAACAGACCCGCAAGCATTTGTACAAGGCACTTCCCGTTTTCCGCCGGACGATCAGCAAACAGATGCTGCTGATCGGCAGCCTGTAACCGGAACGCAACAATCCCCGGCAGAAACTGATCTTTCCGGAAGTTTTCAGTCTTTGTACTCCCGTTTTAGTACGGACCCCCTGTTTAGAAATCAGGACCAGATCCGTCTGCTGCAACTGCAGAACACGTATATCGCCTGCGAAACGAACGGTGGCTTTTTGCTGATCCATCAGCAAAGTGCTCACGAGCGGGTACTGTATGATAACTTCATGGATGCGGTCTGCGGCAAACCCATTTCTACCCAACAGGGATTATTTCCTGCTACGATAACCCTGGCTACAGCGGATGCGGTGCTGCTGTTAGAATTGTTACCGGACCTTCGGGCTTTGGGTTATATCATTGAACCTTTCGGGAAAGATAGTTTTATCATCCAGGGGTCACCGGCGGGAATGGAATCAGGACATGAAAATAAACTGATTGAAAAAATGCTGGAGCATTGTAAACATTCCGGCAGCGAGAAGATATTCCCGCTTCGCGAGAAGATGATCCGTTCCCTTGCCTGGCAGCAGTCGGTAAGACCCGGTACTGCTCTTTCGGAAACCGAAATGCGGTCTCTCGTGGAAAGCCTTTTCCGTTGCGCCGAGCCCAATATGACGCCCAATGGCAAACCGGTGTTTATGGAATACGGGAAGGAGTATTTGGAGAAGGTGTTTGGGAGATGAAAATGTGAAAATGTGGAAATGTGAGGATGTGAGGATGTGGGGATGTGAGGATGTGATGATGGGATGATGTGGAAATGCTTTGTTTGCCCCGCTGGAGCTTAAGTGGATTCGGGAAGCCTCTGCTTTTTTGACTCCCATAAATTTATTGTGGGTGGAAGGACTTCCGGCGGCTTTTTTCTTTTTAAATAAAACGCCGGATTCAATTCAAAGATTTATAGGATGGATAAAATGCATTTTGTTTTGCACCTGAATCCGCCGCGGCCGGATTTCGCTCATACCATGTCTGCAGAGGAACTCAGTGTGATGAAGCAGCATGTTGCGTATTGGAAAGAATATGTGGATAAAGGCGTGATGCTGGTTTTGGGCCCCGTGATGGACCCTGCCGGGGTTTAGGAGGGTGATAATACCCTTTTATTTATTTTGTGAGTCCATTATTTTTGCGAACAAGCAACTAAAACCCTTTCACCCGGTACGATTTATTTTTAAATATTCCATTTATCAGAAACATAAAAAAAGTAAATTCGTGGAAACAAATCTCATGGCAATATCTCCAATTGACAAAGAGTTACTTAAATGCTTTTCTCAATTAAATGATTTGCAAAAGACTTCTTTGTTGGCCCTAATTAAATCTTTTTTAATTGAGAAAAATGAATTGGGCAGCCAAACGATTGATCAGTATAACCTTGAGCTGGATCGGGCCATGGAGCGTGTCGGCAAAGGTGAATTTTCTACCCTGGAAGATCTGGAAAGAGAGATGAAGTCATGGTAAAGCAGAAAATAGTTATTGATAATGAAGCGAAGTTGCAACTAAGAAGTATATATACTTATATAAAAAAAGACTCTGTACAAAATGCTGAAAGAATAAGGACGGGAATTATTGCCTCTATAAAATCTCTGATAAATAATCCTGAACAATATCCTGCTGATAAATATAGAACGGGCAACGACGGATCGTTCAGGGCTTTTGAAATATATAAATTCCGGATTACCTATCATATATCATCAGAGAGGATTACCGTAATCAGAATACGGCATTCGAAAAGAGATTCTCTTGAATATTGAAATCGCCGCGGTCAAATCGCACAAGCAAAAGGTAAAACCCCGATCCTCAATAATTCTTCCGCATATACTCAATATACGCTTCCACAGCCTTTCGAACAGCCCTTCCGCTGCTGTAATGATTGTTCACGAGCACGGAAAATTCGAGCAGCCGGTGTTTACGGGTATACAAATATCCGCTCAGGCACAGCACACCGGTCAGGGACCCTGTCTTGGCAAAAATGAACCCGCTGTCCTTCAGGTAATATCTTTCTAAAGTTCCCGTGCCGCCGGTGGGTAATATCTTTTTCATCCGGTCCATACCGAATTCATTTTTCAATTTGCCGAGCAGCATCACAAAATCCCGGGGACTGAATAAATTAAACCGGCTCAGCCCGCAACCATCGGCCCAGGACGGCTTTTGCGGGAGATCCGCATAATCATGCTGCAGCAGGGTGTCGATGATTCTGGAATCATTCATCAGTCCCAGTTCCTGGTCGCTAACCATGAGCAGGGTTTGTTCTGCAAAAAAATTATCACTGCGGTGCATCATCGGTATAAATACCGAATCGGCGGGACGGGAATAAACCAGCTGCGGCGGTGAAGAAAAAGCAGGGATCCGGTGGGCCAAATAAACCGGTTTCCCCAGCGTATCCTTGAGCAATTCGAGGGCAGAAGACAGGTTGTTGGTAATAAAGGGAACATCCTGTTCTCTGAACGCCTCATTACCGGTCCGGATCTCAAAGACATTGGTATCCTTTGCCCTTCTTACAAGAAAAGTTTTTTGCACCGTATCTGTGGTAAAATTCACTTTCCAGTTGATCTCCGGTGAGGAAAACACCTGCGGTGTGGATGCAAAAGCCGGATTGCCCGGTCCCGTTTCTGTTTTCTGCGTCCACCGGATAAAGTTTCCATACACCGGCAGCAGGCTGCGCTCTATGGCATAGTCGTCGTTATAGTCGTCCCAGGCCCACCCCGCGCCCAATGCTTCTTCCTGCCAGGCCGTGTCCACAAAATAAATTTTCTTTTTCGTTTTTTTCAGAAAATCAAATACCGGCTGTTCCAGGTAATCGGGATGGAGCAGGCTGGGATCGCCGCTGGGAAAAATAAAAAGCGCGGTGTCATTGCCGTTATACCGGATACCCACCAGCGAATCACCCAGGTATTTCATGCCCGCATAAAGAGAGAACAGTTTGGTATTGCTGGCCGGCACAAAATATTTATCATCCTGAAAGGCGGCGATATCTTTTTTCAGCGAATCATCATATACATACACGCCCACATGCGCGGATTTCAGGGCCGGATTCTGCAGTAAACTATTCAGGGCGCGGTCGTCATTTTTCCGGCTTTGCGAGTAGGTGAAGTTGGTTATAAAAAGTAAGAACAAGAGAAGGCCGGCCGGAAAAAGGGTTGACCGTTGACGGATGACGGTTGACTGATGACACAAAGTGGGCGGGAGATTAATTTTCATTTTTACAAGATGGTGTTAAATAAAGTCCGTCAACCGTCAACCGTCATCCGTCAACAAAACGCCATCAACGATCAACGCTCACAACCTCTCCTGCGCCCTCAGCCAGCGCTCGGGTACTTCGTTGCTGCTGGC
>JBEPUT010000084.1:0-10049 GCA_041691395.1 Chitinophagaceae bacterium
GGGTTGGTGACCAGGCAAAAAATATTGCGGAGGAAACCATTTTCTATGTGGAGGCGAAAGTGATTAAACACAAGAGAGAGGCATAGCCTGCGTGGTTACCCGGTTTTTATTCCGCCATCATTCATTTAGCTTTGTTGCCGGAAAGGATTTAATTTTGCAGGGTTATTCTTAAAAATCTCCGGAATGAAAAAAATAGTCATCCAGGCAATCCTGGTTTTATTTTGTATCTGCACTTTATCTGTGGCCCATGCGCAGATGGGGTTTAAAAGCGGGCAGGTTGAAATGGGCTTTTTTGGCGGTATCAGTATTCCCAATTTGACCTCCAGCGGCTCCACGAATAATCCGCTGAATACGGGGTATAGCTCGCGACTGGGGCCGGATTTCGGACTGATGGATGAAATGCATATATCCAGGCTCTTTTCCCTAGAATCAAAAATCGAGTACTCTTCCCAGGGTGGCAAGAAAGAAGGATTTCAGGCATTCCCGACCCCGGCTCTGGCTGCGGCCTATTTTCAATCACAGGGCATGCAGGCGCCGCCTTATTTATACGCAAATTTCAAAAGTGAGGTCAGGTTGAGCTATCTGAGATTCGCCCGGCTGGCCAAACTGGGGTGGGATCTGGGGAAACAGAGTCATTTCCGTTTTTCCGTGGCCGCGGGTCCCTTTCTCGGCATTCTGCTTTCCGCCAAACAGGTTACCAGCGGCAGCGGTAATGTATATACTGATTCGCTAGGCCAGCATCAATTTCCCGGTGGCCCCCAATCATTCGACAGCACGAATAATATCCGAAGCCAGTTGCATAAGGTCAATATCGGCATAGACGGTAATATCGGTTTTGCCTATTTGTTCGGGAAGGACCGCCTGCAAAAAATATTCCTGGAAGCGGGTGGCAACTATGGCTTTATCAATATTCAGAAAGGTTCTGATAACGGTAAGAATAATACCGGTGCAGCCACCATCCTGCTGGGTTATACTTACAAATTCACTTTCAAATTTATGCAGGGCAGAGCATTTTAAACCTCCGGATGTATCTGACGTGGCATGTACACTTGCACAGGAGCGGACCGTACAGTTGTCCCGATTTATGCGATGAAAACTTTTGCCGACAAAGTAATTTCCTTTAACCGCCAGGTTCATTTTTCGGGAGAGCTTCCGGAAGGGATCAGGATCATGAATCCATTTAAGGAGAACGAAGACATTCACCGGCTCAGTTCCCTGTTTTATAAAAAATATTACAGCGACCGGAACCGCCGCCACCTGATCCTGGGAATAAATCCGGGTAGGTTCGGCGCAGGCATTACAGGCATTCCCTTTACGGATCCCAAACGGCTTATGGAAAAATGCGGTCTCCCGTTTAACGGGGCACGAGCTCACGAACCGTCTTCCGTTTTCATATACGAAATGATTGACGCATTCGGTGGCGCTGATGCCTTCTACGGGAAGTTTTATATCCATTCTGTTTGCCCGCTCGGCTTTACGAAGCCGGGAAAAAACGGCAGCGAGATTAATTACAATTATTACGACAGTCGTGAATTGACAGCGGCAGTGTATGATTTTATTATTGACAATATAAAAAAACAAATTGCCCTGGGTCTGGATACGGATCTGTGCTTTTGCTTCGGTACCGGTAAAAATGAAAAATTTCTTCGACGGCTGAATGAAGAAAAAAAGTTTTTTAAAAAGATTATTGCGCTGGAACATCCCCGCTTCATCATGCAGTATAAGTCAAAATCCAAAAAGATTTATCTCGATAAATATATGGCGGCGTTCAGGAGTGCACTGTAAGGGTTTCTGCATGCCTTTAAAAAATTTATTATACAAATGGCTGCGCGAACTGCAAACCGGAGAGCCGCGCGCCAGGTATGCCTTTTTGCTGAACCAGGACTTTTAGCCTCGTTCCCATGTCCAGTAAGAGGGTATTCAACAGTTGTTCATTCTGCTTTAACCCGGATTGCGGATTTTCTTCTTCCATTTTCCGCAGATGTGCCCCGAAACCGAGACCCTGTAAAAAATGAGCCTGGCTGGTAAAACCGGAGCAGGTCAGCCCACATAAGGATCCCCAATGGGACAGAGCAGAAAAATTGATGTGTGTTGTGATATCCTGCTCCCCTATATTTTGGTACGGATCATCATTCATCTTATGCCGGTGAAAACAAGTCAGGGTGCCGTCCCGTCGTTTTTCATTATACAGCAGGGAGGAAGGATGACCGTAATCAATGGTGAGCACAAAACCTTTTTTTAAATGACCGGCGATATCACGCAGCCAGTCTGGGGCGTTCAGATTAACTTCTGTTCTGTATCCTTCTGGAAGGCTCACCTTCAGTTCCTTAAAATATTTTTTCAGCCCTTCACTGGCAGGTTTAAATATTTCTGTGAAGCCCTGGTTGTAATCAACGAACACTTCCATCAGTTCTTCCTTCATGACAACCCGGTGAACGGGAAAATTATCAACCAGTTCATTGGATAAGATGCAACCGCTCAGGTCGGGGATATCTTCAATCTGCCGATACCAGTTTACTTTTTCTGAAAGAATTTTTTTTTCTTTTTCGCGCATGGATGCGCTTTTTTCTATGATACAATACCGGAGATCGCGGTAGAGGGGCTCATTTTCTTTAAGGGCCCGCAGGATATCGCGGCACAATGTTCCGGGCCCTGCTCCATATTCCACCAGGGTGAATGGTTCTTTATCGAGGATCCTCCACATCTCTTCCATCTGTTTGGCGATCATATGGCCAAAAAGAGATGAAAAATGCGGGCTTGTGTAAAAATCCCCCGCCTCACCGATCTGATCTTTTTGAGAAGTATAATAGCCTTTTCCGGGATGGTACAAACACATGTCCATATAGTCATGGAAAGACAGTGGTCCGTCTTCGCGGATCCTTTCGGTGATGATATCGGTAAGGGTCATCCGTGGTTTATTTTTTCATCACGGCATTTTTTGCCAATTCCTTCGGATTCTTTTTAAAATCATCCCTGCATTCGTCTGAACAAAATCCGTATACTTTACCGCCATAATGAAGGGTATCCTCCACGACTGCCGTAAGAGGCATGCCGCAGGATGGATCCCGGAGGTTATCCACCATGTTCCGGGTGAATTTTGCCTTAGAGGTATCGGATTTTGCATATGCCCGTGATTTGTATGCGGCATCCTGATCCGCTTGCTGATGACAGGAGAAAAAAACGACCGCTGCTGACAGTAAAAGAACTGTTCTTTTTATGATGGTTTTTTTATGCTGCATTTTCATTTTTAATCATGGTGAGGTACAAAATTACCGTAATAGCCTAACCGGTTCATAAACTGTTTTTCTCCACTGGTCTTTTAACGGAATTTTCTGATCATTCGGTGAACCGGTATTTGATGGCCAGGCCGCCGTAAAAATTACGCGACGGTGAGGGGTTGTAAAAATTGTTGCTCCCGGCAGCATCCGCATTGATGTTGACCAGAGAGGAATAGTTTGCATTTAAAAGATTCCGGCCTCCTGCATAGAGATCAAGACCCACCCGGTTCAACCGGATACGGAATCCGATTTTGGATGCCAGCAAAGTATAGGCATGCTGATAATAAGTGCCGGCATCGTTGATGGGAGTCCTGCTGATGTAATTCAGGACAGCATTAAAATATATTCCGTATTTCGTTTCGAGGTCAACACCGGCGTTCAATGAATTCGGCGTAACACCGGTCACCCTGTTTCCGGTGTAGTCAGCCGTTACGGGAACATTGTGTATGTAATCAAAAGATTCTTTGGTATACCGGCTAAACTTATAGTAGGCATAGGTATAGTTGATCCAGGGTTTGAACAGGCTGACCGTTTTATTTGAATCGCGGGCAAAGAGGTAATACAGGGACACTTCAAGGCCTTTTTCATTCAGCGAACCCGCATTTAAGAAACTCGCCGTTCCATACTGATTATATACGGGAAGAATGGCATTGGTCAGGTTCATCTGATATATCGAGAAGTCGAAATTGAATTTGTCCTCTAAGGCAGTTCCCCTGAATCCCAATTCGTAGTTGACCCCTTTCTCCGCACCCAGGTTCCTGTTAAAGCTGCCATCGCCGTTGATGGCTTCGAATACGGTCGGCGGTGAAAAGCCGTTGCCGATGCTGGCATGCACGGCCATCGTTTTATGAAAGGTCTTTACCAGTCCGATACGGGGTGTAAAGTCCGACCTGAACTTGATATCGCCTGTGTAATTATCATGCGTCGTACTTTGGGGAACCAGGTCGGTGACGTTGTATGACAGGTGATTGTAGCTGGTTCCGAACGACAATAAAAAATTGGCCGGCAGATCAAAGGATGCCTGGGCAAAAAGAATGCTGGACAGGGAACGGATAATATTTCCGGATTGCAGGGCGCCCGTTTCCGGGGATGTTCCGGGAATATCATTTACAAGGTCGAATGTATTTCCCAGCTGGTTTTCATATTGCCATTCTGTTCCTATGGTGAACCGGCTTTTCACGGTCCCGACAACAGGAGTGTAATTGAAATAACTCCTGCCTCCGATACCGTCGAAATTTTGCTTTAAATAGCCATTATAATAAATGCTCTGTCCGTAAGGATGACTCAGTATCTGCGAACTGCTGTAAATGCTGCTGGTATTTGTCAGCTTATCGCTGAACCGGTAAAGCTGGGATATGCCAACCAGGGTATAGCTGTATTTTTGAACACCGGTTTTATTGTCCTTGCAAAACTGAACCGCATTCCGTGGGGTAGAAACGGCCCAGTTGCTGTCAACACTTCCGGCTATTCCAAGATTTCCTTCCGAATGGTCGAGAAACAGGGAAACGGTTCTGACCGGGCTCGTCAGAAATTGTGCGGTTATGTTCAGCGCATCTTTATTGTTCCATTCGTTCTCGCGGTATCCGTCGTAGTGCTGGTGAACATAACTGGCAGACAAATTAAAATTGTCCGTATTCGTTTTATACATGGTTTGTAAACGGTAAAGTCCGAATGATCCTGCTGTTGCCTGAACCGAGAGGTCATTTTCATGATATTCGGGTTTGACGCTTTTAAAAATGATCACGCCGCCATTGCCTGCACCATACATACTGCCTGAGGGTCCTTTGATGATCTCCATGCTGCCGATCTGGCCCGGATCAAAATCCAGTGTATGCGAAGCGGAATTGTCCGGCGACGTCAGCGGGATATCGTTCCAGTATAGTTTTAAATTGCGAAGGCCATAGGGATCGCGCAGGGCGCTTCCCCTGAGCGATATCTTGTAATTGCCGGGCGCGGCTTCTTCCATTTTTACTCCGGGAACGGTATTCAATAACGGAAGGATACTGAGGTTATTCCCCCGCTGGATCTCCCTGGATGTAATAATCGCTATGGAACCGGCGGTTTCGAGCAGTTTGCGGTTATTCTCATATCCGGTGACGGTTACATTATTAAGACTGGCCATACCTGTTTCCATTTCGATGTTCATGAACGGGGTATTGCTGTTCACGTCCAGATGCCGGGTTTTGTAGCCTATGAAAGAAACAGTTAATGAATCTATGGTTTGGGGCGACCGTAACAGGAATTCGCCCGATTTGCCGGAACTCGTGATGAGGGAAGTATTTTCAATCCTGACGCTCGCACCTGATAACGGTTCACCCGTTTGCCCGTCCATGATTCTGCCACTGATGATTTGCTGTGCACATGTATAATTAACGAATAGCAGTAAACAGAAACTGAATATAAAATTTCTCATGCTGTCCAGATTTTACCAGGCCGCCGCCTTTACCCGTTCAAACATTTTTTGCCAATGTTTTCAATGGTTCAGTTAGACAATAAGACTCTTTGAAATGAAGAAATAAAGATTTCAGGTTGCTAAGTCTCCGGAATGGGAATTGCCTGCAAGGTCTTCCTTTCGGTAACCGCACCCCGGATACTGATCATGGAGAAACGGTTTTCCCGGTTGGGAAACCTGAAAGTAAAACCCATTTCGGGCCAATTCCGGTGGAAGCCGGAGTTTGCCTGTTAAACCTGGGGAGGTTGGAAAACGGAGATGAAATACTCCTGGGACTTGCTGCAGTGATAGGGGTGTATATTTTTCTCCCCCGCCGGAGGAAGGGTGAAGGTCCATCCCGCTATTTCTTCTGAAAAGAAGTGAACCTCATCTTTCTGTGTGTTATTTAAGGGCTGCTGCTGATCATTGTCCCTAGCCAGTTCCCTTTTTAAATAACACCTGCCTTTGCAGCAGGAACCCCGGGTGTCCCGGTTAACGCACAGTTTAGCGGCGATAAAGTTTCTGTTGATCTCAAAATCCAGGAAAACCAGCCATTTGCTGAACGTTTGAAGTCCGATGATCAGTATAAGCAATATAGTCAGTGGATATTTCAGCACAACCTGCAATTTACGCCTATCCTTAAATAATTCCACAACTTTTCCTAAGTAATCACCGGTGCCCGATAAGAATCAGGGTTTAACTGCGGTCTTCTCATCTTTAAGATTATTTTAAATGAATAATTATTTACCTTCGGAAGAATAATTCTTCGCTTATTTACCATTGATACAGGATAAAGGAAACCTTTATTTCAGACTCACCCATTTATAAATCAAATAGAACGATGAGGAAGTTATTATTATTCGTATGCTTGGCCATTGGCCTGAACGCCTGTAATAGAAAAAATGATTACGGTAAGGTGTTCAGTGATCCCAATCTTTATTGCAATGCAGTGTATCAATTGAATTCCGTTGTGATGGGAAATAATTTTAGTCCGATAGTAGCATCACGGAATTACCTGTATGCGTCGGTAGCCGGATATGAAGTGATTGCGGGCGGGTATCCGGATAAATACAATTCGCTTGCCGGCCAGTTACACGGATTGACATCTATTCCCAAACCGGAAGCCGGCAAAAAAATAAATTATCAACTGGCCTCCTTACTTGCTTTTTGCAAGCTGGGTGAGTCGGTTACTTTTCCTGAGGGGAGCATGAAGGATTATGTGGACAGCCTGAAAAACCTGGCCAGTGATCACGGTATGCCAAAGGAAATGATTAATAACTCCGTTGTTTACGCGGATACGGTTTCTTCGGCAATCATGAACTGGAGCAAACTGGATAATTACCTGCAAACACGCGGTGCGCCGGAGTATTCCGTAACGGACTCCCCCGGCCGATGGGTGCCCACGCCACCAGCCTATACCCCTGCCATGGAGCCGCACTGGAGTTCCATACGGAACCTGGTGATTGATAGTGTGAATGAGTTCAGCCCCCCTCCTCCCTATGCGTTTGACATGACGAATAAAAAGAGCCCTTATTATCTGGCGGTAAAGAAAATTCAGGACAAGGTTGACAGCCTCACGCCGGAAGAAGCGCAGATTGCCGATTTCTGGGACGATAATCCGTTTAAGCTGAATGTGTCTGGTCATCTGATGTTCGGCACAAAAAAGTTTTCACCGGGCGGCCACTGGATGGGTATCGCCGGAATCGCGGCCATCAGGTCCGGAGCCGACTTCAACAAAACGGTCTGCGGATTTGCCATAACCTCCATTGCCGTATTTGATGCATTTATCCAGTGCTGGAATTTCAAATATATCTATAATACGCTACGGCCCGAATCGGCCATTAACAAATACCTTGACGCAAACTGGAAACCCCATTTACAAACGCCGCCCTTTCCGGAATATACCTGCGGACATTGTACCATCTCCGCTGCATCGGCGGAAGTATTGTCCAGCGTGTACGGCGATCAGTTTTCTTACACTGATTCTACCGAAAATGAGTTTGGTATTCCCAGCAGATCATTCCGTTCCTTCCGGGATGCAGCCGCAGAAACCAAAGTCTCGCGTTTCTATGGTGGAATTCATTATGAGTATTGCACGGAGATCAGCAATAACATGGGAAAGGATATTGGTGACCTGATCGTGAAACGCATTAAGATGAAAAGGGATCAGGCCCGGTAAAACAGAGCGGGAGGGAATTCAGGAGGCTTTTTGAAATATTCCTTTTAATAAAACGAAAATGCATGAAGCATGTCATTTTAGTTTTTGCCCTGCTGGCAACTGCGGGCGCCGGAAGGGCCCAGTTCCGTGTGAGCAGCAATCACCATTTTCTGTTAAAGGATGGAAAACCATTTTACTGGTTGGGGGATACCGGATGGGAACTCCTACACCGGCTGAACCGGCATGATGCCGAACGCTATTTCAAAAGAAGAAGCGAACAGGGTTTTACCGTGATTCAGACCGTTGTACTCGCCGAAACAGATGGTCTCCATACACCCAATGCAAATGGCGATCTGCCATTGATTCAGGATGATCCGTTAAAACCCAATGAGCCCTATTTCCGTTTCCTGGATACGATCATTGATCTGGCGGATCAATACCATATCAATATTGCCCTGCTGCCCACCTGGGGCGATAAGGTTTACCGGGACCGCTGGGGTATCGGGCCGGAAATTTTTACAAAAGAAAATGCTGCCGGCTATGCGTTCTGGCTCGCCGGCCGGTACAAAAACAAAACGAACATCATTTGGATATTGGGCGGTGACCGGAATCCCAGGAATCAGCACGACGTGGACATCTGGAGGGCCATGGGAAGGGCCATTAAACAGGCGACGGATCAGAAAGCGGTGATCAGTTTTCACCCACAGCCCAATGAAACCGGTTCGGCGGAGTGGTTTCAGCAGGATGACTGGCTTGATTTTAATATGTTTCAAAACGGTCACTGTCGGGATATGGCCGTATACGATAAAATACAACATGATTATAATCTGGTGCCTGCCAAACCGGTGCTGGACGGGGAATCACTCTATGAGGATCATCCCGTTTGTTTCAATGCGCACGATCTGGGCATTTCCAGCGCCTATGATGTCCGTCAATATGCCTACCTGGATGTTTTCGCCGGAGCATTTGGAAATACCTATGGATGTCATGACGTATGGCAGATGTATTCGCCCCGTTTTGAAAGCGTAAACGGCGCACATTTATTCTGGCAGCAGGCCATCGAATTACCCGGCGCCATTCAAATGGGTTTTTTAAGAAAACTGATGGAATCGGAAAACTTGCTGGACAGGATCCCGGACCAGTCCATCATTGAAGAAAACGATCTTCCGGCTTCAGAAAGGATTCAGGCAACCCGCGGGAAAGATTATGCATTCATCTATACTGCTCAGGGGAAACCCATTACGGTATTGCTTTGGAAGTTAAATATGCCGAAGCTTTCGGCACAATGGTTCGATCCCCGTACGGGCAAATTCCTGCCAGATAGTAAGATTCTAAGTACGGAAAAGCAGCGGTTTGATCCCCCTGATACTGGTTATGGCCAGGATTGGGTTTTGGTACTTCGTGAAGAAAAGAAGATCTCACAATAAAAATCATTATTTCAATTCAACTGTTTACGATTTCCTGCTCCGGAAATCAGGAAACTCATGGCCTGGCTGTCGCAAGAGTATACAATAAATCCTTCTATCAAACAGTTTATACTTATTAAGTGAAAACCATTAGAAAGGTCTTTGTAAAATGCCTGTTCAGTCTCCGTACCCGCAAAAACTTAAATTCCAAATCCTGAAAAACAGTCCCGGAATGGGAAAGTTCCGTCAATTAGTGATCTTGTAACTAGTTGTTAGATAATTATTTAGTTGATGGCACATCAGTTGATATCTGGAATGTATGAGAAATTAACTGCCTGATTCAGGTGGTTGTAGTGCTAACATCATGACCGGATACCGAATGAAAAACCTCTATGCTTCGATTTTGTGGATACTAATAATCTTCATGATACCCGAGCACACCCAAGCCGGGATTCCAAAGCCTGTTTGTACTGATAGCTCTTCCGCAACCGATGTCGATGCCGTTATTGCTGCATCAGACAGTCTGGTGATTGCTCCGATTCCACTCCTATTTAATGATCAGATTTTAGCTCCGCCCGGTAACGACAATCTCGCCAGCGCCACGAATATTACAGGTTCGATAAATAGCAGTTGTACTTCCGGTGGCGCATATACTACATTCGGAGCAACAGCCGACCAATCAAAAGGAACCTGCTGGAGCAACGGCCCCAACAACAATGTTTGGTTTAAGTTCACAGCCACAGCTACGGGTTTCATCAATGTGCAGGTCAAGGTGA
>JBEPUT010000085.1:0-9820 GCA_041691395.1 Chitinophagaceae bacterium
AGTTTTAAGCGGGTAAGCCTTGCGAAATTCAGGGTGTCCGTGGCTTCATTGTGCAGTTCATGGCTGGTGCAGCCAGCATAACATTGATGTTATCTCCTTTGATGCCTTTGTAGTAGTTGCGACTCAGCCGGTGATCTTGTTTTAAGTGACCTATTTTCAGTTCAATAGCTGCCCTTCTTTTAAATCCGTTCTTTAATAGTTGCTGCTGGTAACCGTTGATTGATTTTTTGAACAGTTTTGGTATCTCTATTTTCGTTCCTCTCACCTGGCTGATTCCCCTGTGCCCTCTGTCCATAAAAGCCCACCTAAGGGTAATGCCCGTTAAGCGTTGCTGCTGCTCAAAGGCAGGATCCACCGTATGGGCATCATAATCGTTCTTCGGAATATTCAACGCCCCGATGATAACCCCGCTATTCTTTGTGGTGATGATGAATACCTTACTGCCGAACTCATATTTCTTATGCTCCTTGCCTTTGCTGATACAACTTACATCCGGCTCATGAAGGCTATAAATCTTACCAGAGTCATTGCGTTTTTGTTTCGGTACTTTTTTAAATAAAATCAGTTCTGTCTGGTGCCGCCCTGCCGGTAATTTTCTTTCCAGCTCCCGGACCAGTCTGCCGGCGATGGTTCTCATTTTCCGGTCTGCTTTTCTGGCTTTCTTATAATTTTTGGGATGTCGCCGAAAACGCTGATCCAACCCCAGCTTCTTTACTGTGCACCGATAGCTCTGCCTCAGCTCAATATTTTGATCTTCGGCTATAGCCACACACTTGTTGATTATTTTCCGGTGCAGTTTATCATCTGTCGGATAAGTAATATTCTTCTCCTGCACCCTAGTGTCTACGGTTGCTTCGTTTTCATTGCCATCCCGGCCGTTGATGCGGATGCTTTCTTTAAAAATCAATTCAATCCCCGCCTCACCAATGCGGTTGCGGAAGTGAACCAGTTCGGAGGCTTCACACGGAACCCCGCAGGCATAGGCCTTTTCACCGCTGACGTATTGATAATAAATATTCTCCATTCATTGTTCCACTACGCTTTCATCGCTTAAGTTGCGGATGTGCTTCAGCATCAGTAAGGACACCATCAGCCGGATCGGCTTTGCCGGACGGCCTTCCCGGGAATAGAGCTTACCAAAACCGTCTTCAAAAATCTGCCACTGGATTTTATTG
Source organism: Chitinophagaceae bacterium (assembly GCA_041691395.1). Lineage (GTDB taxonomy): Bacteria > Bacteroidota > Bacteroidia > Chitinophagales > Chitinophagaceae > Puia. The sequence continues at coordinate 1,176 of JBEPUT010000085.1, forward strand.
GCCAGCACGTATAGCGGATGCTTATGGCTCAGCTGTTCTTTGAACGTACTGTAAAAGCCGGTTTGATGTGCGATTTTCTTTCTGTGGAGCATAAATTTTCTGCAAGGTTTTCACTACAATTTCCTCATTTCCTTCAGATATTTAATACCCTTTTTACGCACAAATCCACATCCTGCCTGTGTCTTAAGGCTTTTTAAGGGACGACTAATTAAAGGAAATTCCTATTAGTATTGGGTTCTATGGTCAATTTAAGCTAAATGGAAAAGTTGATAAAAATAGGTTATAGTCCTGCTGGGATTACCAGATGGGAATACTGGTCACTTTTATTCAGGTGCCTTTTTTATTGTTCTTTAAAATGGCCGACAATATTGAGATAGGATCGAAAATCGAATTGATTCTTGGCGTTCGAAATATGTCTTTTTGTTTATTGTACAGAATTCCTTCAGGGAACACAAGACTTTGGAGTTTCAGCAGCAGCCAACTCATAGAACTCATAGTCTCTTAAGGTTTTCAATACTTCTTCTAAGCTGTAGTTCATTATGTATTTCATTTTGAATTTGTTGGAAGGGTATCGTTGGAGTCTTTACCATGTTTTTAAATGATCCGGTAACTGTATATGGTTCACCCGTATAACCATCATTACCAGCTATACTGAAATTACCATTAACCGCGTCTCCATGCTTAGTCTTTGTAATAGTGTAAGTGATATTAGCAAGAGATGGAAAGGGTACATATCCACCATATGAAATTGCAAACATGGAATCTATTGGATCTTCTATAATTGCATAGTCTGTGTAGTTACCTGTAGTATCTGTACGAATATGAAAGATAACTCTGCCCTGATCTGTATGACGAAATAGCCTGATTTCGTTATATGGTGCTTCCTGAAGACTACCGGGAATATAGGTAGGCTGATAAAAGAAGGAAACAGCAGCCCCTGTAGCACTTAGGTCTGGACCAAAATAATCATACTCTTTCGTTCTGGCATTATATATTGAATAATCTGACATAGTTACTGTCCTTCCACCCATTTTAAATGTTGCAGTAAAACTATTTAATTCCTCAGATGGTAGGTCTCTTGTACAGGACATAAATAACATACTAACTAAAATAGCTGTGCTAATCCTTTTCATATTGTTTAGGTTTATTTGGGGTTATTAAAATACCTTCTTATCAACTTGCTCTTGTTCTTTGTCATCAATGTCAGCATTCACTTTATTTTCATTTCTGTTGAATTTTGAGTGTTCTTTCTCTTGGAATAACATTAATTACATGGGGTTTTAATACAAGAAACAGCAATCTTTACAGGAATGGATATAAAAAGGCTAACAGTATACTGGATTTTCCTTAACAGAATGTACTCGTGGAGGGATATTGGGGAGAATTGGCAGGGAAGAGGACGACCATATTACACTATTCTATTTTAATCGTTGGCTGGATTTCGGAATAGGAGCTATCTATAGATTCAAAAGCAAATTCTTCATGACCTATTCAGTCTTTATAAAAAGGAATTCAAAAGATATGATTTTACCAAGCCGTGGTAAGAACTAAACGGGGCGAATAGGATGTGAAATTAGGATTTTTACATGAATTTTATTCCAATTTTCAACTAATTATGGCGAGATTTAAGCGGATATTCAGCGACTTCTTTATTATTTGGAAAACCCGGCAGGATTGACCCCATTCCACCGGTAGAAATCAGCTTTAAATCGTTGTGGTGAGAGGGGGACAAGGGTCGTGGATTTTCCAAATAATATTAAAATCCGGTCAAAATGAACACTTCTATTTTGCGAATTCATTTCTTTCTAGCTTTTGTCTGTTCAACAAGTACTACCAGTGCCCAAATATTGCCAGATTCAGCTTTGAGTTTTGAAACAAATAAATGGTGGACTGATTCTGATATTCAAAACATGGAGAAGGGCGATTTGAGCAGTATTCTAAATCAGTTCGATATGTATCACTATGGTTTTTTGAATGAAACTAATTTACAAAATCGGTATAATAACTACTATGTGGGTAATGGTCAATTGGGGATGTTTGTGGATGCTCTTGGTGCCCAATCACTCCCTTTTAATATAGACTCGGAAAACCTTACATACCCTGAAGATACTGATCGTGATGCGATTGATGTTAGTATTGGGAATTTTAAAAGTTCCGAACTGCTATCGGCCGATTACCATTACGGCACCAGCCAGCAACCAACCATTAATTACAATGAGAGTTGGGTTAAGAGTCGATGGGTAGAGCACGGAAACAAATACGGACGCGGACAATTAAGTATGCGTAACTCTATTTTTCCTACTATCGACAATGTTTTCGATGCAAATGATACTACCATTACCAATTACAAACAACGCTTGGATTTATGGGATAACTGCATTATAACCGAATTTACGTATAAGCATCAACTTCAAGTACAAATTACAAGTTATACTCATTGGGTCTATAATCGTGTTGCTGTTTTTCATTATAGAATGAAAAACATATCCCGTAAGATGGTGAATGCCGGTTGTGTTGCCGAACCCATTGCATCGTTCCACGGTCAGAGGTTAAACTTTAGCAAAGTTAGGCAGGGCTTAAGTTTGCACTTAAAGGAAGACTGGCTGTTGCACGAACTTTCGGTCTTTCTCAAAGTGTCGGGTATCCGCACTTACACAGTAAAGGAAGAAGGCAAGATATATATAAATTCACCTTTAAACCCGGGCGATTCATCCTCTTTTACGGTATATGAGGGAATTATTACATCAAAAAATGCGAGTAACCCGGTAATTGCCAATATCAAAGAAGTTGACCGTTTGGCCGAAACGAGGTACGATAAGGTTTTCAATGATCATTGCCATGTCGTACACGAATTCTGGAATCGTTCTCATGTGCTTCTTCCCTGGAAAGATTTATGCAAGTTATATTACCGTTCAGCTCTGATTATAGCAGGAAATCTCAGATATGGTGATTATTACCCCTGCGTATCAATGTTAACTAGCAGCTCATATAATGGCTTTGGTTGGGGAATGGACAATGTACCCATTTACGACTTTTTGATGCAAACCAACCGTGCAGATTATGTATTGAATGTCTTTAAACATTTTCGCGAAACGATGCCTTTCGATCCAGGAAACTTTGGAAACCAGTTAAACTATTCGTTTGGGCCTAATCCCTGGAGTACCATGGTGTGTAATTCTTCGGGCAATTATGCTTACCTGATGAATGAATACTTCAGCATAACGGGCGATACTGCTTTTTTAAAGAACATATTGTACCCGCAACTCAAATCGTTATGTAATTTTTGGGCCGGTTTCGCCAATAATGAAGGCGGCTCGTTTGGTTTTTGGACAAGGAGAAAATACAACAATAAGAATTGGGAGGTACACACTTATGATGAACTGGTTTTTAAATATGGTAAAAACTATAATTGGGGCGAAAGCGATGATGTAATGGATGCTGTAGCGCCAGCAAAATGGACGCTGGGAACTGCTGCTGCCTTTGCAAAAGAAATGAACGTTGATAGTGAATTAAGATCAAAATGGGAAGACTGCAATTCCGGTCTAAGACTTCCCCAAACGGATTCGTTTTACCTGACCTACCGAAACCGCACCGATTCATTTGCATACAATCCCGACCCATTTCCAAAGCGAGAAGTGATCGCATGTGCACAATTTAATTGTGTGTACCCAACATTTCTTGACAACATGGATATTACTAAAGTCTTAAATACATACTACGTAATTAGGAATAAAAACCTACTTGACTGGGATTTTAATTACAACCTGCAACTTTATGATGTTGTCGCACGGTTAAAAATGCCCGAAGAACTTGAATGGCTTTTAACAAAAAGCAAATTGAATATCAGGAACCGTCTCGATTCTGGCGAGCACAATACCTTTAGTGAAAATGGACAGGGAAAGGGCGCAGGATACTTTCTCATGCCTTACGGTATGCTCAATGTTAGTGTAAACGAAATGTTGTTGCAGTCGTTCAACGATACTTTGCAGGTATTTCCATGCGTTATGCCAATGTTTGTTCAAAATACTTTGCTTTTTAGAAATCTTCAGGCAAACAATGGCTTTAGCGTATCGGCAGAATGGAATAATGGAAAAACACAAAATATCGAGATACTGTCGCGAAATGGGAATGTATGCATACTTAAAATTCCTCAAAACTGGAGATACATTAGTGTATATAATAGAAAGCAGAAAACTGAAATAAAAACAGGGCGGTCAGGAAATGGCATTTCGTTTGCCACACAAGCTGGACGGACGTATATTATAACGGACAGGAAGTAGCTAATTAGAAGTTCAGTATTACTTTCAATATTTTTTGTCGAAAGCATCAAAGAATAATAAACTGAAATATTCATACATAGGAAAATGAGGTAAATTATCGTATAAGGCTATTCACGCCCCGCTTAGACCTAAAGGAGATTTATGGCCACAGCCACCTAATTCTTTTGCATTTACATCGTCAGGAGAATGCCCTGCTAAGTTTTTGTATGGCATTTTGACTTCATAGGATGTCGAGCATGATGTTTCCCCCAGTTCGCATTGCGACGAGTATAATAAACTCGCATTCATCGTCCTAGCTGAATTGCCATTTGGGTTCCTTTTTTGTGATTTAATCTTAAAACTCCGCCATGATTTAGTGGCTCCCAGATCCATCCTTGCTGGTTAGGAGTGTAAATATTTAGCTCAGATATTGTATTGCCGTTTTCTGTTATGAGAAGGGGTTTTGAAATCAAACGAAATACTTCTTTGGATTCGTCGTCAAAAGTCGAGTATCGGATATGTTTAGGTTCGTACCGGATAGTTTGCACCATCGAAGAACTTCGCAAAAGGTGATTTTGTGTAGCGGGTGCCCATTCCGGTATCGCAGCAACACCTTCCTGAAAGTGACGGATATAATCTCCATAGCCATCACTGAACCAGCTGCCGGGCCAGTTTGGACCCACCCGGATTATTCCGTTTGTATCCGCGAGATAGGTCGCAAAATTGAAATACCGGTATGCATCCTCCTTGTATTTTTCATCTTTTGAATATTCGTACCATAATGCGGCAACAGACGCAAAGCGTGCAGTGTGACTGGCCATCGGCTCGTAACACCAGGTCTGCTCATTAATTGCAGGCATATTTGGTTCACTAAATACAAGCTTAACCCAATCGATTAGAACAGGAATATTCTTTATAACATCCGGATTGTCAGAATAATGTTTTAAAAGATAACGAGCTGTTTCAAGGGGTGTAATCTGATTCCTGTTGGCACGGGTGGTATCGTTTGGAATATCTTCGAAGTAAGCATTCCAGATATAGGTCTTAAGCGGTCCGTTTTTGGAAAACAACCACTCCCAAGCTATGTTTCTTCCTTTTATATAAGATATTTCGCGTTCACTTGACAATTGAATTCGTTTTTTAATACGCAGCAACTCGTCAAATAATTTGATCGGTTCAATCACGTTCGAACAATATTCACTGACGGGCATATTCGTTCGGGCATTGACCCGAAATGGCCACGGTGAGCGGTCAGCCCTGCCAGTGCTTAACGTCGAATCGGCTTGCCGGGTATCCCGCACATGCAGACCCAATGCATCCGCGCAAGCCATGGCTGCATGTAAATATTTTGTTTTGTTAGTAGTTTCGTAAAAGGTCAAATATCCATTTCCCAGCTCTGCAATTTTATCCGGCTCAAGACAATAAAGACCATCCCCGCGCCCATCTGTCGAATACTGGGTTCCTCCATGATAAATCGTGTCACCGCCATTGGAGCTGGCATAGGGCACACTAGCCCACAACCAGTTGTCAGGCGTTGTACCGTGGGAAAGCTGGTAATCCAACATATCCTGCACGATATCTAGATAAGAAGAATCACCTGAATATACCCGGTACCCGGTGACCAGACTTTGCACCATGCCGGCATACAGGCAGGCGGGATTATGAAGCCAGTGGCTCCATGTTTTTCCCGACTTGAATTTTTCCTCACTGTTCATCTGTGGTCCGTCAAAGCCGCAGGCAATAAAATATAGCTTAAGACCGGTGGTGGGATCAACCGGAACACCGTTATGAATAAATTTGGAAGCAATTTCAGAGACATGTGTGAATGCTGCACCTGGTACTTCAGGTTGATACCAGGAAAGCCACCCACCTTCTTTGTCAAGGACAATTTTATGTGAGCCTATGGAATCCTTCGAAGCCTGTTTCACCAGTTGTCCATCAACATGTCTGATGAATAGAAAAATATATAGTGTGAAAAATAATATACGCATGATTTCTATTTTTAAAATAATTTTAAAATTTAAAGTTAACAAGCTTTTTTTATGCTAACTCTAATTCCTTTGGCCGAACTTCGGGAACGCTTACAATCGCATGTCACCTTTTGATGCGGTGGGAAGTATAGTAATATAAAAGGCGTTTTCATTTTTGAGCAGATTAAGAAGTGTTGAGAGGAAGTTCCTGAAGATTGAGCAAAGAAATTCTTAGCTGCTCCTTAATACTTATTAATAATGATACCAATAATGAATGATCTTATAAAATTATGCGGTATTTTAAGAAAATTTGTCAAGCGATTTGCTTTCGCTTTTATAATCTTATTTCCGTTCTGTTCCTATTCTCAAGCACCAAAGTGGCAACTACAAACTTCGGATACAAAAATGGTACTCGGGGTAAACGATCTAAAACGACTTCAACTTTTTGAGCTTAATAATTGCGATGAAAGTTTTAATTGGGTAAAAAATGGAACAGAGTTACCTTTTATGTCAAAGGTTTCCTGTGAAGGAAATATAATTCAAACAGACTGGAAGTATAAAAAAGCTATAACAGATCATAAAAACGGATTCGCGCTCACCCTGATTTTCATTAACAAGCATCCATCAATGGAGCTCACTTCTGTATGGTACGCTGTGAGGGGACGCGGGCCTATACGCAACCGCCAGTTTATAAAAAATACATCTGGCAAAACCATTACTATTTATAAACCTGAAAGCATTGATCTCACAGTAACACTTCCCAATAAGAATACTCGTCTTGTTTATATAAATGACGATGCCAGCGTGCCCGATAGTATTGGAGTGTATCAACAACCGCTCTGTAAATCATTTTCAAAAACTCTGCAAATTTCTGAGGTTCAGGATTGGATTCCTTTCATGGCCTTAAACGCAAGCGACCGGCATGGTATGTATTTTGGGTGGGAATGGAGTATTGGTCGTGTATCTGTAGTAAAAGGGAAATCTTTAGCAACGCATTTCAATGCAGGCATTAGTGATGATTTTAAAACCGACATTGATGCCAACGAAATATGGGAAATGCCGCCCGCATTTATTGGTTGCTATAAAGGTGATATAGACGATTGTGGCAATAGCCTTCGCAAATATCTTTTTCAAAATGCAATGCCCGAACTAATCCGTAATGATATAAGTTTCCCCAAAACAGAATGGAATGCCTTCGCTGCCCTAGGCAAAGAACAGGGAAGCTGGGATCCGGTGGAATCAAAATATTATCCTTTAATAGATGATATAGCTCCATTGGGTTTTGAAGAAGTTGTAATTGATATCGGGTGGTGGAGCAGCTATGGAAATCCGGGTCACATCATTACCGACTCTGTTGACTGGCCACACGGGATGTCTGCAGCTGCAAAATATGCAAAAGATCGGGGGATGCGTTTTGGGTTGTATGATAATGAATCTGAAAATCTAACGAGTGACAGTGGTAAAGCTAAACGCATCAGGGATATATCTTACCTTATAGAAAATCTACATGCAGATTTTTATAGATCGGATGCCACTGCAGGGCCCGTGATAGCTGGAACCTATGGAAAACACCAGCGCGCAAGGTATAAGGAAGATGTGTCCTATTGGTCTATAAAAGGGTTTTATGAAGTAATAGACAGTATGTATAAAAGAATACCTGGATTTTTATGGGAAAATTGTTCATCCGGTGGTGGGTTGAAAGATTTTGGAGCTGTAAGCCGGGCGGCAACAGTACAAAATCAGGATGTATATTGGCCTGTAGAAGCCAGGCGCTCTTTTTACGATGCTTCGCATGTATTTCCATCCATGCAGCTTGCTTCCGTTGTGGGATCATGGAAAGCATGGCAGGCGGAAGGTTCTGTTTATGAATTTCGTTCGGCTTCAATGGGTGGCGCCTATTGGCATCCTGATGCTCCTAACGGTGGAAATGGAGGACCGGTGTGGACTCCGCAACAAAAAGCCGATATTAAAAGAGCAGTAACAACCTATAAAGAAAGACTCCGTCCTCTTATACGAACTGCCGACTTGTATCATATTTTTGCCCGGCCAGATAGTATTTCGTGGGATGGTGTTGAATATTTCGATCCGACAGGCCAAAAAGGCGTAGTATATATTTTTAAACCTTCTGTTTCAACTCCACAGCATATTATAAAACTTAGAGGGTTAAATGCCGATGTGAATTATCGCATAACTTTCGAAGACGGTTCCAATGAAACACAGGTAGTAAAAGGACAAGAACTGATAGCAAAAGGAATTCTGGTAACTCTTAAGGGAACCATGGTTTCTGAATTGATGTTTATTCAAAAAGAGAAGGGAAAATTTAATGAGTAGGTGCTATTTCCTTTTCAGGAATTAAACGCTTCAGAATACCGCCTGTTAATTTTATTTTATTTGAAAAATTGGTCAATGCTGTTCA
>JBEPUT010000086.1:0-9669 GCA_041691395.1 Chitinophagaceae bacterium
GTCTTCAGCCTTCCGTAGCTTTTCGGTAATACCCGTTTCAAGTTGTTGCACATTGCCATAAGCAACCGGCAAATCTTTTGAGATTCTTCCGGTTTTTCTATTCCAGAATTGAAGTGGTATTCCAATACCTGTGCTTAATACAACACGTTGCTCCGCAGAATAGCAATACTGCAAAGAAATTAAGGCGGTACCATCAGTTCGTACCTTCCCTTTTCTGACGATTAATTTAATTGGTTGTCGCATACCTTGGTCTATTTTTGGTCTATAAAAGTGCTACCAAGCTATGTAAAGGTAAGAGTGGTAAAAATGCGGGTTTGTTTATAAATTATTAATAAACAGCATGTTACAGTCAAGATAAGGAAAGGGGAGTAAAGTTAATTATAGGTCATATATAGGCTCCAATTTCCCGTCCGGTCCGTCAGGTTGAATCACAAAAAATATCAAAAGCCTGCAAATCACTGATTAGCTGGCTTTTTTTTATTTCATCACTTTACAAAATGATCTCCCATTATTTATTTTCATAACTTATTTGGCTTCTTTCCCTGACGCCAGTGCGCCTCAATTTCTTCAAGTGTCTTTCCTTTTGTTTCAGGAACCAGGAAATAGGCAAAAAACCAGGAACCTATGGTTATAGCGCCAAACAGCCAAAAAGTACCGGGCTTACCTAAGATGTCGGTAAGCGATAGAAAGGTAAGGGCTACAACCAGGTTAGCGCCCCAATTGGCAATAGTACCCAGGCTCATTGCCCGGCCGCGAATACGTAAAGGATAAATCTCTGAAAGCACAAGCCAGAAAACTGGCCCTAGTCCAACTGCAAATGAACCGACATATACCATCAGGCTGATGATTGCGATCCAACCGAGGCTGCCTGACAACTGCGGAAGATGAAATGCCAATCCCAAAACAAAAAGGCTAACGGTCATTCCGGAAAGGCTTATGAGCAACAGCGGCCGCCGACCGACCCTGTCTATCAACTGCATGGCAATTAAAGTGAATAGGAGATTGATAGCCCCAACACCAACGCTTGCTAAAATGGCTACTGATGCAGATGTTAATCCGGCGAACTTGAATATTGTAGGGGCATAATATATGACAGTATTAATTCCGGTGATTTGTTGTGCAATCGCCAGGCCGATTCCAACAATCATTGCCGGCCTTAAGAGTGGACTGAGCAGCTCCGACCAATTGCCCTTTTGTTGGGAGATACTATGCTGTATGTCTTTTAGTTCGTTGTCAACTTCCGAGGGAATCCTGATTGCCTTCAAAACCTTCAGGGCCTCTTCATCTTTACCCACCGAACTTAACCATCGCGGGCTGTCAGGGATGAAAAGCAAACCTATTCCAAATGCAATGGCCGGTACAGCCGCCATGGCAAACATCCAGCGCCATGACCCGGAATCGGCAAAGGCATAATCAACTAAGTATGAAATGACAATGCCTGATGTTAATGCTACCTGGTTAACAGAAACTAGCTTACCCCTGATTTTCACGGGTGCGATCTCTGAAATGTATAATGGGGCCACAAATGATGCAATCCCTATGGCTGCACCCGCTACTATACGAGCCATAATCAAGACAACTACCCCGGTGGAAAGGGCAGCGCCAATGGCCCCGACAGTAAAAATAATCGCCGTTACAAGCAGTAATTTTCTTCGTCCGAGTTTGTCCGACAGCACCCCGCCTGCTGCGGCGCCTATGAGCGAACCCAATAAAACAGCACTTACAACAATTTCTTCCATTCCCGATGAGAGAGAAAATTCTTTTTTTATAAAAAGAATAGCACCGGAGATAACACCAATATCATAACCGAAAAGCATACCACCCAAGGCTGAAATGGCTGTAGCAAGGTAAACAAAGTGTCTGGCGTGGTTTTCGCCGTTATTTTTCATGGGTAGTTGACTTAAATAGAGGAACCAACATCAATGATGAAATCTGTTCCCTCCCAATGGTCAGCCTCTGGCCAATAGAAAGTGAATTTGATTTGTTTTCCCACCGGAAGTGATTTGGTTGGAAGATCAGCAAAGTGAATTCCAAGTATCTGGTGACTGTCTTTTAAATCGTGAACTGTTTTCCAGTCATCATCACTCCAATGAATAACCGCTTTTGACATCGTTTCGATCCTCAATATTTTGCCGCAAGGGATCGAACGTATCTTGTGGTTGAAACGCCATATTATTCGTGGTGAAACCGTTTTTTCGGTTATGTATCGTTTTACCGTTTGGGGTGGTAAATCAAAAACTTTTCCATCAAGCAATGAGCGTTGCAATTTTAAATATTCAGCATGCGCCCAAACCAGCGGCATCGCCGAGCCTGAGGGGCGGCCAAACCGGAGTTCGTATTTTGGAACATCAGGCTTATCCCATACCTGTTCTGAAATCAAACCGCTTTCGTTGGCAAACGATCCCATGGTAATCTGTAAGGATTTTGCCTTATCTTTTTCACCTGCCAACAGTTCAAAATGAGCTTTTTCACCGGTTAGCAAAGGCCAGATGCGACCAATACCGGTCCCGTCAAATGGAGATCCGTCTTCATGCTCTCCATAACCGTCGTCGTTATAGCGGTGCCAGGATGGCCCGGTGGACGTTTCAACTTTGAGCATTGCGTCAATTACTTTGACAGTGTTCTGCATGCGTGGGTCATTCGCATTGCGCAAACCAAAACGGGCCAGGGCAAGTGCATCCGGACTTACCAGGTGACTGGCAGCACGTGTATCCTCTGCAGCCTTTACATTTTTTACATGCACAGCCGTTTGAAAACGTACTGCCCAGTCGCTATTACTGACAGGTGCAATTCTTATATAATATCCTTTTACATGATACTGCCTGCACCAGTCTGTATTTGTTACATACATCCAGCGTTCCATGGAGTCATTCCAAACATCAGCAATTTCCCGGAGATACTTTCCGGTGTCGGTTTCCCGGATAAGATCAGCCATATCTGCAGCCACCAGCAATGCAGCAATTTCAGCGCCTACTGTGAAGGGCGAATAACCGGGATCTTCTTCCCAGCGATCCTGGGGACTAACAGGTCCATTGGCCGCCAGATAAGCAGCTGCCTGCCTCACCATTGGCCAGAATAAAACCAAATCGGTATCAGTCAGTGCTTTCTCGCGATGGGCCAAATCAACCAATAGAATGGGCAGCGCCGTTTCGTCCATTTGAATGCCATCCCAATAGGGCGATCCGTCCAGCCACATATTTTGTGGCCAGTGTCCATCTGGCCGCTGGGTTGTTTGTAAATAATTCAATACCCTACGTACATCTTCGTGAGCTCCTGCAGCCAGTAATCCGCCGGCTGTTTCCACCATATCGCGAGACCAAACAAGGTGATAACCTCCCTGGTCACCATCTCCATGGCTGGCTCCCCAGGGTGTTGACATGCTGGCAATAAAAGCGCCCGGAGATTTCTTCGATTCATGGGAGCGAATGACTGCCAGGCTTTTTGGTGAAAGAATATCGGAGCCAGACCAATCTTTTGTCAACGAATAGTTGGTCTTCATCCATTGTTGCCAGCCGTTTATATAGTCATGCTTTGCTTTTTCGAAACCATCGTTTAAACTAGTCACTGCGTTCTTTGCTGCCATTGCAGGGTCACTTCCAAAACCAAGCGCTGTTACAAACTCTCCTTTTGATTCTGCCAGATCAATTCCTGCTGTCAGAGCAACATTGCCGTTTTCAGCCCGGGTATATTCCCAGGTCATTTCTTTGTGAACACTCAGGTCTTGCCAACCATCAGAATAACCCACGAAGCCTGCCGATTTTTTAAGCCATGGAGTGGAGCATGCCAGGGCTAACACATTGTCTTTGTATTGAGCATACAAAATCGGGGTTCCGTGGTATTCGCCAATCCAGGCTGTATTGCCGCTTCCCTGGTTTCCCAAATGCGGTGATAGCAGAATATATAGTTGGTAATCGGATAGGTCACCCTTATTTGCCGTAAATTTTACTTTCTGAAGTACCGTTTCCCTATATGGATCGGTCACGATCTCCTTCTCAATAATATACCTGCCGTCACGACTTGTATTGGTTAACCTAAAGGCAGGCACCCCTTCGTCAATCCATTCTACTTTTGAGTCTGCATCACGTTTCTCTTCCGAAAAAAGATCCTTGCCATTCGTAACAATAAATCCCATATCCCTTATGGAGGCCTTATCTATATGCGGATAATATATCTCATTGAAAATCCCATGACTTAGCGTGAACCAAACCTGACTCATATTGCTGAGTGCGGTTCCGACACCGGTCTTCGCACTTGATGTCCACCGTGCAGCAATTCCAGGCGCACCAGGCGCATAAGACGTTTGAATACTGTCTATAACGGTTGTATTTTCTTTTTTATTGATTTCTAATGTTTCCATGATAATATTTTCATTAGCCTAATTTATCGGCACATTGCTGTAGATAATACCTGCCCCATTTCCGGACAGTTTAGTAAAGCTTTTCTTTTCTGAATAGTCTTTCCAGTGCTTTAGTGCCACCTCGTCAATAGGACTTATCTTCCATTGTTTCAGCGGGTCTTTTTTGTGGCTTTCTAATCTACTTTCCTGTTCCTTTTTGCTGAATTCCAAATAATATTTCAGAATGATGAACCCTCCGTTAATCCGGCCGTAAAGAGTTCATGCAATATTATTTTCTTTTTCTTGTGTCGGTTCCGTTTAACGCTAATTGAATTTCCATTGCTTTACCTGATATTAAAAAATTGAATTATTATTTTCTTTATGAAAATATTTCATCAACTTTTTACAGAAGATGAACGAGCACTCTCAGGATGATTATATTTTGATTCATGAAATGACTTACAATCTCTTACAGCTGCTGTAGAAATATTGATAGTAACTTTTGATTCTTCCCAGATTATTTCTTTAATATTTTCTACTGCAATCAGTACCTTCTTTCCTCCAATCCAATTATGGGTATCAATAACGAAGTATAAAATCTGCCAGGTTTTATCGTCAATAACAAAATCATTTACATGTCCTATTTCTCCGTCGGTGGCGTGAATATGATAGCCTGTAATCCGGTTTGTGCTTCGTAAGTGCAGGTCACCATTATCCCTTTTTACATCTGCCGTGTTATTATCATCTTTTATAATTCTTTTATCAAAAAGAGGGGCTGGCGGCATTACTCCCCACAAGCCACCTGAATAAAAACCGCTTGCCCAATATGGCTGCCAGGAATAATGCTCGTATAGCGCAATCTCGTGCTGGTGGGAAATAGGCTTGTGCATATCTATATCCGGACTGTTTCTTATTTGTTCCTTGGTAAGATTGGTAGGAAAATCTCCTTTATTCCAATCAGGATTTTGTAACGCTATCGGTGAAATAAGAACGCTACGGCCGAACATCCAGCTCCCGGTGTTCACAACCAGGAAACGGATAGCCCAGGTTTTGTCGTCGAAATAAAACTCTTCCACTTTTCCTATCTCTCCATCAGTAGCTTTCATCGCGAAGCCAATCAGACTTTTAATATTTCGTTGCATATAATTTTTTTAGTTTTAAATAATCCTTACAGAACGTCGTTCATGAAAATCTCGATGTTACTTTTATGATTCAGATTTTAAGACAGTGCCATTTTCTTTATTTACTTTATCCTGCCCGATCCCCATGGTTAATGCTGTTAATCCCGCCATGCTGCCCAACTGCATCGTATCTACAGCTGAACTTGGCACAATCACAATGTCTTTTCTGCCTTGAAAGACGTGGTGATCACTCTGGTGTCAATCCAATATGGAATGGTATCGATGATGGGAACTATAAAGAACAATCCTGGTCCCCGTAAAGACTGAAAATGGCCGAGACGCAATACCACGGCTTTATCCCAGGGATCAGCAATCTTGATCGCAGAAGATATTGCGAAAGCAAACACAACAAAAATGACCGCAATGATGGCACTTTTTCCAATATCCGCATCGGTGTATGCGGAACGCGCCCATATCAATCCGATGCCAGCGATAATAATAAATATAAACACTGAAAATAGACTTTTGTTTTTCATCTTACACCTCCTGTTATTATACCAAGCTGAATTATAAACTCGATAATTTTGAATAATAAAGGTCGCTGAATTACAGCCTTTTTATGTTATACAATTATTTCAGTTTATTATATATTTCACAGGTTGGTGTAGATGTAGGTCGCCTGGGGAAAAAAATGATCATCCCAACATCGGGCACGATTATGTATAGCGGCGGTTTTTATGGTTTTAAGTTATGGTGTCAGGCCTTCACCATCCCTGAGTCATATTGTCTCCGAGCGGTTAATGGTTGAGATGTTAAAATAATTTTTCCTAAATTATTTTTTATTTTATTGCCTCCACACGTAACCCCATTTCTGACTTTCTATTATTATGTCAGCATAATTTATTCAGTTTGCCGGAATGCTTTATCCGACAAAACGATCTTTAAGTCAGGAGCACTCCAACACATTTGATCCTTTGTAAGATATTTAATGACAATGTTTTGTATCAAAGTTAATCGTACTGGTCCGGTCCGCTAGTTTCAATTCCAGACTTTCGAATTTCTTTAAACCCCTTGATTCTCCAGGGTTTTCTCTTTGGTACCCTTCGCGTCGCTTCGCTATTTTTCGTATATTGTTTCACCAAAATGGCCGGTAACGTAAGCCTTAAACACTTCCTGGGTAAAAGCAAGGCTGGATCAACGAGTCAGCCGATTTATCTGCGTGTTACTTTCGACCGAAAAAAGCCGAACGCCGCACGGGTTATGATGTTTTGCCCAAAGAGTGGCAGTAAGCCGGGGAGCACACTAAATCCGGCGCGATCATCAACAAAAAGCTTCTGGAACAAAAGTCCGGGATTTATGAGCTTCTTAGTGATCCTTAAAAGGAGAACAAACCCGTATCGGCTGCTATTTTAAAAGATTTTCTTACCGTTTAGGCCAAAATCAAAGCCAGGTTGTTAGGATTTGTGATTCGATAACTTAATTTATTAACAATAAGCTTTAGAGGGTATTATTTAATAAACAAGCCACTTATTTATGCATGCAAATCGAAGAAACTTTATACGAAAAGTCACAATAGGTACCGGAGCGATAATTAGTGGCTTACCCGGATCTGCACTTGCAACCGCTGATGTAAATGACCGAAGATTGCTTAATAGTGTAAAGCCTTCACCAGGTACTTTTAATATGAGTGGCTATGCTGCTCCCAAAATGGATAATGTCCGTATTGGAATAATCGGTTTAGGAAGCCGTGGACCTTACGCCGTTGAAAGGATGTCCTATATAGAAGGGGTTGAAATTATCGCTTTGTGCGATCAGTACCCTGACAGGATAGCTAATGTACAAAAAATGTTAGCTGAAAAAGGTTTACCCATTCCAACAGCCTATGGTGGAAGTAAGCAGGTTTGGAAAGAATTGTGTGACAGACCGGATATTGACTTGGTCTATATTACAACGCCCTGGAGCTGGCATACGCCGATGGCAGTGTATGCCATGTTACAAGGGAAACATGCCGCTACTGAAGTGCCGGCCGCCAAAACGATTGATGAATGCTGGCAACTGGTTGAAACCTCCGAAAAAACAAAAAAGCATTGCATGATGCTGGAAAACTGCTGTTATGATTTTTTTGAATTGCTTACTTTGAATATGGTGCGGAACGGTTTTTTCGGGGAATTGGTGCATGTAGAAGGCGCCTATTTACATGATTTGAGAGGCTCGAATTTTAACAAGAATGGAGATGCGGAAATGTGGAGATTAAGAGAAAACATTAGCAGAAATGGTAATTTATATCCTACACATGGGTTGGGACCTGTTGCGCAATGTCTCAATATAAACCGGGGGGACCAAATGGATTACATGGTATCCATGTCATCCAATGATTTTATCATGGGCGCAATTGCAAAAGAGAAAGCCGCAACGGATCCCTTTTACAATGAATTTAAAGATAAACATTACCGGGGAGATATGAATACTTCGGTAATCAAAACTGTCAAAGGTAAGACCATCATGTTGCAACATGATGTTTCTACCCCCAGGCCTTATTCAAGAACCCATCAGCTGAATGGTACAAAAGGCATGGCCCGAAAATATCCGGAACCTGCATGCATTTCTTCATTAAGTAATGCCGATGACTGGATGAATGCTGCTCAGATGAAGGAGCTTGAAGAAAAATACACGTTGCCCATCGTAAAACACGTGGGTGAGCTTGCCAAAAAGATAGGTGGGCATGGTGGAATGGATTTTATAATGGATTGGCGCCTCATCGATAATCTTCGCAATGGCTTGCCACTGGACCAGGATGTGTATGATGCTGCACTATGGAGCTCAATAGCTCCCTTAAGTGAGCAATCGGTTGCCAACCAGTCCCGGAGCATGGATGTGCCGGATTTTACCAGAGGTGCATGGAAAACCAACAATCCTGTAAATCTTACGCTGGATGGCGGAGGTAATACGCAGATTCGGAAAATCTCTGAGAAGGAAACTCAAAAATAGAATCAACTTTAGAATAATATGCTTGCTTTCAGTGGTTCAGGGCAAACAGACTCGGCTTTTCGTCCCTTAAAAGTCTGGCTTTCTGTAAAAATCAGATTTTTCAGGTTTAAGCGGTTGATTTCCTAGAATGATATCGGCCGCCTTTTCTGCGATCATCATAATGGGAGCATACAGATTACCATTCGTTATATACGGCATTACACTTCCATCTACTATCCTTAAACCGTCCAGGCCATGCACCCGCATGGTTAACGGATCTACTACAGACATTTTATCCGTACCCATGCGACAAGTGCAGGATGGATGCAAGGCAGTTTCTGAATCACGGCTGACCCAATCCAGTATCTGCTCATCGGTTTCAACGGCAGGCCCTGGTGAAATTTCCCCACCATTAAATTCATTCATCGCCGGCTGATTTAGGATTTTCCGGGCACAGCGGATGGCCTCCACCCACTCCTTCCGATCCTGATCTGTGGAAAGATAATTAAACCGGATGGCTGGTTTTTCCTTTGGATCCGACGACTTAATCTGGACAGATCCACGGGCATCAGAATTCATGGGGCCAACATGCACCTGATAGCCATGACCCCCTGTTGGAGAACTACCATCATACCGTATAGCCACTGGCAAAAAATGAAACTGCAGGTTAGGGTAAGCAACCGTTTCATTACTTCTGATAAATCCTCCTCCCTCAAAGTGATTGGTTGCCGCAGGTCCTTTATGAAAGAACAGCCACTGAAGGCCCACCCGGGGTTTGTTATACCATTTTAATGCCGGCCATACGCTGACTGGTTTTTTGCAGGCAGACTGGACATATACCTCAAGATGATCCTGTAAATTCTGCCCCACACCAGGAAGCCCGTGCAGCACCTCAACCCCTGCCGATTTCAAATTTTCAGGATTCCCTATTCCTGACAGCTGGAGAATCTGGGGAGTATTAATGGCACCGCCACAGCAAATAACCTCAGCGGCTGTAACCTTGTGCAAACGATTGCCTTTCAAAAATTCTATTCCGACTGCGCGCTTCCCCGAGAAAAGAATTTTGGTTGCGAGAGCACCACAGATCACTTCAAGATTTTTCCGTTTTCCCAAAACCGGATGCAAATATGCTTTTGAGGCAGACCAACGTCTCCCATTTTTGATGTTGCGATCGAACTTTCCAAAACCTTCCTGTTGGAACCCATTGACATCGTCTGTCAATGGATAGCCTGCTTGTTTGGCCGA
>JBEPUT010000087.1:0-9197 GCA_041691395.1 Chitinophagaceae bacterium
GGCACGGTTGCCTAAATCTGCCATTTTAAAATCTGAACTTATATAATGATTGGCAGCATCAATGACAATTTTGTTTTTCCAATCTGTAATGTTGGTTAATGTTTTTGTCTGTAGCCAGGGTATGGCTAAAACTACGATGTCTGCTTCGGCAGCTTTAGCAGCAGTAACTGCCGTTGCACCGTTTCCTAACTGTACAATAGTTTCCTTTAATGAGTCAGGATGTTTGCTGTTACTGATTTTTACAAAGTACCCGTTTTTCACCAAGTGTGCTGCAACTGTCTTACCAATATTGCCTGCTCCGATAATTCCTATTGTCTTTTTCATTTTATTTAATTCTTTTATTACTATTTATTCATTTAGTCACTTCATTACTTGTTTTATTTTATAATTCAACTCCATCAAGCTTCCAATTGAGGCTTCTATAGTTCTACCAGCACATTAGCTTCCTGTCTTATAAATTGCACTTCGCTTTGGATCCTCACGTCTTCTCCGAGCATTAATCCGCCGGTTTCCAGTGCCACATTAAGGTTGATTCCCCAATCGCTGCGATTAATTTTTCCGCTTACCAGGAACCCTGCTTTTTCTTGTCCATATGGATCCTTTACGATTCCATTAAACTCCATAGTGAGCTTTACCGGTTTTGTAACGCCTTTCATGGTTAGATTGCCATGCAGGTTGAACGATTCGTCGTCTGTTTGCTCAATTCGGGTAGATGTAAACTTTAGTTGAGGGAATTTTTCCACTTCAAAAAAATCTGAACTGCGCAAGTGGACATCCCGTTGTTCATTATTAGTAGAAATAGAATTCATTTCGGCTATGATATTAATATTCGCCTTGCTGAAATCCGTTCCTTCGGTTTCCATCTTTGCGCTAAAATTTTTGAACGCCCCTGATACGTTGCTGATCATAAGATGTTTGACTTTGAATGTTAATTCACTGTGCGGAGGGTCGAGTAACCATTCTGTGGTTTTCATTTTTTTATTGTTTTTTTGATTATTTAATGATACAAAGGTGCAGGCATGAAGCACCCTTCTCCAATGACATTTGAAGGAAAAAACCCTTGACATTTGTCAAGAGCAATCATTAAAAACCCAATTATTTTTTTGTGGATAGGCTCCTTACCCTGCTTAAAGTTTCAGCAGATAGCCCCAGGTAAGATGCAATCATGTGCAACGGCACACGATTGCTGATGGAAGGATATTTTGAAATAAAGTCGCTGTATTTTTCCTCCGCAGATAGAGATATGTTGACATGGATTCGCTCCTGCAAAAACACAGCATTTTTTTTAAGTCTTTCATTTACAAAATCATTGAAAGCCGGAATAGTCTTGCGGATCATTTCAAAATCTTCTTTCTTCAACAATAAGATTTCGCTTTCTTCAATGGCATCAATATCATATTTTGAAGGCAGACCTGAGTTCATACTCTCGGAGTCGCCGGTCCAATAATTTTCGGGAGCAAACTGCATTATGTGTTCCTGACCCTTTTTATCCACATAATAATATCGCAGAAAACCTTTGCATACAAAAGCATGAAAGCGGGAAATATCCCCCGCCTGTAAAAGGTATTGCCGTTTTCGCAATTTTTTAAATAACGAAACCGATTCAATCAACTCATAATCCTCGTTGGTTAAAGTAATTCTATCTTCTAAATATTTTCGGAAAATGTAAAACATTATTTTAATGCATCTTGATTTTAATACAACTTGGCAAAATTAGACTTATGCGGGTCAGCAAAGTCATGAATGTTTAAACATTTGTACGATGTCGTTTTGCGGTGACGTACAGTCGAGTCACGCAAAGTATTTCACCCCTGCGTTCTCACAGAACGGTGCATGAAAGTCTCCCTGCACACGGCTCTTCCTGTTTATAAATCACAAATGTATTGCTACATTATGGATGTACCAAGTGCCGGTGTGGGAATAAACGGGGTTCTTCCTTATACTTTTGTTTCAGCCATTTGAGGGCCGCTGTTTTGTACCGACTTTTTCCCAGTGTACCCATTTCAATAACCGCTGGTTTAGCTGGTACCAAAGTTTGTATAAGTGGGCCGTCCAAAACTTTCCGTAGTAATTCAATACGCCTCGTATGACTGGTGTTAGTTTTTGTGCTATCACTTCCAGTGGCTTGCGCCATTTGTGGATGTTTAAGCTACTAAACTTTGCCAGTACCCTTGTCTTGGATTTAGTACTCATAATGCTTGATACCATCAGCTTGTTCATACTACTGGTTTTGCGCCATAGGTGGCTGCTGCGCTGTTTGCATGACATCTCAAAAATAAAACGGATTTGCAACAGGCGAACACCTATGGAAAAAATGCGTATAACTCAGGCTAAAAAACTGAAAATCAAAAATGCCCTGTGGATAACTCCGGCTGTTTTTCTCAAACGCGGGCGATAGACAATTTTTGTCAGGGAAACGCCCTGTAAAATGAACTGCAACTGGTGGGCATCGAGGGCAATAGTGGCTACCGGGCTATTGGAAGCAGGCAGCTCGAAAGTGCCTTTTTCCAGGCGTTTATAATAAATGGAAAAACCATCGCCTTCCCAAAGTAACAATTTAACCTGCGTGCGACGGCGGTTCATAAAAATAAAAACAGACCCACCCAGTGCGTTTAGCGCCATCTGGCTTTTGATGATACCGCACAAACCATCAAAACTCTTACGCATATCGGCGTGACCGGTATACAGGTAATACGAACAGGATAGGGAAAGGTGCAACATGATCAGCCCAGTAAACTTCTAAGGAACTCCGCCGCAACAGGATGGTGGAAGAAGATTCGTTGTCCACTATCAAGAACCAATTCACACCAGGGGATACCCGATAAGCGATCCTGAGCCATTAGTTGTACGAAGCCATCTGCGGATTTCTGCTTGTTACCAGCTTGCTGATTCCGGAACCGCCTGTACCAGTAATGAAACGAACTATAAGGGATGCCATTTTCTTCGCACCAGGCTTTTTGAGATAAACCACTCTGCTGCCAACGAATAATATCTTCAAAAAACTTCTGCTGTTTGGGGGTCGACATAAATTATTTTTCCCAAAGCTAAATGCAGTACAATGTATTAGCAAGATGGATTGCTCGGTGGGTTACGCTACATAAGCATTTCACTTATATTTTTTGCAGCTAATATGTTTTAAAAGTAATTTTAGCAAATTTGTCGGATTTGTATAATACTTTATTTGCAGTAAAAAATATATTTATCTTTGCTATGAGAGCGATTAGTAAGACCAAATGATACTTTCTAAATTCGACAAAAATCTTTCTGTTGTAAAAGTGGCACTGTTTGATGCATAGAATTTTGGCTATTTCATTGTTCAGTCTCGCGCTAATAAATCAGCTAAATACAGGGACTGCTACAGATGATTCCGGAAATTTTAGCGATTTACTTATAAGTTTTCGCCCTTCTGCAACTTATTAGGTACTGGCAAATATTATAGCCGGCAATGATACCCTATTTGCAAATACCCTAGCTGCATTGACCATAAAGCTGATTCGGCACCACAATCACAAAATTTGGCCCGAATCGGCAAATCAAATTAACCTGGCGCAAAGAGAGTCCTCTTACTTTTAGTCTTTACCAATAAGTCAACTACGGAAACTCTGTCATTTAGGCAGCAATCATTATAGCTACAGGAAGAATTACGTCTTCGAGTCATTATCTCAATACACTCAATTTAAAAAATAATGTTATGAGCTGGACCTATCAAAGTTGGGGCCCTGAGTACCCCAGGATTGCAGTTGATCTTACTGGTAACCATGCGGCAGATATTCTTGGCTTTGGCTATGACGGAGTATGGGTTTCTTTAAACGACGGAAACGGGAATTTCAGCCCGCCAAATATTGGCATTAACGATTTCTGTATAGCAACGGGCTGGTCAATTGAAAAGCATGCACGTTTTTTAGCGAACCTTACAGATAGTGGTTATCCTGATATTATTGGCTTTGGCGATGCTGGTGTGTATGTTGCCAGGGGCAATGGTGACGGTACTTTTCTGCCAGTAGAATTTGTTCTTCCAGATTTTTCATACAATTTTGGTTGGAGTGCGACTGAACACCCCCGCTTTGTAATAGATTTAAATGGAAATGGCAAAGCAGACATTCTTGGTTTTGGAGATGATGGCGTATGGACCGCCATGAACAAAGGGGATGGCACTTTTCATCCGGCACAATTTATTCTTGAAGATTTTGGGTACAATCAGGACTGGCGGGTAGCAAAACATCCAAGATATGTGGTGGATTTAAATGGAAATGGCAAGCCCGACATAATAGGTTTTGGCGATGCAGGGGTGTATGTAGCTATGAATAAGGGAGATGGCACCTTTTACCAGGTAAAGATGGGCGTTGTTGCATTCGGTTATAACCAGGGCTGGAGGGCAAATAAACACCTGCGGCTTGTGGGCGATGTGCACGGCTTTGGAAGAGCATCTATTATTGCGGCGCAGGAGAATGGAGAAGTTCTTGAGGCATTGGGCCTTGGGGATGGCCATTTTCAACTACCACAACCTGCTGGCTTTTCCCTCGGGTATCTTTATACGTATTTTCAAACTGACGCTCAAATTACTGATTATTCATCCTATCTTATTTTTTTGGCCGATATTATCGGCAATGGACAAAGAAAGCAGTTGGTTGCTTTTGGCGATACGGGTGTTTTAACTATAGATTTTACCAACGCTTCATCTCCTTTTTCCGGATCTGCAGATTTTGGCATTAACCAGGGTTGGGACATTCATAAACACATACGTACCGTAGCAAACATCGGCGGAGGCGGAAAGCCTGGTATTGTGGGCTTTGGCAATGCAGGTATCTATACTGCAATGAGCAAAGGCGATAACACATTTTTAGACCCGGCAACATTTGTTCTTGCAGATTTTGGGCGCTTTTCCGGACGGGCAGTGAGTTCGATTACCGTTGACTTCAAAATGCACGACGATGGTGGTTTGGACGATGAGACACAGCTTCACCTGTTTATAAAAAACCGCAGCAGCGAAAACTCCGATTCCGGAGATCCAGGATCATTATCCCAGCACATACAAAACTATGCAGACGGGGAGCAAAACTGGTATGAAAAAAATGCTTACTTAGGTTGTGCACTGTGTGCAAATGTGGGAGGCGGGTTTGGAGAGGATGATGCAAAGCGGGTAAATATTTCACTGCGCAGCAAGCCCATTCCTCTTGAAGAGCTTAATCTTCCGGAAATAATCATCTTCATTATTGCAAAAGGAGATAACACCTGGAAGTTTGAATACACGGTCACAATAACACTGGATGATGGAACGCAATTGCCGACATTTAGCTCGAATGTTAATGGCATCGCAGGAATTATATTGGACCAGGACAACTCCAATTATTCGGGGATAGGCACTGAACTCAACAACCGGCAGCAGCCTTCACCGCCACCGGGACAATACAAAGGCCCGTTACTGAGCCGTGCAACCATCGAATTCAAAACACATAACCACGACAAAAGCGGTAGCACGGCTGTGAATGTACATATTGTCAATAGAAAATCCAGCACAGAAAGCCAGGACATCTCAGTCGTCTCTGACATTGCAACAAATCAATCTTTTGATGATCCCAGTGATCATATTTTTGAATTGCCCATTGCGTCAAATAATATCTTTTTACAAGACATTTTTTTGCCAGTTGTTTATATTCATATTATCCCCAACGATGATGACGGAAGATGGATTTTTGATTATACGGTTACTTTTTATTTCGGCAACACCAAGCCGTACCAATGGACTACATCGGGTGTTATTCTGGAAACCGCCCACCCTAAGCATATGGGGGTTTATAGCGGGGGCCGCATTGTAGTTAACCCGCAGGCATCATTAACCTTGTCACCTATAGTCCGGAACAAAATCATTTCGCTGGATTATGTAAATCGAAAACTGAATGAATTTCTGCTCAGCCGGCAGGTAAAAGGGAGCACGGATCCCCTAATAAAAATCAACATAAATAATACAAATGATCTGATAACATCCCTGGGGCTTATTTTTAAATCAAACGACGACTATGCTGCACCCAGATCTTACAGCGACATACAGGGTATTGACAATGCACCGCCGCCACCTAATATAATATTGGGGCCAAATAACCAGATGGACATTGAATTCACACACCGTATGAGCGATTTGGGCACTTTGGTTTCGACATGGGGCCTGAGCTCCCTGGTGCAGGAGCAGGTGAACGATATCAATCTGGAATCATTGAGCCTGCTGATCGATACCAATAACTTGCAAACCCCGTTAAATCTTGAAATCAACTTTGAGACGGATGCACCTGAAGAAGTTACCGGTAGTGCTGCAAACATTGACATAAAAAAGCTGGATTTAAAAGCATTGCTTACTTTAAGACCCGACCTGGATAATGGGGTGGTGGATTTGATGGCATGGATGCAGGATATTAGTAAAATACAGGTAACATTGATTAATGCGTTTTCCAATCCGCCCACCTTTAAGTACATCGGCTCTTTTCGGGGAAATCCGATAGGTGGTATAATTGGTCCTGGCGGCTTTGCGTCTTATGATGACCTCGTACAAAGCCTGATAGACCAGGTTTACGAATTTGACTTTGAGACCGACGATTCATTTTCCTTCTTTGTTTATGTAGTGGCATTAATCATAGGTGCCATTGCCGGCCTGATTGGTGGTGCGTTGTTTGGTCCTCTTGGGGCAATTACTTCGCTTTCCCTGGCCCCCATTTTAAGTATTGATAAATTAAAAAGTTACATCGGTGATAAGATTAGCGGAAAGGCACAAAATGGATTTTTGGGTGCAAGAGATGGGTTGAATATATTGGCAAGCCAGGCGCTCATGGGCGGAGCAGTGAACGGCGCAAATTCCGGACCGGGTTCCTATCCGAATCCGAGCAGGCTTACAGGGATGAGTGTAAACAATGGGATGTTGACTCTGGATTATATCGGGCCACAAAACAACTTTCAATTCCCTGTCCCTTGCAAAGCAGATTGGTCCGGAGGCCCACTCAACCCCGGCACCCTGGCAAATATCGATCACATCATTGTGCTTACCATGGAAAACCGATCTTTCGATCACATGTTGGGATATTTGAGCCTGCCGTACGGGAAAGGGGGTATGAACCGCGCGGATATAGATGGCCTCAGGGTGGGAGAGTTTAACATGTGCAATGGAAGAACGATAAAATCTTTCCGATTGCCTTACGGAGACACTATTTTTTCTCCCGGACCAGACAACAGTTTTGAACCGACTGCCAGAGCAATGAATGGTGGACGAATGGACGGATTCGCGCAGGTACATGGCGATGAGTATGGAAACACGATGGCACACCGGGTAATGGGATACCATAGCTACGATAATGTGCCGATCTATGATGCCCTTGCAAGGGAATTTGCAATTTGTCATCGTTGGTTTTGTTCCTTTCCAGGCGAAACATTCCCCAACCGTTTTTTTGAATTAACCGGCAGGCCGAATATAGACCCATGGGGAAAATGGGATTATTACACTGATTCTCCTTTACCATTTATATTTACAGATAGTATATTCGATCATTTGTCGCAACAAGGCGTCTCATGGAGATATTTTGAGCACAGCCCATGCCAGTTGCGGCTTTTTGAACGGTATACATTCGACTCTCAAAACGTGGTCAGCTATGACGATCCGAAATATGGGTTTGCTAGTCTTGCCTTGTCCGGAAGTCTTCCAGCGGTTACTTTTATCGATCCGCATTTTAAGGATTTTCCACCAAACGGCTTTTGTGACGAACCCCCTTCCGATATACGCAACAGCCAAAAATTTATTGAGGATTTGGTAGGTATTGTTCGAGCCAGTCCAAACTGGGAAAAGACACTGTTGATTATCACCTACGATGAGCATGGCGGATTCTATGACCATGTGCCGCCTCCTATTGCCGCACAAGTATCGCCAGAATTACCAAAGACTACTGGTCTGCGTGTTCCTACTTTTGTTGTTTCGCCCTGGATAAAGCGCGCATCAGTGTTTGGACATGATAGCACATTAATTCACCCTCCTGTGAATGAAAACGAATTGATGAGGCCGGGAATGCTTAACGACAGTCTTTATTTTGATCATACATCCCTTTTAAAAACGATTGCAAGAAGATTTTTGAGTGCAAACCCGCCATACATGGGTGCAAGGTATGCTGCGGCGCATGATCTTTCAGAGGTATTGAGCAATGAGATCGAAAAAAGCACTGATCAATTTTTGCCATTCGTTCCATATACCTTGGATTATGAGAATACGAAAATGAATTTGGATGTTCGCAATGGAGATCGTTCGCTACATGCATTGTTACAGACAAGCGCTGCCAACGTTTTGAACATACCTGATTCACAAAAATTCAGGTTTGAAGATGCAGGAGACGGGTTTGTGTATATCCGAACTTTCGCAGGACTGTTCGTTACCGTTCTTCCTTCCCGAATGCGCAGACATCCCGGCAAGGCTGTGCCGGTTTATCACGTTGAGCAAAATTTGAAATTTCCATTCGGTTCTGTTGGATCGCAGGATCCTAATCTTCAAAAATGGAAGTTTGTGCCTGGCAATAATGTATTAGCCTTTAATACCGGTTTTGTTGTGTATTCAGCGGCTTTCCCAAATTTGGTTTTACAAGTAGGTAACGGAGCTGTGGGTGCAATAGAGACTGCTGTTATTCTGAGTATACCAACGCCACCAACGAATAGTTTTGGGAAGCCGAATCAATGGAATGTTACTTCTCCGCTTATTCCAAACAATGTAATGGCCCTATAGATGTAAAGATGTAAGGTAGATTTTTTGTATGGGGTGCTTGTTCCCTTATTCGGTAACTGCAGGAATATTTACAATGATAATAGAAGTATTTTTTGTAAACCCTTTTGAACCGCGGCGGGCAAGAAAGACACATCCCACCGGGATGATGTTATTATTTATGTGGAAAATGATATTTGGTGGTTTACGAAGTTCCGCTTTTTTATAATCTTAATTTAGATCCGGGCGAGAAAATAAGATACCCAATTGCGCGGTGTTTAGTAGAGCATATTACTTCATTACATATTGAACCTCCAATTCATCCTGGAACTCCCGATCCATATATGCCGAAAAGCAACTAGTAGAAATCAGAGTTCTGGTAAAATGAAAAAAGGACCACACTAACGGTGATCCTTACACGCGGACCGGACGGCTTTTTAAATCGACTAATTTTCCTTCTCTAACCTTCCTTAAT
>JBEPUT010000088.1:0-8532 GCA_041691395.1 Chitinophagaceae bacterium
GAAGGAGACGGCCAATGGCAGTATGTAGGTGTGTTACCGCTTTTCGATCCGCCACGCGATGATGCAAAAGAGACTATTGCCACCGCCGTGAAGATGGGTGTTAAGGTAAAGATGGTAACCGGTGATGCCCTGGCCATTGCTAAAGAAACAGCCCAGATATTAGACATGGGCACTAATATCCTTAATGCGGCCAGCCTGGGTGACTCAAAAAAGCAGGAGAGTTCAGCAGTAACAGAGTCTATCGAAAATGCCGATGGCTTCGCAGAGGTGTTCCCCGAACATAAATATCACATCATAGATGTGCTGCAAAAGCATGGCCATATTGTGGGTATGACAGGAGATGGGGTGAATGACGCTCCTGCGCTAAAGAAAGCAGACTGCGGCGTAGCTGTTTCGGGTGCAACAGATGCTGCAAGGGCCGCGGCATCCATCGTACTGCTCACACCGGGCCTTTCTGTAATTATTGATGCCATAAAAGAGAGCCGCCGCATTTTCCAGCGCATGAACAGCTACTCCATATACAGAATAGCCGAAACTTTGCGTGTGCTGTTCTTCATGACATTGGCAATTATCGTATTTAATTTTTACCCGGTTACAGCCGTTATGATTGTGATGATCGCCGTGCTCAACGATGGAGCCATTCTATCTATCGCCTATGATAACGTTCATTATGAGAATAAGCCCGAGGCATGGAACATGAGGTCGGTACTTAGTATTTCAACAGTGCTGGGCATCATTGGTGTTGTAGCCGCCTTCGGACTTTTTTATCTTGCAGAACGAGTCTTTCATCTCGACAGGGCACACGCCCAGACAATGATGTATTTAAAACTCTCTATAGCCGGTCATCTAACTATTTTTCTTACACGAACACGCGGGCCGTTCTGGTCCATTAAGCCCGCAAAGATTTTATGGATGGCTGTCCTCGGTACGCAAACCGTAGCGACATTGATAGCGGTTTATGGATTGTTCATGACGCCGCTTGGATGGGGATGGGCTGGTTTCGTTTGGGGATATGCGTTAGTTTGGGCTCTGATTAATGACCGGATAAAACTGCTGACTTACAAAATCCTTGATCGTAAAAAAGCTAAAGCGTCAACAGCAGTATTACAAAAAACTGAAGACAAAACCAGTTCAGTGCCTGAAGCAAAAGCAGGAGTTACACCGGAGATTAAAGCCGGTGCAAAACCCGATGCAGCAAAAACAGGAACGCAACCTGAAACAAAAAAAGAACCTGAAGTTAAAACGGATCATCAACCTAAAGCCAAGAAAGATCCAAAAGCTGATGCAAAACCAGTAGCAACGCCGGACACCAAAGCTGAACCAAAACCTGATGACAACGCCCAGCTTAAGCCCGAAGCTAAATCGCAGGCGCAGCCCGATTCTAAAGCTGATGCCAAAAGCGACTCTAAAGCCGATCGCAAGACAGAAGCCGCCGCAGCAAAACCGGAAGACAAAGCGGAACCAAAGCCC
The DNA here is from genome assembly GCA_041691395.1 of Chitinophagaceae bacterium. GTDB lineage: Bacteria > Bacteroidota > Bacteroidia > Chitinophagales > Chitinophagaceae > Puia. The sequence continues at coordinate 1,471 of JBEPUT010000088.1, forward strand.
GAAGCTAAAGACAACTCTAAGCCTGACGCCAAAGTTGAGGCTGAAGTCAACCCACCAGTTGATTTGAAGCCGCAGATCGCCAAACGGGCTTATGAAATACACGAGACAGAAGGCCACATGGAAGGTTCAGCAGGCCAGGACTGGGCAAAAGCAGAGAATGAAATCCGAAACAAAGAAGCCGGGGCCGGGACTAAACAAGTTGCGAATGCTGTGGAGAAACCATTAGCCAAAGCGGTTGAAACTAAACCTGAAGCGAAGGAGGATACAGCAGCTAATTTAACTCCGCAACTTGTCAAACGCGTTCATGAACTATATGAGCAGTTGGGTCGTGAAGAAGTTAAAGCAGTTGAAGACCTTGAGAAATCAGCAAAGGGTAAAACCGAAAAACATGAATAAAGCAACATCAACGATTCAACCCCATCATCTAAAGTTCGGATGCTGATAACGATTGGAATGGCCGTGATAGCACCGGGATTGATGGTGATGGCCACCATTTATTTCATGGGCACAGTGAGCAGAGCCCATTTAAATCCGGCTGTTGCGCTTGCCTTTGCCTTCCGGAAAAATTTTCCGTGGCAACGGGTGCCTGGCTATATTATTGCACAAGTCATCGAAGGAATCATAGCAGTGGTAGCTCAAGAATTGTTTCGCATTCGATATAATTAGACAACTCAATCATACAAATGCGAAATGATTGATATATGGAAAGCAATTTTTCAATTATACAAAATAATATGAATAACATTATAGGCCATACCAAATACTCTACATGGATTTATTAACCATCATTACAATTCTTATCATTATCAGTGCTGTTTTTTCTTATCTGAATGAACGCATTATAAAACTGCCTGGTGTGATAGGAGTTGTTACTATTTCAATAGTAGTCTCTATTCTTATTCTGGTAATAGGAAAAACCAGTAATGGATTAACTAATAACATTAAAACGCTCGCACAAAGCATTGATTTTTCAAAAGTGCTTTTGAATATTATGCTAGGTTTTCTGCTGTTTGCCAGTGCTTTTCATTTTGATTATCAGAAATTAAAAGAACAACGTTTGCCAGTGTTATTGTTAAGCACACTGGGCGTAATTATATCTACCGGAGTTTTTGGTGGATTACTTTACCTGGTAACCCTGGTTTTGAATATTCATTTACCTGTTATTTATTGCTTTTTGTTTGGTGCCATTATTTCCCCGACCGATCCCATCGCAGTGGCAGCTATTCTAAAAAATTCAAAAATTCCATCGCCGCTTAACACAATTATTGCAGGCGAATCACTATTTAATGATGGTGTGGGCCTTATTCTTTTTGTCGTTATCCTTGAAATTACCAATAAACCAGGGAGCACTTCTTTTGTAGAAGTACTACACTTATTTGCACAAGAGGTATTAGGCGGAATAATTATTGGACTGATATTGGGCTATTTAGGTTACCAGTTGATTAAATCGATCAAAGCTTTTCAAACCATTTTTCTAATTTCCATTGCACTGGTATTGGGGATATCAGTCATTGCAGGTAAGTTTCATGCTTCTATTCCACTATCTGCAGTTACGGCAGGTTTAATTATTGGTAACAAGAGCGTGGATAAAAAGAATACTGCGGATCAATTCCTGGGGAAAGTCTGGCAACTGGTAAATGACCTGCTCAACACTATTTTGTTTGTGATGATCGGATTGCAACTTGTTACAATGCCCTTTCTTCATGACCATTGGGTTATGGGTCTTATCTCTATAGTGATCCTGCTTACGGCAAGAGTCGTAAGCATTACTGTACCGGCAATCGTTTTACTACACAGATTAAACCTCAGCAACCTTTCTATTCTCACATGGGCGGGGCTTCGGGGCGGTATTTCTATTGCAATGGCCTTAATGCTTCCTCCATCTCCTTACAAGGAAATTATTCTTTCAAGCTGTTATTCCGTAGTTATCTTTTCCATCATTTTTCAAGGTCTTACGCTGAAGAAGGTCGTAGAAATAGCCGTACGTTATAAAACTGATTAAGTATGACTATGAACCAACATATATTTTTTGACAAATATAATTCACTCAACGGCGGACCTGCATCAGGTATGGTTACACATCGGATAGAAACGAAGGCAACCGAATTGTTTCAAAATAACCTTCAATCAGTAAAAAGAATTCCTTTTTGGATAGACATAGGGAAAATGACAGGGAAGGAATTTTTTATACCCATTGGAATCAAAAAAAATAAATGGAAACCGAAGCAAAAACAGCTCCCACAATCATTATAATACTTGGTGCCACGGGAGATTTAACCTGGCGTAAACTGATCCCCGCCATTTACAACCTCTGGCTGGATAACTGGATACCCGAAGAATTCGCAGTCATCGGGGTAAGCCGTGATAAATACACAGGCCCCAAATTTGAAAAACATTTGCATGGAGGGGTAGATAAATTTTCACGAAGGGGAAAAACCAAGAAAAATGAATGGGCTAGTTTTGCAAAATACCTGACTTTCCAGCAAGGGGAGTTCAATGCGGCATCTACCTATTCTGCCATCAAAAAACAAATAAAAGTTCTTGAAACAAAATGGAAGGTCACGCCAACCAGAATCTTTTATCTTGCTGTTCCGCCAAATTCATTCGAAGAAATTTCCATGAAGATAGGATCTTCGGGACTTGCAGAAAATAAGCTTAAAAGCCGGATCGTTGTGGAAAAGCCTTTCGGACACAATCTGGAAAGCGCCATTAACCTGAATGCTTTATTGCATTCCAATTTTGATGAAACGCAGATATATCGTATTGATCATTATCTCGGAAAAGAAACAGTTCAGAATATACTGGCTTTCCGGTTTGCCAATGCATTGTACGAGCCCATCTGGAACCGTAATTACATTGACAGCGTTCAAATAACTGTAGCAGAGCAATTAGGCGTAGAGAACCGGGGAAACTATTACGAGACTGCCGGTGCATTGCGTGATATGATACAAAACCACCTCCTGCAGTTGCTATGCCTTATAGCGATGGAACCGCCCGTATCGTTTGAAGCTGATGAAGTGCGCAACAGGAAAGTAGATGTATTAAATGCCTTGCAAAAAATTAAGCCTGAAGAAGTGCATCAGTTTGCCGCCCGGGGCCAATATGGCGCAGGATGGATAAAGGGAAAGAAAGTAATTGGTTACCGGCAGGAGCCGGACGTAAGCAAGGATTCAGCCATAGAAACATTTGCTGCATTGAAACTATATATGGACAACTGGAGGTGGCAGGGCGTGCCTTTTTACATGCGAACCGGCAAACGAATGGATGAAGCAATTTCTGTTATAACAATACAATTCAAATCCCCGCCATACCAATTATTTCCAGCACAGGCAATAGGCAACTGGCAGCCCAATCGCCTTGTTTTGAGCATTCAGCCCCATATGGGCATCTCTACCAGGTTCCAGGCGAAACGTCCAGGCCTTAAAATGGTGCTTTACCCCGTAGACATGCATTTTGATTATAACGAATCTTATACTTCAGGAACGCCCGAAGCTTATGAAACCTTGTTGTTGGATATTATGGAAGGCGATACAACTCTTTTCATGCGTGCCGACCAGGTAGAAGCGGCATGGAATGTACTTATGCCTGTTATCAATTCCTGGGCAGCAAATCCTCCCGACAACTTTCCTAATTATAAAGCCGGCAGCCAGGGAGCCGAAGATGCGGAAAAACTTATTGCAAAAGATGGTGACAGTTGGTTTGAAATGCCACTTAAAAATATATCGTAAAATAAAGAAGATAATTAAAAAATGAAAAAGAATAAAAAGGGCAGATCACCCGAAAATAGTGGGGCTATAAAAAAGGAACCTGTAACATCTGAAAATAAAATTGAACAGGGAGGTGCAAATTCAAGCTTTCCTCAGGAATATGAAGAACAGCGAAGCATGGACATTCGTATGAAACCACAACCCTTCATTAAGCCTAAAAAAAGCCGGGGTTAAAGGATGGCAAACGCAAAACGAAATGACAATGATAAAAGCTCAGGACAAAACAACCCCTGAACAGGTTCGGATTGGTATTGCAGCAGACCATGGAGGATTTAAATTGAAAGAATTCCTGGTAAAAATGCTGTCCGAAGCAAACTATGAGGTAATTGATTTTGGCGACAGCGAGTTGAAGAACGATGATGATTACCCTGATTTTGTGATTCCCCTGGCAGATGCGATAGCCAATGGTGTCCTGGAACGTGGCATTGCTGTTTGTGGCAGCGGAGTTGGAGCTTGTATTGCAGCAAACAAAGTTGCTGGTGTAAGAGGCTGTCTGATCACAGAAACATTTTCGGCACATCAGGGTGTTGAAGATGATAATATGAATATGATCTGCCTTGGCGGCCGTGTGATTACACAGTCTTTGGCCGGGGAACTGGTAAATATTTTCCTGAAAGCAAAATTCAGTGGCGCGGAAAGACACATTCGCCGGCTGGCAAAAGTCGCAGCTATTGAAAACAGAAATAGATAAAAGAAAAGATGACAATAAATCCCCTTGCCGGAAAATCGGTAACGGCTACTAATTGGGCCATGAATCTTATTGAACAGATTGAAGAACATTGGCAGTCGGGAAAGACATCGCGGTCGCTATAAAACAGGATAGAAAAATGGTCCAAACTTATTATCAAAAAAATGAAAAAGAAAGTAGATATGTCACGTGCTGATTTTAAATGCAACGTCAATCATGCATCCGTTCCCTTACATCATTTTTGGGAGCACACAGTGGGCAGCAGTCACGCAACTATGGCTTTACGTGCTGATTGGCAAAAACAATTAACCCGATGTAACAGGGAACTCGGCTTCAGGCATGTGCGCTTTCACGGTTTACTTTCAGACGATATGGGCACGCTCGTGAACGAAGAAAATGCACTGGTTTATTCATTCTTTAATGCAGACCAGATCTGTGATTTTTTACTTGCCGTGGGTATGCGGCCCTTTACGGAGTTGTCATTTATGCCTGATGCCCTTGCTTCTGGTTCCGATACTGTTTTTCATTACAAAGGGAATGTTACTTCCCCCAAAGATTATGACGATTGGGAAACACTTATAAATAAATTGGTGGAACATTGGGTTCAGAGATACGGCATCGCTGAAGTGAGCCAGTGGTTTTTTGAAGTGTGGAATGAACCAAATCTTGATGCCTTCTGGAAAAAAACGCAGGCAGACTATTTTAAGTTATACCACCATACTGCCAATGCTATTAAAAATGTGCACAAAACTTTAAAAGTGGGTGGGCCTGCTACTGCCGACAATGCATGGATAACAGCATTCATGGATTTTTGTGATAAGAATGAAGTACCCGCTGACTTTATCTCCACCCACCACTACCCTACAGACGCTTTTGGAAAACCGGGTGATGATACGATTACCCAGCTTTCTAAAAGCAAGCGTAGTGCTCTGCAAAAGGAAGCAAAGAAGGTAAAAAAACAAGCACAGGGTAAACCGGTATATTATACAGAATGGTGCACTTCTTCCAACCCTTTTGATCAGCTGCATGATATGCCTTACGCCGCCTGCTTCATCATTAAAACAGTAATCGAAGCGAATGGTATTGTAGAAGGATACAGCTATTGGACATTTTCCGATCTTTTTGAAGAGAATTATTTTTCATCCGTTCCTTTTCACGGCGGCTTCGGCCTGATGAATATTTACGGAATTCCTAAACCTGCCTACCGTGCCTATCAATTGTTGCACAGGCTTGGCAATGAACTTTTAAAAGTCACGGGAAAACATGAAACCGTTGATGTTTGGATGGTGCGTAAAAAGGATGCCATAAATATTATGATTACCAACTGGGCTTTGCCACGTCATCCCATAAAAACAGAATTAGTAAAAGTGCAACTAAATAATATTAAAAAAGTAAAATCTTCTTTTATAGAAAGGATTGATGAGAATCATGCTAATGCAAGAAAAACATGGACAGAAATGGGCAGCCCCGGAAGCCTTACGCCTAACGGAGTATCCGCATTGGAGTTAGCGTCCGCACTTTTAATGGAGCCCTTCGCAACCACGCAGGAAAAAGGTTCTGTATTCGTAGAGGTAACAGTACCTCCACAAGGCGTAGCTTATATAACAGTAGAAACCGAATGAAACGGACAGTAAAATCTAACGAATTGCATTATACAAATCCACAAGGTCCGGATGATGAAATGCTCGGCATTCTGCAAAGGGAAACTTTTGCCTACTTTCTGAAAGAGGTGAACGACCAAACCGGGCTGATAGCCGATAAAACCCAGCCGGGATCGCCGGCAAGTATTGCAGCAACAGGCATGGGGCTTAGCTGTTATATAGCAGGAATTGAACGTGGTTTTATAACAAGGGCTGAAGCGATAAAAAGAACACTTACCGTTTTAAATTTTCTCCATACTAGCCACCAGGGCACTGAAGCGGACGCAACAGGATATAAAGGATTTTATTATCACTTTCTTGATATGGAAACCGGAAAGCGTGCACGGAAAAGTGAAATATCAACAGTGGATACCGCTATATTATTAGCCGGGATATTGACCGCAAGATATTATTTCACCGGTGAAAATAAATACGAAATTGAAATAAGAATGTATGCCGATGAACTCTATGCCCGGGTAGACTGGCAATGGGCATTAAACGGCAAAGATACCATTTCGCATGGTTGGAAACCGGGATCAGGATTCCTTCGTTCCCGTTGGAATAAGGGGTATTGCGAGGCACATATTATTTATATACTGGCACTTGGCTCACCCACTTTTCCAGTTAGCCCTTCCGGATATAAAAAATGGACATCCACTTTTGAATGGAAAAAGCTATACAACATAGAATGCATTTATGCCGGGCCGCTCTTTATTCACCAGATGTCTCAAATATGGCTGGATTGTAAGGGCATCTACGATGATTTGAATAGGAAGATCGGTATTGATTATTTCGAAAACAGTCATCGTGCCACTCAAATCCAACAAAAATATGCAATAGAAAATCCATTAGGTTTTGCTCACTACGGGGAAAACGGATGGGGATTTACGGCCAGTGATGGTCCGGGGCCCGCTACCTGCACAATCGATGGTATTAAAAGAAAATTTTATAACTATACAGCAAGAGG
>JBEPUT010000089.1:0-7912 GCA_041691395.1 Chitinophagaceae bacterium
TAAGGACGTGGCCCCCTGCGAATCCTGCAATAATTCCCAAATCATCACGCCTCCCGCTTCATTCAGAGCAAGGCTCGTTTTACTTTTGATTGTGGGTATTCCATTATAGTACATCGTTTCCCCGTCAGATAAGCTAATCTGGTCCTTATTTTCCGCCCCGGTGTATGCACTCACAATTTCACTATAGACCATGGTGGACGTCATATTATTCGGGCCGAAACCATAACCATAAAAAGGAAGACCGAGGTTCATTTTTTCTTTGGGAACAGCCCTTGTATTTCCCCAGTATGCGAGATCACTCACAGCCATCGAATAGGGAGCATGCGGACCGGGATTGGAGGGATCCCACGGACCCGTATTGTCATAAGACATGATATTTATAAAATCAAAAAGAGACAAAGCGCTGTCTGGTATGGTGGCACCCTCCCAGGTTCCGACCGCCGCGCTGAGTGCTTTTTTCCCGGGAGCCAGCGCTTGTGAAAGATCCGATATAAAGGCTCCGTAATTATTATCGATGCTGTTTCCTTCCAGGTCAACATCCACGCCGTCCAAATTGTATTTGGCAACGAATGAAAGAATGGCATCGACAAATGCATGCCGTTTGCTGTCCACCAGTAAACTGGAAATCCAGGAAGGGCCATCTCCTCCACCGATAGACATGAATACATTAACCTGGTGGCCATGGGCCAACTGTATCAATGGCGGAAGAACGGTATTATCGGGAATAGCACCATTTGAATCGGGATTGACAAAAGCCAGGTTCAGATGCGTGATCTTACTGAAGTCAATGGCTGTGACGGCCTGGAGCAGATCATCCCTGTCGATCATCAGATAGCCGATTGTTTTAAAAGAAGAATCCGTGCCGGACGATGTATTTTGTACCGCATGCTTTTTACATCCGGGAAATACGGGAATAATGAGCAGAAGAACAATCCGAAATTCATACAAGAATATCCTTAGTGGTTTCATTTTACCTGAGTGTGTTTTAAAATCTGATTCATGGTCGCATTTAATGCTACTACAATACTATGATTTCCTTATTGCCGTTTCACCTGCTTACTCCGTAAAATGATAAAATTCCTTTCACCCATTCAATTCCTTATACCAGAAACCGATGGCCACGGGTGTGTTGTTGGCACTTCTGCTGATGAGCCCGTTTCAACACTATTCTCTCAAAACCAGTTCGTTACATTCACGCTGATCTCGAACCAATTAAAAATCCGCCAGTGACAAATCCGGGTGACAATTTTATAACAACCGTCACGGACAATAACGGTCGGTTTGAATAGCATGACCTGATAGCGGGGATTAATGATTAAAACCGGCGTAAAAGATGATTTATTGTATCATTATCGTACAGTAGTTGCCCGATATTGAGCAGGCAGACACCAGGGCTTTCTCTCTTTAAACACATAATCAGGATGGCACAGCTTTTGTCGTTTTCGGGTACTTAAATACAAAACATTGATCCATCACTTTTTTCAGATCGCCTGGCGCAACCTGACGAAACGGAAATTTTACAGTTTTATCAATATCGCCGGACTGGCCATCGGAATGGCCTGCTGCGTGCTTATTACCTCGTACGTACAAAACGAATGGTCCTACGATCATTACCATACGAAGAGCGATCGCATATTCCGGGTGCTACAAACCTTCCGCAGTGTCCAGAACGGAGAAAGATTAGGCGCACCTACGCCTTCAGAGTTCCAGGTTTGGGGTTGCGCTCCTGTAGGGCCGGCGCTCCAGGCTGAATTTCCTGAAATTGAAAAAGTGGTGCAGTTTATGAGCCCTGTCAGCCTGCTGCTACAACATGGAGAAAAACGTTTCCAGCAGGATAATCTGCTCTTCATGGATTCCACGGCCTTTGATGTATTCACTTGGAAAATGTTATATGGAAATCCGTATACCGCACTAACGGCACCCAATAGTATCGTGCTCACCCGGACGGTAGCAAAAAAATTCTTTGGTGATGCCAATCCCGTTGGACAATTGCTCCGGGTAGACAACCATGACAATTACCTGATCACCGGTGTAATGGAAGATGTTCCTGCCAATTCTCAATTCAACTTCACCGGGCTGATCTCCATGATCACCGCAAAAAACCAGGAATCAGATATTTTTGATGAGTGGGGCTATGTCGATTTTTATACCTACCTGCTGCTGAAAAAAAGCGCCAGCATCCAATCCTTGCAGGCCCGAAGCTCAAATTTTGTCAACAGGCATAATGCCCAGGATAAGGGTTACGCCATTTCCTTTGAAAAGATGACCGATGCTTACCTGCATTCCGCTGCGAGCAGGCAACCGGGCCCGACGGGAAGCCTGACGAATGTGTATTTGTTTTCTTGTATTGCTGTTTTCATCCTGCTCATTGCCTGTATTAATTTCATGAACCTGTCCACTGCACGGTCGCTGGAAAGAGCGAAAGAAGTAGGTGTCCGCAAGGTGTTGGGTGTAAAACCCTCCAGGCTGATGTGGCAATTTCTTTTTGAATCCATTCTTTTGTCGCTGGCAGCGGCAATCATTGCGCTCGTGCTGGCAAGGAGCGGTATGTCATTGATCGGAAAATTGTCGGGCAAGGATCTCTCTTATTCAAATTTATTCACGTCCGTGATGTCTCTCTGCATCCCCGTGTTTGCAGTCTTTATCGGAATGATCGCGGGGATATATCCAGCCTGGGTCTTATCCGGATTCAAAGCGATCGCTGTACTGAAGGGAAAATTCAATCCTTCCAGAGAAGGTATTTCATTTCGCAAAGCATTGGTGGTTTTTCAATTTACTTTGTCCATTGCACTAATTGCAGGTACGATAATTGTCTATAACCAATTGAAATTCGTAAACCGCCATGACCTCGGATTTCAGAAGAACCAGATGCTGATCCTGGATTTTGAAGGCGATGAAAAAGTGCAGCGAAATATTGAAACCATTAAAAAAGCTATTGCCGACCAGCCGGGAGTTGTTTCCGTGGCCGCTTCCCGCGCCGTACCCGGAGAGTTTCTTCCCAATGCGGGCACTCAAATACAGACGCCTGACGGCGTAATGGGCAACCAGATTCCCTACATTTATGAAATAGATTTCGACTTCATTCCCGTCTATCATATCCCTCTTGTGGTGGGCAGAGCTTATTCCCGGTTGTACCTGACAGACAGCGCGCACGCCATGGTTATCAATGCAGCAGCTGCGAGGCTGTACGGATATGCGCGACCCGCCGATGCTGTTGGCAAAAAGTTTGCCCAATGGGGAAGAACAGGAACCATCATCGGCGTAGTCAAGGATTTCAATTTCCGGTCGCTTCACCTGGCCGTAGAACCGCTCACTTTAAGATATGGATATCCGGGCGACCTCAACCGGATCTCCGTTTCCATCAAAGCCGATGATATACAAACCACTATTGCACGCTTGAAAACAACCTGGAATAAAATGGTGCCCCAGCGTCCTTTTCTCTATCATATTCTCGACGAATCTTTCAATGCGCAATATCAGGCGGACCAACATTTCGGGCAATTATTCGGCTTCTTTTCCTGCCTGGCAATTTGTATTGCCTGTCTCGGACTGTTCGGCTTATCGACCTTCATGGCGCAACAGCGCGTAAAAGAAATAGGCGTCCGAAAGGTGTTAGGCTCTTCGATAAGCGGTATCGTGATACTTCTATCCAGGGATTTTATTAAACTCATACTCATTGCCATTGTGATTGCGATCCCGATTTGCTGGTGGTCTATGAATCAATGGCTTCAGGATTTTGCTTACCGGATCACGATCGGGCCGGTCGTATTCCTTGAAGCCGGAATGGCAGCCCTGACTGTTGCCTTAGTTACTATGGCCTGGCAATCTATTAAAGCCGCAATGAGTAATCCTGTCAGCTCGCTGAGAAATGAATGAGTGGTGTGATAAGGCACCGTATATACCCTTAGATTCCATCTTCCTTTCTTATACGAAAATGATGGGAGAATCAAGATCAGATGTTTTTGGAATCAGTTACCTTGTCAATTTTTAAGATGCTTAAAAACAGGCAACTACTTCTTTAATATCCGCTTAAAATTTCAATATGGCCATAAAAAATCAAATACTGGATATGACGCCTATAGGCATGAAATTTACCGTTCTGCAAACCAGTACGGATACTCAGGGCAAGTCACTTGATTTGTATTGGGAACTGTTACCCGGATGCAATATGAAAGATCCGTTAGTACATACGCACCCGAATGCTATTGAAACCTATGAAATACTGGAAGGTGGCATGGAGTTTTTTGTTAAAGACAAATGGATACCTGCAAAAAAGGGAGATAAACTCACGGTTCCAAAAGGGATGAAACATGCTTTCCGGAACCCGTCCGGGCGTATGGTAACGGTTTTTAACACACATCAGCCCGCTCTTAAGATGGAAAATTATTTTGAAGATGTCTGCAAAGTGTTAGACAAGCTTACAGACAACAGAAAAAAGGTCTTTAAGATGAACTTAAAGGCGATGCTGTATATGAGTGTGCTGATGAATCATTACAGGAATGACATTATAGCAAAAAATCCTCCGGATACCGCCATTAAAGTACTTGGCTATATCGGGAATTTGTTAAGATTGGATTATTGATTTCAATAGGTGACTGGTAAAAACCTTAATGTTCTGTGCAGCAAACCACCCGTAAAAAAAGGGACTCCTATCTAAAGCGAACGTTATGATCATTACCCAGCTGATTTATGTGAAAAAGGGAGCGGAATCCATTTTCCATCAATTTGAGACATTCGCCATTCCGCTGATCGCCAAATACAATGGCAGCCTGTTGCTGCGGCTGCGGCCGGCCGCTGGTGAAGTTATTGACGCATCCATTGAACCGCCCTATGAAGTTCATCTGGTGGAATTCCCGGTAGAGCAGGATTTTCAATCTTTCATGGGAGATGAAGAAAGAAAAAAGTTTTTGCAATTGAAAGAACAGTCGGTCCGGGCAGCGATCTTAATAAAGGGGGAGCGAATAACCGGTAAGTGATTGCCTGTTACGATGTTTAATCGCCGCAACACGGTTCTCTAAAATTTGACATTGGGTGGTAACTGCTGAATGAAGTGCAAGTCTAGCTAAATTGTGTGGCTGGAAAAATAGCTACTGCTAACTATTTCTACGGGCCGCAGGCGTCAGGTGATTAACCCGTTTTCCCTGGCAAAATTGAGTATGCCCACCGGTGTGTAAATACTTAATTTACGGCCGATGTTGCGGCGGTGGGTGTTGATGGTGAACTCGCTCAGAAACAATTGTTCACTGATTTCTTTTGTGGTAAGCCCGCGGGTGATCATACGTATGATTTCGATTTCCCTTTTTGTGAGTTGAAATTTCTTTGCGAAATCATCCGCCAGTTCCGGCGCTGGTGAAGGTTCAGCCAGGATATCCGGAAACCAGCTGCCGCCACTAGCTACCTCAATAACGGCTTCTTTGATAACAGCAGATGGGCTGCTCTTCGGCAGGAATCCGGAAGCACCTAATGTTTTCATTTCACTAACCAGTTTGGGCTGGGTATAACTGCTGAATACAATAACCTTTGTTAGCGGAAATTCATTTCTTATTATTTTCAGGGAAGCAATGCCATCCAGTTTTGGCATGTTCAGATCAAGTAATACAATATCCGCGGCTATGATCCTCAATTGAGCGATCAGTGCCCTTCCGTTCGAAGCGGGTGTGAGTAATTCCGCATTGAGGATTTCTTCTAACACGGTAGTCAGTCCCTCTACCAGTAGGGGATGATCGTCTGCAATCATAATCCGAAGGGACATATTTATTGTCTTTTACTCTTTAAGTTATTATTCAAACTTCAATTTCAATCGTGACCAAGGTTCCATGATCCTCCTTCCGGGCAATTTCCATTCTTCCCTTAAAATACGCAATCCTGGACCGGATCGTTTCCAGACCCTTTCCTTTTTCATTCGGTGCCTCGGGAATGCCAATACCATCATCTTCCAGAATCAGGGATATATGTCCAGCATGCTCTATCAATTCCAGCCGTGCAATGCTGGCATTTGCATGCTTCAATATATTATGCAGCAATTCCTGCATGATCCGGTACAGGTCGTTCAACAGGGAAATCTGGTATTTGTCCGTATTTTCAAAGCCGATGATCACCGTTTCCATTTTGATCTTTTCGGACACGTTAACCGTATCTGCCAGGTCTTCGATGGCTTTGCGGAATCCAAACTTTTCTATAACCAGTGGTGTTAGCCGGTGGCTGAGGTCACGAATGGTGCCGGTGACAGAAAAAAGAATCTCCTGTGTTTTCTGCAATTTCTTTTCTGACTGCGCATCCTGTCTTCCTTTTTCCAGTGTGGAAGAAATATTAAGCGAAGCCAGGGCCAGCATAGCGCTCACTTCGTCATGCAACTGATCGGCTATCTTGCGTCGTTCGTTTTCTTCGGCCTCCATGGCGTTGCGCATCAGCGCTATGTCGCGCTCTTTTTCCATTTGTTCGATCCTGCCCTGATGAAGGGCTTCTCTCTGCCGGCCGCGCATCTGACGGACGCGCAGATACAATACCAATAACACAATGATAAGGGCAGTAAACCCGATCAGTATTCCATAGAAAACCCGTTCCCTGCGAATTTGTTTCATTCTCTCCGCGCTTTCTTCATTCAGCCGGGTAATCTGCAGTTCGCGGTTCTGCAATAAAATCATTGCCTGTATCTGTTCGATAGAACGGTATCTGTTGAGATTGGTTAATGAATCTTTGATCGCATAATAAGTCTCCAGTGCATTCCCATAACCGACATAATCTGCTTTGGCTTTTAACAGCTCCGCAGCGTATTTATAATAACTCAAACCAATGGCCGAATATTTACGGGTATCCTTTGATAAATGAAAAGTATTCAATACCTGTTCCGCTTCGCTGAGGCGATGGGTGTGGATAAGCGCATGGGCATAATAGATCTCAGGGGGAATAAGGTGTTGGGATTGGGTATTCCCCTTTTTTAAAGCGGTGGCGTAATCATGCAGGGCCTGGTAGTAATTGTTTGCATGTTCAGCCAGCATACCCGCCGCAATAAAATAGCTTAGGTAGGGTATGCTGTCTTCCGGGAGATTAAATTGCGAGTGGCTTTTATCCAGGAATTCCTTTGCCCCGTCAAAATCATTCTGATAAGCTTTGACAATGGCCATGTCTGCATTAAAATAGGGGGCATTGATACTCCTCGGATTGGGTTTGATTGTAGCATCATAAAATAGTTCGGCAAACTTCCCTGCATTGTTATAATCCGTCAGCAAGAGATTTATCTGCATAAGGTTATAATAAACGCTGGGGCCGGCATTCCTAAAGCAGAAGGCCGTTCGCTCATATAGTTTTCGCGGATAATGACTTAGCGTGGAATCCTTTGCCAGTTCAAAGAGTGATTCAAAAGCGATCACCTGCTTTTGCAGATTGTTCTGCAGGTACATATACGTGTAGTTATACCGGGCAGTAAACAGCGCATTTTTATCCCGAAGCCCGGTGGCCAAATCAATGGCCTGTTCAAAATAATGGCGCATAGCAGCCGTATCTCCATTGCGCGTCATGGCCTTAAAACTGTATAAGAAAGAAAGGTTTTCCCTGTCGTTTGCCTGTTTACAAAGCGCTTCTCCGGTTAGCGCAAATTTATCCAGCGAATCAATTCTTCCCCATTCGCCATACATCAGCGTCATGCCAACCAGCGCTTCCCGGTAATACCTTTCCGGAAGTGAAGCGTTCCTGAGAATTTCCTGGTAGAATTTTTCGGCTTCTTCAAAATAGCCCGTTGATTCTTTTGCCCTTGCCCACCCCATCAACAGGATATACAGCCAGCGCTGGTTCCCGGAGGCCTTCACCATCGGAACATAATCCGAGAGGATCTCGTAACTCAGTTTCAGATCTGTTTTACCGATGCCCTGCATCAGGTCGCAAGCCGCGCGAAATGTATTTTCTGTCAGCGGTA
>JBEPUT010000090.1:0-7827 GCA_041691395.1 Chitinophagaceae bacterium
TGTACTCAAAAAATCCCCGCCCGACCTTTCTCCCCAAATTACCCTGTTCCACTTTTAATGCCTGGAGCGGGGAAGGTTTCAGACGGGCGGGCATTGCCAGGGCCTCATAGAGGGAGCAACTTACGGTATAATTGATGTCATTCCCTATCAGGTCCATTAAATGGAAGGGGCCCATTTTAAAACCTGCTGCTTCGGTGAGCTTGTCGATCGTTTCCGCATCGGCAACATCATTTTCAATTAACCTCAGGGCTTCCAGGTAATAGGGCCGGGCCACGCGGTTCACAATAAAGCCAGGTGCATCCTCACAGATCACGGGGGTCTTGCCCATGTGAATGGCCAGGTCCCGGATTCTCCGGATGCTGCTTTCAGATAGATGGCTGGTCGTGACGATCTCGACCAGTTTCATCCGGGTTGCGGGATTGAAAAAATGCATGCCGATGATCCTTTCCGGGAAGGCGGTTTGTCCGGCAATTGTTTTTATGGAAAGAGAAGAGCTGTTACTAGCGAATAAAGTTCCGGGTCCGTTGATTTTTTCAAGTTCCTCAAAGAGTGCGGACTTGGCCTCTGCTTTCTCTATAATGGCCTCCAGTATGATTCCGGCCCGACACTCATTTAAATCATTGGTAAAACGGATACGGTCAAATATGGTTTTTTTTTCCGCATCACTGATCCGGTTTTTGGCTGCAAGCTGTTGCAGGCTCACTTCAATATGCGCAGATGCTTTCGAAAGCATGGCCGGCTGGAGATCATATAAAATAACGGAAATGCCGTGTTGCGCTGCCGCCGCAGCAATGCCCGAACCCATGGTTCCTGCTCCGCAAACACATAAAAGATCAGGCATGGGTGATGGGCATGATTTGAATGGTTAAAGGTACGTACATAAATGGGTTGACCGCCTCGCCCACCGAAGCTTCAGCGAAGTTGGGGCTCGCCCCGGGGATATCGAATCGAAGGACGGCGTCTCAATAAACCATCAGGAAAACTATTCTTAAATTTGCACCATGGAAAAGAAAATCATCAATACCCCGGACGCCCCCGCTCCCATAGGACCTTACAACCAGGCAGTGCAGGTTGGTCAAATGTTATTTCTCTCCGGGCAGGTAGCCATCAATCCCCAAACCGGCAACCTGGAAACTGCGGATATCCAAACGGAGACCCAACAGGTGATGCACAACCTCAAAGCGGTACTGCAGGCAGCAGATATGGATTTCAGCCACGTCGTAAAAACAACCATTTTTTTATCCGACATGGATCTCTTTACTTCCGTGAACGAATGGTATGGAAAATATTTCTCTGATAATTTTCCTGCCCGGGAAACGGTTGCGGTTAAAACCCTTCCAAAAAATGCTCACGTGGAGATCAGTATGATTGCCATTCTTGGTTAACGGTCAACTGTCAACCATCATCCGACCACCCCCAATTCCTTTCCAATCTTCACAAACGCCTCCACGGCCTTGTCCAGATGCGTCTTTTCATGGGCGGCGCTCAGCTGTACGCGGATCCGTGCCTGTCCTTTGGGAACTACAGGAAAGAAAAAACCGATCACATAAATGCCTTCATTCAACAGCTTCGCGGCGAATTCCTGGGCGATCACGGCATCGTACAGCATGATGGGAACGATGGGATGATCACCTGGTTTGATATCGAATCCGGCATCGGCCATTTTCGCGCGGAAATATTTTGTATTGAATTCGAGGCGGTCGCGCAGGGCCGTACTTCCTTCCAGCATATCCAGGATCGCAATGGATGCCGATGTGATCGAGGGGGCCAGGGTGTTGGAAAATAAATAGGGCCGGCTGCGCTGTCGGAGCAACTCAATAATTTCTCTCCTGCCGCTGGTAAAGCCGCCATTGGCGCCCCCCAGCGCCTTGCCCAGGGTTCCGGTGATCAGGTCGATCCGTCCCATAACCTGGCGGTATTCATGGGTGCCGCGGCCCGTTTTGCCCAGGAATCCGGTAGCATGCGATTCATCGCTCATCACGATGGCCTGATAGCGGTCGGCCAGATCACAGATCGTATCCAGTTGGGCAATCGTTCCGTCCATACTGAAACACCCGTCGGTTACAATTATCCGGCTCCGGGAGGATTGCGCCTGTTGCAGTTGCCCTTCGAGATCCTCCATATTGTTGTGTTTATACCGCATTCTTTTAGCCTTGCACAACCGGACCCCGTCGATAATGGATGCGTGATTGAGCTCATCCGAAATAATGGCATCCTCTTCTCCGAAGAGGGGTTCAAAAACACCTCCGTTGGCGTCGAATGCGGCTACATATAATATAGTGTCCTCCATACCGAGGAAAGCCGACAGTTTTTTCTCGAGCTCCTTGTGGATGTCCTGGGTGCCGCAGATAAACCGGACACTGCTTAACCCATATCCGCGTTCATCCAGCGCTTTATGGGCCGCTGCTATCACCCCGGGATGGGAAGAAAGACCCAGGTAGTTGTTGGCACAGAAATTCAGCACGGTCGCGCCGTTCACCCTGATTTCTACTCCCTGGCGGCTGCTGATTACGCGTTCGGTTTTGAATAGTCCGGAAGAGCGGATTTCTTCCAGCTGATGCGATATGCGGGTTATGAATGGTTCATTCATGAGTAGTATTTTTGTTAATGGTATATGGTGGATGGTGGATGGACTGCTATTTCTAAAGCGCACAGGGGACCCATCCACCATATACCATCAACCATAAGATAAAGGTAGGTGATGTAACTTTTTTCCCAACCAACCGTAATACATCAGGAGACAACAACCGGAAACGGCTTATGACGGCTGAGGATTACAATGATTGTGTAAGGCAGTATGCGGACGGGCTTTACCGGTTCATGCTGAAATCCACCGGGCACGTGGAAGATGCGCGGGATCTGGTACAGTCCGCCTTTGAAAAACTATGGGAACACCGGTCAGCAGTGCATGCAGCCACCGGTAAAAGTTACCTGTTCACCATTGCCTATCATAAAATGATTGATCAGAACAGGAAAAACCGGCGGATGGAGTACCGGGACATGCTTCCTGATCACCTGGAAACGGCCGGGTCACCTACACCGCGCTTGCGACAGGTGCTGGAGGAGGCCCTGGACAGGTTGAACGAAAGACAGCGCTCCCTGGTAATGCTCAAGGATTATGAAGGATATTCTTATGAAGAGATCGGCGGCATAACGGGATTGAATACGAGCCAGATCAAAGTGACCCTGCACCGGGCCAGGATCCAATTAAAACAATACCTGGTGAGTGTGGAAAATGTGCTTTAATTGAAAGAGAAAAACATGACCGTCAACAGAAATAATTACGAAGAATATTTCCTGCTGTACATCGACCGGGAACTGAACGGGAATGATAGGCAGATGGTTGAAGAATTTGTACGGCGGCATCCGGATCTTGAAAAAGAACTCACAGCACTAAAACAAACCGTCGCTGTTCCGCCGGAAATCGTATTTGAACATAAAGAAATATTGCTCAGGGATGAAAAGGAACGGCGGTTGTTTCCCGTATATCTGTGGCGTATTGCCGCAGCACTCCTCATTGTCCTGGCCGGTACCTGGTTTCTGGTGATGACTGGAAAACTGCGGAAACCGGGTCATCCTGCAGCAGACTCCAGGGAAATGACCATTAAAATGGATGCAAAAAATAAAAGGACGGCAGCAGAAATTAAAACGGAAAACACGCAAAATGCCGCATCTGTTAAAAAGACAGATGCAGATTCTTTGCACGCCGGAAATTTGAGAAAAACCAGAAGGGCTGTAGTCCGGCAACAACCCGGATCCGATTTGCTTTCTCCGGATTCAAATCCGATACAACAGAAATTGAATACGGCAAAACAAAACGGCAGCAATCCCGTGGGGAAAACCAATCCGGATCCTGACGCTGATTCCCCTCAAACAGCATTATCTGCAAATCAGGATATTCGGCAACCTTCCATGGATCTTCCTGAAATAGCGCAGAATAAAATGTTGCCTGAAATTATTATGCCATCTTCCATTCGCTCCGGCGGCCAAAGGCCGCCACTGTCAACTGTCAACCGTCAACCGTCAACCAACCAACCGTCTTCCTCATCCGAAAGCATCCTCGTATTCGATAATAAAAACAGAACCATTTCCGGATTTTTTAAAAAAATGATGTCGGCATCGCCGGAAGATGCCACGGCAGACAATCGCCGGCAGAAAATAAGGGTCAGCGTATTTCAATTCAATCTTAAAAAATAATCAATCGTTTATGATGAACACGATGAAGCAGGGAATGATCGTACTGGGTATGTTGTGCTTTTCCCTGGCCGGATTTACCCAACAGGATTCTGCGTCAAAAAATGCAACGGATACCGCAGCTGCGCCCATGGATTTTCCGGCGCACCCACACGGGAAAAAATGGGAGCACTGGCGTCGTATGCATTCGCATGCCAACCGCATCAGTCCTTCCAACCTGAGCACCAACTGGCTGGTGGTGGATCTGGGCTTTTCCAATTTTAACGACCGCACCAACTATGCCGGTCCGGAGGCACAGGCATTTGCGCCTGGTTCCGCCGATAACTGGTTTCATCTGAAGGCCAATAAATCAGTCAATGTGGATATCCTGATTTTTATGCAACGCCTCAATATGATCAAACATGTGGTAAACCTGAAATATGGATTTGGCATTGAACTGAACAATTACCGCTACCGCGATAACATTAAATACCTCACGGATCCCACCAAAGTGATCATGGACACTAAAAACTACAGCAAAAACAAACTGGCTGCGGATTACTTTACCATTCCCCTGATGCTGAATTTTAATTTTACCCCGAACCTGCGGGACGGATTCGGACTGAGCGTCGGCGCCAGCGCGGGTTATCTGTATTCTGCGCGGCAGAAACTGATCAGCGATGAATCCGGTAAACAAAAAGAGCACGATGATTTTGATTTGCGACCGTGGAAAATTTCCTGGATCGCCGAACTCCAGCTGGGCCCGGTAAAACTGTACGGATCCCTTGCCACGCAGAGCATGTTTAAAAAAGGACTGGACCAGGTTCCTTATACGGTTGGCATCCGGTTAAGCAATTGGTAATGTTTCCTTAAAATGGAATCAATTTCTTTTTAAGAATGCATTCCAGATCCAGGCCCCATCCCTGCCTGCCAAGGACTTTTTTTTGTTAAACTGTCGAAAAATTATCAACATGAAAAATATATCAGGATCAAAATGCGTTCAAAAAATCTAAAGATCTGTCCAAATGAACGTTAAAAAGATGATCCTGGTCGGATTGACCGCAACGAGTTTACTGGCCTTCCGGGATGCCGGATCCCGAAGATCTTCCCACAAACGTTTCTTTCACCGGCAACTGAACGGTGATGTTTCCGTGGTGATCCTGAAAGAAACCTATGAACTCAAAGTGTATGACCAGGATGGCTGGTATGCCACTTACCCGGTGGTGTTCGGCAGCAAATCTCTCGAAGATAAAATGGTGGAGGGCGACCGTAAAACGCCGGAAGGCGTTTATCATATTGCTTCCAAACGACCCCATGAAAAATGGGACAAGATGATGCTGATCGATTTTCCTACGCAGGCGGATCTGGACAAATTCAAGGAACGAAAGACGAGGGGGCTCATTCCCAAAAATGCGAGGATCGGCGGTGGCATTGCCATCCACGGTACCTGGCCGCATGATGATATGGCGGTAGACTTATACCAGAACTGGACGAACGGATGTATCGCCCTGAAGAATGAAGATGTAGACGAACTCTATGACCTGCTTCCCATCGGCGCGCAGGTGGTGATTCGGAAGGAAGGCAATCCCGGAGACGAATAAATTATACTTTCCCCTTTACAATTTCTTCCACCACGGCAGGATCCGTCAGCGTACTGATATCACCCAGTTTATCCATTTCACCTTCTGCAATTTTGCGCAGGATGCGCCGCATGATTTTTCCACTGCGTGTTTTTGGCAACCCGCTTACAAACTGAATTTTATCCGGTTTCGCAATGGAGCCGATGATTTTGACTACCGTATTGGCCACACTGCTTTTATCCAGTTTTTTTTCCCGGCTTTCACCGCTGAGGATCACAAAGGCGTAAATGCCCTGGCCTTTAATATCGTGCGGATAACCCACTACGGCGCTCTCCACCACGTCGGGATGCATATTAATGGCATTTTCAACTTCTGCCGTGCCAATGCGATGACCGCTTACGTTCAACACATCATCTACCCGCCCGGTAATGCGATAGTTGCCTTCTGCATCTCTGAAAGCACCATCACCGGTAAAATATTTATCCGGATAAGTGGCAAAATAATTCAGGCGGCATCTCTCATGGTCCCCGTAAGTGGTGCGGATGATGGAAGGCCAGGGAAAACGGATGCAAAGGTTTCCGCTAACGGGTGAGCCGGTAGCGCCTTTGTGAAATACGCCATCTTTTGCCGCATCCGATCCCGGTACGGAATGACCGTTCTCATCTACCAGAACCGGAAGCACACCCGGCAATGGGAGCGTGGCAAAAGCCGGTTTTCCCTGACTGATGCCCGCCAGGTTGGAAATCATGATTCCCGCAGTCTCCGTTTGCCACCAGGTATCCACGATGGGACATTTATGTTTTCCGATGTGTTCATCATACCAGTGCCAGGCTTCTTCATTGATGGGTTCTCCAACAGTTCCCAGCACTTTTAAAGAACTCAGGTCCTTATTCTTCAGCGGTCCGAGACCATAACCCATCAGGCTGCGAATGGCGGTGGGCGCAGTATAGAGAATGTTCACTTTATATTTATCCACGATATCCCAGAATCTTCCCGGATCGGGCCAGGAAGGAATTCCTTCGAACATAACCGT
Source organism: Chitinophagaceae bacterium (assembly GCA_041691395.1). Taxonomy (GTDB): domain Bacteria; phylum Bacteroidota; class Bacteroidia; order Chitinophagales; family Chitinophagaceae; genus Puia. The sequence continues at coordinate 6,787 of JBEPUT010000090.1, forward strand.
GGTGGCACCGGCGCATAATGGTCCGTATACCGTATAACTGTGCCCGGTGATCCAGCCAATATCTGCCGTACAGAAATAGACCTGTCCGGGTTGATACTGAAAAACGTTCACGAAACTGTAGGTAGTAAAAATCATATATCCTGCATTGGTATGCACGACGCCTTTGGGTTTGCCGGTGGAACCGGAGGTATAGAGAATGAACAGGATATCTTCCGCATCCATGCTTTCTGCCGCCTTGTCTTTGACACCTTGTGCCTCTACTTTTTTGATTTCATCATGCCACCAGATATCCCTTCCTTCCTTCATGTTTATCCTGTTGCCCAGACGTTTTAGCACGATCACTTTTTTTGCGTGCCCTGTTTTCTGCAACGCCTCATCAATAGTATCTTTCAACAGGATATCCTTGCCTCCGCGATGACCGCCATCGGCGGTGATCACCAGGCTGCATTGTGCATCTTCAATGCGGTCGGCAATACTCTGTGCCGAATAACCGCCGAAAACCACAGAATGGATGGCGCCCATACGGGCGCAGGCCAGCACGGCAATTGCGGCTTCAGGAACCATCGGCATATAAATGCAAATGCGATCGCCTCTTTTTACCGAATTATTTTTTAGGACCTGAACGAAACGGCAGACCTCCTCATGCAGTTCCTTAAAAGTCAGGATGCGGTTTTTCTCATTCGGATCATTCGGCTCCCAGATAATGGCCGGCTGATCTCCCTTGTCTGCCAGGTGACGGTCCAGACAATTTTCCGTGATGTTCATTTTTGCTCCCTGGAACCAGCTTACCCTCGGTTCTTTAAAGTTCCACTCCAGCACTTTGTCCCATTTTTTCTTCCATGTAAAATGTTCCGCAACACCCGTCCAGAAGTTTTCGGGCTGTTCAATGCTTTTCTGATACGCGGAAAGGTATTCGTCAAAAGTGTGGATTTGATAGGGATAACTCATATGGCTTTAATTGACAATGGACAGTTGACAGTGAGGAGATAAAATTAGGGATTAAATTTTCTATTTGTAATAGAAATTTGAATTGCTTTTCAT
>JBEPUT010000091.1:0-7433 GCA_041691395.1 Chitinophagaceae bacterium
CGCCAAAAGACCTGTCAAAATATAGTGAAGCTACCTTTGCCTCAGGATGCTTCTGGTGTATGGAAGCGGTTTTTGAAAGTGTAAAAGGGGTTCAGGAAGCGGTATCCGGTTACGCAGGAGGTAAGGAACCTAACCCGACGTACGACCAGGTAAGCGATGAAAAGACCGGTCATGCAGAAACCGTTCAGGTCTATTATGACCCCGCCGTTGTTTCCTATGCCACGCTGCTGAAGGTATATTTTGGTTCGCAAAACCCTACCCAGGTAAATGGACAGGGATCCGACGAGGGCTCTTCTTACCGCTCTATCATATTTTACCGGACACCGGAAGAAAAGTTGATGGCAGAAAAATACAAAGCAGAAATACAGAAGAATTATACCAAACCCGTAGCTGCCCAGATTGTACCATTTGAAAAATTCTGGCCCGCAGAGAAATATCATCAGGATTATATTAAACGGCACCCAAATGAACCCTATGTACTTCATGAAAGTATACCGAGGATCAGGCGTTTTCAGCAAAAATTTCCTGAACTCATAAAGCCAGATCATAGATTTTAATGCAAATCCTGTTACCGGTAAAAAGCATTTTTCTACTGGCAACAGCGCTAATTTTATTTCCTTTTATTGTCGTGGCTCAGCTTCTCTCCTCGCGGCATACCGAAAAATTGAGCTTCTCCGGATTTCCGGTCATTTATTATTCACCGGAAACAAAACTGACTTTTGGCGGTGCAGGTATACTCGAATTGCGCAGGCACAATGATTCTCTGCACCCCAACCCTTAACAAGTTCAATCGGGCGTGGCTTACACGCTGAACAATCCGTTATTGATCTACACCCTGTTCCGGATTTATTCCAATCATGATTTCCTGGTTCTTTAAGGAGAAGCCGGCTACTATAAATATTCATACTACGGCTACGGCATCGGGAACCACCAGGCTGCCAAAGAAAAGGAATTGTACAAAGTGAACTACCCTTACGAAGAATAATATCGGCCGGATTTTCACAGCCTTTCCCATAGTTGTATATTTGACATAATCTTTGTTATGCCCGATCTTCTTCTGAAATCAATTCAGCCCTATATTATCGGGATCGTTTTTGTTTTGATTTATCTGGCAGAACATCTTTTTCCTGAACGTGTATTTGCTCACACCAAATGGCATGATGTAAAAAATTTCGGATTCGGGGTCATCAATGCGGCCATCACCTTCCTGGGTGGCTTCTATTTTCAGGCTTGTATCGGGTGGCTGAACAAAATGCACTTTGGTCTTTTCAACCTGCTTCATTTTCCATTCTATTTAAGCCTTGGGCTGCAGATTATTTTACTGGATTTATTTATGTACTGGTGGCACCGGCTAAATCACCGCCTGCCTTTACTCTGGAGATTTCACCGCTTCCATCATGTGGATGAGCAGCTGAATATTACGACCGCGCTCAGATTTCACGGGGTGGAACTAACCCTTTCCTACGTGGCCCGGTTACTGGTTTTCCCATTGTTTGGATTCAGCATCACGGCTATTTTAGCCTACAGCCTTCTTTTCTTTCCCGTCGTACTCTTACACCACTCCAATCTCCGGATGAAAAAACAAATTGATTATGCGCTTCGCCGGATCATGGTCACGCCCAATATGCACCGGATCCATCATTCTAATAAAAGGGCTGAATTGAATTCAAATTACAGCTCCGTATTTCCCTGGTGGGACCGTCTTTTCAGCAGTTACCGAAAAGAGCCTGTAGGAACCATCTATTTTGGCGTGGATCGTCCTGGACTCCCAGATCATGAAAAGAAAAAGCAGTAGGTATTCGATCAGGATCACCCATAGATTTTCATCGTAATCCTTCAGGCTGTAAGGGAAATAAGATAAAAGAATGAGCAGCGAGAAAACCAACGGAAATTTATACCTGGAAAAAACACAGAGCATAATCAGAATCGAAGAATACCAGGGGTGAACCATCGTGGTCAGTAAAAAGTAAACAGCAAAAATCCAAATGCTTTTATCGTAAAGCGAAAATTTTTTTGACGGCCACCAGGATATCAGCAATATCCACACAAAGGAGATCATCCCCAATACCGGGGCAACTTCTTCAATAATATCGTAATCTACATAGTGAAAAGCAATCCAGCGGATCAGGTAAAAAATGCTGGCATTGAACTCGAAAAGATGATAATAAAGCCGGAGGGAGGCCGTCACATCCTGAACGAGATGCGCATTATAAAAGGGGAGGAATACCAAGATGATCACTGCAAAGGCTGCTGATCCGAAACGCAGAAAGGCTTTCCAGCCTATCGCACGCAGGATCAGCGGCGCCAGCATTAAAGGGATCATTTTGGTTGCAATGGCCAGGCCCCAGCAAATTCCGGACAGCCAATAAGACTTCTTTTCGAGTAAATAATATCCGCCAAGAAAGAAAAAAAGCATAACCCCTTCAAAATGGACGTTCCCGGTTAATTCAATAATGATGAGGGGGTTCAATACATACCAAAGTGCATTCCGCACAGGGATATTTTTTCTTTTCAGCAGCAGATAAAATACCCTCATGCCGCCGCATTCGGCCAGGAAAATAAATAACTTCATAATCACAGCCGCCCCATAGGGGTTATTCGGAAAAAGCCAAACCGATCCCGCGAAAATATATTGAAGAACAGCAGGGTAAATACTGTGATATTCCTGCGAATTCATATTTTCATAGAGGTATTGCCAATAAGCATTCCCGGGATGGATCTTCAGGTAATCCAAAGGCGTGTACTGAAACGGATTTACGTGACCAAGGATCTGTTTGCCATCCCAGATAAAGCGGAAATAATCGTCAGACAATACCGGGAGACTGAACATAGCAATCAGCCTCAATAATATGGCGAGCGCTATGCAAAAAGAAAAGCTAAGCCGGCTGTTTTTTACTATATAGAACCAGCCGGCAAACAGGATCAGGAACAGGGAGTAAGTTCCGATAAAATCGGAACGGGGAACGGCGTATAAGAGAAACACTTCTGCGATGATGGTTGTACACACAACCAATAGCTCGGGTCCGTATTTCCTGCCGTATGACCGCATTTCCATTATCTATATTTAAAAATGGTCGTCAGGATCTTATAGCCTGCAAGGATAGTACCTTTCACCGTACCGCTTACTTTGGAAACACCGATGCGTTTACGATAATCAACGGGTACCTCGCATACCTTCAGCTTTTGTTTGGCCGCCTTCAACTGCATTTCCACGGTCCAGCCAAAATTGCGGTCCTGCATGTTCAGCCTCATCAGGCTTTCATACCGGATGGACCGGAAGGGACCAAGATCCGAATACCTTGTATGATATAGCCCCTTCATCAGCGAGCAGGCTAACCAGTTGCCGAATAATTGCGGGATGGTCATTGATCCCCAGGCTCGTTTACCCAGTGTGCGGGAACCGATCACCAGGTCGAAACCTTCTTCCAGTATAGGTTTTATTATAGCCGGCATCTGATCCGGGTAATCCGAATAGTCACCGTCTAGGAAAACGATGATATCCGGCTTGGGATCCCTTTCCTGCGCGTAACGTATTCCATTTAAACAAGCTGCGCCATAGCCCTTTTCTGTTTCGGTAAGAACGGTAGCGCCTGCAGCCCGTGCATTTTCCTCCGTTCTGTCACTGGAATGATTATTTACAACAATGATCTCAGTGACCAGATCCTTTGGGATATCCCCGATAACGTTTGCAATGGAACGTTCTTCATTATAAGCCGGTATAATCACTAATATGGCATTCCTCAAGTTCGGTTTTTGATTACAAATGAAAAAAGCATTTTATGGCACTACGTAGATTCTGTCCTTACCGATGATGATCGGATTGTTGTTTATCCGGTTCACTTCCGTTCCGTTCTCCAGTTTTAGCACACCGCGGGGGCAAACCTCAGCGCATATTCCACACCCGACACAGGAAGACCTGACAATATTTTGTCCGCGCTGCGCATACCACCGTACGTCGATTCCCATTTCACAATAGGTGGAGCAGTTACCGCAGGAAATACATTGTCCGCCATTGGTTGTTATTCTGAAGCGACTCTTGAATCTTTGAACGATTCCGAAAATGGCTGCCAGCGGGCAACCAAACCGGCACCACATGCGGCTGCCCATAAATGGATAAAATCCGGTTCCGATCACACCAGCAAAGATAGATCCAATAAGAAAACCGTACCATTTTTGAAATCCATCCGTAGCCTCGCCCAATATATGATGCCTGGAAAAATAATTGATGAGCGTAACGGCCGTCATCGCTGCGGTGATAACCAGCACGCTGTTGATCACGATCCTTTCGATCTTCCATGCCGACAATTTTTTACTGGACAATTGCCGGAAAGGATCGCCTGCTGTTTCAGCCAGGCCTCCGCAACCGCAAACCCATGAACAATACCAGCGTTTACCAAAAAAATAGGTCATGATGGGAACTACCACAATGATCAGGGCTATACCCCAGACCAAAACAAAGATTCCAAATTTCCCGCTTTTGATCAGGTCATGGATATTGGAATCATAGAAAAAAGTATAATCCAGCGGCCAGATATTCTTTAAATCCACAGAAGGCTGATTGAGTGCTTTCAGTAATTCCGGAATAATAAAGGCAAAGCTGAGCTGGAAAAAGGTTACAGAAGCCGTTCTCAACTGCTGGTAACCCGAATGCCTGTATTTCACAAACATCTTAATGCCCATTAAAATAACCACGACGGTATATATCAGTCCATACAGGAAATCCTGATCCGCCGGGCCGCCGTTGAGCATTTTACTTACGGGGTCGGCCAGCAACACCCAGTCGGAAAGCAGGTAGGGAAACCAATACAGAACAATATAGAAAGCCATCAATCCCAGCCCCAGCAGGATAGCGCTCCAGCCCGCTGCAGATATGGGTTTCTGAAATACCTTATCATTCTTGATGCCGGCCGGTTTATAGAGATAATTTGCTGCGGTAAATAAAAGACTTCCCACTGTGAATAAACCAATAATAAACCAGATGAGACCCTGAGTATGGTTGGCCACCGGTCCCAGCGTGCTGGATTTTAACAATTCAAGCGTATAGTCGTCTTCTATCGCATCTTCCTTGTTGGCTTCCTGTTCTTCATTCACTTTGTCGAAAGCCAGCTGATAATCATGGGCGAAAGAAAATTTGGAAAAATACTCCTTATCCATCATCGGTTTCAGCGCCGGTTGTAACAAAGCTGTATTTGCACTGTCGGAAACAGCGTTCTCTAACGAATCCTGCGTTAACCGGTAATGGTTCACATTCAGGCAGAGCAATAGGAGGAACAGAGCCCCCAGTGCGCAAGCCAAACCAATCCGGTGCAGGGTTTTCATATTTAAAGTATTAGTGGTTAAAACAGTCCGGACCATCTTTTCTTTCCTTTAACGGAAGATCCGGTTTGGCGGTTGTAAGCCCGGACAATTTCTTTTACATGATTTTTTGCAAACTCGGGGTCAAAGGATGCCTTGTGCAAATTCTCCAATACGTTATCAATGGTTGCCTTGCGCGAGAGCCATTGATCAAAAAGAATATGCTTTAGCCGCATACCGTAACTGTTTACGCCTTTCAGCTCTTTTGTTCCGGAATGATAGACGGCTCCAAACCCTATGGGACGTTTTGGATGTTCCCAGTAGAAATAAGTTTCTCCTTCCTCCAGTTTGGAAGAAGCCAATCCATAAGTCTGATACTCCAGATCGAAGAATTTGGCGGAGTTGAACCAGGGTCCCGGCCGGTAAGCTGTTCGTTTACCGCAGATGGTTTGGGCCAGTGTTTCCCCCTGTATACGTCCCGTATACCAGACCTGTTCAATCGGCTTTCGGCCGGGCATTGGTTTTTCCATTTGGGCACAATCCCCGATGGAATAAATATCCTGCTCATTCGTTTCAAAATATTCATTGACCAAAATCCCTTTATCCAGGCGGAGACCGGAATCTTTCAAAAAAGAAATATTGGGGCTGACTCCCGTAGCAATGCCCACAAAATCGCAATCAATCAACTTGGAAGCGGAGGTAACCACGGCATTGACTCTCCCCTGAGCATCTCCGCGTATCTCTTTTAATTCGCTTTCATAAACCAGGTTGATCCCGTTCTTTATAATCTGGCGGGAAACCAGCCGAGCGTCTGGTTCCGGAAGAACGCTTGCCCAATAATATTTATCTTTTATGAGCATGGTTACCGGGATCTTCCTGGAATGCAGCATCTCTGCCATTTCAACCCCGATCAATCCGCCGCCCGTGATTACGGCATGGCGGATGCCTTTGGTTTCCGCTTCCATGGATTCCAGGTCCTGAAAACTATACAGTCCGCGAACGCCTTTTAAATCCTGGCCGGGCCAGTTATATTTTTTGGTGACCGATCCGCAGGCTAAAATCAAAAGGTCATAGGCTATGGGCGAGCCCCTTTCCATTATTAGTCTTTTTACTGACGGTTTTACCTCCAATACTTTTTGTTGAACGAGGGAAAGCCTGTTCTTTTCCCAGAAAAAATCTTCGTACGGTTTGGTGTGTTCATACTTCATATGCCCCATATAAATATACATCAGGGCAGTCCTTGAATAAAAGTGTTTCGTTTCTGCAGAGATGATCGTGATCTCATCGTCGCATTGCTTACGGATATGCCGGGCGCAGGTAACGCCGGAAATACCATTGCCGATGATGACGATCTTTCGCATGGTTCTCTTTTATTTCTGATCGTTCAGATTCCAGTTGTAATCCAGGAATTCCATTTCAGCATCTTCTTTGATCTTCACGGGTGAATATTGGTTGATGAACCCAATCAGCGACAAACCGCTCCACTTTCGCATATCCTTTCCGTAAAAATCAAAGATGGCGGAAAGTTTAGGATGGGACGAATCGGGCTGGTTGCGCTTGGGATCTCTCATAAAGGATTTTGCCTGGTCGGTCAGCTGCTCATCCAGCCTGGAGCCTTCATAGGCTTCCCGCCGCAATTTGGGGCAACTCAGCGATGCGCAATTCAACGCGAAATGGATGCGCGGTTCCCGGAATTCCTGACGAAGGATCCGGTGTTCGATCCGGTTAAGGGTCATCGTGTGATCGTCTATCTTGAAAAATTTGATATCCCAGGGCGTATTGATGAAAATAATCTGATGTTTAGGACCCAGATCCTTAATGCTTTTCACCGGATAATGATCCACAATGAGTTTAACTGTAAAAGCATTATATGCATTAAGCCAGTAAGCGATCTGGTCTTCTTTGCTCCAGTTTTTAGCCGGCGGGTTGGCAGATAACATATCCAGGTAGGCCTGCAGCTCCTTTTTATCCTTAATAAACCCCTTGTAATCCACCAGCCCTTCTTCATTCACATACTTCTTCACCAGGACTGTCCAGGCGCTGTGTGAGATAACTTTACCATTTCCATGAATGTGAATCTCACAGGAGCTGAAAACAGCAATTGCCAGGAGGGAGACAAGCCATCGCTTCATATCCGG
>JBEPUT010000092.1:0-7344 GCA_041691395.1 Chitinophagaceae bacterium
ATTTGAAAATCTGGAAATTCTTGGAAAAGATTATACTCCAGGAAGAGTACGATATTAATCCCGGGGTCTATCATTTTCAAATCATCAAATTTTCAAATTATTTTTCCATCGCCTGCACAATATCCCCCAAAATATCCTCCCTGTTCTCCAGTCCGGCAGAAATGCGTATAAGCCCGGGCGTTATATTGACGCTCCTTCTTTCTTCCTCGCTTAATTTCCCATGGGTGGTGCTGGCCGGATGCGAAGCGATACTGCGGGTATCTCCCAGGTTGGCCGTCCGGGAAAGCATCTTCAAATTATTCAGGAACTTTCTTCCGCTTTCCAATCCGCCTTTCAATTCAAAACACAGCAGTCCGCCGCCATTTATCATTTGTTTTTTGGCGATAGCATATTGCGGATGGCTTTCCAGAAAGGGATATTTCAACCAGCTGATGGCCGGATTTTTCTCCAGTCGCTGAGCCAGGTAAAAGGCATTGGATGCGTGGCGTTCCATCCGTACTTCCAGGGTTTCCAGGCTCCTGCTGAGTACCCAGGCATTAAAGGGGGAAAGTGCTGGTCCGGTGCTCCGGCAAAAAAGGTATATTTCGTGGATTAGTTTTTTACTGCCCAGTACAATGCCACCCAGAACCCTTCCCTGCCCGTCCAGCCATTTTGTGGCGGAATGAATCACCAGGTCGGCTCCAAATCGCGCAGGCAACTGGCCGATCGGCGTGGCAAAACAATTATCCACGCAAAAGATCAGGTTGTGTTTTTTTGCCAGTTTGCCCACCGCTGCCAGATCAATGATATCCAGGCCCGGGTTGGTAGGCGTTTCCACGAAGATCATCCGGGTATTGGGTTGAATGGCAGCCTCCCAGCCACTCAGGTCGACCGCCGGAACATAACTGTGTTCAATGCCGTATTTGGGAAGGATCTTTGTGATCACGGAATGTGTACTTCCGAAAATGGACCTGCAGGAAAGCAGGTGATCCCCGCCCTTCAAAAAAGTTAGAAAAGAAGCAAATACAGCGCTCATGCCGGAAGAAGTGGCAAATCCCGATTCCATGCCTTCCAGTACACACATCCGGTCAGTAAATTCCTGGACACTGGGATTAGAAAACCGGCTGTATATATTATCGTCGTTTTCATCCGCGAATGCCGCACGCATTTCCTCCGCATCGTCAAAGGTGAAACTGCTGGTCAGAAACAAAGGAGAAGAATGCTCCATTTCCTGGGTTTGTTTTATGCGGGTTCTGATCAGTTCGGACATGGGGTGTAAAGACATAATGAAGTATTTCTTGAAGATTTTAATTTGTCTTTGGGTGCTGCACTGCTGACCGTGGTCAGCAAAGGCAGACGTTTGCCGGATATTACCCGGCGATGACCCGGGCTTCCCACGTAATGGCGCAACCGGCACCCATCAGGGTAGCTGCTACGGAACAATATTTGTCGAGGGAAAGGGCGCAGGCCCGTTTTGCTTTTTCAGGATCGATAGTGCCATTCAATTCAAAAACAATGTGAATTTGCGTCCAGAGGGAGGGCTCTTTACCAGGCTCCCTTTCGCCGTCTATACTGATCCGGAATCCTTCCACCTGCTGTTTCTGTTTTTTCAGGATGGATACAATGTCAATACCACTGCAGCCACCCAGTCCCATCAATAACATCTGCATCGGCCGCACGCCAAAATCATGGCCGCCGCTTTCGGGGCTGGAATCCATCCTGACCTGGTTACCGGAGGCATCCGTTCCTTCAAAGCCGAAATCGTTGCTGACCCGGATCACTTCTACGTGAGCCATAGAAATTTTTTTTTGCAAAGATACTCTTAATGTATAAATGTGGAAATGTGGAAATGTGCTGATGTGGAAATGAGATGCAGTCCTGAATTTCCACATTTCCATATTTCCACATTAGCACATTAACCCAGCTTGTCCTACTTTTGCCTACTAAAATTTTGAATCCGGAGCATGGAGGAATTTTATATTGATCAGCCTTTCCGGCTGGAAAATGGCCAAATACTGGCCGGCATCAAGATCGCTTACCATACCTACGGGCAACTGAATGACGCTGCGGATAATGCAGTCTGGATCTGTCACGCCCTAACGGCCAATTCCAATGTAAGCCGCTGGTGGCCAGGTATGGTGGGAGAAAACCATATTGTGAACCCCTCCACCCATTTTATTGTTTGTGCGAATATCCTGGGTTCGTGTTACGGCACTACGGGCCCGCTCAGCCGGGATCCGGATTCAGGAAACATCTACTTCAGCCATTTCCCGGCCATTACCATCCGCGATATGGCGCGTGCGCATATCCTGCTCCGTAAGCACCTGGGTATCCGGCAGATTGAACTGATGATGGGCGGCAGCATGGGCGGCTACCAGGCACTGGAATGGTGTGTTATGGAACCGGAGATGATCAGGGATCTTTTTCTCATCGCCACTTCAGCGGCGGAAACCGCCTGGGGCATAGCCATCCATACCGCGCAGCGGCTGGCCATAGAAGCCGATTCTTCCTGGAAGGATCTGGATGAAGATGCCGGATCTGCGGGCATCAGGGCAGCCAGGGCCATCGGGATTTTGACCTACCGGAATTACACCATCATGAAGGAAAAGCAATCGGATCCGGATCCTGAAAAGCTCGACAACTACCGGGCTTCCTCCTACATCAACTATCAGGGAGATAAACTGGCGCAGCGTTTCAATGCCTACAGCTACTGGCTGCTGACCAAGGCCATGGATACCCATAATCTTTCGCGTGGCAGGGGAGGCGATCTTAAAAAGGTTCTGTCCGCCATGAGGCAACGAACCCTGATCATCGGGATCACCAGCGATATCCTGTGTCCGCTTGACGAGCAAAAATTCATTGCCGATTATATTCCGGACTGTCAGCTGGTTACCATCGATTCGATTTATGGTCACGATGGCTTCATGGTGGAATCAGAAAAGGTCGGGGACTGCTTGAGGAGGTGGATGAGGAAGTAATTCTTAATTTCCCACGGCCAGTCTTCCCTGATAATAATCCAGTATCCTGGTTCTGAAAATATAATTGTAGCGGGATGCCGTGAGATTGATATTTGCCTGATCAACATGATTTTTGGCAATCACGTAATCAACTGAAGTGATTACTCCGTTATTGAAACGGATCTCCGCCGTCCGGAAAGATTCCTCAAATGCTTTTTCCTGATCCATATAACCTTTGTATTGCCCGTAAGCCGCCTTCATATTCTGCCAGGCCTGTTCTACCTGTTGCTGCAACTGGTTACGGGATGCATTGGCAACAATCTTTGCATTCTGCACATTGATCTTTTGCAGTTTGATGTTGTTCCTTGCGCTCAGATAATTTAATATCGGAATATTCAGCGAGAGACCGATGGATTCATAACGGTTGTTTTTGAACTGGTTTCCGAAGCTGATCTTCTGTTGCTGTTTTGAAATGGTATTGACATCATACTGGGTTGCCCCGATATTCACGAATTCCCCGGTAGGTGTTGTAAAATCAGTTCCGATAATCCCGGCAGTGGCGATGCTGTTGTAATTGGAATTGATATTGCCAAAAAAGGAAAGCGAAGGATATAGTTTCCCCCTGGCGGCGGCAATGCCTTTTTCATAAGACCGCACGCGCAAATCGTTGGCCCGGATGTTGGGAATGACCAGCAGCGCCGACTGATAAATACTGTCTGAACTGCCTCCGTATTCCAGGGTATTGGCATCCAGGGAAACCGCTTCGAAAGCAACGTCTCTCTGGTAAGGAACATTCAGCAGCCCAAAAAGAGTGACCTTGGCGTTTTCGAGGTTATTCACCACATTCACCACGTTCACCTGATCGCTGGCATACTGGCCCTTCAGGTCGTACAGCGTAGCCGGTGCTATGGCGCCGGCCTGATTTAGAATTACCAGGCGTTCCACCTGTTTGGCATCCACATCCGACTGTTTGCGCGCAATATCCAGCTGGTCCTGATTGTTCAGCACCATCAGATAGTCCAGGATCACATCGAGGGTAATGTTGTCTTTCTGCTGTTGCAGGTCCATTTTACTGGCGTCATAATATAATGAGGTCTGTCGAATGCTGTTCTGGACGCTTAACCCGCTGAATAAATTAAACGAGGCATTCAAACCATAATTTCCGGAATTATTTTTCTGGTCAACATAGGTGTTGTTGAAATTATTAATGCTTCTTCCGTAGTTGATGCCCTGGGAACCGTTTGCATTGATGCTCGGCAGAATATTGTCCTTGGCCTGTTTGTACTGAAGGCCATAGTTCTCCATTTGGATCTCGCTTTGCTTTACCTGCAAATTGTTCTTTACGGCCAGGTCAACACACTGTTTCAGGTTAAGGCTGTGTGCAGTGCTGTCCTGGCCGAAGCCATTGAAATAACCCGTCAGGCCGGCAAAAAATATCCAGATACGAATCCGCTTCATAGTGATGGTCATTTATTTTGACTCTGTTTTTTCAATCCGCCCGTCCAGCAGGTGGATAATCCGCTTTCCGTAAGCGGCATTTTTTTCTGAATGGGTAACCTGAATGATCGTTACCCCGTCCTGCTGATTGAGTTTGGTGAATAATTCCATGATCTCCTCACCCTGTTTGGAGTTCAGGTTTCCTGTTGGTTCATCGGCCAGGATCAGTTTGGGTTTGGCCACCAGGGCGCGGGCAATCCCCACCAGTTGCTGCTGGCCGCCGGATAAATGGGTGGGGAATAAATCTTTTTTACCCACCATCTGAAAGCGATCCAGTATATCGGCCACGATGGCCTTGCGTTCCGATGATTTGATATCCTGGTAAATCAGCGGGGTCTCAATATTTTCATACACCGTAAGCTCATCTATCAGATGATAGGCCTGGAAAACAAATCCGATATGTGTTTTATACAGCATGGATCTTTGTTTTTCTTTCAGTTTATAGACATCCGCATCGAAGAACTGGTAATCACCTTCTGATGGAGAATCCAGCATACCGATGATGTTCAGCAGGGTGGATTTGCCGGAACCGGAAGGTCCCATAATGGAAATAAATTCTCCTTCTGCTATGTTGAGGTTGATATCTTTCAGAATGAAATTCCGGATATTTCCGATGTTAACCCATTTTGAAAGATGCGCTATTTTGATCATGCTTGATTTTTTTGTTACGTTTCATTAATGGGTTGACGGTTGATGGAAATCAGGTGCGGATTCGAAACTACAGTCCGTCAACTACCAACCATCAACCGCTTAAGCAAGAATATTCTCCGTCACCGTTTGACCATCCAGCATGCGGATGATGCGGTGGCTGTAACGGGCATCGTGTTCGGAGTGGGTAACCATGATGATGGTTGTTCCCTGTTCATTCAGGTCCGTCAGCAGTTCCATCACTTCATTCCCGTTTGATGAATCCAGGTTTCCCGTGGGCTCATCGGCGAGGATTAGCTTCGGTTTGTTCACTACGGCCCTGGCAACGGCCACCCTTTGCTGCTGACCGCCGGAGAGCTGCTGGGGATAATGGTTTCTCCGGTGCATGATCTGCATTTTATCAAGCATTTCCTCAACCCTTTTTTTTCTTTCATCACTCTTCACCCCCAGATAGATGAGCGGAAGCTCCACGTTTTCAAAAACAGTAAGTTCATCGATCAGGTTGAAACTCTGAAATACGAATCCGATATTCTTTTTCCGCAGGTCCGCTCTTTTCCTTTCATTGAAATGAGCCACTTCAATGCCGTTGAAAAGAAAACTGCCGCTGTCCGGATCGTCCAGCAGGCCCAGGATGTTTAGCAAGGTTGACTTGCCGCAACCGGAGGGCCCCATGACGGCTACGAATTCTCCATCGTTTACCTGGAACGAAAGTTTATTCAGGGCGATGGTTTCCACTTCTTCTGTTTTGTAAATTTTTTCCAGATCGTGAATCCGTATCATTTTTTATATTTTAGGCGGTGAATGGGAATGCTATTTTTTAAGGATAAGTTCCTGAATGTTTCCGTAATTCTCATAACTGCTGGTAACCACTTTGTCGCCTGGTTTAAGCCCCTGCAGCACTTCGTAATATTCCTGGTTCTGATTGCCCAGCGAAATATCCGTGCGGAAGGCGGTGTTCCCGTCGTCGCTCACCTTAAATATCCAGTTACCCCCGGTCTGGTTATAAAATCCACCGCGGGGAACGAGCACCGACTGCCTTTCTTCACTCAGTGCCACCAGGATCTGCAGCGTCTGGCCCCTGCGGATACCTTTGGGTACGGCACCCACAAATTGCATGTCCACCTGGAAGTGACCCGAAGTGACCTGCGTAAATACTTTGAATATCTTTAGCTCATAATTACTGTCGGCAAAAGTAAAATGGCCCTTTAAACCGGAGTAGATCCGGGAAATATAATGCTCATCCACATCCACCCGCACCTTAAATCCGCTGAGTACATCGATCTGGCCAAGGCGGTCGCCTTCTTTTTTTGACTGGCCCACCTCGGCATCCAGGGAAGTCAGCTGCCCGTCGATGGGGGAGCGGAGTACCAGGTCGCCCACTTTCTGACGCATGATGGCAAGGCCGCTCTGGGCATGTTCGTAGGACTGCTTATCCTGTTCCGTCTGTTGTTTGGTGGAAACCGTATCCTGTTTCAGGATCTCTCGCGCCAGTTTTTCCTTTTCCAGGTAATAGTTATAGTTATTCTCGGCCTGTTTGAATTCCTGAGATCCTATGGCTTTTTGAGCATACAGCTGTTTATCCAGGTTGTAGATCCGTTCTGCTTCTTTAAAGTTGCTTTCCACATCGGCCATCTGGGTCAGCTTTCCAACCGTATTTTGCTGGGCATTGATGCGGGCAAGCTGCATCTGGGAGAGCTGGGTAAATACATTGGTCTCCTGGCCCGCCAGGTTGAGTTCAAGATTGGTATTGGACAGCTTCAGGATGGGCTGGCCTTTTTTCATCATCGTACCATCCTCCACATATTTCTCCTCTACCCGGCCGCCTTCGGTGGCATCCAGGTAAATGCTGGTGAGGGGCATCACCACGCCATTCACCGGAATGGTTTCCTGAAACGGACCTTTGGTGACGGTTGAAATCGTCAGGCGGTCGAGGTCCTGGTTAAGGCGCGATTTGCCGGAAGTGAAATAATAGCTTCCGAAAGCCAGAAGCACCAGTGCTGCAATGCCGGCGATCGTGAGGATTCTTCTTGGCGGCCACTTTTTCTTCTTGATAACCCGATCTACCATGGTTGAATTATTTTTAGATCACCAGGTATAAATATACCCGGTGTGTGCTGTTTAAAGCTGAAACTAACAAAAATCCGGACTAGTAAATGCAACCACGTGCCAGATCTCAACCCAAATGATTTACAATCATTTAGGAATCCCGTGCCGGTTGTCCCGGTCGTTTACGATACAGGAACTGTACGCTTTTGATACAGGT
>JBEPUT010000093.1:0-7148 GCA_041691395.1 Chitinophagaceae bacterium
CCGCGCCTGTCTTTTTTCAATCCAGCGTAGAACCGGACTGGTCATGATGGTGGTCCGAGGGTTGGTTGTTTCCCGAAGGATTTTATTTTTTGATTGAAAATTCAAAAACACTTCCGTCTTCAGGAACGGAACGAAGGGAAATTTCTCCGCCCAGCTTTTCCACCAGTTTTCTGGCAACCGTCAATCCGATGCCGAGGCCGGGAACTCCGGAACGGTCGGTAGCGAGACTGGTAAAAAGTTCAAAGATCCGCTGCTGATCAGACGCCGGAATGCCGCGCCCGTTATCCTGCACCTCAAAATAATAGAAGGACCCGGCTTCGCGAAAACGGATATGCAGGATCTTCCGCTCTTTGTCGTTATACCGCAGCGCATTCTGCAGCAGGTTGTTCAGTATTTGTTCCAGCGCTGCTTTATTGGTGCGAATCAATATTTCTTCCCGCGGATAGTGAATTTCGGCGGAAGGACCGGCTTTTAGCATCGCCACCAGCATTTGTACGGAGGAGGTAAGATCAAATGTTTCGGTTATATCATTCATGGCCCGTTCGGCCCGGTAATAGGCAAGGATACCATCCGCCAGGTTTTTGATCTTAAAAATGGCTCTGTTCATCACTTTCAGCAGCTGATCATTGTCCCCGTCAATGGTTTCCCCAAAATATTCACGCAGCATTTCACTGGTCAGCAGAATACTTGCAAGGGGTGATTTCAGATCATGTGAAGCCACATAGGCGAAATTTTCCAGTTCTTTATCTTTGATCCGCTGATCTTCTTTTAGTTGCTGCAGCAATCGCCTGGTTGTTTCCAATTCGGCGGTCAGCCGTTCAACTTCCTTATCCGGTGAAATAGGATTTGTCATCAGTTAGTTCCTGTTATTGTTCCCGGGTCCGAAACCGGTAAATGCCGGATGGCCGGAACAAAAATTTTGAAAAAGTCATTCTCCCACACTTCACGATACTGGTAATCCTTTAAAAAGGAATACATGCAGGCCAGGGTCTGCTTACGGAACTGATAATTTTCCTTTTCATTCAGGGGCCAGTTATTGGCAATGGTGCTTCTTTTCTGCATAATGACGATGGGACAGATATGGGTTTCCCGCAAAGATTTTTCCAGTTCGTTCTTAAACACGGCATCATCATACAGCCACAGCCAGCTGTTGTGCATGAAGGGCCGCGTATCTGTAAGGTAGTAATACATCGGCAGGCAATCATAAGCCAGCACAAAATCGTCCGGTTTTACGTAACGCGCGCTGGCTGCCAGCAATTCGCTGATGGTTCTGGCACGCTCGGGCCCCGTATAGATGTGGGCCAGGTGCTCATTGGGGATCGCAGCCGTCATGTTCATCCGGTTGTTCCTGTCAAAATACGGATAATAATAACAGACGCTCAGGATATAGATCAGGGTAAGAAAAAGGGAGCCATTCCGCAAGGAATTCATCTGGTTAGCCGTGATCAGCTGTTCATAAGTATGCCGGCTGTTCTCACCAACGATCACGGAACTGCTCAGGGAACGGATATTCAGCAGATAATCCACCGTTATGGGTACGATGATCCAGACGGCATATTTTCCAACGGTCATCAGCATATAATTACTACCTGCGGGCAAGATCAGCAACATGATCAAACCCAGTACCGCCAGCAACTGCATGTGTTCGGGCTGACGACCCGTAATCATGAGGAAACCCACGATAAGACCCGTTCCGGCATAAAATAAAAAAAGATAAAACCAGAAATCCGGATCCTTTCCGGCACGGTAAACACAGATCACCGTGAGCAGACCAAGTATGGCGTATTTAATAACCGGCCAAAAACCCTTTATTTGCGGGATTTCCATTTTCAGCCGCCGCCAGATGGCCGCAAAACTCCAGAGGGCCACAATCACCACAATGGAAATAACCAGGCCCTCGCTGAAATGAACAACATACAATTTAAACTGCTGGTAAAAGCCATGCGAATTTTCCGGGTTCGCACCCATCTCACGCAGCAGGTTCAGGCTGTTCAGGAAAATACCATCTTGATGCATTTCCTTCATGATTAAAAAAAGCCAGATACCCATCACCAGAAAACCGCCGAGGAACAAAAGGGTATGTATCAGCACCCGTCTGGCCGTGATGCGGTTGAGGTAACCCGAATACCAGATGGCAATCACGAGTACAATGTCCAGCACATTGGGAAGTCTGGCAAACATATTGGCTGCGACAAAGATGCCGGCAATAAAAAGTCGCAAGTATTTTTGTTTGGTAAGCCCCGTGAACAGCAGCCATGCGGCACACATAAAAAACAAAGCGGTGATATCGTTATAATTCAGTTCCCTGATGCCCGTGCCCAGAAAGAGGACTATGAGAAAAAGTCCCAGTCTCAGAGAAGCCGTCTGCAGATAATCCTTCAGCAGATTGTAGCTGATGCCAAAAGTGAATGTGGTGCAGATCACCGAGGCAATCCGCAATCCAAGAAGCCCCAGGCCGGGAAATAAATTGAGCCAGGCTCCGCCGATAATACCCGTGAGCCAGTACATAAAATTATACTGCACTGTTGCGGGATCGCTGAAAATCCGCTGATAAAATACCGCGTCAAAACCGGAATCAGTGAAATCAAGACCCTGAAAAATAAACACGAGCTGAACCAGCACAACCAGCACAAAAAAAAGTTTCTCATTCATGCCTTCAAAAAAATTCTCGATAAAACTTTTACGCATGGGCCTTCACTTCATTGATTATTGGGCATACGCCGTACTGTCAATATTCTTTCCCCGGGTGCCGCGCCATCTTTTCCAGAATCCTTCCCTTTTCGTGAGGAGGATGAAATCATTTCGGTAAGCGGGCGCCGGATCTATTACGGGGTCTTTCATTTCGGGTTCCATCGCTTTCAGACTGTCTTCCACCATAGGTATAAGGTCAATGTTCTTGCTCACTTTTTTCCGCGTGAATCTCCGGATCATGTGGGTTTGAAAAGGATCGGAAGCAATGGCAATGGATTTGAATCCGAGTTTCCTGGCCAGCTGATAGGAATAATAGACATTTTCGGTAGTGTGCTGGGCCCTCACCTCACTGTAAACATGTTCTTTGGGAATGCCCAAAGCGATCGCATACATAGCCATGATCTGCCCTTCAGCATAAGGAGAATAAACCGCATTGCCGGAATAAATGATATTCCTGGCCACCCCGCGGTCATATAAAAATTTGGACCAGTACACCCTCCCCTTCATTACCTGCCCCCACTGTCCGTTCTCGAAGGGAACACCCGGCACGATGATCACATCGTACGGTTTCTTCCGCAAAGCCTGCTGATACATTTTTCTGGTTGCCTTGGAAGAATAGGTACAGGAAATCAGGGTCAGGAAAGGGCAAAGCAACCAGGGAAACCGCCAGGATCTCACAAATAAAAACATAACTTGAATGGAAACTTAATAGGATGAAGATAAGAACTCCTTCGTGAATACCAACCGGGGCTTTTCATCAACGGGCATGTCGACCATCCCCTGCCTCACCGGTAGCACCTCGTTAGTTCCCTGTTCCGAACCATCGTGAAATTCCATTGCGCTAACCGTTTTACCGGAAACATTTCCCACACGAAGCCGGTAATCTTTTATTTTTGTGCCGTTCACCGTGGGCGCATATACAAAATAAGCCACTGAATCCCGGAACTGATGATGACGAAACCGGTAGATCCAAACGTTCCCCTTTTCCAGCATCACACTGTCCGCCACATAATTTCCCAGGCGGCTGATCAGGCGGCTGATGTAATACCATCCCGGATAGGCCGTTGTTTTCCCGTTGGGCATTAACCGTAAAATGCCGCTGGTCGTATACATACGCGGATCACTTTCAGGATTTCCATCCTTCAGCCAATACAAAATATAGGCATCAAATCCGGAGAAAAAAGCCGCGTTGATGGATCTGAGCAGCATGATCCCCTGGCTCTGTGAAATGGAATATCCGGGCAGCACCGGCGTGGCCTGTCCGGAGGCCTGGCTCTTGTCATACCCGTTCTCTCCCAGAAAACATTCCACGTCGGGGGCTATGCGTTTGCTGCAATCCCGGACACGGGAAAGTTTCCATCGCAGAGAGTCGGCTTCCGGAGAAATCCCTTTTCCTCCGGCATGACAGTAATAATGATATTGAATGCCGCCCTGCCAGATGAACCGGCGGTCGCCGCGTAAATTTTCACCAAGGAACCGGTACACTTTCACGCGGTTCGTGTCCAGGCCCACCAGGCCGCTCATCATCAGCCTGGAATGGGGATCTGCATTTCGTATGCCATGCCGCTTTCCAAGCCTTCCTTCATCCCCATCCAGGTCGGCTGTACTCTGGGCGTAGTATTCCACCGGACTGCAATACTTACTGCCCACCCACCAGGCATCTTCTTCGTTACCGTTTTCAAAAAGGTTCATGGTGCCGCGACCTGAAACCCTGGGTTCATGGGACAGGGAGAGCAGGGCCGTATCCACGGGTGTGCTTCCGAAAAAAGCAGCCAGGTGCCACATCATCTCTGCATGACGGGAATAAGCGGCAGGATCTTCTGTATTCATGCCCGGTTTATTCAGCGGCCTGTCCTTATCCGTATAACCCAGATCGCTCATCCACCGGGAAACACCGCGGATGCTATACCAGATGTTCCCGTGATTGATGTTTTTTAATGTATCGATGTTAAAAACATATCGCTTCAGATCTGCCCGGTAATATCCGTAATGCAGCATGTTAAACTGAACATCCCCTTCCTGGCGCCGGGTATCGTTGTCAAAATCCAATGCAAAATTATACAGCCTGCTGTAGTGAAACGGCTTCAGCCACCGGGGGTCATCCTCCATGATGTAATTAACGCCCAGGAACTGATTCAGTGGTTTACGGGTGAAGGAGCCGGAGGGAGCTACTGGTTTTTCCGGCAGCAATGGCTGAAGGGCCGTTCCATACATAACCATTTCAGTAATGCCGGTTTCATAACTGCTGAACCGGATCATGACGAACCGCGTAGATTCATCCACGGTGAATTTTTTCCAGCCGCGGGCGCCGGCATCCGAAACGGTTTCCAGCGCCGCAACGCACTTCCAGTGTTTCAGCGTTCCGATACAAAGCCATACACTATCGCTGACCGCCGACCGGTCGAACAGATAAATTTCTTTCAGGGCATAAGGCACCAGCAGGTCCACCACGATCCTGCTTCCTTTACCCGCACCAAAATAAATTTCCGGATGATGCGTGGGCTGGCAATTGGTAGCTGGTATATAAGGCTCCCCGGAAGTTTTATAACGGGGATCAACATACGCATTTTCGTCAAACAGGTTCCAGGGGTTTCCGCCGCCTTCATCGGCATATCCGCTCAGATCATATACCTGGTCCCGGGTAATCTGTATTTTCTGAACAGGCCCCGGAGAAGGATCGGAACGACCCGCTTTTCCACTACAGGAAAAACAAACCGTTATAAATGAAATCAGTACCAGGGAATATGCTTGCATGCACCGAAATCAGGGTTTTTTCTTTTTATTATTCAATAACAAATAGCGGGACGTTTCATACATGGCCTTCGTGAAACCGGACATCTTCTCCAGCACATCACCCGTTTTGGCGGGATCAACCGGATCATCTGCAATGGCCGAATACAGGTTTCCCTGATGCGTATTCATTTGCTCGCGGTAGAGGTAATCGCCCATCAGCAAACCATAATAATCCTGATCCGGGTCATAAATAAAGGAAAAGGACCTGTCGGGGGTATGTGCGGAATCCAGCAGGTCCCTGCCGAGGCTGGTATTGTGATAGTTTATTTTCGCGAGACCCGCGGCCGTAGGCAGCACATCCACCTGGGAAACAAAATCGTGGATCCGTTTGGGCTGTATCAGGCCAGGTGCATAAAACAACAGCGGTACGTGCATATTATCCAGCCGTTCTTCCGTCCAGGCCCGGGGAAACATTTTACCGGCATTGCCTGCAATGCCGTGATCACCGACAAAAATAAAAATCGTATTGCCGAAATATTTTTCTTTGGCGGCCGCCTCCATAAATTTTTCATAACAGAAATCGGTGTAGCGGAAAGCATTCATTTCTGCATTACTTTCAAACCCGAATTGTTTGAGTGAGTCGGCAGATACCTGCACTTTGTGAAATGCAGCTTCATCTTCGGAGGGAATGGTATAGGGCCGGTGATTGTCTGCCGTCTGAATGATGGCGATAAAAGGTTTGGTTTGCTTTCCCAGTTCCCCGCTGGCTTCCAGAAACAAATTTTTATCGCTCACGCCCCATACATCTATTTTCGGTGCCTTATAATCCTCCTGCTCATAGAGGTGGAGCCCACTGATATTATCTGTCAATAACCCGCGGATATTGGCCCAGCTGGCGCTGCCTCCCAGAAAATAAAATTTTTCGTACCCTTCAAAATCATTCATGATGCTATGCTGGTCCACCGCCGCCGGGTTCCTGCTGGTGGTGCTGCTGGCCTGACCCACGTCGGGTATGCCGGTGAGAACGGCCCATACGCCGCGGGCAGTTCCGTAAGAAGGCGTAAAACAGCGGTCAAAGAAAATACCTTTTTCCGTCATCCCTTTGAAGAAAGGCGTTGTATTGAGGGGATTCCCCCACATGGAACTTTTATAGGCGCTGAAGGATTCACAAATCACTATGACCACATTCGGTTTGCCAGATACGCCGGACGGCTGGGTGAACCGGTCGTAGTTTAGCGAAACAGAATCTCCGGGCAGTTGAAAATAAGGCTGCAACACGGGATAAGCCTGTCTCACTTTTTTCAGGTTGTACACCGATTTGCGGAATTTCAGGCTGCTGAAAAAAGACTGAAAAGGATTTAAGGCAAGGTTGGCCTCGTAATCACTGCCCAGTGAATAGGCTTCGCTCCACCGCAAATTAAACTGTCCCAGCTTTCCAAAAATACCCAGTCCCAACAGCAGGAAAGCAGATAAAAACCAGATCCAGGTTTTTTTTATCCCGGCATCGGGACGCCTGCTGACGCGGGTGAATGATCTTTTCAGCATCCACAGGATAAATAAACCGCCGATGAGCCAGATCAGCAACAGACGCAGCACAGGGTAGGTTTGCCAGACCATGGTCATGGAAATACCGGCATCCTGCAAATAGTTGAGTGCGCTGGCGCTGAGGCGCTGCGACAAATAACTGTAGTGGGCAAAATCCACTATGTAAAAAAGGGTAAATG
>JBEPUT010000094.1:0-7051 GCA_041691395.1 Chitinophagaceae bacterium
AAAGCTGACGGACAGCGGTTTTCGCTGGCTGAAGGAATCAATCTGTTCGCGCTGGCATTTGTTTTACGGATTCTCTTTCCAGCATGCTGGTGTGTAAAACCATATGCTCGGTCTCGTTTTGCTTTTGATTGATCCGCCGGATGAGTATCTCAACAGATTTTTTGGCAATGGCTTTGATCGGCTGCGATACAACGGTTATCCCCGGTCGCCCGAGCCTGAAGAGATCATTGTCGTCAAAGCAAATTACAGACACGTCCTCCGGAATTCTTTTACCCAGTTTGGACAAAACTTCCAGGCCCGCCACACCGAGGTTATTGGATGTAAAAAAAACAGCGTCCAGCGCTTCGCCTTTCATCCCGATGAACTGCGTGAGTTCCCGGATCACTTTGGCATCCGTGAAACCAAATGGGATTTTCTTAATCAGCGATTTATCCAATGCCAGTCCGTTGATGGCAAGTCCCTGCTCATACCCTTCTATACGTTGCTGAATTTGCAATTGGTCGGTCTGGTTGGTGACCATCGCAATGCTGCGGTGTCCTCTCGCAGCCAGGAAATTCACAGCATCCAGGCTTCCTTTGATATTGTCCACGGTTACATAACTGGTATCCAGTTGGCGGTAATACCGGTCAATCAATACGGCTGGCTTATTTTCCCTGATTAGGTTTTTCAGTTCAGGCAGCATGGCTGAAGTGGGCGCAATGATGTATCCATCCATATGCTTGTCGATGAGCATATTCAATATATTGCGCGATTTACCTTCGTTGTTCTTGGTGCTGCAAAACATAACGGTATAGCCCATCTTGTCGGCTTCTTCCTCCACTGTTTTTGCCAGGTGCCCGAAAAAATAGTTTGAAATATCGTCGATGATCAGACCAATGGTATTGGTTTTACCGGTCCGCAATCCTTTTGCAAACTGATTGGGGCGGTAATTCATTTTATCGGCCAGCAGAATGATTTTCTGCGCCAGGCCGTCACTGATCTTCATTTCCTTTGCGCGTCCGTTCAGCACAATGGAAACCGTGGTAAAGGACACACCGGCTTCAGCTGCAATATCTTTTATTGATATCTTCCTGATCATACTGGAATTACCCGCGCGGGTCGTTTCTTCACAACTCCGCGGTTATCTCACTGATGGCCACCGGCCTTCCTGTGTCCGCAGATTTTTTTGCAGCCATGGCGATGACCGCGGCCTTCAGTCCATCCTCACCACTAACTGGCAGAGGTGAGTTGTTTATCAACGCCTCCAGAAAATGCTGCATTTCTTTGAGGTAAGAAGCCGCATACCTTTCCATAAAAAAATCCAGCAGCAAAGCATAGTGAATCCCCTCGGCATCAGATATCACATTGCGGTTGTTCAGGCTATTTTCCACATTGATCATACCCTTGCTGCCAAAGACTTCTATCCGCTGATCGTATCCATATACTGCCTTCCGGCTGTTATCAATTACGGCATAGGTTCCATCTTCAAACAGCAAAGTGGTCAGCGCTGTATCAATATCGCCTGCCTCGCCCACCTGCTTATCCACCAAAACCAATCCCCTGGCGTATACTTCCTTAACTTCCTTGCCCATGAGATAACGCGCCATGTCAAAATCATGAATGGCCATATCCATGAATAAACCACCGGAATTTTTGATGTAGTCCAGAGGGGGAAGACCCGGATCGCGACTGGTGATTTTCACAATCTGAATATCACCGATCCTCCCTGCCTGAATGCTTTGCCGGGCCTGCATAAAATCTGGATCGAAGCGGCGGTTGAAGCCAAGCATCATTTTTACTCCGGCCGCCTTTGCACTGTCCACCAGCGCCTTTGTCCGCTTCAAAGACAGGTCAACCGGTTTTTCGCAAAACAAGTGCTTCCCCGAACGAACTGCAAGGTCAATCATGTCGGCGTGAGAACTGGTAGGCGTACAAATAATCACCGCATCAACGTTGGGTAGGGCGACCACTTCAGCCGGATCGGATGAAAAAATGATGCCCGGGAATTCTTTCCTGAAATCTTCAGGCGGGTAATGATTATCAGCAACGGCCACCAAATTGGCTGCGGGTAAATTACGAAGTATGTTTTTCAAATGTACTTTTCCAATGCGGCCAATACCGATGATGGCAATGTTTGCTTTTCCCATGTTCGTTCAATTAAATTTTGTGATGTTGATTTTTATGGCAATGTCCCGTTTATAGTCCAATACCCTTTAAATAGTCTCTGTTCAGTTGCGCGCAATGTTTGGGAGCTCCCATTCCGGGCAATACATCCTGTTCCACCACGATCCATCCGTCATATGCTTTGCTTTCCAGAAATTCCCTGATTTTATCAAAGGGCACATCGCCCTTCCCCAATTCACAGAATATGCCGTTGCGTACCGATTCAAAATAATCCCAGTTGTTGGCAGCGGCCTGCCCGGCCACTTCCGGGCTAAAATCCTTGAAATGCACATGCCAGATGCGGTTGTAATATTTCTTTATGGCTTCTACCGGGTCCCTGCCGCCACCCAGGCGATAGTGCCCGGTATCAAAGCAAAGTCCAAGCAATTCCGGATCCGTATATTGCATTAACCAGTCAATCTCCTGTGGGGTTTCCACATAGCCCGCGCCATGATGATGAAACACCGTGCGCATGCCATATTTCTTTTTCACCGCAGCAGCCAATGATTCGGCGCCCTTTGCAATAGTTTTATATTTTTCTTCCGGAAGCAAATGTTCAGGCTTCACCCTTCCCGCGTTTTTGGTCCTTGCCTCCACCGTTCCGTTGTCATCGGCCAATACAATAAATGCATGTATGTATCCGGCCCCATGCATCAGTCCTGCGGTACGCAGGGCCCTTTCTATTCCTTCCGCATGAGCTGCTTCATTGGACAGGGCAACCGGAACAAATGCACCCACCATCTCTAATTCCCGCCTGTTTACGGCCTTGTACAATTGTTGCGGATCGGTTGGCATAAAACCCCAATCTCCCAGCTCGGTGCCGGTATAGCCGGTTTCAGCAATCTCATCCAGCACCTGCGGATAGGCCATCGACTGACCTTCCATGTCGAACTCCAGCACGCCCCAGCTGCAGGGTGCATTGGCAATCTTAATTTTTTGTTTATCCATTGTATTTATGCTGCTATTTGAAAATAATCAGAACTTACGAGACCATTCTTTTGGCCAGCGTTCGATCACTACTTTGGTTTGTGTGAAAAATTCAATCGCATGTTTTCCCTGTCCGTGCAGGTCGCCAAAGAAACTATCCTTCCATCCGCTGAAGGGGAACTGGGCCATCGGCGCCGCGACACCGATATTGATTCCGATATTCCCTGCAAGAGCCTCGCTGCGGAATTTTCTGGCACTGCTGCCGCTTTTGGTAAACAGGCAGGCCATATTTCCGTAGGCGCCATTATTTATAAAGGCAATGGCATCGTCCACGGTCTTCATGTGCAAAAGACTCATCACCGGCCCAAATATTTCGGTGCTGATCAATTCGCCATTCAAGGGAAGGTTTTCCAGTATCGTGGGATTGATAAAGTTCCCTTTTTCATAACCGCTGATCTTTTTGTTGCGGCCATCCAGTAAAAGAGAAGCCCCTTCGGCAACGCCTTTGTCAATCAGGCCTTCGATTCTGGTTTTGCTCGCCTGACTGATCACCGGTCCCATTTCAATGTCTGCATTCAAACCATAACCCACCGTTCTGGCCTTTGCCGTACTGTACAGGGACTCCTTGATTTTACCGTTGTCTTCAACGGTGATCACCACCGATGCGGCAAGACAGCGCTGACCCGCGCAACCAAATGCGCTGTCTGCAATGATCTGCGCCGTCAGGTCTATATCTGCATCCGGTAAAACGACCAGGGGATTCTTCGCTCCTCCCTGCGCCTGTACTCTTTTGCCATTGGCGGTGCCGGTTGCATAAATGTATCTGGCTACCGGCGTGCTGCCGACAAAACTGATGGATCTGACCAGCGGATGATGAAGGAGGGCATCCACACTTGCTTTACCGCCATGCACTAAATTCACCACACCTTTTGGAAGATCGAGCTGATGCAGCAATTCGAAGATCTTCATCATGGTCATCGGCACTTTCTCGGAAGGTTTTATAATCATGCTGTTGCCGGTGACAATGGCATAAGGCAAAAACCAGAAACTGATCATAGCCGGGAAATTAAACGGCGCAATACAGGCTGTAACACCCAGCGGCTGCCGGATCATATACTCGTCAATGCCTTTGGTTATATTTTCGAGGAATTCACTTTGCATAAGCATGGGCGCACCACAGGCCACTTCAACATTTTCAATGGCCCTTTGCACTTCACCGCGGGACTCGGCCATGGTTTTTCCACACTCCATGGTAATCAAACGGCTGATTTCTTCCTGGTTCTCATCCAGCAAATGTTTCAGCTTGAAAAGCGGTTGTATTCTTTTGAGCACCGGAACATTTTTCCATTCCAGGTAAGCGGCCTGGGCGGCAGTTGCAGCAAGGCCCACATCCTTCTGCGTATCATCGCCATGAGGAACCTGGGCCAATATTTCCTGGGTGGCGGGATTGACCACATTCAAAGTGGTGCCACTGCTGCTGCTTATCCACTCGCCATTAATATAATTACGTAACACGTTCATAACTGACTATTTTAAAGTTTCTAAAATTCCTTTTGTAAAGAATGATCAATAATATTTCTGGGTCTTTTTATTTTTCTCAAGCTTCTCAAAGGCCGCTTTTACCTTTTTACTGGTCGATATCTGTGCCACCGGAACTTCCCACCAGGCATACCCGCCCACGCTTTGCTTCCGGTCTGTTTCCACATAAATAACCGTTGTATTTTTTATTGTCTTTGCTTTTTCCAAAGCCTCTTTCAGTGATTCGATATGGGTGGCTTTAATTACTGTAGCACCCATACTGGCTGCATTTGCGGCCAAATCCACCGGCAGCGGCTTGCCATCCAAATGCCCGGTTTTGGCATTCCGGTAAGCATATACCGTTCCGAAGCCTTCGGTACCCAATGATTCAGACAGGCCGCCGATACTGGCGTAACCATTGTTGTTGAGGAGTACAATGGTGAGCTTGATGCCTTCCTGCACGGACGTAATGATTTCCTGATTCAGCATCAGGTAACTGCCATCCCCCACCATTACATACACTTCCCTTGACGGGTCGGCCATTTTTGCGCCAAGTCCTCCGGCAATTTCATACCCCATACAGGAAAAGCCATATTCAAGATGAAATCCCTTGCGATTGCGTGTTCTCCATAGTTTATGCAAATCACCGGGTAAACTTCCTGCAGCACAGACCACCATATCCTTGTCGGCACTGGCGGTATTCACTGCGCCGATCACTTCACCCTGGCTTAGCGGCACGCCAAGCTTCAGGTTGTATATCGAAGAAACGGTTTTATCCCATTGCCTGTTTTGCCGCTCTACAAGACTTTTGTAAGCAGGCGGCACTTTGTAATCCTTTAGCAGGGAGATCAATTCTTTAAGCACTTCTTTGGCATCACCCACAACAGGAATGGCGGAATTCTTAAACGCATCAAATTCCGCCACATTGATATTGATGAATTGTACAGCCTTGTTTTGGAACGCGGATTCGGAGATGCTGGTAAAGTCACTGTACCGGGTGCCAATGCCGATGATCAGATCAGCAGCAGCTGCTGCCCTGATAGCTCCCGGTGTGCCTGTAACCCCGGCTGCGCCCAGGTTCTGCGGCTCATCATATCGAAGGCTGCCCTTTCCTGCATAGGTTTCTGCAACGGGAATCCCGGTGGCATTCACCAGTTTTTTTAACTCGGTCGTGGCATCGCTGTAGATCACACCGCCGCCTGCCAGGATCAGCGGCTTCTTTGCGTTTTTTATGGCCGCAACCGCTTTCAATAGTGCATTTCTGTCGGGACGAACGCGCTGTATATGCCATACCCTTTTTTCAAATAGGGAAGCCGGGAAATCGAAGGCTTCCGCCTGCACGTCCTGGGGCATGGATAAGGTGACCGCACCCGTTTCTGCAGGAGACGTTAATACCCTCATGGCTTCAGGCAATGCGGTAATGAGCTGTTCAGGACGATTGATTCTGTCCCAGTATCTGGAGACCGGTTTGAAACAATCATTCACCGAAAACTCCTGGGAATGGGTACTCTCCAGCTGCTGTAAAACAGGCGCTACCCGCCTGGTTGCAAAGATGTCTCCCGGCAGTAACAGCACCGGTAAGCGGTTAACGGTAGCCGTTGCCGCTCCCGTGATCATATTGGTTGCACCCGGTCCAATGGATGTAGTGCACACCAGCGCACCCAGCCTGTCTTTTGTTTTGGCATAGGCAATGGCTGTATGCACCATGGCCTGTTCGTTCCGGCACTGGTAATATTTAAACGACGGATATTGCAGGAGTGCCTGCCCCAGGCCCGCCACATTACCATGACCAAAGATGCCAAAGCAGCCGCCGAAAAAAACCTGTTCTTTGCCATCCCGCTCCACATACTGATTTTGGAGAAAGAGAATGGTTGCCTGGGCTGTTGTTAATCGTTTTGTTTTTATGGCCATAAAAAGAAAATTTATCGAATGATGTTCAATTCTTCCTTCATTAAAATCCGCCCCTGCTCTCAATGAGTGCGGTCAGCTCATTCAGTGTGGGCATATCATTGGCGCAGCCGGGCTTTTGCACCACCCATGCCCCCGAGGCATTGCCCATCCGGCAGCACTTATATAAATCCCATCCATGTAAATGCCCGTAAATAAACCCACTGGCAAATGCATCGCCGGCGCCGAGCACATTCAATACCTCCACGGGAAAACCGGGAACATCCAGGGGCGCAGTGGTTTTTGTATAAACGGTTACGCCTTTGGATCCCTTTTTTACAACAAGCACTTTTACATTCGTGTTGAGGATTTTTTGAACCGCATCATCCAGGTTGCCCTTTACCTCCGGTGCTGAAATCTGCTGATGGGCAATGGTTACCTGTGAGGCGTCCTGCAAGGCGGCTGCCAACACTTCTTCTTCCGTTCCTATAGCAATATCCACTTTGGGAAGAATGGCCCTCACCATTAAACCAAAGGAGCGGATGTCCTGCCATTGATCGGCCCGGAAATCAATGTC
>JBEPUT010000095.1:0-6719 GCA_041691395.1 Chitinophagaceae bacterium
CCTTCGTCAGGTGCTGGTTTTTCATGAATACCGCTACTATATTCTGAACGATCCCCTGATTACCGACCCGGAATACGACAGCTTATACAAATGGCTGGAAAAACTGGAATCCGTCCATCCTGACCATATAACACCGGATTCCCCAACGCAGCGGGTGGCCAAAGGACTGACGAAGAATTTTCCTGCTGTTCACCATCTGGTTCCCATGCTTTCTTTGGAAAATTCTTATAATGCCGATGACCTGGTGGACTGGGACCGGAAGGCCAGGGAACTCACCGGGCTCGCCAGCCTGGAATATTGTGTGGAACCGAAATTTGACGGAGCCAGCATTTCCCTGATCTATGAAAATGACCTGCTGGTCCGCGGGGCTACCCGCGGCGATGGGGTGGAGGGAGATGATATCACCGGCAATATCAAACAAATCCGGTCGGTTCCTTTATCCGCTGCTTTTTCCGGCTATGGTATACAACAGGTGGAGATCCGCGGGGAAGTGCTGATGAATAAGGAAAATTTTAAAAAATTCAATGCAAAGCTCGCGGAACAACAGCTTCCTCCCCTCGCCAACCCGCGGAACGCGGCTTCGGGTTCCCTGCACATGAAAGACCCGGCCGAAGTGGGCCGCCGTAACCTGGAGGCCTTTCTTTACCACATCAGTTATTTCGCCAGTGACGACAACCTCGACATTGCCCGGGGGGAAACCACTGTCACGGAACAGGCGCATACCGCCAAATCAAAAAAGGCACCGTCTACCCACAGCGAATCGCTGAACATGCTGTGGAACCTCGGTTTCCGGAGCCCGATGAAAGAAAAAAAACTGTTCCGGAATATTCAGGAGGTGATTGCGTACTGCCTCGAATTTGAATCCGGACGGGACCAGCTTCCTTATGAAATAGACGGCATGGTGATCAAGGTGAACGACTTTGCACTTCAGGACAAAATGGGCATGACAACCCACCATCCCCGCTGGGCCATGGCCTTTAAGTTTAAGGCGCGACAGGCTACAAGCAAACTGATCAGGGTCGATTTTCAGGTGGGCAGAACAGGCAGCATTACGCCGGTAGCTAAAATAGAACCGGTGCCCATCGGCGGGGTAACCGTGGGATCGGTTTCCCTTTTTAACGAGGATGTTGTACGTTCCAAAGACCTGAAAATCGGCGATTCCGTATTGGTGGAACGCGCCGGCGATGTGATTCCATATATTGTCAGATCACTGCCCGAATTGAGAACGGGAAAGGAAAAAAAGATCGTTTTCCCTACAAATTGCCCGGCCTGTGGGGATGAACTGGTGAAAACGGAAGAAGAAGCGATACTGCGTTGCATCAACATCAACTGCCCGGCCCAGGTGGTGGAACGCATCATTCATTTTGTAAGCAAGGACGCCATGGATATCCGGAGTTTCGGCGCAGCCAATGTGATGAAATTCTATGAGCTGGGTTTTTTAAAAGACGTGCCCGGTATTTACCAGCTCCCCTTTGACCAGATCGGTAAACTGGAAGGCTTTGGTGAAAAAAGCATTGACAATCTCCGGATGGCCATAGAAACGTCAAAAAAACAACCCCTTCACCGGGTCATCTTTGCCCTCGGCATCCGGTATGTGGGGGAAACAACGGCTAAAACCCTGGCCAAAGCAGTCAGCTACCTGCCGGACTTCAGGGATTTCAGCGGGGAAGAGTTGCTGGCACTGGAAGATATCGGTCCGAAAGTGGCCGGAAGCATAAGGCAGTTTTTTGAAAATCCTGACAACCGGAAAATGCTGGCCAAACTGGAGGAACTGGGTGTAAACCTGAGGAGTACCCGGTCCGATAAAACCCAATCCGGAAACCTGACGGGCCTCAGCTTCCTCTTTACCGGAACCCTCAGCGAATTAAAAAGAAGCGAGGCGGAAGAAATGGTGGAAAAGCACGGTGGAAAGATCCTGGGCGGGGTAAGCAGTAAACTGAGTTACCTGGTGGTTGGCGAAGATGCCGGCTCCAAACTGGAAAAAGCAAAAAAAATACCCGCCATTAATATCCTGTCAGAAAAAGAATTTTTGAGATTTATGGGTTCGGCTACCTGATTATGGATGACGGATGACGGAATAGATTTTATTTTTTTCGTTTTTGTTTTTTGTAACTTGTATGAAAACCCGTTGCCATGATAAAAAAAATCTCTGGCGAAACCTGGAAGCCTCTGGTATTTCCAGGATGGAAACAACTTCGCAAAAAATACGCACTCTCTTCCGCGGGCCGCGTCGCCAGTTTTTATGAAAATGTTCATGAAGACGGCAAACTGCTCCATGGCTCCGTTACCACCGGGTACAAAACCTTAAACCTGCACCGCCCGGGCAATAACGGCACCCTTTATCTGCACCGGGAAATTGCCCGACTGTTTATTAAAAAAGATTCCGCCAAACAGAAATATGTGATTCACCTGAACCACAACAAAACAGACAACAACAGTAAAAATCTAAGATGGGTAACACTGGAAGAAATGATCGAACATCAGCAAAACAGCCCTGCAAAACGCGCGTATAAGAAAGTACAGGCCAACCGGTCCGTGGGACTGAAACTAACGGTCACCCAGGTAAAATCCATTAAAAAAACCCTTTCCAGCCAAAACCGCCAGCTCACCATTAAAAAGCTCGCCGATAAATACGGGGTCAGTGAAATGACTTTGTACAGGATTAAGAGCGGAGAGAATTGGAGCAGGGTCTGAAAGGGTTGACTGATGACGGTTGACGGTTGACCGACTTCAGTGGCGAATCCGCAACAAACAACCGTCAACCGTCAACCGTCATCAGTCAACTTGAAAATCAGATTAATCCCTTCTCAAGCAAATACTCCGCTATCTGAACCGCATTCGTCGCGGCTCCCTTGCGCAGGTTATCGCTCACGATCCACATATTCAGGGTATTCGGCTGGGTTTCATCCCTTCTTAAACGGCCGACAAACACTTCATCCCGGTTGTGTGCATCCCGGGGCATGGGATATTCCTGTTTTGACGGATCGTCCACAACCACTACGCCTTCGGCAGCGGAAAGCAACTGCCTGACCTGCAGCAGATCGAAATCCTTTTCAAATTCCACATTGACGGATTCACTGTGGCCACCCAGTACCGGAATGCGAACCGTAGTGGCCGTTACCCGGATCGAATCGTCCCGCATGATCTTACGGGTTTCGTTCACCATTTTCATTTCTTCCTTGGTATAGCCATTGTCCAGAAAAACATCGATCTGCGGAATCACATTCAGGTCGATCGGATATTTATACGCCATCTCCCCGGTTATTCCCTGTCGTTCGTTCTGCAACTGGTTCACCGCTTTTACCCCGGTGCCGGTAACACTCTGATAAGTACTCACCACAATTCTTTTGATCTTGTATTGCTTATGCAAAGGATTGAGGGCAACCACCATCTGGATGGTGGAACAGTTGGGGTTGGCAATGATCTTATCTTCTTTCCCCAGTGCATCGGCATTCAGTTCCGGAACAACCAGCTTTTTATTTGGATCCATTCTCCAGGCGGAAGAATTGTCGATCACGGTAATACCCGCTGCCGCAAATTTCGGCGCCCAGTGCAGCGAAGTGTTCCCGCCAGCTGAAAACAAAGCAACAGCCGGTTTGGCCGCAATGGCGTCATCGGCACTGACCACACTGTATTCCTTTCCTTTAAAGCGGACCTTTTTCCCAATAGATTTTTCTGAGGCAACGGGGATCAGTTCACTCACGGGAAAATTCCTTTCTTCGAGAACCTGTAACATTTTTGTGCCTACCAGGCCGGTAGCGCCGACAACTGCGACTTTCATTGGTTTAATTGTTTTTTAATAATTGTAAATCAAAAAGCCTCCCCGATCCGGGAAGGCTTTTATTATCTTGATATGCAAAACAATCAGGCACCTTCCCTGCTCCAGGGCATCTTTATGCTGTGCTTTGTATATGTTGTAATCACGTTCATTTCAACCGTAAAAGTAACCTCCAAAATGCTCGTTGCCAAATTATTTTTGTCAAAACATTGTTGAAATGCATTTCCGTTGGATTTTGATGCCGCTCTTCCTTCTGCGGGTGTTTTCGGCCAGTGCCCAAAACGCCCGTCATTATGATGTGCTCATCCATGAATTCCTTTGTGATCCCGATCCTTCTGCGGGTTTGCCCGCCTATCCTTTTATTGAACTCAGGAATGTAAGCCCTGACCCGCTGAACCTGCACAACTGGAAGATCAGCAATGGCAACACAACGGCCACCATCAGGAAAGATTATCTGCTGGCCCGCGACAGCTTCCTGATCCTTTGCCCGACTACTGCCGAAACAGCTTACGGCGATTTTGGCTCCGCCCTGGGGCTTGCCGCTTTTCCCGCACTGAATCATGATGCGGGTGAAATCATGCTGACCGATGAATCGGGTTCGGTGATCCATGCTGTTCAGTATGATAATAGCTGGTATCGCAATGAACTGAAATCCGGCGGCGGATGGAGCCTGGAGATGGTGGATCCGGCCAATCCCTGCAGTGGCTCTTCAAACTGGATGGCCAGCGAAGCAGCAAAAGGCGGAACGCCCGGCGAACCCAATTCCGTTTTCAATCCAAACCCGGATGAAGAGGGTCCTGAACTTATCCGCAGCATGACCACCGATTCATGTCATGTCGTTTTGTTATTCAACGAACCGCTGGACAGTTTATCCGCCGGCGATCCGTCAAACTATACTTTTTCTCCCGGTACCGCTCCACCCCTGGAAGCCAATCCTGTACCGCCCTTTAACGAGCAGGTAGCACTGACCCTGAAAACGTGCCTGCTGCCGCAACAGGTCTATACGCTATCCGTGCAGCAGGTTACTGATTGTAAGGGAAATGAAATCAGTCTGCGCCATGTTTGTAAATCGGGTTTGCCAGAACCGCCGACAAACGGGGATCTTATTTTCAATGAGATCCTGTTTAATCCGCCGCCTTATGGTTACGATTTTGTTGAACTATATAACCGAAGCCGCAAAGTGATTGATCTGCAATCCGTTTTTTTGGCCGGCCGGGATATGCTGGGCGCGGTTAAGGATCCGAAACGCCTGAGCAGTGGGTCTTTTCTTTTTTACCCAGGGGAATATGTGGTGCTTACGGAAAATCCGGAATGGACAATCCGGAACTTTACGGCAGCTGATCCGGAAAGGCTGATCCGGATGAGTGCCCTGCCTTCCATGCCGGATGATCAGGGAACAGTTTTACTATTGGACGGATCCGGATCGGTAGTGGATGAACTTCCCTACGATCATCACTGGCACTCGCCTTTGCTTGCCAATGAAGAAGCTGTATCCCTGGAGCGGATAATGGCCGATAAGCCCACGGCGATGGCTTCCAACTGGAGCTCTGCCGCGGCAAATGCCGGTTTTGGGACACCCACGCATAAAAACTCCGCATCGTTCACAGAAACAGCAGGAGATGATCAGTTTGCTGCTGATCCGAAAATCTTTTCGCCTGATAACGATGGATATAATGATTTCTGTTTTGTAAAATATCGCCAGCTGGCCGCCGGCTTTACGGCGAATATTTCCATCTTCGATATCAACGGGAGGGCGGTCAGGCAACTGGCCAATAACAGCACCCTGGGAACGGAAGGTGAATTCAGGTGGGACGGACTGGACGACGGAATGAACCCGTTGTCCACCGGTCATTATGTGATCTGCGTGGATCTTTTTTCCGTTAAGGGGAAAATAAAAAAATACAAACTGGTCGTTACGCTGGCCAGAAGGAATTAAACCAGCGAGAAATCAAAATTGACCAGCTGGATGAATTGCTGTATCCGGTCGTCCATGTCAGCTTTCGTAATTTCCTTTAATCTCTCTGGTCCGAATTTCTCCACGCAGAAAGAAGCCAGGGCCGAGCCGGCAATGATGGCCGTCTTCATGTTTTCAAAAGAGATGTCTTTTGTTTTCGCGAGATGGCCCATGAAACCGCCGGCAAAAGTATCTCCCGCGCCGGTTGGATCAAATACATCGTCGAGCGGGAGCGCCGGTGCAAAGAAGACATTTTTTTCATGGAAAAGCAGGGCGCCGTGTTCTCCTTTTTTGATGACGAGGAACCGCGGACCCATCTGCATGATTTTCCGGGCGGATTTTACTATGCTGTATTCCCCGCTAAGCTGTCGGGCCTCGCTGTCGTTGATCAATAATACATCCACCATACCCATCACCCGCTTCAGATCATCCATCGCGGACTCTATCCAGAAATTCATGGTGTCCATGCCAATCAGTTTGGGGCGTGTTTTCATTTGCTGAATCACCTGGATCTGCACCAGCGGAGCAAGATTACCCAGCATCATGAATTCGCTTCCCTGGTAGCTGTCCGGTACCTGCGGATTAAAGTCGGCCAGCACATTGAGATCGGTAACCAGGGTATCGCGGGCGTTCATGTCCAGATGATATTTCCCGCTCCAGAAAAATGATTTTTTACCTGCCACTCTTTCCACTCCCTCCAGGCTGCAGCCGCGCTCTTCCAGAGCCCTGATCTCCCCGGCGGAAAAATCATCGCCGACGATCGATATCAGATTGATGCGTTTCACAAAATGCGCGGCGGCATAAGCCACATAAACCGCCGATCCGCCAACAATACGATCCCTTTTCCCGAACGGGGTTTCAATGGCATCATAAGCCATACTGCCAACACAGATCAGTGACATAAAAATAAATAGTTTAAAAAAATGGCCGGCGAGGCCGGTAAAACGCTGCAAACCTACAGGA
Organism: Chitinophagaceae bacterium; assembly: GCA_041691395.1. Lineage (GTDB taxonomy): Bacteria > Bacteroidota > Bacteroidia > Chitinophagales > Chitinophagaceae > Puia. Next base: position 6,696 of record JBEPUT010000095.1, read on the forward strand.
TTTTATGGTAGCCTGGTAAAATTG
>JBEPUT010000096.1:0-6626 GCA_041691395.1 Chitinophagaceae bacterium
GCCAAGTAGTGAAACATTTATTTAGTGATTCTGATTTGCAAAAGTAAATTAAGGGAGTGTTTAATGCTCGTTTTAATTCTTTACTTTATACCCCTTTACTGCATAATAAAATATGAATGCAAAAAATGGGATCGGCACAAAAAAACCGGTTGCCATTCCATACGTATCAGCGACTAACCCCATGAGCGGCGGTAACAAGGCCCCACCACCCACTGACATCACCAGAAACGATGCACCTTTTTTTGTTTGCGGACCAAGGCTCCTGATTGCCATGGCAAATATGGTTGGAAACATGATCGACATAAAAAAGAAAATCCCATACAAGGCGACTAAAGATGTCCAACCGAATTTCAGCGATACGACAGGCAGCAGTAAACAAATAATCAAAGCATATGCTGCCAGCAAATTTGCAGGCTTAAAATATCGCATCAGGACACTTCCCAAAAAACGACCCGTCATAAATAATAGAAAACCTAAAGACAAAAAATAGGGGCCGTTTTGTACATCGAAGTGTGGGCTCATGTCGTGGTCCGTGACAAAATTGATCAAATAACTAAATACACCAGTTTGTGCCGCGACATAGCACGCCTGGGCAATAAAGCCCAACTTGAAATGACGGTTTTGCCACAATGGCTTTTTGGAAATGAATGAAGGGCTAGCCGGATCATTGAGGTCTCCGACAGTTGAACTTAAAGTCGGCGTATGGCCATGAGACATCGCTTCATCTTCTTCGTCAATCTCTGGCAATTTCAGTTTCCAAAAAATAAGCGCAATGCCCGATACGATAAGCCCTATGACCAAAAAAGGCAAAATGATGGAAATCATTTTCTCACCTTCAATATGACTGCGGTTGCCATAAATATATAAAGCGATAAGCGGTCCGATTACCCAGGCCAGACCATTGAAGGATTGGGCGATATTGATACGCCGCTCCGCACTCTCTGGAGGGCCTAGTTTTGTAGTGTAAGGATTTGCGGCGGTTTCAATCGTAGCAAGTCCGGCACCAATAATAAGCAAACACAGTAAAAACAGAAAGAACGACTGTAAAGGCGCTGTAGCAGCAGCAAGCAGTGCTCCGACTGCAAAAATTGATAAGCCGAAAATGATGCCCTTTTTGTATCCGTATCTTTTGTTAAACATACCCGCCGGGAAAGCCATACAGAAATAGGCGCTGTACAGTGAGAACTGTATAAAGCTTGACTGCCACTTTTTTAAATGGAGCATTTCCTGAAAATTCTTATCAAGGGTATCCAAAAGACCATGGGCCACACCCCAGGTAAGAAACAGCGCGCTTACTGCTGCAAACGGTTTTACATAGTTTACCCCGTCTTTAATAAAAATTGACTTTTGCTTTTCCATTATTTGTTTGACCTATTTTAAGTGATCATTTCCTGGTTCCAATACTTTTATTCCCTCACATGCTGTAATATTCTCTGCAACGGAAAACAATTTATTAAAGACTCCGGTTAATTGAATTAAAAAAAGTATGATATATAATTCCAAACGCTTTCCCATCATCGTTGATGCGTTCGTGCTACTTAATATGAGAGTTGTTTCATTATAGCCATCTACGCACCTCGCTTCGATAATCCACATATTTTTGTCCAAATTCACGTACTAAATATTCTTCTTCCCTTTTTATAATATATTGCTGAACAACTATAAGAAGTATAGGAAATAAAATAAAATTCCACCAATTTCCAAATAAGCAGCTTAACCCTAAATAGACGATTGCCAACCCCACATACATCGGATTTCGAGTTACACCATAAATACCATTAGTTTGAAGTGAGGATGCAGGCTTTATTAAAATTAATGTGTTCTTTGTTTGAATAAATTGTCTTAAACTCCTGATTAAAAAAAATAAAGAAATGGCTAAAAATATTAGTCCAACCACTTTTATCCATTGTTGTTGGAATACGGAATTACTAATTGGACGTCTTTTTTGGATATAAATTGAAGTGAAAAAAATCAAAACATAAAATAAGGGAGGAGGAATATAAACACCTGGGCTATCTTTTTTACTTTTCATAATTGCTTGGTTAGGAAGCTAATTTAGTTCTTTAATATTTAGCAAACTGTTTTTGAATTTCAAGGATTCTTCAATTCGCTCTTTCATCATCTCAGAATGGCCCGGTTAATCAGGGATTATAGAATGCTTAACCGAAGTAAAGCTCCGGACTGGAGATTCCGGTGATACGAATTTCAGAGGAACTAGTGACAGATTACTGACAGAAATAACTTAATCGCAGAATTCCTGAAGCTTCAATACAATCGCTACATTTCTCTTTTCCTTAAATCCTAAATATTATTACTTCTATTATGACCGTGGAATGTGGGTAACCCAATAAGCTATCCATCAATCCACACTCAACGTATATGGTTTCAAAAATCAGGACTATTAGTCCTTCCAGCAGCGAGGACTATTGTGTTTTATTCAGATTGCGGGCCGCCGAACATTCCATTTCTTCGGGCATGGCATTAAAACGTAACCTGGCGCCTTTTATCAACGTTGTCATCCGTTCATTACTTCTAAATAATTTCAGCTTGTAACAAATGGGTAATGTGTTCCTCTCCTTCCAGTTACTGGTTGATCGACAGTTCCAGTTGAGTACCGTAACTGGTTGTCATTCCGGTTAAATTCACTTCCTGCATTTGCCCAAGCTTTCAGCAATTGCTTTCATTGTATGATGGATTAATTCCAACGTATCCAAACTACCCATTTCCTCTCCTTTTTCAAAATCACCTTCTACCTGAGCCATGTTATTTGTTAGGTGTGCAAAACAAATGACATTTTTATTCTTTGCTTTGCCAAAGGCATAGAGAGCAGCGGCTTCCATTTCTACACACACCGCATTCAATTTCTTTGCCTCCCAAATAGCAGATTGGGTTTCGCGATAAGGAGCATCCGTGGTCCAGCTCACACCTGATTCTAAAGATAACTCAGTATTCACATAATAGGCCATTAAGGAGTCAAATACGCCTGAGTTAATGCTAATCGTTTCAGAAGGCTGTATATAGTGATAACTTGTGCCTTCATCTCTTATTGCACGTTCTATCAAAACAAATTTCGAATTTCCCTTTGTCGGATTAATTATACCTGCGGACGATACACTAATGAGGGTTTTACAACCAGAAACAAATAATTGTTCTGCAATGAGTACCGCAAATGAAGACCCTACAGCACAACCCAACACAGCAAATTCAATGTCATTCAGATGTACGTCGTAAAGCCTCGTATGATAGCATGCCCAGCAATCGCTAATTTTAGCCTGCTTTGTCCTAATTAAATATTCCACTAAATCACCATCCGGATCAAGTACGCAAACATCAGATACTTTGCAGTTATCTATATTTTTTTGTCGCCTTGCCTCCCGAAGTAAATTTTCCGGTGTAAAAACCGAAGGTTCCCTATAGTGTTTATTGGCCGAATTCAATTTCATCCTTAATATATTTTTTCATGTAGACCACTTATGCCGGATTACAATCACCACTAATTTATGCAATTAGTCACATTACCTATTAATAAATTGGAAAATCCATCATGATTGACCCCCGTCCGCCAGCAGAAATCAGCATTAAATCGTTATGGGGCAAGGGGGTCAAGGGTCGTGGATTTTCCATCTAAAGGCGTGCAAGCAAATTTGTTAGTGCTCGTAATACTTCTATATCGATCTATGGCCTTACCAGTCCGGTCAAAGCACTATCGAAATACTTGGATGTAGGAAAGATGTCATCTTTTGTATATGGAATACCATCAACACCCATCGAAAAAAGAACGTACTTGGCTCCTTTTTTCATGTAAATATATTTGGTACCATATTTACTATTGATAAAATTTTGAACTGGGCCATTGATAAATAGGAATTGTTGGTCTTTTGTTAACTGCTCCAAACTATCGCGGTATACATGATATTCTTTTTTATAGAATTCAATGTTTTTTACCAATTGATCCATTTGAGGCTTAGAAAATGAAGTCCATTGACTTTTTCCTGAAGGCGTAAAGTTAGAAAGATATAGTGATCCGTATATTATGACTGAAGGAACCAAGGCAGCAATCCCAATAAGAACTAGATTTCTATTTCGGTATTTGACAACACCCAGTAGGATTAGGCCTATTCCTACGAAAAAGCCAACCAGAGGAATCAAAAACAAGGCAGCATTTGGCGTGCCCGCTGTTGAAAACCTGCTAATATAGCAGATATATTGTTCTATCTGTTCTGCGCTAAGTTGTGAAGGACGTGTATCGGGATAATATTCGAAGATGAAACGCAGGTCACGAACATAGTTGCCAATACCTCGGGGAGAGTAGCCGCCAACGGACATTCCCTGTTGAAGCTTTAGCAGGGCGGCCTCTGCAAAGGGAGTTAATTTTTTTTCATGATTAAAATTTTAGAGGAGTAAATTACAAAAAGAAACACGTGTTAGCTTTCCCGAGGCACGAGGGTTCGGTTCAACAGTGTGCTTGGCGATAGCAGGGCTGACGTGCATTTCATCATCTTTTGAACTACTATCATCGGTGGCCCGGGCTGAAATTTATTTGTTCAACTTTTAGTTCTTAATTTCATCTTTGGTAATTCTATTGGGCTGACGTTCGGGCGGAAGAATATAAATTTCCCTGCCATCGCCAAGCCCCGAACGTTGGTGGCAACCTTATTTGGACATTTCGCAAAATTCAAAATAATAAAATATATAGACATATATTTATATGCCGAGTTCAACTGATAAGTTGAACTCAGCTATAATTATCATTCCCAAACAAAACATTTTTCATTTTTAAAATTTAAACCATGCAACAAATCAAAAACAACATCTACTTTTTTGTATTGATTTCGGTTTTATTTTTGATTAGCTGTAATCAATCTCCAACTACTTCAGACAAAAATAAAATGGACACAACTGCACTTGCAACAAATAGTGACACACCTTCCATACCTGCATACAACCCTGCAATGGATCCTTTAACCGTAGGAGCGGCATTTTCTAAAAAGCTTGGTGACACATTGAATATGAAAATGTTTGAGGTTACATTAAAGCCCGGCGACTCGGTGGCTATTCATACCCATCCCGATCATTCTTTTTATGTTCTACAAGGAGGTAAGATTGAAGTAAACATTCAAGGGGAAGGTGTCAAAATATTTGATTTAAAACCAGGTATGGGATGGTTAAGCGGTCCACTAACAGACTTCGGCAAAAACATTGGTAATACCACAGTTAAATGGCTTGAAGTTGATGTTTACAGACCGAGAGGCAAATAAGTTTAAGCAGACTAATTCAATCAGATTGGTGTTATTCAATCATCTCTTAGTTTAAACAACAGAAAGGATGCTACCAACAATAGTATTTGCAATAGCAAGGGGCGACGTGCAAATCCTCACCTGTAATTCGCTATCAGCAACGGTTCCAGCATGACGTTATAATTTGTGTACCTTCAATACAATCGCTTCATTTTTCTTTTCCTTAAATCTTAAATATTATTACTACTATTATGAGTGTGGAATGTGGGTAACTCGACAGAGTTATCCATCAATCCACACTCCACGTATATGGTTTCAAAAAGCAGAACTATTAAGGCCAGGGAGACCTGGATAAAATGCTATGAAGATCTAGGATCTGTGAGTAAAGCAGCACGAAAGTGTGGCATTCCCAGGTCTACATTATACCGGTGGCTTAAACGAGTGGAGATGGAAGGTGATGAAGGCTTAAAGGGGCATTCAAAACGACCTAAAATTCTTGCAAAGCAAAAAGTAGATAAGGGTTTGGTAGAATTGATAAAGTCGATCAGAACTGAATTCGGTTTTGGGCCGCAAAGAATAAGCCTACATCTTTTAAGAGTGCATAATCATGAAATCTCAGGCCCCACTGTCTGGCGAGTGCTGAAGGCGAATAATATTCCAAACATCAAAAAATATCGCAAGCATAATGATATAATCCGTTATAATCGACCTATTCCTGGAGATATTATGAAGTAGATGAATGCGGGGCACTAAATGAATGGCTGCAATTGGCGCCCAATGCGCAAGCTGTATGTAGTGAGGCAGGCGCAATAGTGAATATCTCTGACTTTGCTATCCGGCCTGCTTTTGCCATGAAAAGCAATGAAATATTGCAAACTGGAAAGCTCAAGTACCGCTTTATTCGTACGCCGCATCTTCCTCATGGATGGAATGCGGGAGTCATGTTTGAAGAATCAGATAAAACACTTCTTTGTTCTGACCTGTTTCATCAGAATGGGGATTTTATCGCCCTGACAGATAAAGATATTCTGGAAGCGCATAAATCCTCCATGATTTCTTTTGAAAAAGGCCCGTTAATGGATTACACTCCTTATAATCATAAAACAAAGGAGATGCTTCTTAATCTTGCGGCTTTGAAGCCAAAAACACTGGCTACGATGCATGGCTCTTCTTTTTATGGCGATTGCCCCAAAGCTTTAATAGAATTAGACGAAGTCATGAAAGAGATATGGAGTGATAAGTAAATTGTTCTCTAATCTATTCGCCATGTTCTAACCATGAATATACTGGCTCCCGGCGATCTAAACGGTTAGCTCCATATGAACCATCATCCGCCGGATTCAGATAGATATAATATAGCTGTATCGCAATCTCTCTTAAAACAATTTA
>JBEPUT010000097.1:0-6578 GCA_041691395.1 Chitinophagaceae bacterium
CTATGAAGCCTGTGATCATCATCCATTGGCCCGAATTCGAAAAAAGCGTGGCCGTTAAGCTGGATCCGCAGAACCTGCGGACAGGAAATACAAAGCCGAGCCTTCTGGCCATGGAAAAGGAATGGAAAAATATCTTTCCGAATTCGCCTTTCAATTACAGTTTTCTGAACGAATCCATTACCTGGCTATACGGCCAGGAAAGCAAAACCGCATGGCTGGTTAACACGGCTACGGGCATAACCATTTTTATTTCCTGTATGGGCCTGTTTGGCCTTTGCATGTTCACGGCGAAGCGAAAGACCAAGGAGATTGGCATTCGAAAAGTGCTGGGAGCGAGCGTCCTCAACATCAGCACCATGCTTAGCCGCGATTTCATCCGGCTGGTGATCATCGCGCTCTTTATTGCTACACCCATTGCCTGGTATTTTATGACCCAGTGGTTGCAGGGCTTTGCATACCGCGTCAGCCTTAGTGGATGGACCTTCCTGCTGGCCGGATTCATTGCCATTTCCGTTGCCATGCTAACCATAAGCTTTAAAGCAATCGCCGCAGCGACGGCCAATCCTGCGGTCAGCCTCAGGACGGAGTAAGGTTTCAAACAGGGCTGTCAATTTGGGAAACCAGGGGTTATGCCATCATCAACACCTTCGGATTGGCCACCGGGATTGCGGGAAGGACCAGGATTTTTTTCTTTCCTGATTCAGAACAAAACGAATGGAGCATTTTAACCTTTTCCCGGGCATTTGCCATTCTGATCATCGATCAAGGAAAAGTCGTGTGACGGGAGACTGCCGCGCACGGTTTTGTTAGAGCTAAGAGCTAAAATGCTCTTTTCTACAAGACCAGGAAAGTTCAAACATTTATCCAGGCCTGCTTTAAAAATCCTTCATATTATCATTGGGCTGCCGGTCTATCAATTTGGCATAAGGATCAATTCCTGCTGTGACCGGCTTCCCCGGAACGATCATGCTGATGACATGCCTGCCCATAGTAAGCTTATATTTCCTGAGATATAATGCATTGGTCTCGGATCTTCCTTCTTTATTATTGCTGTTGGCGGCAAATACGCCAATATCGATATAGTCGTTCATGTCTTTGGCAGGAACATCATTCCCTTTATCATCAACCCAAACCTTTGCGACATCCACATGCAACGTTACTTTATACTCATTCTTCTTCCCGGTTGGCTGCGTACTGGCTTCCGTTATCTTGTTTTCATATAAGGTGATCTTCTGCCAGGTATCCGATAAATAGTATTGTAAGGAATCCGGTACATGCTTTTGAAGAAAGTGATACAGATCATTCGCTCCGGCAAATGGTGGAGAATTTTTAAAGGCGTAGGCTTCCTTGAATTCCCTAAGCGCGGCATTTATGCTGTCCTCGCCCATCAGATCCCTTAATCCGTATAAGACAACGCCCGCCTTCCCGCTCCATTCAAACCATTTGTCGGCCCTGATCAGCGGGTGCTCTTTATTCTCCATCCGGCGCCGGATGAATAAGTAAAACCATAACTGATCCTGTAAAATGCCCTTGATGTTTCCCTTCCCGTATTTTTTTTCTTCCATTACCAAAGCGCTGTAGTTTGCAAGTCCTTCCGGAATAACCAGCGACCCGGTTGTGTTGTTTGGCGCTACCTGGAAACGCCACCATTGCTGGGCGAGTGCGCGTGCGGTATTGAAATAACAATAATCAAATTGATTCGGATCGTTAAAATCAGCGTTCCACGAATTGTATTCGGCATAAGTATCCAGGGTAGTCATAGATGCATCCCTTGGTCCGTAAATGGAAGTTTCAGCCAGTCTTATATTTTTAAAAGGATATGGACCATATACAGAGCTGAAATAACGCAGGCCGTCCTTGTAAGCAGCAACAAACCGTTTGATATTAGCATTATGCTCAGGGTGATAATAGATACTGATTCCGATGGTATGATCCAGCTGCACACTATCGTTTAATTCCTTATATTTTGCCGAGAGGATGCCGATGGGCGCATATAAACCCGGCTGGTTTTGAACAAAATGAAAATATTCACGCCCGTCTTGTTGCCACTGGCCTGTCAGCTCGCCCGGTGCAACAACCGTCTGATCCGCCGAAGTGCTTACCGTCAAATCAAAACTCAGCAGATCGGAAGCTTTTCCTGCTTTTAATGTGCTGACGCCTTCGGGATCATCGAACGGGATATCCTTTTCTTCTTTCGGAGGAAGGTTATTTTTTCTACGCACATATGGACTGCTAATTTCATCATCCTCGTCATAGCCCAGCCCGGGCAGCCCGCCGGTAAAAAAGGTTCCATTATGAAGCAAATTGGTCGCATACAGCCCGTTTTCAAAACCTTTATGAACAATGGAGGAATTGATCTCCAGAATAGCCGAATCTCCTGGTGCGAGAGGACTCAGAAACCGATACAGCCGAAATTCGGCCGTATCCTGTTTCGGCCTGAACCAATTGAACATACCTCGCGGATATAACAGCGGATACGTAAATGTCATGGGTTTCCCCTTCATTTTTATGGTATAATCGGTTAGCTCCTCCGCGTCGAGCAGCAACGTATCAATGGGTTTTGTGGTTTTATTTACAACCGTGACAAAGGCTTTCACAAATTCCTGCAGTCTGTCAGGATAAAGATCAGCATACATTTTAATGCGGATTGTTTTAGGCAGCGGAAGGCTTTGATATTTTTTTAGGGCCTTCTCATATAGGATGGCCCGTTCATCGTGCTCTGTCTTCATTAGAAAATCATTCACATAACTTATATTATAATAGATATAAGCTGTAACAGGCAAAAGGACCAGCAATAATACCCAGGTAAAAATCCGGGTTTTCTTATCAAATCTCTCCGCCAGCAACTGCAATCTTTCCTTAAAGGACGAAGCAACACCCCGGAAATAGAATAAAGCCGCGAGAATAACAAGCAGCCCGCCAAAAAGTAACCAGTACAGGTTAAACCAGCTGACCGGACCGGTCATATGACCCATCCCGTCCATATCCGAAACCCCGAATCCCGGACCAGAAGCATATAGCAGTAAATTATAATTAAAGATACCGGTTGTTCGTAAAAAAAATACGACAACCCAAAAGGTAATCCCTACAGCATGCGCAACAAATTTATTATTGATCACCACATGCACCATATAGGAAAACAAAACCATTTCCATCAAGGCTGGTAAAATAACGATAAACAGATAAGTAAAATAAACAGGGAAATTAAAATGGTAAAAGCCTTTTGCAATCTGAACGGTCAAAGCAACGATTACCGGTAGAAACGCCAAACCGGCTCCCAATATCAGCAGTGAAATAAGCTTGGAACCATTGAGAACCCAATTGGGCGGTGGCAGCGAATCATTAATAAAAGCGTATCGCGTAACCCTGTCCCGGTGAAGTGTTTCACCGGTATAGAAAATAATGATGAAAAAAATAAAGAATGGGAACACATCGTTGAAAATATTAAATAAAGTAACCGTACGCGGGTAATCCGGCACACCAAATTCCCTGTTGCCCATCCAAAAAACAAATCCCAGGAAAACCATGCCACAGGAAATGATAATCCAGAAATAATTATCCCGGAAAATATTTCGCAATTCCAATTTGACGAGGTTTACCAGCGTGCTCCGGTTGTAGGTGCCGGTAAAAACAGCTTTTCTTTTTTGGATAACGACCCGTCCGACATGGGAATGCACATCATCTATTTCGGCCTTATCTCTTCTGCCACTAAAAAAATTTTCAAAATTGAACCTCAGATACGTATAGATTAGAATAATCAATCCAACACCCGACCAGATTACACGGTTCAGCAAAAAAGTGCCTCCAATCGGTAGTATGGTCGTATTCTTCTGTATGGAGTTGGCTGCATTGGACAAATATCGGATACCGTTAAGTGCGAAAGGATCGGCCAGGTTGATCACCGTGGCATTATTGGTATTGTTTAAGAAAAAAATGGAGATAAAGTAACCCAAAAACAACAGGATGCCTCCGCTGTATATCACTTTCACATTGCGTGTTATGGCTACCAGCCCAAAGAAGAGGGATGAAGTAAAGAAAAGATTCGGAAGAGCAATCGTAAGAAAAGGATGCAGATAATAAATCAGGCTGTTTGGCCCATATTCTTTCTGGTCTTTCCAACCCATGGCGGGCCCAAGTTTGCTTCCGATATAAATTCCGATGATCGTTGCGCTGGCAATAAAAAGCATGCACAGAAAGGACCCCAGGAATCGCCCCCAGAAATAACCGGCCTTGGTAATTGGATAGGTGAGATAGTAATCCTTGGTATTGTATTCAATGTCGCGGTATAAAGCAGAACCCATGATGGAGGAACTGACCAGCATCATCATCATGCTGATACCTGCACACCACATGGCGATCAGGAAGGGGCTGTTAATATGTTCTTTTTCCCCGACAGGCAGCGATCCTGTAGCAAAACTTCCAATGGTAAAAATTAAGGCTGCAGCAAAATATAGGTAAACAGCTGGCCTTCTGATCCGGTTTTGGATCTCGAATAAAATAATCTTCCGGAACATATTGTTGAAATTTAATGAAGGTCAAATGCTGTTAACATCTACACGGGTGGCGATATTGCTGAAATAAACATCCTCGAGGTTGGGTAAGGCGGGTTCAAAACCATTTGCAGGTTCCGTTTCCTGCAATACCCTGATATGCAGTTTACCCGATTTCAGCTGGGTGGATATGACATTAAATTCCTGCCGATAACGGGGCAATTCATCCTTACCGATCGACTTGCTGAATATTTTGCGGTCCATTTCCCTCACAGCCTTTTCCGGTTCGCCGGCATACAATACTTCTCCCTGACAAATAATAGCAAAATTTGAGCAGAGGGTACTTACATCTTCCACGATATGAGTCGACAGGATAACAATCGTATTTTCCCCCAACTGGCTCAGCAGGTTATAAAAACGGTTTCTTTCCGCAGGATCCAAACCTGCCGTAGGCTCATCAACAATAATAAGTTTGGGATCGCCGATCAGCGCCTGGGCTATGCCGAAGCGTTGTTTCATTCCGCCCGAATATGTTCCAAGATGCTTTTTCCGGTCCTTGGACAGATTTACATTCTCGAGTAAAGCGCCTACCAGATCTCTTCGTTCAGCTGCATGATCAATTCCTTTTAACCTCGCGATATGGTCCAACATCCGCTCTGCCGATATTTTTGGATAAACACCAAACTCCTGTGGCAGGTAACCCAGAAGTTGCCGGACAGCAGTCTTATTTTTTAATACATCGAGTTCATCCAGAAAAACGCTTCCCTGATCCGCCTGCTGCAGCGTGGCGATCGTCCGCATAAGCGATGACTTACCGGCGCCATTTGGACCCAAAAGACCGAACATGCCATTGTTAAGCGTAAGCGTAACATCCTTCAGCGCATGCACCTGATTGGCGTATGTCTTTGACAGGGAATTTATCGCAAGTTTCATTTCTGATATGGTTTTGAATTGTTTAATAAATTTTGCGCCCTGCCACTAATGACAAGCCTCGCGCTGTCGCCCAGCCTGTATTTCAGAATACCGATCATCGAATTGTCCAGTTCTAATGTGCTGCTGTGCTCCATATCCAGTGCTGCCTCCTGAAACCGGTTGCCGGACTGAAGAACCAGGTCTGAACCGCTTCCTGCACTTTTCCCAATAACCGCACGAAGGGAACGAATGTGATCATTTGTAAGAACAATGGAGCTGCCGTAATCCTGGCTGATGTGCAAGCTGTCCTGTGTAAAGCCGTCCACCAAAACCCGGCGCATATTCCAATCCCCTCTGTAAATAGTATCAGTAACCCATTGGCCGTTTGCCCGGTAAGAAGCTCCTGTATTCAGTTCAATCAGCTTCGGACAGGAGACTATCAGTATGTATGGATTTTGATTTCCACGATAATTATCGCCGAAAACGACATCAATCTGCAGGCGTTTCCCTTCCTGTTTCAGCTTTACGTAATCCAATGCGTATTTATCAACCCGGACATTAAAGGGTCCCTGAACCAGTTTTACATTGGCTACTGTGGCGGAATTGAGATCCAGAACATCGAAATCTTTGAATTCCAGTGCTGCATAATTCCGATAAGGTTCTTTATACCGGCCCGACCGGAATTCAGCCTTTAACAGTAAATCATAGACAACCAGTGACAACAGAGTCAATATCAATGCCAGGCATACGAATCTATTACTTGTTTTCATCTGTTGATTTGGGTTTTAATTCGTAATGATTGACTTTAAATTGTTCGTACCATTGGATAATTTCTTCCTGGCTGATACCCAGCAAATAAATATTCGTGAAAAAAACCGGCAGGTCCTGCTGAATAAAACGGTCTTTCCGGTAAGCTTTTACTTTATCGAAACCATCGGGTGCAACAAAAGAGCCCAGTCCACGCTTATTGTATATCACACCCAGGTTTTCCAAAAACTCATAGGATCGCATCACGGTATTTAAATTTACCTGCAGGTCAATAGCCAGGTCGCGGACCGAGGGAATCTTCTGTTCTGCCGGCCATTTACCCAACAGGATATTTTTGCCTACGTAAGCGGCAATTTGCAGGTAAATAGCTTCGTTATCTCTGAATTCCATTTTTCAATTTCTTAATTA
>JBEPUT010000098.1:0-6493 GCA_041691395.1 Chitinophagaceae bacterium
GCCAATGGGCATGGCCGGACATGATCACCACAAAATGATGATCGCTGATTTTAGGCGAAGATTTTATGTGGTGTTGGTGTTAACCATTCCAGTTCTGGCTCTTTCAGCAATGATTCAGAAATTTATTGGTGTTCATTGGCAATTTCCAGGTTCCATTTATATTCTGCTCACTATTTCCAGTTTCATTTTCTTTTATGGCGGATGGCCATTTCTAAAAGGCTGGTGGGAAGAAATGAAAGCATGGAATCCGGGCATGATGACCCTGATCGGATTTGCCATATCGGTCTCCTACATTTACAGCGTGGCGACAGTTTTTGGATTAGAGGGCATGGACTTTTTCTGGGAGCTGGCCACCCTGATCCTGATCATGCTGCTGGGACACTGGATTGAGATGAAATCAGTTGCCGGAGCATCCAAAGAGCTGGAACTGTTGATAAAACTGATGCCGGATGATGCGCATGTAGTGCATGGAAATGAAGTTCATGATATTAAAACGGCTGACTTAAAAGAAAACGACGTTATACTGATTAAACCGGGAGAAAAAATTGCCGCCGACGGAATCATTTCTGAGGGCAGCAGTTATCTGAATGAAAGTCTTCTGACAGGAGAATCAAAACCAGTTGAGAAGAAGACTGGTGATAAGGTTATTGCAGGTTCTTTAAATGGAAATGGCTCTATTAAAATAACCGTATCACACGGTGTAAAAGACTCTTATTTATCTCAGGTAATAAAACTGGTAAAAGACGCGCAGGATTCGAAATCGAAAACTCAACTGCTGGCTGATACGGCGGCCAAATGGCTTACACTAATAGCTATTGTATCAGGAATCGCCACATTTCTGGTTTGGTATCTTTCCGGCAGGGATCTGGCTTTCGCGATAGAAAGAATGGTCACAGTGATTGTGATCTGCTGTCCCCATGCGCTTGGATTAGCCGTACCACTGGTAGTAGCTAAGTCTACCGCTTTGTCTGCTAAACATGGGTTATTGATCAAGAACAGAACAGCTTTTGAAAATGCCCGCAAAATCACCCTGATTGTATTTGATAAGACCGGAACGCTTACAGTTGGAAAATTCGCCGTAACCAAAATCGTTTCTCTTCAAAAAGACCTGAAAGAAAATGATCTGATCCGGATCGCTTCGGCGCTGGAGCAAAATTCAGAGCATCCGATCGCTACCGGAATTTTACAAAAGGTGAAGGATCTAACTATAACGGTTCCCGCAGCTGGGAATTTTAAAGCCATTACTGGTAAAGGGGTGGAGGCCATGGTTGAAGGAAAACAGGTAAAAGTAGTAAGCCCCGGATATCTGAGAGAAAAAAATATTTCATTGCCCGTACAATTTAAAGCGGATGAGGCTGAAACCGTTGTATTTATATTGCTCAACGATGAACTTGCAGGATATATCGCATTGGCTGATGAGATCAGGCCCGAGTCGGCTGATGCCATTCGGACTTTGAAAGAAAACGGCATCAAATCCATTTTACTGACCGGTGACAATAGGCAGGTGGCGGAGAGCGTGAGTAAGAAATTGAATATGGACAGTTTTATTGCAGAAGTTTTACCGGATCAGAAGTTAGAAAAGATTAAGGAATTACAACAAAAGGGTGAATTTGTTGCAATGACCGGCGATGGTGTAAACGATGCCCCCGCTTTGGCGCAGGCAGATATAGGAATTGCCGTAGGATCAGGTTCTGATATTGCTGCTGAAACAGCGGGAATTGTCCTTGTGAACAGTAACCCGAAGGACATTGTAAATCTCATATTATTTGGAAAGGCAACATATCGTAAGATGATGCAAAACCTGGCGTGGGCTACGGGATATAATATTATCGCTTTGCCATTGGCGGCGGGAGTGCTCTATAAATTTGGTGTCCTGCTGAGTCCTGCTGCCGGAGCCGCATTAATGGCACTGAGTACCATTGTTGTGGCGATAAATGCAGGGACGCTCAAAATTAGAAGCAAATAGCAAGAAAGTTGTAACCTGATCACGGACGTGGTTTAGGTTATGAGTGCGGCAACTGGCCAATGGGATTTATAATGAAATTTATTATTGGTATTTTAAGAAGCAGATTATTAAACTATGAGTCTTCGGGAATATCATCTTCAATTGTCGTTCCCGCATCTAAAATCGTGAATTCATCATCTTCAGGTGGAAAATCCGAATGCCTCGACTTAGTAAGAGAGAAGAAGAATACAAAGTGTTATGGTCTCTGAAAACAACGAGTTTGTGATGAATGGAGTAGGTGGTTTTATCTTTCTCCTATTTATACACTTTTATACAAATTTCCGAGCAAATAGTAAGACACCGGTTCAATAATAATTTGACTGCTGAAAATGTGAATCATGAACAGCATCGGCTAATAATCAAACTGGCAATATAACATTAAAAACTGCCCCATTTTCTGAACTTCCAGTGGCGTTTATTTCACCGTGATGGTTTTGAACTATTTTCTTACACATCGCAAGTCCAATGCCGGTTCCCTCGTAGTCCGATTTTCGGTGCAGCCTTTGAAAGATATCAAAAATTTTGTTGGAATATTCCTCCTTAAAACCAATGCCATTGTCTTTAAACTGGATTTTAAAGTATTCTGATGATTCGTCAAGAAGAAGACTTATTTTCTCTTCTCCACTTAATGTAACCCCTGTTATTGTGATAATGGAGGGTACATCTGCACGGGCAAATTTTAGTGAATTACCAATCAAATTTCCAAAAAGTTGCGTAATCTGCAGGGGAATAGCAGAAATCACAGGCAAATTATCGTATTGTATCCTGGCATTTTTCTGTTCAATCAATAATTCATAGTCATTAATGTTACCCTCCAATATTTGGGTCAGGTTAACTGGCGTAAACACATCCGTTTCTTTCACCAATTCTGAATAGGCTAAAACGTCCGTTACCAGCGTCTTCATTCTTGTGGAGGAGTTGTTTATTTTGGACAGGTAATTTCTTGATTGCTCATCAATGCCTTCACCAATTCTATTTGCCAGAATTTGCGAGAAAGTAGTTATTTTTCTAAGCGGCTCCTGCAGGTCATGAGAAGCAATGTAGGCAAATTGCGCCAGCTCTGCATTTGACTTTTGCAGGTTATGGTTTGCATCTGCAAGTTCTTTAGTCCGCTGTGCTACCACGTCCTCTATTTTTTGCCGGGCAATTACCTGGGTAGTTACATCAACTGCTATGGCAAGGATGCCGGATATACTACCATCGGCTTCCCGGTACGCTTCATATACCAGATTAACATAGACAGTTTTCGCCTTTCCGGCACGTGGCAGAATAATAGGAACCCCATTGGCAGTGCATGTTTTGCCGGTTCTGTAGACAGCTTCAAGTAGGGATTCATATCCCTGCCCTTTGGTTTCAGGGAGACCCTCGAAAATTGGTTTATGCATAATCGCATCGGCTCGTCGTCCCCATAGTTCAAACATGCGATCATTTGCGAGTTCTACAATATAATGGGGACCTCTAAAAATACACATGGCTACAGGGGCCTGCAAAATGGTGTTGCGCAGGTGACTTTCGCTTTCTACCGCCATTCTCTCGGCTATTTTCCGTTCTGTTATATCAATGCTTGAACTGATATAACCCGCAAAAGAGCCATCCGGCAAAAAGCGTGTCGCACCTTTTGCAAGCATCCACCTGTTTTCACCGTTTATATTCAGTATCCTGAACTCGCCCGTCCAGCTTTGCTTTTTTTCCAAAGCATTGAGATAACTATTCAAAAATATTTGTCTGTCTTCATTCTGTATTAAATCAGACCAGCCGAAATTCAGCAACTTTTTCATCGACCTGCCAGTAAATTGTATCCATGCTTTATTAAAATAGGTTGCGTTGCCGGTGTTGTCGCTTGTGGCGATTAATATATCCGAGCCCTCTGCCATGGTTCTAAACCTTTCTTCGCTTTCTTTCAAATTTTGATCTGCTTCTATTTGCCTGGTTACATCTGTATTGGTACCAAACCATTGGATTACCTTGCCGTCATTATCTTTTACGGGTAAAATACGGGTAAGGAATTTCCTGAACTTACCATCTGTACCTTTGAGCGGGAAGACCATTTCAAAAGGCTGGCCGCTTGCGATTGAATCCCTCCATTTGCTTAATACTTCCGGAAGTATGCCCGGGTCATGTGCTGACTGCCAGTTCCATCCGAGCATTTCTTTTTCGGTGGTACCCGTATACTCATACCATTGTTTGTTATACCAGTATATCCAACCGTCGGCATTAGCCATCCAGGCAAGATTTGGGATATTATCCGCCATTGTCCTAAAGCGCGCTTCACTTTTTTTAAGGGCGTCTTCTGCCTTCTTTTTATTAGTGGTTTCAAGGACGGTTACTAACACTCCACCCACCTCTCCATTTTCTTTAGGTATGGGACTGTACGAAAAATCAAAATAGCAGTCCTCCACATAACCATGCCTATTCAGGGACAGCATAAAATCAGGAAAGCCTACTGCGTTGCCATTCATAACACCATCAAACATGGGCGCTATTATATGCCATATTTCTTCAAAAGTTTCGCGGGTACTTATTCCCAATGCATTGGGGTGCTTGCTAGAACCAAGAATAGGACGGTAGCCGTCGTTATAAACCTGGGTATACTCTTTGCCCCAGGCAATATACATCCCAAACGGGTTGCCCAGCACGACTGCAACCATCGTACGCAGACTCTGAGGCCAGCCTGCCGGATGGCCGAGTGGTGTTTTACTCCAATCCTTTGCCCTAATTAATTTCCCCATTTCTCCGCCGCCGGACAGGAAATATAATTGTTCGCAATTTTCAGTTTGTGTGATCATAACGGAAGGCATTTAAAGATCAAGTATACATTTATTCTTTTTTAAAGACACAACAGAGGGGTTAGCAAACCAGCCAAGTCATTAAAATTATCAGGCTTTGTTATGTAGCCGGACGCGCCCAGTTCCTTAGAATGCTGGATGGTAGCAGGATGTGCAGATGTTGAAAAAATAATAACGGGAATGTTTTTTAATCTTTTAATTTGCTTCATTTTAATTAGAAATTGGAGTCCATCAATAACCGGCATATTCAGGTCAAGGAATATTATCTCAGGGTTAATTTCATTAGATGCTAGTTTTTGCAGAGCGTCAACAGCGCCGGACAGTGCTATACAAGTAACCGCTTTGGATACCTGCGCCACTGCTAAAAGAAAGATTTCCTGATCATCGTCGTCATCGTCAATAAGTAGTATATTTTGATAGCCCATCTTCAAATTTTTTGCGACCATACTGTGGGTAAATCCTTTCTTTCTTTGCCTTTACCGGAAAAATAATACCTAACCGAAGTTTTCTTTAATTTAGGGCGGAAGTAGTCTCGAGAATATACGATTATTATCGTAGCAATGAACTGGGGTACCCAGAGCAGGTATTTTTTATAAAGATATTGAATTGAGTTAAATTAATTCTGGTGATTTGCCAATGCTCCGGACAATGACCAGAATATTACGCCAGCGGGCTGCGCCGCCACAGCTTTAACGGATGTAATTATATCAACAAAGAATGAATTTTTTCGATTTTGTATCATTTTTTTAGCACATTTGTGATTGGGTAATTTCTAATCATCATGGTGTCTCCATTTTTAAATTGAACTATCATATTTCCTGTCGGACCAGAAATTGCAAAGTTTGTATCCATGACACTGAATTTTTTCCCCGTTTATTGAAATTTTTGGATTTTAAGTGTAAAATAGTAATCGGTAAAGGCTTTTTCGAACTCCTCGTAATTTCTCATTTTACCACTACTGCTAATGAGTAAAAAAGTTGGGGAGTTACCTTAGTTACTCTTCGAAATTTCAGGCTTTCGCATATTTATATCAAATATATATTTAGCTTTAAAATCGATAAAGTATAGTATATACTGTGATCAAAAATAAAAAATTATGGCAACCGTAAATGCTTATTTAGCTTTTGAAGGAAACTGCGAGACAGTTTTTAATTTTTACAAATCTGCTTTTGGTGGAGAATTTAGCGGCTTAAACCGATTTGGCGAAATGCCTCAGCAAAAAGGAATGCCACCGCTTACTGAAGAGATGAAAAACAGGATTATGCATGTGAGCCTGCCCATAAGTGCAGAAACAATTTTGATGGGCAGCGATACCATGCCCGGTATGAGCCCGAACATGACCGTAGGTAATAATTTTTCCATTTCGTTAGGCGTAAACTCAAGGGAAGAGGCCGATAAATTATTTTCCGCACTGTCAGCCGGCGGAAAAATAACAATGCCTTTAGAAGTCACTTTTTGGGGTGCTTATTTTGGAATGTGGACAGATCAATTTGGTGTCAATTGGATGGTTAATTATGATTTGCCCAAGTAAAAGATATCACGATAACAATGAATAATAGTTTAAACTTCAAAGGTGGCAATTCAGAGGTGAATGCCCTGAAAATGTATTATGAAATTTATGAATTACGGTGGCTCTAATTTTAAGTGCTGGATCGTCCCGGTAATATTTATCGTCGTTGCGCATGAAATGAGGAAGATTTGG
>JBEPUT010000099.1:0-6124 GCA_041691395.1 Chitinophagaceae bacterium
CTGGTTCTTGCCCCATCGATGCGCGGAATAAAAGACGTGTTCACTTTCTCCCTGTTGAGGAAGTGAAGAATAAAATCTCCCGTCTTGTCATTCCCCACGGCAGTTAATAAAGCAGCCTGCAATCCGAGGCGCTGCGCGGCCACCGCGATATTCAGCGGTGAGCCGCCCACAAAGGCATTAAAGCCCTTGATGTCCACAAAATCCGCACCGATATTTTGCGAATACAAATCGATGGAAGAGCGTCCGATGGTAAGAATATCCATTTACGATGCGTTATTGAAATAATTTATGAAATGCGGTTGTTCATCTCCGCCGTCACCATGGGGATCCGCGGATCTTTTCCTTTCCAGGAATCGAAAATCCATACATGGTTTGGATCCGGCGTGTTGGCGAGCGACTGGTCGCTGCCGGCCAGGAAGTTGAGGTAGTAACAATTAAAGCCATGCTCAGCAACCACGGGGTGATACCCTTTCGGTACCAGCACAGCATCGTTTGTTTTTACTTTCATCACTTCATCCAGGCTGCGGTCGTCAGTATACACCTGCTGAATAGCATGCCCTTCGGGCTTGTCAATCTTATAGAAATAAATCTCCTCGAGGCAGGCCTCCAGGAGATTGCCGGTAGCATCGGTTTTTCGTTGATCGTGTTTATGGGCGGGGAAAGAACTCCAGTTGCCGGAAGGCGTATACACTTCCACGGCCACTATTTTCTCACAGGCAAAGCCGGGTTCAATGAGGCCGTTGATCTGCCTGGTGGCATTATCGCCGCCGCGTATTTCTATGGGTGCCTCTTCGGGTTTCTTAAACCTCGCGGGGAAATCCCTGGTGCTGGCCACCCATGCATAAGCAATGTCCAGTACGGGGCTGATCGCAGTGAGTGTAAATGATGTGTGGCGCGGCAAGTACAGCGTATGGGCAATGCCATTGAACACGCTGGTTCGGCCATTCACCGTTTCCCAACTTCCTTTATCCGTAACCACTTTATAATTGCCGCTCAATAAAATAATGCCCCACTCATATTCGCCCGTTTCTCCCTGCCAGGATTCGCCGGACTTCATCAATCTCGCTTCCATATTCAGGTGTTGCCAGCCGGCCTCTTTGGCCAGCACCCGCTGATACACCCCAAATCCGGCAACCCCTTCACTCACCAGCGGATATTTTTTACTCTTGTGCATGGTTAAATTTTTTTATAGCATGATGGGCACGATCCAGCGCGGTTCATCGGACTCCTGTGAATTCAACGGCCTTGCCCGTGGCGCCCAACACCTCAAAGCGTTTACACATGAAATCCTGATAGGCTTCCATATATTTTCTTCCCGGTACAACCGGGTCGAACAATTCCGGTGAATGGGCAAAAAACTCGCGGTGCACTCTTGTCCACAACAACCTCAAATCCGTGGCTATATTCACTTTGCAGATTCCAAAGCCAATGGCCTTCTGTACTTCAGCATCGGTTACTCCGGATGCACTGTTTTTAAGATTGCCCCCAAGGCTGTTGATCAAATCCACTTCATCCTTATCCACCTGGGAGCTGCCATGCAGCACCAGAGGGAAACCGGGCAATGCGGCCTGGATCAATGAAAGAATATGAAACTGCAGGCCCTGGCCGCCACTGAATTTATAAGCACCGTGACTGGTTCCGATGGCAATGGCCAGGCTGTCGCAACCGGTCTGCTGCACAAATTCCTTTGCCTGTTTGGGATTGGTGTACAGGGCATCTTTCTCATCCACGCTCATATCATCCTCCACGCCGCTGAGCACGCCCAGTTCAGCCTCCACCACAACGTTCCTGGCATGCGCCTTCTCAACAACCCGCTTGGTGCGGGCAATGTTCTCGGGAAAGGGATCGTGGGAGGCGTCGATCATTACGGAAACATATCCGTTGTCGATGGCATCAAAAGCATTCTTCTCATCCCCATGATCGAGGTGGATGGCATATACGGCGTCGGGGTAAATTTCGGCTGCGGCTTTGATCATCGCCATCAGCATGGCGGGACCGGCATAGTTGCGTGCGACGGGAGTGAGCTGGACTATAACCGGTGCCCTTGCTTTTTGTGAGGAAGCAAACAATCCAAGCACCTGTTCCATGGTAAACACATTCACGGCGGGGATGGCATATCGGCCATAACAATGCTTGTATAAAATGGCAGGCGACAGGAGCATGATGCTTTCGGTTTTCAGGGCTTTCCCCGGACAATGGTCCTACTTTAACGTTAAACTAAAACGTTAAAGTAAATCATAATCAATAAATGGCAAAAAATAATACCGGATTTATGGATCACCGGTGATACTGGTCGTCAGAAACTTTTTCCATCCATTCAACGGCTTTCCCGTTGAGCTGTTCGTGGATGGCGATATGAGTCAGGGCCGTGGTGGGGGCAGCGCCGTGCCAATGCTTTTCGCCCGGTGCAAACCAAACCACATCGCCCGGACGGATCTCTTCAACGGGACCGCCTTCCCGCTGAGCCCACCCGCTGCCGGCAGTAACCAGGAGTGTCTGACCCAGCGGATGGGTATGCCAGCAGGTTCGGGCACCCGGTTCAAAGGTTACACTGGCACCGGCAACCCGTGCCGGAGGGTCCGTCTGGAACAACGGGTCTATACGAACCGCGCCGGTGAACCAATCCGCTGGCCCCATGCCGGAAGGTTGTGAACCAATTCTTTTGATTTCCATATTTAATTCCTTTTATTTTTGTCGGAAATCCAAAGTTAGCACGGTTAAACCTTCTGAGTTGTTCTTTTGTAGAAGATTCAGACAGCTGGAGGCTAACGTGTCCTCATATTCAGTTTATGAAAAGATTAGTTATTGGCATATTATTACTGACAGCGGTAATTTTCGTTCGCGGGCAGGACACTGCAAATAATATGGTCCGGCTTTTTTGCTATTTTAA
Organism: Chitinophagaceae bacterium; assembly: GCA_041691395.1. GTDB lineage: Bacteria > Bacteroidota > Bacteroidia > Chitinophagales > Chitinophagaceae > Puia. The sequence goes on from JBEPUT010000099.1 coordinate 2,891, forward strand.
AGATAATGGGGAGGATGGATTACATCTGGCCTATAGCAAAGACGACCTTCACTGGACGGCATTAAAACACGACAGCAGTTTTCTGGCGCCCACGGTTGGAGATGAACATCTTATCCGCGATCCCTGCATCATACAGGGCCCGGATGGAATATTCCGTTTGATATACACCGTTGGCTGGCATGATACAGGAATAGGATATGCCTGGTCCAAAGATCTTATACACTGGTCTGAGGAAAAATATATACCCATGATGAAGCAGGTGAAGGGTGCAAGAAACTGCTGGGCTCCCGAAGTCTTTTATGATCATGCTTCGGGTGAATATATGATATACTGGGCGACAACCATTCCCGGCAGGTTTCCCGAAACTGACACCAGCGGAGAGGATAAATATAATCACCGGATCTATTATTCTCTCACAAAAGATTTTTTGGCTTTCACCCCGGCGAAACTATTATATGATCCCGGTTTTTCCGTAATTGATGCCAGCATTCAGCAGTCTGCCGGCCGGTACATCATGTTCTTTAAAGATGAAACGCTGAAACCTGTGGCTAAAAAGAACATACGCATATCCTTTAGCCGTCATCTCACCTACGGTTACGGCGCGCCATCGGCACCCATAACAGGAAGATACTGGGCAGAAGGGCCCACTGCTCTTCACCGGAATACCCGGTGGATCGTTTATTTCGATCAATACACGAACGATAAGATGGGAGCCGTGGTATCTTCAGATCTGAAGCACTGGACCGACATTTCAGATAAGCTGACGTTCCCCAAAGGGACCCGGCATGGCACAGTCTTTCAGGTAAGCAAACGGATTTTTGAGCAGATCGTCGCTCGGTAGCTAAAGGCCCTGCAGCAATTAATGAAAACGGTTGCAAATGCCGGTAGGGAATACAAATTCAACCTGTATAAAATCATGCTTGTGCAACGGTTGGAGATATTATTTTCTGAGAACATATTGGAGCTCTGATCAGAGGATAAAATCGCAAAAGAATACTGGTGGGCAAGCTAATAGTGTAGTCACTTTGTGGCAGTTTCTTTATATTCGATTCCGCTTAACTTATTGCATCATTAATATATGGTGAATGCAACCCAAAATTTGTAATATGCGCCAAGATTATCCAAATTGGTTAGTTGAACAAAAATATGCCGAAAATACCCAAGCGGCACAGCTTCATCGTGTAAAAAAAGTTGAAGAAAGTTATGGTGATCTCGACGATAGATTTAAAAATGGTACATATCAGGATGTTATTAATGATCTTCAATATTCAGCTAGTGATGAAAAAAGAGATAGACCTAATCCATCAAGAATTAAGTTTGACGGAAATATCAGAAACAATCTTCAATCATATAAGAATGCAGTAGTTCGCTATCAGAAATTTTTAAATGAAAAGGATTTTCAAAACCCTCTTTTCAAGAACGGAGGAACCCTAGAAAGCTCCGGACCATTTCTTACAGAAGGTATAATCGAACAAAAGCAACAGCGTTTTTCGCTCGAGCGAGATATGCAAGCGGCTTTGAGACAAAATATTGAATCCCTTGATCCATCCTTTAAGATAATCGACGATGGTGCAGAGCGAGCAGTAAATTCCGGGTTTATTGATATTACATGTGAAGACAATGAAGCAATTGTGGTTGTTGAATTAAAGGCCGGTACTGCAGACAGCCGCGCTATTGGCCAAATTTTGGGATATATGGGCGACTTGAGTTCCGAAGAGTCCGGCAGAAAAATAAAAGGAATTTTGATCGCGCATGATTTTGAATATCGAACGAAAGCTGCTGCTCGTGTTGTGCCTTCGCTCGCTTTGAAAAGATACTCAATAGAATTTAAGTTTGTAGGGGCAGATTAAATGTAATTTGTTCAGTTTCTTTATCCGTTATCGCTTGAGATTTCTCTTATAGCCTAAAATGTCGTTGGCCACGTCCAGCGGCATTCCCTCGGCGATTTTTTTCTTTAGAATGCTTTCAATTCCTTTGATGGACGGTTTGAGATCAGGGAGAGAATTAAGTATTGTGATGTATCGAAGCGGTTGATTTAAATAAGTATTGCAAGCATCATCCTTCAACTTTTGTGTTAGACCGGCCCCCTTTGTGCTGATTAGTTTTATGAGGGGTGGAAAGGGGGAGCTTAGCTGGGAATGGGCTGTATCGATCATCTCAAATTTGTTTTTTGCCTACTAGTCAAAGAATGCAGATTGGAGAATAGTTCCGTTGCAATCAGCTGAGGGCCGTTAAATTGTTTGAACTGCCTTTCCTGCTTTGGTCCCAGCTAGGATTTTATTACGCTTCTCAGCAGGATACCAGCATGATTTTCTCCGTCCCCAAAGCTGATATCTACGCCTGACGCATGGACGTAAAGCTTGCTATCCTGTAGTTGAAGATCGTTTTTATAGGTTTGCCGATCAGAAAACTTCGACTCTTTAGAATAAATATAAAATTCGAAGTCCATAATATAGTAAAGGGCGTCATTAAACTTTAGAAGGACGTTTTTGGATATTTTATCAGCGATTCTTTCAACGCTTTCGATAATTGTTACCCGGGATGTAAAGTCGGCATAAAAAAATGGCATAGATGGAAAGTAGATGAGGAGTTAAATTTAATAAATTCTTTATCAGAGCAAAAGGTCAGATTACAACTGTCGTTTTTCCATTCATGGGTGAAATTATACTTTGCACAAAAAAAATCTGCAAACGGACACGCAATGTATCATTTACGAACAGTTCAGCAATCTGATCAGAAATAGACTATTGATTACCAATTACATAATATCCGGTATGTTTTTAGGTATTGTATTCATCAAAAAAGGCAACGATGTTCAAAAATTATTTCAAAGTCGCCTGGCTTAGTATATCCCGCAATAAGGCTTATAGTGCAATAAACGTGATCGGCCTGGCTTTGGGAATTTGTGCCTGTATCACGCTGTTCCTCATTACCAATTTTGAATTTAGTTTTGACACATTTCATCCAGACAAGGAACGAATCTATCACGTGGCCATAGGAATTCAGGAAGGCAATGGGAATAAGTCTTTTTTTCAGACTGCTCCGTTGCCCGCTCCCGCTGCGATAAGGCGGGAGTTGACTGGAATTGAAGCGGTGGCTGGATTCCAATATTACGGAGGAAAAATATCCATCCCTCATGACAGCAAGCCTCTAAGGCAATTTGATAACTCTATAGTTGGCTCCAGGTTGCCTGCAACAGTCATCGCGGAACAACAGTATTTTTCCATTTTTAAA
>JBEPUT010000100.1:0-6054 GCA_041691395.1 Chitinophagaceae bacterium
GTTCGCCGTTTGCCGGTACCGCTATTCCGGCCTCTTGTTTTTTTACGGCCGATACAATCTGATGATCTGTGAATTTTCCTTTTTTCATGACCTTTAAAATTTAAAGTTAACAAGCTTTTTTTGTTAACTCTAATCCCTCTGACCGAACTTCGGGGAAGCCCACACAAATAGGCTATGATTAATCTGAGAAAGTAAGAACTTAATAAAAGATTTATGAAGAAAATAGGATTTTTATCGTTTGGGCATTGGTCTGACCATCCTGCTTATAAAACCCGTACAGCAGGGGACACGTTGCTTCAGTCGATTGATTTGGCTGTTGCTGCCGAAGAAATTGGTTTAGACGGTGCCTATTTTAGGGTACATCATTTTGCGGCTCAGTTAGCATCTCCATTTCCTTTGCTTTCGGCTATCGGTGCCAAAACAAGCAAAATGGAGATTGGGACCGGTGTAATTGATATGCGTTATGAAAATCCACTGTATATGGTGGAAGATGCCGGAGCTGCTGACTTAATTTCGGAGGGGCGGTTGCAGTTGGGAATTAGCAGAGGTTCACCAGAACAGGTAATCGATGGGTGGCGCTATTTTGGATATGAACTGACCGAAGGAGAAACCGACGCAGATATGGGACGACGCAAAGCGTTGGAATTCCTGGATAAACTAAAAGGTGTTGGATTTGCCCAGCCTAATCCGAACCCAATGTTTCCGAATCCACCAGGCTTGATGCGTTTGGAACCATACTCGGAAGGATTGCGGGAACGTATTTGGTGGGGTGCCGCTTCAAATGCTACAGCTGTTTGGGCGGCCGAAAACGGAATGTACCTTCAAAGTTCTACCCTAAAATACGATGAAAGTGGTAAGCCTTTCCATGTACAGCAAGCCGAGCAGATTAGGTTGTACAAAAAAGCGTGGAAAAAAGCGGGTCACCAGCGCGAACCGAGGGTGTCTGTGAGCCGGTCTATTTTCGCATTAGTAAACGATCAGGACGACTATTTATTTGGGCAGGAAGCCAATCGGGTTGATAAAATCGGAATGATTGAACAAGGCAAACGCGCCATTTTCGGAAGAAGCTATGCTGCGGAACCAGATCAACTCATAAAGGAATTGGCTGAGGACGAAGCAATTCAGGAAGCTGATACGCTCCTTTTGACGATACCTAATACATTAGGCGTTGATTACAATGTGCATGTGCTGTCTTCTATTTTAGAACATGTTGCACCCGGATTAGGTTGGCGTTAAATTTTTGACATTCAATCAAAAAATATACAATACCCATGACGATAACACTTTGCCCCAAAATATTTCGCTGCTGCCCGTTATGCCGCTATACTAGTTGTAGTCGTCTATAACGGTACGCAACATGCGCAACGCCTTACGAATATGCAGTTCAACAGTATTTTCTAATATGTTCAGGTGATTAGCGATCGCTTTTTGAGAGAGGTGCTCATTCCTGCTTAACCTGAATACTCCCGGCACTTGGGCGGCATTTTTCTTCGATTTTGCTATATATCAGCTGGTTCAATTCTTTGTTCACTATCCAATCACAGATATCGTAAATTAGATTTTCAACTATTCGAAGATACTAAGTTATCCGAAAATAAAAGATGGGTTTTGATTGCTCCAACGGGCGCAAAAGAATGCTGTCTTTTACTTGCTAAAGCGGCTAATAACAAACAAATGGCAAGTATCGGAAATCACACAGGAGGAAGGGTTTTTATGTTTTTATTCACCGACGACTTTTGGAGAAACTTTAATAAAATGCTTGATAGAAATATAAATTTTGTAAGACCGCCAACAGAAGAAAATTATGGCTTAGTTGCAGTTTTTGAAGACTTATACGGAAACCTTTGGGATTTACTCACCGGAATGGCATTGAAATGTTGATCTTGAATTCTGCACGGTGACCTACGCCTGGTCTGAAGACGCACCCTTCTCACCAACGAACCATTGTTCTTTATTTCTAAACAATACATTGAACGTGGTTAGCGACCCATAGCATCTGGTGATATATTGTTGAATATTCACCTTTTCTTCGTCACTAAGATTTTTGCTGCCATTGATGTTTTGTTCCAGGACCCGGAGTCTGTCCCGGAGCAATACGATCTTGTGGAAGAAATCGCCGATTGGAATTTCCTTTGGCTTAAGATTTTTGTCGAAAGGCTGCAAAAGCATAGTCCCTTTGTTCCATTTTTCACCAAGCGGTACGATCTCGGAGATGCCGCCCCACCATTGCAGGATTTTCAAAATAGATTTTTCAATGCCTGATTGTGTCTCGATTTCAGCGCTGACATTTTCGGGAATAATTTCATCGAGGAGTGAATCGCTTTTATCTATTTCTTTCACTCCAACATGAATAAAGGAGACAAGGTACGTAGCGTATTTAACAGCGATGATGACACCCGGACCGTGCTGCGAATGTTGGAGTCGCGTGCCGATTCCTAAGAGAAGCTGATCCATATGGATATTTTGCTTCAAACTTACCCAAATAATCGCTGGTTTGCGAATATTACGGATGAGGGTTTTTATAGTCGCCAGGTTGTAGATCGGGAGCCCGTTCTTTAAGGATTCGATAGAGGTCATCACTCCCTGCATGGGGCGGGGATGATTGGGACCAACCTGAAATGTCCACCACTGTTTGGCCAGCTGAAAGGCGGTGAAAAAATAAATAAAATCAAATTGGCCGGGAGAGGTAAGATTGGAGTTCCAGGCATAGTTCTCTCCAAAAATTACAGCAGTGGGTACATTGGCTGAACCGACATATGCGGGCCCTTTCGCTATGTGAACCGCGAAAACGGATAGTCGCCGAAGGTTTGAAAAAGGATTTCAGACCATCCTGCGACGCGTCTTTGAAATGGCTGAGGTTTCTGTTGTGCTGCTGATGATAATCCAGCTCAATAAACTTTTTTGTTCCATTTTTCATTGAATCGCTGTCCGTGGAAACGCTGTAGCGTGCTGAAATGACGGGGAATAGAAAATATGTTTCCGGGTTTCTGAAATATTAGCGTAAGTAGGGCGGCCGCCAACCCGGTAAGAAGTTTAAAAACAGAATAAATGCAGGATTAATTTTTGGCATTCCCTTGCATGCTGTCAACTCATATCTTCCTTCGGGTATGCAGGAAACCCCTGCGCGGATGTTCCTCCAGGGTAGTTCGATGCTGTACATCATCAAACGGTCTTTACCCCCCTGCGCCGCGGCTTCGGAGTCCCATAGAAAGATCCTTCCATTTGTTCCCTCGGTATAATATGTCCTGATAAGCTCCGGTTCCATATAACATTTTAATAAGGTCATCCTAAAAAGTCCCTCTCCTGTGCGTGACCAGGAGAAGGGACCACCAGACTTACAGGTCTGGATTTTTTCTCCCGTTTTGAACGGGAGAGGGTTTTCATAGGAGGCTCATGTAAAACCCAACCCATGGCGATCATGTTGCAAATATGGGCTTGCGAAAACCCGGTTTTTCGGAGCTTCATCGGAGTGCTAAAAAATAAATCCTGATTTTTTTTGAGAATTCCCCGGATTTTGGAAAAGGGATGGGAGAGGGATCAGAGAGAGATCAGAGAGAGACCAGAGAGGGACCAGAGAGGGTTCGGATAGGGTTTTTCCAGGGTCCTTGTTGGAGCGCTATAGGGGGAATTCCCTCCGGCGCCCCTGAAAACGCCCTAGCGGGGCCCTAGCCGGGCCCTGACGGAACCCTGGCCGGCATCGGAAACGAGAGGCCGGGTAAAAACAGAAAAATCCCCCCTTTTTCAAAAAATATTTTTTAGCACTCCGATGAAACTCCGAAAAATCCTTTTTTGATGACCCCATATTTGGGGTATATACTCAGATCCTGCGGTAGGGAGCATGCATAAACCCTTCATTTACACAGTAATCCGATTTTATAAAAACTGAAATTTCAAAAACATGGGTACCATCAAACAAGGCATCCAGGGTGGATTCCTTAATCCAAAAGCGTTTTGTCATTGCCTTTTTTCCGATTTATCAAGGAAGCTTTCGATCATTGGGATAACAAAATTTGCTTCTTTAGAATCAGATTCCAGCGTTGTGATTTCCCCAATATATTCACCGTGTACGCCTGGGATGATTGCCAGTTCCGAGTTGCTGATGAATCGGTGCATTTCGATAGCATGTTCAGGTGTAATTACATCTCTGTCGCCAATGATGATTAAAGTTGGTGCTTTGATGGATTTGATTTGTTCGTCAGGAATATCTTTAAAATTGACCATTCTTTCTGCATCCTTATCATGCATTGTTTGTAGCCCTTTAGGGTTGTCAGAAACTTTTAAATAGGCTTCTTTTAGCTGTTTGGGCATATTCGCTAACTGCGCTTGTTTCATGAAATCCCAAAACTGTACAGGAACTCCGTTACGTTTACAAAGCGCAGACCCCAAAATGATTTTATCGACTACTTCAGGGTGGTGAATGGCAATTTGGACTGTCGTTGTTCCACCGTTACTGAAACCAAAAAAATCTGCATTGCTAATATGAATATTTTTTAGAAGGGTTACAACATCATCTGCATCCTGCATGAATGATTCCGGTGCATCTCTGTCGCTTGTACGTCCGTGTGCCTGCAAGTCCATGGCAATGACTTTATATCTTTTGGCAAGCATTGGAATGACCCTTCCAAATGTTGTTTGGATGGTCGAGCCACCACCATGAATCAAAACAAGTGGCTTGCCTTGTCCATAAATCTCATAATACATTTTAATTCCGTTTACTTCCGAATACCCCTTTTTGGAAATCAATGTATCCTTTTCAATCGCCTTAATTTGAATACTGTTTTCTTCTGATTGGTTTAAGTGCCTGAACGATGATGATATCAGAAATGCTAAAACAGCATATATGATTGTCCTTTTCATATATTAGTTAGTTTTGAATAAATAATGTTCGCATATTGTTCAACATTTGTAGCCAGCTTGGGTATGCACCTGTTTTTTTAGCCAATTCCTGAGAGACTGTTTGTCGTAGTTGCAATTTGGTTTTTCCGTTTTCTTCTACGAATGTCACGGTAACAAGCGTTTGTCCTGGCCAATCAGGGTCCATTCCAGTTTCAGCCGGGCTTATCGGATTGCCGTTTTCATCTGCATTAATCATGGTAAATACAATTTTTGAGTTAGGCACAACTTCTTTGTATTCACCTATGCACCAACAGTCTCCGAATTGGGGATTAGAAATACACGAGTGGAATTGGCCGCCTGCTTCAATTCTAATTTTTTTGAAATGAACGGTGCAACCATCCGGAGCGTACCATTTCACTAATTTCTCCGGGTCCGTCCACGCACTAAAAACCTTTTCAGGACTTGCGTTAAAGGTTTGTTCTATGAAAACTTCATTATTACTGACACGATTTTCCATTTTGTTCCTTTTTGATTTATTGATGTTCTTAGTTTTTTCGAAGGATAGTTAGTTCTACTCTGATAAAGTAGAATCAAGGAATTTATCTAATTTCTCAAAACGTTGGTTCCACAACTTCCAGGATTCGGCCACCCAATCAATAACCTCATCCAGTTGGTTAAGACGGGCTTCGCAAATTTGTTCCCGCCCTTTTTGCGTGACTGTGATCATGCCGCATTCATCAAGCACTTTAACGTGTTTGGCAATGGCCTGTCTGCTAATGCCAAAATCTTTTATAATTCCAGCAAGATTTAGCGGTCCCAGCGACAGCTTCTGAATAATTATCCTTCTTGTTGGATCTGCTATTGCCTGGAAAACATCTCTTCTTTCTTTCATAATACAACCATTTGGTTGTCAAATATAAATACAACCGTTTGGTTGTGCAAAATTTTTTTAGATTTTTGCAGAAATAAAATTTTGAGGGTTAATCTTTTGGGGTGCTGACCCAACGAGGGGAGGATCGGGAATTGTATCGTAAGGCCTCCGAAGGCTCCGCACATAATCTTGCGCTGTAGGAGTGTTTATTACGTGGGTACGTCTTATACCCCAGATTTTACACTCACAATTAAATTGAAAGCCTTAAAAGGAAATACGGGTTTGGGGTGTAACAAGAAGCTAATCTCCGTTTCGCAATCAATTCCTCTCAAAAGATCCTGAATAGA
>JBEPUT010000101.1:0-5619 GCA_041691395.1 Chitinophagaceae bacterium
GCGGACCGGACGGCTTTTTAAATCGACTAATTTTCCTTCTCTAACCTTCCTTAATTTTACCTTTAAGTAGCTGTATTTCAATATTCTATAACATTTAAATGTTGGCCAGCGACGTACCTTTATAAAGGGTAACAATAGTTAACTCGACTAAAATTCGACGAATTATGTTACTCCCAATCAAACCAATTTGCCCTGTTGCAAAAATGCGCCAGAATGGTACCTGTATTATCTTCTTACAGTATTGCCAAAGTCCAGAGCGGAAGACTTTACTGAATACTGAAATTGCCATTCCTCCGAAATTTTGGAACAGAAAACTTAACCGGGTAACGGATGATCTCCCGGCAGAATATGGGATAGCTAAAAATATCAACCTGGAAATTCACAGACTATTTAGAATGGCGGAGGATATTATAAAATTTGCGATCAGATTAGGTAATCTAGACCCCGTAAATTTTGTCAAACAAACATTTTCGCCGGATTTTGATATTAGCCTTCTCGGAATAGGAAAGTCAAAAATCGAGGTAAAAATCGGATCGAAAAAGGTTGAGAAGGTAAATCATGATTTCTTTTTTCAATTTGACCAGTACCTAAAATCAAAAGAAAGTACGGTTTCTCGGGGAACAATGGATGTATTGAGAAATATGAAAGTCATTCTTGAGAAATTCCAAGACCATAGAAAGAGAAAAATCGGGTTTGATCAAATTGATTTGTCATTTTATGAAGAATATGTTCATTATCTGACCTACGATCACATTCAATTTAGGAAAATAGAATCTATCAAAGGCCTTAAAGTAAATTCGATCGGAAAAAATATTAAGCAACTGGTTATTTTTCTAAAGAACAGACAGGCCAAGAAATTAATTCCAACATTGGATCTTACCGGATTTAAAATTCAGGAAGAAGATTCGGATGCTATCTACCTTTCTTCTGAAGAAATCAAAACGGTCTCAGAACTTGACCTGGCCAGTTATCCGCATTTAAAAATGCATCGTGATCTGTTTGTCTTTGGGTGCTTAACCGGACTGCGATTTTCAGATTTTTCCAAATTATGATTTGAAGATCTTCGTGACAATATGTTATATAAAAAGCAGGGAAAGACTAAACACTGGGTTGTTATTCCATTAAGAAATGAAGCGTCAGAGATATTTGAACGTTTATTTTCAGATAGTGTTCCTAAAACATCCAATCCGGAATTCAACTGCTATATAAAAGAAATCGGGCGACTGGCAGGCCTTTGTTTTTCAATTAAACATTCCTGTATGAAGGGCAACAAAGAGGTATTTGAGACTAAACCAAAATATGCCTGGATAACCTCTCATACCTGTAGGCGATCATTTTGCACAAATGAATTTTTGGCAGGAACGCCGGTGGAGTTAATAATGAAGATATCTGGTCACAAAAGCATGAAGGACTTTTACCGTTACATCAAGATTGCGCCAGAACAGGCAGGTCAAAGGATCCGCGAAATCTGGCAGCATAGAGGGGAGATAGCCATATAACGACCAGCCTCAGGAGAAAGATAAAATCCAAATCCTATAAAAACTGATTCTAAATAAATTATATCTAAGCTAGTATTTGGATACAAATATTTTTCATGATCTCGACTGGTCTTGTAAACGGAGATATTCATTAACCCTAATTAAATTAATGCAGATATCTACAAATTTGTTTGATTTTCTTAATTTTGTGATATGCAAAGCAAACTCGTACGATCTGTTTCGGATTTTAATAGAGACCTAAAACTGAAAGGGTTTAACGTTTTCCAGATTGAGAGCGATGGCAATGCAACACGTATATATAGCAGAAAGGATTTTTATAAAATTTGTCTAACCACAGGGAAAAGTATTATTCACTATGCTGACAGAAGTTTTGAGGCAGACGGCACTGTCTTGTTTTTTGGTAACCCTCATATACCGTATTCCTGGGAGACTGTTTCAACAAGTTATGTAGGCTATACCTGTCTATTTTCAGAGGATTTTTTGAAGCTATCTGATCGGACCGAAAGCCTGCAACAATCACCATTATTTAGAATCGGGGGGACGCCTATTTTAAAAATAAATGAAAATCAGAGGGAGTTTCTCAATACCATCTTCACTAAAATGATCGATGAACAATGTACTGATTATATTTATAAAGACGACCTGATCCGTAACTATATCAACCTGATTATTCATGAGGCGATGAAACTGCAGCCTTCGGAAAATTATGACAAGCACAAAAACGCAGCTTCCCGTATTACCAATGTATTTCTCGAAACGATGGAAAGACAATTCCCTATTGAAAGCACGAAACATCCTTTGCGTTTAAAAAATGCACAGGACTATGCAAACACTTTGTCAATTCACGTAAACCATCTAAATCGTGCGGTAAAGGAAGTGACCGGAAAACCCACCACAACACATATTACTGAAAGGATTATTAGGGAAGCCAAGGCATTGCTACAACATACCGACTGGAATATAGCAGATGTGGCTTATTCGCTTGGTTTTGAATACCCCACCTACTTCAATAATTTCTTTAAAAAGATGACAGGGACCAATCCAACGGCTTTGCGGGCGCAACCTGTTTGAATTTCTTAATGAATGGTTTGATAATCGTTATTGTAGGACCAAAGCCTGAAATACCTTTGATATCTATTATCAACATCAATCAGAATGGATACTATGGAAGGGCAGAAAATCGCAGACAGCCAAAAATGGGACATTTTCGAGCGATTGAAAGCAGGTGAGGCGATACGATTGGACGACGCTGAATATCCAAAGGTCCAGGAAGTTGTTGATCGCACATTACGGCTTTCCATACAACTCAACTCTTCAACAGATTCTGACCAGATTCGAAAACGTCTTACCGAAATCACCGGGTCTGTAATAGATGAAACCACAACCGTATTCATTCCATTTTACACCAATTTTGGGCAGTTTATCAAAATAGGCAATAACGTATTCATCAATCACGCCTGCTCATTCCTGGATATGGGCGGTATTACCATAGATGACAATGTGTTAATAGGCCCCAAAGTCAATCTCATAACAGAAAATCATCCGTTAGATCCGGTTAATAGAAGAGCGCTCGTTTCAAAACCAATCGTTATTCAGCGCAATGCCTGGATTGGAGCGGCTGCAACGATACTGCCCGGCGTAACCGTTGGTGAAAACGCGGTCGTAGCGGCCGGTGCAGTAGTAACTGCAGATGTTCCTGCAAATACCATAGTCGGCGGAATACCAGCAAAGTTTATCAAAAATATCTAGTCTAAATTCTGTGAAAATGAAAATCATATCTGCATTTGCAATGTGTTTAATCTGTTTACAAATTTTTGCTTGCGCTAAACATATAGAAAACGATTCTACGGTTAACCAAAATAATACTTTATATACAGACAGTATGAAACTTAAAATAACAATAGGCAATAATATTTTCATTGCTGCATTTTATGATAACGCATCTGTAACGGCATTCAGATCCCTATTACCAATGACGGTTAACATGACTGAATTAAACGGAAATGAGAAATATTTTGATCTGTCAAATAATTTACCGGCCAATGCGTCAAACCCAGGAACCATACAGGCAGGTGATTTGATGCTATATGGTTCAAATACACTGGTCCTTTTCTATAAAACCTTTTCGACAACTTATGGCTACACAAAGCTTGGTCATATAGACAACACGATGGGTCTTGTTGGTGCATTGAGTTCTGGAGATGTAACCATTACATATGAATTAACAAACCAGAAATAAACATAATTATGGAAAAAAATAAAGGTAAAAACGAAATTGGGCGTAGGGATTTTCTCAGCACTTCTGCATTATCGACTGCAGGTATGGTTGCAGGAAGTATGTTTCTTTCTCCATTTGCTCCCGCCCAAAAAAATGATAAAAATAATTTAACTATGAAAAACGAAATCGGTCAAGGCCCATTCCCCTCGAAAGGAATGGCAGCATATACTCCCAATGGCCCTCTCAAACTCATGGATTTAGAACGCAGGGCTTTGGGACCGAAAGACGTAGCGATCAAACTGCACTATTGTGGAGTTTGCCATTCAGATATTCATACGATTCATGAGGACTGGGGAAAAGTACAGTTTCCCCAGATTGTAGGTCATGAACTTGCCGGTGAGGTGGTTGCTGTCGGAGCCAGTACAAGTAAATTTGTTGTCGGCTCGCGGGTTGGTGTCGGCTGTATGGTTAATTCCTGCAGGCATTGTTCAGAATGCGAGGCCGGGCACGAAAATTATTGTCTCAATGGAAATACACAAACTTATGGTTCCAAAGACAGAGATGGATCGATTACTCAGGGAGGCTATTCTACTTTTGTAGTAGTTGATGAGGACTTCGTAATTCATATCCCTGATTCAATAGACCTTTCTGAAGCAGGTCCACTGATGTGCGCAGGTATTACAGTTTATTCTCCACTTCGAAGATGGGGAGTAACTACCGGGATGAAAGTGGCTATTCTTGGAATGGGTGGTTTGGGACATATGGCCGTTAAGCTGGCTAAAGCGTTTGGCGCAGAGGTAACTGTCTTTACGACATCTCCTGATAAGCTAGAAGATGCAAAACGGTTTGGTGCGACAAACGTTGTGGTCAATAAGGAAGGTGCGGACTTTAGTAGTTATAGCCATTCATTTGATTTTGTTTTGGACACTATTCCCTACAAACATAATATCAGGCCTTTTATACCGCTGCTAAAAAGGGATGCAACATTTTGTCGTGTTGGTGTAGGAAAGGTTAGTGACGATATTGAGACCGGCCAGATGAGTCTTGTAATGTTTCGAAATGCCATTGCCGGATCAAACACAGGTGGAATCCGTGAAACACAGGATATGATTAACTTTTGCGCCCTTAATAATATCAAACCGGAAATAATTAAGATACCTATGAAGGGAATTGATAATGCATGGAAGGAGGTGGTCGACAAAAAAGCACGCTATCGTTATGTGATCGATGTGCAATCATTGTAATCTTTAAATAAAATGAAAAAATTCCTTTTAGCGGTAATATTCATTATTGGTTGTAACACAAAAACAGAAATGAAAATGGAAACAACAGAACTTTTCCCCAAAGGACAGCCATTGCCAAAAGAGTGGTTTGTTGGCAGTACTTACTTAACGCCCTTGGTGGCTAAAGACAAAAACAATGAATTTTCAGCGGGCAGCGTAACTTTTGAACCTGGAGCAAGGACAAACTGGCATACGCATCCTAAAGGGCAGGTATTGATTGTGATTGAGGGCAATGGATTTTATCAGGAAAAGGGCAAATTTGCAAGGCTGATAAAAAAAGGCGATGTTGTAAATATCCCGGAAAATATAGAACACTGGCACGGCGCATCAGCCTCCAGTAAGATGGTTCACATTGCCATTACCAATTACAAGGAAGATATTCAGGTAACTTGGTTACAAGCGGTAACAGACGAAGAATATGGTAAAGTGAACGGTTAAAAGATGCCTCCTATTTATTTATTTCTATTTTGTAATAGGCGCTGTCCATTAATCTCTTAATGCCCCGGTTACCATTTAAATATATGAAATTCCAAGATCGCTTTAATCGATCGGTTTCTAATAATTGCAATTGGGTTTCCCTTTGGTTGTCGCTTAAATGAGCGCCTAATTTGTACAGATT
>JBEPUT010000102.1:0-5123 GCA_041691395.1 Chitinophagaceae bacterium
GATTTTTTGTTTTCTTGAGTTCTTTGCAGATGACTGAGGGGTGGTAATAATAGTGGTATTTTGCCGGATCGGCAATGGAGTTCTTTGATTTAGTTCTAATTTGAAAAGTATGCCTGTCTGATGTTAAGATCTTCGGGCGCCAAGGGCTGGCATTTTTTCAAGGTCAATTATCTCATACCCCGTGTCAGTAGAAAAGACAAACCTCATAGTTGACAAAACCATAGATTTTTCATTGGCCATGATCAGATATTGTGATCAGCTGAATGAAGGGAAAAAGTTTGTTGTGGCGAATCAGTTATTAAAGTCGGCTACTTCCATTGGGGCGAATGTTTTTGAAGCGCAGCATGCGGAAAGCAGGCCTGATTTTATTCACAAGATGAAACTGGCAGCAAAGGAAGCGAGTGAAAGTTTATATTGGCTAACCCTTTGTGAGAAAAGCGCGGGATATAAATTTGAGGAGAAGTACAGAAGCGATGCGGAAGGAATTATCAGGGTCTTATCTAAAATAATCTCTTCAGCAAAACGAGTTTGAAATTGAAATGGATTTACACATTAGCACATTTTCACATTTACACATTAACGCATTAACGCATGGATCACTACAACATGAACCTCACACTCAACGTGTGGAGACAAAAAAATAACCAGACGAAAGGTGGTTTCGTAACTTATAAGGTAGAAAATATTTCTTCGGAAATGTCTTTTCTGGAAATGATGGACGTGCTGAATGAAAAGCTGATCAGTGAAGGGCAGGAGCCGGTGGCTTTTGATCACGATTGCCGGGAAGGCATTTGCGGAACCTGTTCCATGTACATCAACGGACGGCCACATGGCCCCTGGCATGCCAATACAACCTGCCAGCTCCACATGCGGGCGTATAAAAATGGGGATACCATCACGGTTGAACCCTGGCGGGCAAACGCCTTTCCGGTAATCAAGGACCTTATCGTGGACCGGTCCGCATTTGACCGGATCATTCAGGCCGGCGGATTTATTTCCGTGAATACCGGTAATGCCCAGGATGCCAATTCTCTTCCGATAGCGAAGGATTTGTCCGATGCTTCTTTTGCTGCGGCAGCCTGCATCGGCTGTGGCGCTTGTGTAGCCGCCTGCAAGAACAGCTCGCCGATGCTTTTTGTTGGCGCAAAAGTCGCCCACCTGGCGCTTCTGCCGCAGGGCGGCCCGGAAAGAAAATCACGTTCACGGGCCATGATCGCTCAAATGGATAAAGAGGGATTTGGCAGCTGCACCAATACGCAGGCTTGTGAGGCTGTTTGTCCTAAGGAAATATCCATGACCAGTATCGCCAGGGTGAATTCGGAATATATTTTAGCAGGACTTAGTGAGAGAAGCTAGAAAGGGTTGACCGATGATGGTTGATAGTTGACCGATCTTTTATCCCGAGTTCGCACCGGAGGTCCGTCAACGGTCATCCGTCAACAAATTTCTAACCGTTCTCCGAAAACAACGCAACACTTCCTCCAACCCAATCCTGATCCTTATTATACCGGACGCCGATCATTTTTCCTTTGCTTAATCTGGCAAGGTTGATCGCAGCCGTCGGTCTTTCTGCTCCTCCGGGCAACAGGTACATGACGCGGATCTCCACTTTTGCCGGCATTCCGGGTGTTTGAATTACCGGCGCGTAATTTACTTTCCGCTGCAGGATCCAGTTTTGCGGATCAGCGATGGAAACAATATCATCTTTTTTTACGTCGATTTTCACCCCCTGTCCTGCAAAAGAAAAAAGCGGTTTCAGTACATAATTTTCCAGGTCGGCAGGGATTTGATTTATCTGGTCGAGGAAAAAGGTTTTTGGCACATAGGGATGGCGGATAGAGGGCAGCGTATGTTTGGAAATGCGATAGAACCAGTTGGGGTGCGGGATCCATTGAACATCCCACGGTTCCTGCATGGACACATGCGGGCCCAGAGAGTCTCTTTGCGCGTGCAGATCATCGAAAATAATCCGGTTATAGATTCGGTCAATCCGGGTTTTCTTTTTCGTATGTTCATTTACGTAATACAATGCTTTTCCTTCCGCAATCAGATCGGTGATGCATACCGGCTGGATGCCGAGATAGTCCCTGGTGCAATAAAAATCAATCCTGGTTTTTTGCTGATGTGGCTTTATCTCGAGCAAAATAACATTTTCGACTGCGGAGTTCCCCAGAATCACTTTTTTCAGTTCCTCCAGGTAAGTTTCACGGGTATATCCGTTGAGATAGGGCGTGTAATCCGGCGGTAGTGAAAAGTGTTTGCGGAGGATATCCGGATAATACGCCTGAAACGCATAGAGCGTGGGAAATCCCTGCATTTCGATGAGTTGAGGTTCGAGTTCCTGTTGATCATTCATACAGACACCAAAATCAAACGCGATAAAGGAACAGGGTGATTCCGGACCCGGAACAAAATCGTCCGGGGGAATAGCCGTTTCACTTTGTTTTATAAAGGATGGCGCCGTGATCAGGTCCACTATGGATTCGCAGGCGCTGATCATTTTTTTACTGAAATATGCCGGCACAAATACCGGTGTTTCCGCTAACCGGAAGTCAATGCTTCCCGGATGTTTTGCATTCAGGTCATTGAGGAAAGCGGCATATTTCGCAGGGCTGAATGCATCATTGTACGATTTTCGCAAATGAGGGATCATGGCTTTTTCATTTGTTGGTCAGTCCCTGCCGGTAGCTATGTTCAGGAAATTCGGAATCACTGTCGAGTAGGTGTTCCTGATTTTATCCGGATCGTTCAGGTTCAAAATCATCTGTCTCCATTTTTCTTCTCCGTAACCTTCAATCACCGTCTTCTTTTTGTCCTCCCGCTGCAGGTACATGCTCATGCCCAGCGGATCGGCTTCCGGATGGAACTGGGTACCCAGCATGTATTCGTTGAACCGGATGGCCATGATGGCTCTTTCCAGAGGCACATGAGGTCTTTCTTTTTCAATGGCCAGAATGCTGGCGCCCTTCTTTTTCATATCGGAACGGTCTTCCCGTATCACCTGGTAGTCGCGGCTGTCTACCGCATAGAACGGATCATGCAAACCCTGGAATATGGGTTCTTTTTTACCTTCCGGTTTCATGTGGATGGGAAAAACACCGAATGCCGTCGATTTTCTCCTGGTCACTTTCCCTGTTTTGAAAAACCGGCACGCGAGTTGGAAGGAATGACAGATAAATAGAACCTGTTTTTTATCGGATTCGCCGGCAATAATATTATGTTTCACCAGGCCATGCATCCAGTCCATGTATTTATTATCCCAGCTAAGACCTTCGCTTTCCAGGGGACTTCCCGGGCCGCCGCTGGATAAATAAACATCATGGGAAAGATCGGGTAATTCTTCCCGGATTCTGACATCATAAATCCTGGATGCCACCGGTAAATCATTGGCTTCGCTGTATTCCTGTAAAATTTGTTGCAGGCATCGCATACCTTCGTTAGGGCGGCCTTCATAAAGATCCAGAATGGCGATGCGCAGGGGTTTTGTCATGCTGCAAATTAACCTAAAATCACGTGTTATGTCTTCATCCAAAAAAACTTCAGATCGGCTCGCTGAAAAATTTAAGCCGGCTGTAGAACTCACAGGAAGCGCCAGGAAGATTCCGAAGGGAAACAATACGGGCAACGCGCTCTTCAATGACGTGATAGAGGTAAGCGTTATCCTCCGGAGGAAAACGGCCATAAACAACTATGTAAAAGGGATCGGCAGAAAAAAGCAAAAACCCATCGCCCCGGAGCTATTCAGTCGCCGGTTCGGGGCGTCCGCAGCCGATATAGTGCTTGTCCGCGAGTTTGCCCAATACCATGATCTGACGGTGGTGGAAGCCTCTCCCGCGAAGAGGACCGTTATTTTAAAAGGGACGGTTCAGCAATTCAGCAATGCCTTCGGGGTTTATCTGTCTAATTTCTTACCAGCATCCGGAATCAGCTTCCGTGGAAGAACAGGTCCCATCAAAATCCCGGAATCACTAAAAGATATCATCACCGGCGTTTTTGGTCTTGATAATCGTCAGCAGGCCCGACCCATGTTCTGCATGCTGCATAAGGATGGTCATGTGATCAAGCCGCAGGCGGCGACCGTTTCTTATAATCCCGATGCGGTGGCGAAAACTTATAAATACCCCAAAGATGTTACGGGTGCCGGGCAGTGTATTGCCTTAATTGAATTGGGCGGAGGCTATCGCAGTTCGGACCTGCAGGTTTATTTTCAAAAACTTGGTATTGCGCTTCCTTCGGTTACGGCGCAATCGGTGGATGGGGCACACAATGCGCCATCCACAGCGGATACGGCGGATGGAGAAGTGGCCCTCGATATTGAGGTGGCAGGTGCCGTAGCACCGGGAGCCAGGATAGTCGTTTATTTTGCGCCGAACACCGATAAAGGATTCCTGGATGCCATCAATACCGCCGTGCACGACACGGAAAATAAACCTTCCGTGATATCTATTAGCTGGGGTGCTGCAGAAAATCAGTGGACCGACCAGGCCATCACCAATTTTAATGAAGTGTTCAAATCTGCTGCAGCGCTGGGCGTAACCATAACGGTGGCGGCAGGCGACAACGGATCCTCTGACCGTCAGACCGATGGCAACGCGCATGTTGATTTTCCGGCGGCCAGCCCTTATACGCTGGCCTGCGGCGGAACCAAATTGCTTACCGGCAGCGAAACGGTTTGGAACGATCAGGATGGCTGGGCAACCGGCGGTGGTATCAGCGATGTATTTCCTGTGCCCGATTACCAGAAAGCCATTTCGCTGCCCGCTTCCGTGAATTCCAAACAACGTAAGGGGAGGGGAGTGCCGGATATAGCTGCCAATGCAGATTCTGCAACGGGATATAATATCCTGGTAGACGGGCAGTGGGCTGTTATTGGCGGCACCAGTGCCGTTGCGCCGCTGATTGCCGGTTTGATTGCCCTTGCCAACGAAAAATTAAAAAGGAACGTGGGGTATATCCATCCAAAAATTTACGCAAGCCAGACCGCTGCGTTTAAAGACATTACCCAGGGCAACAACATCACGGCAAAGATCGGCGGCTACTCGGCTACCCCCGGCTGGGATGCCTGTACCGGATTGGGTGTTCCGCTGGGGAGCGTGGTGGAAGTATTATAATGTGAAAATGTG
>JBEPUT010000103.1:0-4994 GCA_041691395.1 Chitinophagaceae bacterium
GTAGTGTGATCAGTTCATTCCGAATTAAATTGACCATCATTGATATTGATACTCAGTACTGCCGGTGGAACCGGATTGCCGAATGAATTTCCTTTTTTTATGTTTATTTTTTTAAATTATAAACAAGACTAACTATATTTTTTATGGACTTGCTTTCTTGAATTTTTTAAATGGCTTTGGGTAAAACAAGTACTCTTTTAAGGTTTTGGGTTGTTCTTGACCTACTAACCCAACTTTAGGAAATTCGTTGTTCTTTGGGAAATGTACCGACCCAAACAAAATATCCCAAACAGGAAAAAAGGCCGCATAATTTTTGTTATAATGAAGGTCTTCAATCGAGTGGTGTATCCTATGGTAATAGTTATCGGCAAAGATAAACCTTAACGGACCTAAATTTATTTTAGAGTTCATGTGAATAAATTGACCATATACAGCATAGAAAGAGGAAAGTATAGCTAATTTCGGCGCATCAATATGTATTAAAATAGCAAGAGGCAGTACTATAAATGGAATTCTAAATAATTCCTCAAAAATGTGATGATAAGAAACAATTGCATTAAGATTTTTAATTGAGTGATGCGTTTTATGAAATTCCCAAAGAAATGAAAAGGTATGCTGTGCCCTATGGAACCAATAATAAAAAAAATCAAAAACGAGTAAGGTAAATATTATCAAAAATGCGTTTAGTAATAATGGATTAAAAAATGAATGCACCTTCAGTGATTCAAAAGATAAATTAAAAAGAGGGGTTATATTAAAGTAGCGAATGATCCAGAGGCCGAAAATGCTGAAAAAATAATTACACTGAATTGAAATGATCCAAAATAAGAATCCATTCCTATGATCTTTACTTATTTCATCATTTGGCAATAGCAGTTCAGTAAAAATTAAAGGGCTTATAACAAATATAAAAGTCAGGTAAGCAACTAAATTATTTTTTAAAAAATCTGAACTATGCCATGCAGAAATGAAAGTTGTTAAGTAATCCTGACCCCGGATACTAAGTTCAATGAGAACAAGTAAAATGATCAGACCGAAAAATAAAAAAATATAATTTGTCCTTTGGAGAGATATTTTTTTCATGAAGTATTATTGTTCAATATTAAGAAATTACATTTGTTTGTATGTGCAGATGAGTATGTTGTCAGTTTTGTTCAAAAAAGCTGTTTGAAAAAAAGCCAGGGACTCCATGAAGAGGCTTTATTATTATTGCCCCATACTCTTACCTGCAAGAAATATTTTTCGTCGCTCTTCAAATGAGAGTATAAACTGAACTATGTCAAGAGTTAAATCTTAACTATAAACATAGTAAAATTGATGACGAAAAACAAGAGCCATTCGATTATGAAAAAGCCAAGCAAAAGGTAAGGGAACAGTTCCGGACCGGCAAATCCTTATTCGGCAAAGATAGCGCCAGTGCACGGCATTCACGAAGGGACCTATTGCAACTGGCGCAAACGTTATAATCTGAATCAGGAACCAAATGAAAAGTTCATTTCTGTTCGGTTTTTCAGTTAGGTAAGTTCGCGAAAATGATCTTCGGTTCTAAATGCGAAAGGCTTTTCTCCAGCCTCAACCAACTCGCCCTGGACCTTGCCGTTTATTTAGATATTAGTCCAATTGGATCTGAAATTTGAGTTACATTTTTCTCTTCTTTACTATATTTCCCGATGAAATAAAATGCTCCCCATGTAAGCCATTTTGAATAAGTACATTATCCATCAATATTTATTGAAATTGTTTATAATCTGTTAAGCCTGCTGTTCTCAATTTACGTTCTGAGAATTTGTATGAGCAAATGTAATTTAAGAAGTGCAATAAAATCCTCAGTTGGTTAAGATAACTTCCTTCGTGTATGGGAAGTTCAAGTCTTCCGGTAGTTCAATAAAGTAAAAATGAAGTCGGAAAATTTGTGCCTTATCGGTCTTGAAATATTGATAATCCCGCTAGTTATTTCAAAATAATATTTTTCGCTGTTTGATTTTGCAGATTCCTCTCAGATTGATAACGTAAGTGCATTTTCTACCCTATGCAGGTTTTCTTTTACACGGTTTCATTATATGAGGAGGGACAGAAAGTCTTTTAATTTAAAAATAAACGTAGATGTTTTCAGGGCAGAGCAGGACAGAATCAAAACAGTTAATTCTTATTATTGATGTCGTGACAAGTACGTTCGAAATGCCAAAGCCATTCAAGAACGAGTCAGCCAGTTTCAGTCGCTGCTGTCACTAAATAAAAACGATGAATCAACAATTAAAACCGCGATGCCATAGGCATTCAATCCTTGTGCGGACCTTCAAAAAAAGGAGATGGCTATTGTCGTGTGTTTCCCTTATACTGCTACAACCTCCTGTTTGGGCACAGGAAAGCGAACGCATCACCCGAAGCGTGGAATCGGTCGCACCGCCTATAGTTGACCTGGGATCACGGAGAGAATTATTCGTGGATACCCAGTTGATCGCGACGATGTCCGGAGCGGTGCTTGAATTGCAGATACCGCAGATCGGAGAGCTGTCGCTGGATTTCAGGGAAAAACCATGGGAGGGTCCATGGGCCGGACAGGGGCCCACGATCCTCAAGGATGGACGGGTTTACCGGATGTATTATTTCGCTCCGATGTCATCACAGCGGGTGGGTCCCGAAACCAACGGAAGTACGGCCTACGCCGAAAGCAGGGATGGAATTACCTGGACAAGACCCCGTCTCGGTCAGTTCGTTTATAATGGATCAACTGACAATAATATTTTGCTGCTTCCCGATAACATACATCCTTTTCATTTAATCCGGCCGTTTATTGATAGCAAGCCCGGAGTTCCATCTTCCCAGAAATACAAAGCAGTTGCAGGGGGTGCCATCTATACGGGTGCGGATGGTGGGCAATACACGGACGGTCTTTACATTTTAGTTTCAGCCGATGGTCTTCACTGGTCTAAATATGCGGATGCGCCATTCCTTCCGGCCCAGCGATTTTCAAGTCCGGACGGGCAAAAGAATTACCCAAATCCAGTCGACTACGACGGTATGAATACCGCGTTCTGGTCAGAAAGTGAACAGCGATATGTTTGTTTATATCGGAGCTGGATCAGGATCTCCCCATTAAAATTTCCGGATGACAGTTATGGGGGTACGGGCTGGTATCGCTGGATTAAAAAGACGACATCCAGCGACCTGGTCAACTGGAGCACGCCCGTGTTCATGGACACGGGAGGAGTAGCGCCAGAGCAGTGGTATATGCACGCGATGGCTCCTTATTTCAGGGCTTCCCAGTTTTTTGTTGGTATGCCATCTCACTATATTTCTGTGGCAAATCCAGATTTCCCCGACTCCATTAATTCCGGGCATGTTGCGCGATGTGAAAGTCGTTTTACGGTTTGTCGCGCGGGTACAATCAAGCTTGATCGAACGTTTGCGTCCAGGCGGTTTATCACTACGGGCCTTCCGAATGATCCCGGCTTTTTCTTTACGGCGTTAACGGGCTGGCCTGTATTCGCCGGCCGCATGGGTTTAAATGTTGTGCCGATAACGGAAAATGAAATGTCCTGCTACCTGGAGCAGGCTGGCCGTGTTGTGCGATACAAACTCCGGACCGATGGTTTCGTAGCGGTATCTGCTAAGGACTCTGCTATAGTGGTTACTAAGCTGATCACGTTTACCGGCAATCAACTCCAGCTGAATTATTCCACCGGATCGGGTGGCAGCCTTAAGATTGAACTGGAAGATGCCGGGGGTAATCCGTTCACTGGCTATGCCCTGTCTGACGCAACATTACCCGCTGGTGATTATGTATCGAAGCAGGTAACATGGAACCATAAATCAGCCATCGGCTCACTGGCTGGTAAAACAATCAGGATCAAATTTTTACTTCGCCATGCGAAGCTGTACGCTTACCGGTTTCTTTCGTCTTCACAACAGGATACCGAAACTTCACCCAAATAATCACGGATACATTTTGGTCCCTGCCCTTAATCCGTCAGCATAGTCCCAAAGTTAAAATGATATTTATTATTTCATGCAGCAGTTGGTCAACACATTATACGAATTTTGATTTTTGTACGTATCCATGTCCTGTTTCTTCTTTTCCCTTCTACATAGACCGGGAAATGCCGGCGGCACTAAAATAAAGTTTTTGAGAATGGTATCAAAAAAAA
The DNA here is from genome assembly GCA_041691395.1 of Chitinophagaceae bacterium. Taxonomy (GTDB): domain Bacteria; phylum Bacteroidota; class Bacteroidia; order Chitinophagales; family Chitinophagaceae; genus Puia. Next base: position 4,149 of record JBEPUT010000103.1, read on the forward strand.
CCGAAGATGAAAAAAATCACACTGCCCACATTATTCCTGCTGGCTTGTTTTATGCATTCGAAAGCAAATACACAAAATCATCATTTCCTGAAATCTTTCCGGGATACAACCGCTGAAAAAAATCTGCCGATTACCGGTTACAGGCAAATGGAGAAGAGAAGCTCGTTTACCAGGCAAGGGTGTCCGCCATGCCTATTGATGTGGCAGATGCCGATAACCGGCCATTGGAACAAACAGAAATTGCCGCGTTCTTTTATTTTGATGTTGATCATGAAAAAACAATTACTGTAAAATCGGCTGCTGATATCAGGACGGTTGTCATCAGACCCTTGTCCATGCATATTAAACCTGTAATCAGGGGAAATGAAATCAGTTTCAAAATATTTAAGCCTTGTCAGATCGTGCTGGAGGTCAATAGCTGGCATAAAGCCCTGCATTTGTTTGCCAATCCCCCTGAGAAAAATCGGTTTAGTAAATCAAACAAAGATGATTTATACTTCGGGCCGGGTGTGCACTTCCCTGGCGTCATTTTCGCCAAAAGCAATCAGACAATCTATATTGCCAGTGGGGCTGTTGTTCATGGCGCCATATTCGGAAAAAATATCAGCAATTTGACTGGGCGGGGTGAAGGAATCCTGGACGGGTCTCTTTTCAGGCGGAACATAGATACGATCAACATGCTCGAGCTCGTGAACTGCCATAATGTTGCAGTAAGCGGTATCATTTTACGGGATCCCCAGGTATGGACCTTCTTGATTTTTGAATGCATGCACATAACCATCAACAACATCAAATTAGTTGGAATGTGGCGCTATAATTCGGATGGTATAGATCTCATGAACAGTA
>JBEPUT010000104.1:0-4965 GCA_041691395.1 Chitinophagaceae bacterium
ATGTGCCTAAAATTTTGAAAACAACATAGAAGGGATCGCAGCGGCATCCTTTTTCGAGGAAAAAGATACAGCAGAGAGCCCGGCCCGCAGGGACGGCAAAATAAAGTTAATCGCCGTTCTCATTTTCCCTTTTCGCATCCTCCGTAAAATACATGGTTTTACAGCCCGGGCAGAATAGGTAATAATCAAAATAATAAAGCTGACCCGGCTTCCTCGCCCCCTTTTTGGTCGGCTTCCTGACCACTTTTGTTCCGCATTTCCTGCATGGATCCCCCTCTTCCTCGATCTTGACAGCTTGCTTGATACCTGATAGGTAGCCATCGTCAACCAGTAAACCATTTCCATTCAATGATAACATCGCCAGCTCGTCACATCTTTCATTTTCAGGATGCCCCGCATGCCCTTTTATCCAGCGGAACTCAACTTTCTCCTGTGACGAAATGAGCAGCAAAAGCCTCTCCCATAAATCAAAGTTCGTCGCCTTTTCGCCTTTATTCCGATACCAGTTTTTTGACTTCCATTTTTGCGCCCATCCCTTTTCGATTCCATTGACGACATATTGCGAATCCGTAAAAGCCGTAACAATCGACCTCGTTTTCAATTTCTCAAGACCATGAATAACACCCATCAATTCCATCCGGTTGTTCGTGGTCAGGGTAAATCCCTGACTGAATTCCTTCTTCACACCCTTGTATGATAAGATCACGCCAAACCCACCATGTCCCGGATTGGGTTCAGCGCCTCCGTCCGAATACAAGGCAATCTCCGGCATTTCTTCCCAGACCATAAGTTGAGGGCGTTTTATATGATACTGTCAATTAAAGATACTAAAGCCCGTTGAATGGCAATGGGAGGCCGTGTTTCCGGCGCTTCGGCGCCCTTCTCAGTCGTCTCCCAAAAAAAGTGTTTTGCCCTTGCGCTCAGACCCGCGCCGCGGCAAAGCCGCCTTTTTTCGGGAGCGCCTGGCGGGCTAACGTTCCTATTAACAGCGGAGAATCAACACTGCCTCTTGAAAGGGTTATAGATAGGGAAAATTGAGACTAAGAACGTCTAAAACCCATTAACAGCAGAGTATAGAAGGGAAGGTCTTTTATCATTTTCATTTTTTAAAAACTTCAAAAAATTAAAAGCTTTTGTGGAGTTTGGAATTTTTCAACATCCACCCTTGCCGGGTATGGCATAGATCACGTTGCCTGAAACAAATAAATTGAAGACCTTACCTTCTACAGAAGGAAGTAATAATTTCCATGTTTTCCCTTTGTCTGATGATTTGAAAATGCCTCTAGGATGAACACAAAAGAAGTTTTCACCAACCTGGATAATTGAAGTCTGGAAGGCTTGCACACGAGGGCGATCATTCCAGGTCCGCCATATTGAATCAATAACAGCTTTGTCCTCAAGGCCGGCACCAATGGCCTGCCAGGTTTTACCGCCGTCGTGGGATGTCCTTAAACGCCTGGTACCCGACTCTGAACCAGAAGTGATAGCAGCGAATCCACCTTTGATCGGTTTTACATCGAAAGCCACACTGCTATCACTGATCACCAGCACCCAGTTTTCGCCATTATCGGTCGATCTTATTATCCTTCTCATACTGGTTGCCAGCAGTACGCCATCCGACTCTGCCAAATTCCCTACCAAGCCTCCGGCATGAACATGCTTCCAGGTTTTTCCACTGTTATCAGTTTTAAAAAAGCCTCTATCGGTGCCGATGAAAACTGTACCTCCGGCAGTCTCAAAAACGCTGCGTATCCGTGGCTCCCGGAAATTTTCGAATATCGGAGACCACACACTCGTTCCGTTTGCTTTTTTCAAATTTACACCCCAGTAATTGTTGGCTAATATCCGGGACTTACCGGTGGCCATGCTGCTATCTTCGTTAGAGAAAATCTCTTTGGTCCAAAAAGGAGCTGTGGCATTTGCTGTACTGTGATAGAGTCCGTTTCCAACCCTTAAAAACAGCCCTTTATCATTTGAAAAGAAGCTATTTCCCCGGACACTATCTTCCCGCAAATTTTCTGGCAGCCCTTTGCTGATGTCCTGCCAGGTTTGTCCGCCATCTGTAGATTTAAAAACGACAATTGTTTTCTTCCCCGCTTCCTTTTCTTTTGGTAAAAAAGAATTTATCAAAAATAATATCAGGAGGATGGCCGGAACAAACACAAATAATTTTTTCATTTTTATAAATTTAATGGGATAATCGGGTACAAAATTGATTCAGCAAAATTACTTTGCTACCTTCTTGCGCAGGGAATTTGGATTGTAAATAAAAATGTAACCTTTGTAAATAAATTGTAAATGGTATGTCTAACAGCCGAAATGAACCAGTTGGGGTATGATTTGTTGGGAAAAAACGATACCCGGTCAGCCATTGAAATTTTTAAAGTAAATACGGAACAATATCCGGACGACGGGGACGTGTGGGACAGTCTTGCAGAAGCTTATTATAAGGCCGGTGACAAAGAAACTGCGATAAAGGATTATGGAAAATCCCTGGCTTTAAAGCCCAATAATGAAAATGGCAGAACCATGTTGAAGAAAATAAAAGATGAGGTTAACAAGATCAAATAAGTTTGATCGATTAAAATTACAGGCAAAGCCACCTTATTTCGGAAGCACCGGGAGGCTGGGAATGCGTGGCTAGCCGCCGCCCCTTAATCTCAGAATAGCTGTACAAAAAAGCACCGCTATTTCAGTTCCGTTTGTCTGCCCATAGGGTCAGCAGCCTTTTTTATTCACTATTTATTTTCCTGCCGCCGCGACCACTTCCGTATTCAACCGGATGTATTCGTCGCTTTTTGCTTCTGTGGCGGCCTTTATGCCTTCCTGCGCCGTCGTCGCGGCGGCGCTTTTATCACCCTTCTTTAGCAAAACCCTGGCCTTCCAGAGTTTTGCGACCATCGGCGGCATGCCCGGTATGGTTTCCAGTTGATTGGCCCACAGCAATGCCTGGTTCATGTCCTTATTGTTATTCCAGTAGTAGATCACGGCCTCATAATAGGGCTTTTTATCCGTCTTCATCGCGGAGTCAATCCGTGCCATGACGGTGGCGTCGATATCACAGGTCAGGTGCATCGTCAAAGCGGTGTTCTGCCAGAGCAGATGCAGCTCGCCGCTGGTGGGATACATGTTCTCGAATTGCAGGGTAAAGGTCTCCACCGCCGCCTGTAATTTTGCTGGTTTGACGGAAAAGCGCAGGTAATCATCAGCCTGGCTATAGCTATACGCTCCCCATTGTTTGGGCTTTTTGCTTAAGATGATGGTCCATTGATCCCGTCCGGGTATGCTGAACAGACCGTACTCTCCTGCTGGCACTTTATTTCCTTCCATCATCACATCGTCCGTGAATTTTATTACGGTAGCTGAATTGGCGCCCGTACGCCACACTTTGTCGTAGGGTTCGACGTCGCCGAAAATCTTCCGGCCCTTTGTGTTGGGTCTTGAGTAGGTGAGGGTGATCAATCCCAAGCCGAAACCCTGGATGACTGTTTGGCTGGAACTCGGCTGTGGCGTGATCTGACCATGGCCGCATACGCTGAAGAAGGCAGCGGACAGGATAAGCAGGCAGGCGCGTTTCATTTTGGTATTTTGAATGTAATTTATAGAAAATAACCTTGCCGTCATGCAAACGGCAGGATCCAGACTTGCGCATTCAAACAAGTGTCTGGACCAATTCCATTGAGCATTTGGAAGCGCCGACGTAAACATTCATAAAAAAAGCTGGCAATGGTGATGGGCTGGCCTCAAGCTTTGGCCCAAACCCATTTTTTTGGAAAGGCGCCGGAACTTCTGGTTTTCAATGGGAGTCGGATAGTGGCCCCTTAGGCGAGAAGACCCCTCCTCTGCCAGCCGGCGGCACTCTGATCGTCCCCGGCCATTATCCAGAGAACAGCTGTTTGCCACAATCCTGCACATGGACAGTGCGCTCTTCGACGCCTTTAATCAGCACCGGTTGGACGTGATGAAAAAGGTATTCGCCGATAACCTCGAATTCTATCAGGACCGGGACGGACTGGGTAATTATAACGCGTTCAAAGGGCAAGCGTCCTAGAGATAACTTAACCACCACTGACCGTGCGTTTTCTTGTACTGCCCAAACCACCTGCAGGGAAAATACAGCAGCACCACAAGGATCAGCCATATGGCGTAAACCCCTGCCAGTGGCAGCCCGGCATTATTGGGGCTGAAAGGGAAGGCGAATTTGTCGTTGTTTACTTCGTTCAGGTGATGCCCCATCGAAAAGAAAAGAAGGATCGTAATGGATTGTGCGAGGAACCAATGGCAGATATAGTAAAAAAAGGGGACGTTGCCGTAAACGATGAGGATACGGGTGAATCGGTTGCCGGATTTCTCTGTACCAGCAAGAACCAGGAGGGCCATTCCCAGGGTGAGGCATAGATACATGAGCGAACAAGGGTATTTGGTTACGTTCAAAAAGGAGATGATACTCAGGATGTCATTGTTCTGGATCGACCATGGAGCCGGGTCGCCGTAAATATTGAATCCCCGGAAAACCGCAAATACAAGCAGCAGGACAACGGCCAGTACAGTCAGGGTCTGTTTTCGTTTGGCAGCATCCCCGCTGTACAAAGTCCCCAGTCCATATCCGGCCAGCATCACGCCAGTCCATGGCAGCAAAGCATATGCGATGAGCAGAAAGTGCCCGGAGCCTAATGAGTCTACAGTCGTGAATCCACGGGCAGAAAGGAAAAGTCTCCAGACCAGGTCGGTATCGACGCTGTGGTTGTGCAGAACATCATTGATATTATGTCCCAGACAGATGATCAGGCCAATGATGCCGATGGTTAAAGGGGTTGTCTTTGCCCAGACGAGCAGGCCCAGCAGGATCATGCTGGCACCAATCGCCCAGATTACCTGGAATACGATGAGGTGGTAAAAAGGATCCACCGAGGTAGCAAAGTCGATGACGATGATCTCGACAAAAATCAGCCAGAAGCCTCTTTT
>JBEPUT010000105.1:0-4943 GCA_041691395.1 Chitinophagaceae bacterium
CCTTTTCTCAGCTCCACTTCGTAAACAAAACCAGCGGAGACAACCCTTCGTTGTCCTGGTTACATTCCGCTGTAGACACTTTTACTTTGGTTAGCTTTTTTACTTCTTTCTTATGGTAGCGGTAACCATCTTTCGGGGCACTTTCTTTTTTGTCCCGATCATTTGGCTGATCCTCGTCCCTGCCACGATTTTCATCAGGGATCCTGCTGCCTGGAATACTTTCCAGCCCATGTTCGGTCATGATGTAGTCTACATCGCGTTCCAGAGAGTTATTGTTGTTTCCCCAGTTCTCGTCCCAATCCAAATCAACCCCGTGATCACGCATGTTCCGGTTGAAATCGAACCAGTGAAAATCTTCCAGGCTCCTGTCCATCCTGATCTTTTTCCCAACAGGTATTTCAATCACCAGCATCACCTGCTGATTCCGGAACTGCTGGCTGGGTTTGATGGCGAAACCGGTGGGCAGGTAAAGTATACTGTCATTTTGCTGCACCCGGAAATCAATCTGCGAGGCCAGGTTGCGTGCCGCAGCTGCGGTATTGCCGCGACTGAGCTTTTCCTGACGGAGATGCCAACTGCTGTCGGCACTCTTTATCACATCAATGCCTACGGTATTCAGGATCAGACTGTCTTCCGAGACTTCAAAAAAAGGCGCATTGTGATGCCAGTTAATACCCATCCAGTCGGATTCGTAAATAACCGGTCTCAAATCATTCATTTTTACGATAAGCTTCCCATTGGCCGGGGCCAATATATTTGTTTCCTCACTCATGCCTGCGCGCGTTCTGAAATTGGAAGAAACAGAAGCGATGAGGGCCAGCATGCAGATCAGGCCGATCACCCAGAGACTGCCGAAGATGTATCCCAGGTAATTGCCGCCTTTGCGGGCCCCGATGATGCGACGGATCAGCCAGGTGAGCAGCCCCACCACGGGTAAGATCAGGAATAGAAGAACGGTCGCCCAGGCCAGTATATTCTGCCAGAAACCGCCAATGATGAAGTTCTTCAGGGGAAGCACACCAGCGCCCGTGAAAATTAAACCGATCAGGGCCATGACCAGTGCAAAAGTGACGATGACCGCGATGAAAAGAAAGAATGCTTTAAACAATACGCCGATCGCATGTCCGATTCCCTGGCGGGGTGAACGGCCGGTTGACATATTCCTGCTAAAGTCAGCTGATTTATTTTTAAGCTGCGTACCGAACTGCTGCGCCTGCTTTTTCATTTCATCGCCAACCTGGGTGGCCTTTTGCTTAAATCCTTCCAGATCTCCCCTGATGGTATTCTTGATGGATTCAATATCTATCTTCTCACCGCGCATTTCCAGTTTTTCAGATGCTGTATTGGCTTCCGGTAATACGATCCAGAGAATGATATAAGTCACAAACAGGGTTCCGCCGAAACCTCCGGTGAAAAACACGGGGCCGTTGTCCATATCGAACCAGGCATGACGGAATATAGAGGTGAGGAACCCGAGGATCAGCGGAAGTGCAAAAATCAACCGGGGTATCCAGACTTCAATATTGAAATAAGCAGCGAGTCCGCTGGCCACACCGCCAATTACCCGCCGATCCGGATTTCTGTACAACCTTTTTTTGATATCGGTCACCATCGATCTGGGTGGCAGTACCAACCACAGAATGATGTATAAAAGCAGGGCTGTTCCAAAACTTATAAAAATCAGCAGGGTATATATGATGCGCATTACAGAAGAGTCGATGCGGAAATAAGCGGCCAGGCCTCCGCAAACACCTCCCAGCATTTTATCGTTCTCGGAACGGTACAAACTGCGGTGTGTTTCCTCTGTTTTCGTTTCCGTAAAGGATCCGGCGCTGCCTGTGTTTCTGGTTGACCCGGAGGGCCTGCTGTTTTCCTCCTCATCGAAATCTTCCGGTCGGCCCATATTGGTGATGGTGGCATTTACATCATCGTCCGTAATGCAACTGGCTCCGTTCTTTAGTCTTTCAGAAAATAATTCAGCTATCCGGTCTTCGATGTCATTTACAATTTCATCCCCTCCTTCTTCTGCCGAAAAATGTTTACGTAAACTATCCATGTAGATCTGCAGTATATCATACGCCGTTTCTTCGATCGGGATCACCCGGCTGTGAAAGTTTATGTTGATAATCTTTTTCATTGTGTGCTTATTTGAGGATTGATCGGTAATGATGAATTTTCAGACATTCTTTCGCTTTTATTTGCCAGGGTATCTACCGCATCGGCGAGTTCTTTCCAGGTTATTTCCAGTTCACGGTAAAAGGCAAGACCCTTATCCGTGAGGGAAAAATATTTTCGGGGGGGACCCGAGTTGCTTTCCACCCAACGATAAGTAAGCATTTCCGCATTTTTTAACCTGGTCAGTAAGGGGTAAAGGGTTCCTTCCAGAATGTGGAGATTGGCCCGTTTCATTTCTTCCACAATATCCGATGGGTAAGCTTCTCCCCGACGGATGATGGAAAGAATACAGAACTCCAGGATCCCCTTTCTCATCTGGCTCTGTGTGTTTTCTATATTCATGTCCTTATTTTTTTAAGCGTTTAACCGCTTTGGATAACTACTCTTAACCGCTTTCAAAAACAAAGATAAGTATATATTCAGTACTATGCAAAACAAAGTACCATATTTTATGGACTAACTTTCAATGTATTGAGGGTCTGTGTTCATAACACATTGGTTATCAATAATTAATACCCATACCGAATGGAACGCCCGGTAGAATAAATAGGATGAGCGGGGTTTTATGAGGTTGAATGGCGACTGAGGAAATTGATGGACGACCGTTGACCGGTCATCCGTCAAGAATAATTTTCGGAGACCTGAGAAATGTAATCAAAATTCAGCATTCTTTGGCGTACGGGGAAACGGAATCACATCTCTGATATTCGTCATTCCTGTTACAAACTGCACCATGCGTTCAAATCCCAGTCCGAAACCGGCATGCGGAACGGAACCGAAACGGCGGGTATCCAGGTACCACCACATCTGTTCAACGGGAATATGCATTTCGCGCATGCGGGCTTCCAGCTTGTCCAGCCGTTCTTCTCTTTGCGATCCCCCCACGATCTCTCCTATGCCGGGGGCCAGGATATCCATAGCCGCAACGGTTTTGCCATCGTCATTCTGGCGCATGTAAAAGGCCTTAATTTCCCTGGGATAACCGGTAACGATAACCGGCTTTTTAAAATGTTTTTCTACCAGGTAACGTTCGTGTTCACTCTGCAGATCAATACCCCAGGCCACATCGTATTTGAATTTTTTCTTTTTGTAGGCGGGGGACTGCTGTAATATCTCAATGGCTTCCGTATAACTTATCCGCTGGAAATCCTGGTTCACCACCCCTTCCAGCTTCTGTATAAGCCCCTGTTCACTCCTTTCCGCCTGGGGTTTTTGTTTTTCCTCTTCCGCCAGCCGCTGATCCAGGAATTCCAGGTCGGCCCTGCTGTTCTCCAGGGAATAGCTGATCAGATACCGGATGAAGGCCTCGGCAAGATTCATGTTATCTTCCAGATCATAAAACGCCATTTCCGGTTCAATCATCCAGAATTCCGCCAGGTGCCGGGCCGTATTGGAATTTTCCGCCCGGAAGGTTGGACCGAATGTATATATCTCACCAAAACCCATGGCAGCAAGCTCTCCTTCCAGTTGTCCGCTGACTGTGAGATTGGTGGCGCGTCCAAAGAAATCATCTTTATAATTCACCTCCCCGGCTTCATTCCTGGGCGTACCATCAAACGGAAGTGTGGTTACCTTAAACATTTCCCCTGCCCCTTCCGCATCAGAAGCCGTAATAACTGGTGTATGCAGATAGATGAAGCCCCTTTCATGAAAGAACCGGTGGGTGGCAAAAGCAAGACCATGCCTGACCCGGAAAACGGAACCAAACGTATTGGTACGAAACCGCAGATGCGCTATCTCTCTTAAGAATTCCAGACTGTGCTTTTTGGGCTGCAGCGGGAATTTTTCCGGATCGCTCTCGCCCAGGATTTCCACGATATTGGCCCTTAACTCCACTTTTTGACCCTTTCCGGGGGATTCCAGCAGCAACCCGGTTGCTTTTATGGACGCTCCGGTGCTGATGCGCTTCAGCAGAGCCTCGTCGAACTTTCCCAACTCCAGCACCACCTGTAGCTGATCGTTGGAAGAACCATCGTTCAGGGCGATAAACTGGTTGTTCCGGAAGGTACGAACCCAACCCATTACCGTAATCTCCTCTTTTCCCGCATCCATCTGAACGGCTTCCCTGATTTTGATTCTTTTGTTAAACATGGCGTTGTTTTAGGCTTGCTGATGTATTATCGACAAAGATAATCCTTGAAATATTTTTTTGCTTTTTCCGTTTTTATGTTAACATTGCATCGGAATCGGGCTGATTCGTTCTTATCCTTTGCTCGCAAACCATCAGTTTTTGTCATTCCGCTCGTCCTAATCAAAATACATTTTTTCACAAATCCTTTCTACAGAACACAGTCTGATACTGCTGTAACTCTCAAGCCTTACTATGTACGACATACTTCAATTAAACGACATGCTCGTTCCCGAACTGCTCGATATCGCAGAGCAATTGAAAATTCCCAGTCCTAAAAAACTCGGCAAGCAGGAACTCGTTTATAAAATTCTGGACAAACAAGCCGTGGTCTCCAGCGAAAAAACGGACGCGCAGGATGAAAATCCCAAGCAGCGTAAACGGATTGTAAAAACCACTACGGCCAACTCCAGCGAGGAAGCCTACGTTGAAAGTGGCGATCCTGCTCCCAAAGCTAAAAAACCGGAGCCTAAAAAAGACATTAAGAAGAAAGAAGATAAACCCATTGTAAAAAAACTCCGCAAAAGAGAGGATGAGGAATCAGGTCAGGAATCTGCAGGCGGCGCAGATGGACAAAGGGAAATGCAAAGAGATTCTCCCAGAGATGCACAAAGAGATTCTCCCAGAGATGCACAAAGAG
>JBEPUT010000106.1:0-4845 GCA_041691395.1 Chitinophagaceae bacterium
ACCGGTCGGCTAATCCATCGCGGACCAGACAATGCCGCAGGGGCGGTAGCGCATCCGCTCATCGGCTTTCAGTCCGCCGTCCCCGTTCAGCTGGTATTCCAGTGCCATGATCACGAGCATAATCTCACCCGGTGCGGCGGGAGTCAGGGATAAGACGGGCGCCTCAAACAGCCGGTCGTTATCGGGAATGTTTATTTCTGCGTTACCAAGCAGTCTGCTGGTCACCCGGTCCGGATCGACGCCGGTGACCATGATCCGGCATATCACCTGTGTCGTTCCCTGCGGAGCGTTCAAAGTGGAGACCGGAATGATAGGAGAAATACTGAGTTCCGTCAGCCCGGAGCCGGAGGTCTTTACCCGGATCTGCAGGGCTTTTAACCCCGCCACCATGGCCTGGTCGTTGAATTGAAAATCGGTCAGCGAGGGCAGCCCGGTGATGCGGCCTTTCCCGGTTTCAGGCCTGTTGCTGTTCCAGTTGATGAATTTATTCAGTGCGCCGGTAAACCGGAACATCACCCGCTTGTCCGTATTGGAGGGATTCAGCGGGCCGATCAATTCCCTCAGCTGCCGGCAGATCCGGCTGGCTTTCCCAAAGTTTAGACCGCTCTTCACGGAAGCGTCCGTCCGCCTGACCTCAGCCGGCTTTCTGCGCATATAATACTCACCCTTAAGGGGATAGTATATCGTTTGCCCGACGGTGCACTGAAGCCTGATCTTTCCCTGTTTTGCCATATAAAAGCTTTTAAACCGGCTCCCCCGGCATGTTTTCGCCGATGAGTTCTTTATTAAATCTTTGCTACCGGCTAGGGGGTAAGTCCATAGAATCAATGGACTTACCCCCTAGCCGGTAGCAAAAAAAACGTACTGCAATAGGGGATATTGCAGCAGGCGACAGGTTTTTTTGCTGCATTAAGAACGGATCAGTCAAAAAGCAAACCGCTCACCGCGGCATTCGGGCCCCTCACCTGGTTGATCCGGATCCGGATGGAACCCCGGCACCTGAAGCTCAGGTATTTCCCGTTCCCATAGTGACGCAGCATCTGCACCGGGGCGATGATGTTTAAATTGTCGAGATTAAAGATTTCCACCGCAGACCTCCGGCTCCTCCGGTCATAATCCAGGAAATACAGTGACAGGCGATGCTCCAGGCTGTCTTTCGCTACTACGTCGATGGTCATGGTTTGCAGCGTGGCCAGGGGATCCCGGGTAATCATTGCCGAAGCCCTGCGGGGCAATCCAATGCTGATGGCCCGCGCGTCAGCATTCGTTGAATCCCAGACCACATTTTCGCCAAGACGTGTAGTGACCGATTGAATACCAGCGGGCAGTCTGCTATCTTCTCCTTTTCCGGCCCCGCCGAAAAAACAGTAACCTTTTTTGCCGTAATGCCCCTGCCAGTTTCCGGATGTTATGCTGTCTGTTGTAAACTGGCTGATGGCAAATTTCCAGGGAAGCCTCCTTTCATGCATGTCCTCCTTCAGCGGCTGGTTTTCGCTTTGGGTCCTGACATGGTGGATGCCGGGACGCATATTCGTCAGATAGAGGAATTCGTCATCTTCCTGGATGGCTTTGTTTTTCACAACCGCGGCATCAGCCCGCTTATACAGCAACCGGTCGTCGAGCCATACGGAATTCAGTTTGCGCCCGTCTTTGGGAATGCCAACAACCGATGCTAATGTTCCTGCGGGAATGCTAAATTGGCATTCTCCCCTTACCGCGTCGAAAGATGCCTGTATGATGCCATGGGGTGTTGGCATTTCTCCTTTTACCCACGTAATCCCGGGAACCAGATGCGGCAGGATGGTAAAAGTCCTGAATCCGGCCTCTGCCGGTTTGATGCCGAGAATTTCCGCGCTCAACCATTGCGTGACACCCGCGCCCCAGGGATGACAGAGGCTTGTGTATCCGCATTGATTATTGGGCGGCGCATCATTGGTTTGTAAAATTTGATTCCAGGATGGCCGGTAGACTTCAAAAAAACTGGTTCCTCCATAGTGGATCTGTCCGCCCCAGCAATCCCTGATCGTTTGCAGCGCTTCAGGATAATATCCTGCCCGCGCCATGGCCTGAATGATGAAGTACTGATTGAAGGGGGAATAGGAAAGCCGGTTGTTCCTGTCTGTAAAAAGCGATTCGGCGACAGCTGACAAATCCGTTATTTTAATTTCGTTGCCATCGATCGCTTCCGACAACGCGTGTATATTAAAATGCAGCAGGTCTGCAGGTTTTACCAGGCCGGTCTTTTCAGCCACATACCGTTCATACCGCTCTGCGAGGGGGCGGTTATTTTTATTCCCCGAAATCCGTATCGCTCTGGCAAACCGCGCCCAGGTTTTTATGCAGAGCATCTTATAGGTATTCACTGCTTCGGCGGTGCGCGGATTTTCAAAACCGGCACCCAGTCTTTCATCCCAACCCATATAACCCATCAGCGAAAGACTGTCGTATTGCCCGTAGGCCTCCGTAAGCCGATGGTCAGCATTGGCGGCCAGCTGGTTAAAAAAAGCAGTGTCACCACTGTAATTAACATAATCGATCAGGCTCAGAACCCAATAGAGTGAGTAAGACGGGATGCCGTTGTTTTGTTGGGAAGAAGTAAAGTAGAGATTCGCTTTTACCATATCGTAATTGCCAAAAGCCACCAGGGCCGCGGCCTGCGCGGGATAGGCATCGCCAGTCCAGGACTGCCGGTCGCTGCGCTCCATCAGGATGGCGCCGAAATAATCTTTCATCAGGTTGAGCTTAACTGTATAGGCGCCCGTATACCAGATTCGTGTAAGCAGGGTATCATTACAGGAAAAACTGCCCTGATAGTTGGTTGGATGCACCTGGCAGACCAGTCGTATATTTTTTATATGCCAGGGCCTTGTAAATCGTTTGATGTGTATCCATCCGAATCGCACGCCTTCGTATAACTGATCGTTGAGTTCAAGCCGGTACACATGTCCATGCTTGACCGGCACTTTTGTTTTCACCGGATTTTGAGCACCTTCATTCACAATGGCCGGCTCATTGTATTCGCTGATGCTCATCTCCACGCTGTCGGGTAAATCCTCGCTGTCAAACTCCAGCCAGCCGGCACTTTCCACTCCAAAGTCAAACATAAGATCGCCGGTACCCGTCACCGTTATACCTTCGGTATTGATCTTTTTTATTGAGGGCAGCCGCAAAGAAGCGGGAGCATACACCGATACCGGCTGAAGGAAATAAATCTGGAGGGAGTCGCCCAGCGCCGGATGGAACCAGCGATAAGTGATCAGGGGATCGGGTGAATGCAAATTCATTTCCCCTGAATAACGCCCCTGGTGCAGCGGCTTGTAGGGTTCCTTAATCTGGGCATGCAAAGTGATCCCGGAAAACAGGATGCCCGCAAGCAATACCCATACTGGTTTCTGATTATAAAATTTCATTCAGGGGTTTCAATAGAGACAGCAAATGGTCGTACACATTCGCCGATTCAAATTCCTTTTCAAATACAACAAAGCTATGGCGGTCGAGCAGCACCGCGGGACTGAGATTGATCTTCAGCTGCTCCCGGTAAACGCTTTTCTTTGCTTCGTAATCGATCGTCTTATTTTTTTTCATCGCCTTAAAATAGCTGTAATAAGACGACAGGAAAATGAACGGATAGTAAAACGGAAACAGAAACAGGGCCGTTTTGTTGAGCCGCATGAAAATGATCCGGCTGATTTTAAATCCCGACACCCTCGCGATGACCCGCATTTTTTGCAGGCCCAGTAAAAAAATATGGCCGTAATAAATCTTCCGGTTGGTTTTGTCGCCAAACCAGACGGAATCAATTTCATTCGGCGGCATCAGTTTGTGGAAATATTCCGTTTCAAATAAGGCATAACTGAGTTTGGCCGCCAGGTTGGAGTAACTCGGCGTGGTGATGATCAGCTTGCCGCCTGGTTTCAATACGCGGCTGAATTCGTTGAATGCTTTCAGCTGATCACTGAAATGTTCAATGCCCTCCTGGCAAATGATGTAATCGGCATAATTATTTTCCAGCGGGAGACCTTCGTTGATGTCCGCTTTTTTGCATTCCATATTCTTCAGTAAAAAATACTCCGGGAACAGGTCGTAGGCCTCCACCCTGCATCCAAGTTCCTGCAGGATTTCGCTGGTGACCCCGTTGCCGGCAGGCAGGTCAATCACGATCTTCCCCTTCAGATCATCCTTAATGCTGTTCAGGTATCGTTTCACATGATATTTCGGGCTCTTGGGATTATTTACGTGCGGGTCAACCATGTTGATTTAATTTTTTTAAGGGTATTTAGCGGAGACCGGTTCGCGCAGCATTCCGTCTTCTTGATAAACAATGCAAATCGGAAAGGATTCGAAATTAGGATTAATAATGTTTCCCGGAATCAAAAGGAAGAAGGAAGATTATCGAGTATGTTTGCAGGAGTTTTTTCCAGCCATGTCCAATGCCCATCACAGTCTCAGAACAGTTCAGGTAACGCGGTATGTCACGCCCCTGCGTGAAGGTGGTTCCCTGCCGGCCATCGCCGAAGCGGATGACGGCTTTTTGTATGTGGTCAAATTCCGTGGGGCGGGCCAGGGCGTGAAAGCGCTCATAGCCGAACTGATCGGCGGAGAACTGGCCCGAACGCTTGGTTTGAAAGTGCCCGAACTGGTATTTGCCAATCTGGACACGGCCTTTGGCCGTACCGAACCCGATGAAGAAATCCAGGACCTGCTCAAGGCCAGTGCGGGCCTCAACCTCGCGCTGCATTATTTGTCCGGTGCCATCTCATTTGATCCCGCCGTCAACACAGCAGATCCGCAGACGGCTTCCAAAATCGTTTGGCTGGATTGTCTGCTGACGAATGTGGACCGCAC
>JBEPUT010000107.1:0-4822 GCA_041691395.1 Chitinophagaceae bacterium
AGTTTTAAGCGGGTAAGCCTTGCGAAATTCAGGGTGTCCGTGGCTTCATTGTGCAACCAGGCGCGGTTTTGTTTTATGTCAACAAAGGCGTAATTGATGTGTGACAGGCGCTCCGCATCAATCGAATCCGGTTGCAGCAGCCTGCCCCTGAATCCGCCCACATAGGCAATGATTACCGGTTTTTGCCTTTCTTGTGCGGCGCAGTCAGCAGAAAAAATAAGGGCTGATGTGAACATCCATAACGACAGCGTTTTAAAAAAGTCCATCCGGGTTGGTTTTTAGCATAATGATCGTGTGGCAATGCCAATGCCTGTTTTTGTAGCCCGGCCGGTTTCCCTGCGGAAGGTACAGAAAATTTCTTCCGGAATGAATGGGAATGTGCCCATATCGAGTTGGTTAATCGGCGTGGCTCCGAATAAACTAACCCGTCAATTTCTTATACAAAATCAACTAATATTCCACCGGCTGACCTTTGTCCAGTTCAAAGGTGGAATGTACCAGTAAGCCGACCCCGGATTTTCATTTCTCATATATTTTAAATGATTTTAGAAATGGTTTCAAATACCGGATGGCCGTGCTTTGGCTTATCCCTGAATTTCTTCCATATATTCAATTTTTGTATAATGGACGCGTCCCTGTTGTTAAGGCAAAAAAATATGATAATTTGCATTAGCCAACAGACTAAATCTAAATAGATATCATGGGAGGACAAGGTGGAAATAAAGAACACCGCTATGATGCCATAGTGATCGGCACCGGCATGACCGGCGGATGGGCGGCCAAGGAACTCGCCGAAAAGGGATTAAAGACTCTGGTACTGGAGCGCGGGCGAAATGTTGAGCACGTCAAAGATTATACAACAGCCAACAAATCGCCTTGGTAACTTCCGCACCGCCAACATTTAGCAAAAATATTCCGAGATGAAAACCCGCAGCTGTGTCGCGCGGAAATGGGGACGGGTAGAATGGGAAGAGATCCAAAAACATCCTTGCTGAACGGATTTATTCAGATGCATGCTGTAAAGAATGTCTTTGTCACCGACTGATCCTGCATGAGTTCGGGTGGATGCCAGAACCCGTCTTTAACCTATATGGCCTTAACCGCAAGAGCTGCTGATCATGCAGTGACCGAACTGAAAAAGGGGAATATATAATTTCCTGCCGGTTGCGTCACGTATAGCTGTTCAAATTTCCCATAATTTAAACCGGCGGTCGTGAACCGCCGGCACCGTAAATAGTTTCATTTTATTATGACGTATCAGGTTAACTGATGCTGTAACTGTCATGGTTAAATCTTTTTCCGATGCTTAAGCCATTACTGACAGCAATCCGGTCCACAACAAGGGGTTTCGTCTTTGGATTTTTGGGCAAAAACGGTGATGCTGTATATTCCTGTACCGGAATTTTTAAACTCCCGGATTTCATCAGGCGATAAATAACTGCCTAAAATATCATCTGGAATGATAATGGACTTTTCTTTCTGGATGATGATGTTTTTGAAGCCGTTGATTTCAATCAGTTCCATATAAGCCTTTTTTTGCACGGCTCCGGATACACAACCGGAATACATTTCTGCCGTTTTACGGATTTTGTCCGGGAGAGAACCGACCAGGACAATATCTGAAATGCTAAAATGACCGCCTGGTTTTAGGACTCGTTTGATTTCTTTGAAAACACCATCCTTATTAGGCACCAGGTTCAGGACACAATTGCTTACAATCACGTCTGCACTATTGGCCGTAACAGGCATTTTTTCAATATCCCCTTTCCGGAATTCCACGTTATGAAAATTCAGCTTTCCGGCATTCTTGCGGGCTTTTTCAATCATGGCATCGGTAAAGTCAATACCGATTACTTTTCCGGTCTCGCCGGTTTCTGCGCGGGCGATAAAACAATCATTGCCGGCACCTGAACCAAGATCGATCACTACATCTCCTTTTTTAATTTGGGCAAATTGCGTAGGCAGTCCGCAACCGAGCCTTAGATCTGCGTCCGCATTATATCCGTCCAGGTTGGTATAATCGTCAGCCATGATGTTATAGACTTCGGTAGAACAGCATCCCGAGCCGCAGCAGGACGCTTCATTGGTTTCCTTATCCTGAAGGGCAATGTCGCTATACTTCTGCCGCACCATTTCCTTTATTTGTTCTTGTGTTTCCATGATCAGTGTATTTAAAATGTGAATGATTTTTTGATTTTACATCCAGTAAGTGACGCCACTGGCTTCCTTCACGAAAGCCAAAACGGCTTTCTCAATCTCATCCCGGATCTGCCGCGTTCGCTGTAAAACTTCCTGCTGGGTGGCTTTGAACGCCGATGGATCCTCAAATGACCAGGCGATCCCTTTAGCCGCTCCCGGGAAGACGGGACATCTTTCTGCACTGGCCCCGTCACAGACCGTGATGACCGCATCGTAGAAAGTGTTTTTCCTGAAAAGATCAAATACACCCTGTGTGCCTTTTTTACGGAGGTCAATGCCGGCTTCCAGCATGACAGCAACCACATTCGGATTCATCGTCCCCGGTTCCAGGCCCGCGCTTTCAGCTTCAAATTGTCCGTTTCCGTACTTGTTTAGAAAGGCTTCAGCCATCTGACTGCGGGCAGAATTATGGATGCAAACGAACAGGATTTTGTGCTTCATGTCTGATAGATGAGCGTATTATTGTTTTAATGCAATATGACGATAATAATAAATAAAAAAATAGTCAGCAACATGTATCCTTGGGAATGTAGTTCATGAAAAAGGTATCCATAATCGTTTTAAATTGTTTCCAGGTTTTAGGATCGATACAATAGCAAACGCTGGTCCCATCAATCGTTCCCTGAATAAGGCCCACCTGCTTTAGTTCTTTCAGGTGTTGGGAAATGGTAGGTTGAGCGAGCCCCAGCTCGTCTACCAGGTCTCCACAGATACAGGAATTGGTCTTGATGACATGCTGTATGATGGCTATTCGCGCCGGGTGTGCCAAAGCCTTCATCATGGAAGCCAGCTTATTTTGCTTATCGGTAAATATTTCAGATTTGGTTAATCCCATTGTATAAGTATAATGCAATATTACGATGAATATCCAAAGTATCAAATTTATTTTTTGTGGGGCAAAAATGACCTATGTGTTCCACCATGGTCTAATCCTCCGCCATTGATGTCTGAACCGGTCCCGGTATCACCCTCGCGGAAGCATCGGCAGCCGCGTATGTATGGGTTGGATTCTCATCGTATTCAAAACGCAAGCATGACGAGGAAATTTGATAAAAATGGATTATTTTAGAAGCCCAAATGGAATCGATGGCAAGGATTAATAATAACCTCCTCATCCGGTAGATAGCGGGTTGAATTGGCTCGCAGGCTAATAATAATTATGAGAAAGCTATTCAAAAAGATGCCGCTCATTTTATTTATTTTACCCTTCCTGGTATCATGTAGAATAAAAAATAAACCGGTATCCGCTGCGGATATTAATGCCATTAACCTGAAAAGGGGCGACATTATCCTATGTGGCCCTCCGGATAAAGCATTTGGCACTGTGGCATTTGATGTCTCCTGCTCACAAAAAGTAAAAAAGGATTTCAATCTGGCAGTGGCTCTTTTGCATTCATTCGAATATGATGAAGCGGAAAAACGCTTTGCCAGCATTATCGATGAAGAACCTGAATGCGCGATGGCCTACTGGGGAGTGGCTATGTGCAATTATCATCCACTCTGGTCATCGCCCAGTCAGCCTGAACTAAAAAAAGGATCAAAAGCGATTCAAGTAGCCCGGTCCATCGCGCAATCATCAGAAAGAGAATCTGATTACCTGGAAGCAATAGCCATGATTTATAAAGATTGGGATAAAGTAGATGAACATATTCGTTGTATCAACTATGAGAAAGCGATGGAAATGATCTATAGGAAATATCCGCGTGATAAGGAAGCCGCGATATTTTATGCATTGGCCCTTGATGCAGCTGCTGATCCGGCGGACAAATCGTTTGCCAATCAAAGAAAGGCGGGAACCATTTTAAATAATATCTATCCGGATGAACCCAATCATCCCGGCATCGTTCATTATATTATCCACACATTCGATTATCCCGAACTGGCTGAACTGGCTCTGCCTGCTGCGAGGAAATATGCTTCCATTGCCCCAGCTTCGGCACATGCCCAGCATATGCCGTCTCATATTTTTACCCGGTTAGGTCTTTGGGATGAAAGCATAAAGTCAAATTTGATGTCTACCGCCTCTGCCAAATGCTATGCTGAAAATGCCGCCATTAAAGGTCATTGGGATGAGGAACTCCATGGGATGGATTACCTGGTGTACGCTTATTTACAAAAAGCAGAGGTTGAACTTGCGAAAGAACAATTGGATTACCTGAAAACGATTCATGCCGTTTATCCTGTTAATTTCAAGGTTGCTTATGCATTTGCTGCCATACCGGCGCGTTTTCTGCTCGAAAATAAAATGTGGAAAGATGCTGCTAACCTGGAAATCTACCCGATTGCCTTTCCCTGGGAACAATTCCCCTGGCAGCAAGCCATTATTCATTTTACCCGGCTGCTTGGTTTTGTGCATACGGACAAAATTGATTCAGCGGGCATTGAACTGGAAGGATTGAAAATTCTTCACAAAACCCTCGCCGGCGAAAAAGATGTCTATAAAGCGAATCAGGTAGAGATTCAAATCAAAGCTTCCGAAGCCTGGATCCTTCTTTTAAAAAAAGAAAATAACGACGCCCTGGAACTTATGCATGCTGCGGCGGATATGGAAGATGCCACGCAAAAAAGTCCTGTCACACCCGGAGAAGTAATTCCGGCCCGTGAATTATTGGGAGATATGTTA
>JBEPUT010000108.1:0-4489 GCA_041691395.1 Chitinophagaceae bacterium
TACCGAAACACCTTCCGCTCCTTCATCAACAGCCACTACCTCAGTGAAGGGATCCGGATTACGGTGGGACTAACGCTGCCGGCCATCATAGGAACCTGGCTGCACCAGGAAGCCATGGGCATTACCATGTCGCTCGGAGCGAGTTGTGTGATCATGGTAGACAATGCAGGTCCGGTTCATCACCGCCGCAATGCCATGTTCATTTGTACGCTGGTTATTTTTATAGTGGCGCTGCTCACCGGATTTATTGCAGTTTCCGCCTGGGCAACGGGAATCCTGATCGCCTTTTTTTGTTTTTTATTTCCGATGATCGGTGTATACGGAGCACGTGCCGGATCCATTGGTCTGGCGGCTTTATTCATTATGGCGCTAAATCTTGAAGAGCGGGTCAGGGGCTGGCAGGTGCTGTTTAACGCCCTGTATGTAGCCTGTGGCGCCATCTGGTATACGCTGCTCAGTTTGTCTCTCTATGGTTTCCGTCCCTTTAAAGTGTCCCAGCAGGCGCTTGGGGATTGCATTCAGGCCACGGCAGGTTATTTGCTGGCGCGCTCCGCTTTCTACAATAAGAATCCGGATTTCGATCAGATTTATTCAAACCTGATCGATAAGCAGGCGGAAATACATGAAAAGCAAAACCTGGTGAGGGAGCTGCTTTTCAAGAGCCGGGATATTGTAAAGGAAACTACCAATACAGGCCGCGTTCTGCTGCTGATCTTCCTGGATATCATCGATCTCTTTGAGCGGCTCATGAGCACACAGCCCGACTACAAGCTCCTTCATCAGTACTTTGAAGAATCAGACATCCTCGAAAAATTCAGGGAGCTGCTCCTGGTCATTGCTGAAGAGCTTAATGAAACCGGCATTTCGGTGAAAAGCGGGAGGGCCTATCCGTTGAATGACCGCATGGACATTATGGTGCGGGAACTGAAAAAGGATTTTGAACAATTGCGGGATGAGAAAAGAAATGCTTCTAATGTGGAAGGCTTTATTGCGCTCCGGAACGTGCTGGAAGGCCTGGAAGAAATTGTCTCGCGGTTGCACATCATCCAGCAATACAGCTCGTACGACCTGAAGGAAAACAAGCGCGAACTCGGGGAAGTGGATTACGACCGGTTCGTGACCCACCAGGATATAGACTGGAAAGTACTGATCGATAATGTCAACTGGAAATCCAACACCTTCCGTCATGCAGCGCGCGTTTCCATAGCTACAACGGCCGGATTCATCGTTTCCCAATTTTTTCCGCTGGGTCACAGTTACTGGATCCTGCTGACCATCATCGTAATCCTGAAACCAAATTATGGGCTGACCAAGAAGCGGAATTACGACCGGGTACTGGGCACCATCACCGGTGCGGCCATTGCGGCTACGATCCTTTATTTTATCAGGGACAGGCAGGTGATCTTTGGCTTCATGATCGTACTCATGGTGCTGGCGTATAGTTTTATGCGTTTGAAATACCTTGTTTTTGTTACGCTGATGACCCCTTATATCCTGATCCTTTTTTATTTGCTCAACCCGCATGATTTCAAAAATGTGGTCGGCGACCGCCTGCTGGATACGGCCATCGGTTCTGCGATTGCCTTTCTGGCCAATATCTTTATCGCTCCGGCATGGGTAAAGGAACAGTTTACATCCTATCTGATGCAGATGATACAGGCAAACAAAAATTACTTTCGCGATGTGGCGACCTCTTTTATCGGGGAAGAGGTGAGCGTTATCCAGTATAAATATTCCCGCAAAATGGCCTATGTGGCGCTCGCTAACGTAACGGATGCGCTGAACAGGATGCTGGCCGAGCCCAAAAGGAAGCAAAAAAATGCGACGGAATTTCATCAGTTTGTCGTGCTGAATTACATGCTGGCATCCCATACCGCCACGCTGGCTTCTTATGCAAGACGGGGAGATCCGATACCCCGGAACAAGGACTATCAATCCGTTATAGATGCCGTGCTCGGCATTTTGTCCAAGGCCTGCAACCTGTTCAGGCAGGATTCTGTTCAGGTGGAAATGAAACCGCCAACGAATGAGGGGTCATCCGGGGCGGAACATGATCGGGACGACGTAACCGTATCGGGAGGATCGTCAGGGCAGGGTCCTGTTCCGATTCCAAAAGAAGCTGCTGCAAAAGAAGGGTTGCGAAAAATGAATGACCGCGTAACGGCTATGATCCTGAAACGCAAGGCTGAGCTGGACCAGGGTATCCTGGAAAGCCCGACCCGCAGGCAGCTGACACTGGTGAAATCGGTGAACGATCAGTTTAATTTCATCACAAAAATTTCTGAGGACCTGTTTAAGGTGGCAGGCAAGTGGAAATAAACGCTTTATTTTCGTTAATTTAGAACCTGAAATTAAGGATGACGGTCAATCTTCATCAGTCAACAAAAAATCATGAAAAGAAGAAATTTTATTAAACACAGCACACTGGCTGCAGGAGGAACACTGATTATGCATAACTTATTCGCTGCTAAAAAAGATAAGGTATATGGTTATAACGGGATGACCTATTCCCTGGATACGGCCTGGTCCAAAACAAACGCCTCTGAGTTTCCCGTGAATGATT
The DNA here is from genome assembly GCA_041691395.1 of Chitinophagaceae bacterium. Lineage (GTDB taxonomy): Bacteria > Bacteroidota > Bacteroidia > Chitinophagales > Chitinophagaceae > Puia. The sequence continues at coordinate 2,564 of JBEPUT010000108.1, forward strand.
GTCATGAAATGGTTCAGGACAGCAGGGGCAGGATCATCCTGCTGACGAATGAAACAAAAAACAATATCCTGATCTACAACACGGATGGCAAAGTATTGGACAACTGGGGCCATCTCTTCCCGGGAGCTCACGGACTGACCCTGCACAACGAAAACGGAACAGAATTTTTATATATAACCGATACGGTTAAACACCAGGTGTATAAAACCACGATGGATGGTCAGGTGCTGCTGACGATCAACCCTCCGTTGGATGCGGGCATCTACAGCAAGGTCGAGGAATTTGTGCCCACCGAAACTGTGATTGATTCCGAAGGCGATATTTTTATTGCCGATGGATACGGTGCACAATATGTTTTGCGTTACGACCGTAACGGAAAATTGAAACATTATTTTGGCGGTCGCGGAGAAGGAGATGCCCATCTGGATAATGCCCATGGCATCTGCTTTGACACGCGGAACAAACTGCATTCGCTGCTGGTAACGGACAGAACCAGAAATTGCTTTAAACGATTTGATACGGATGGCAAATTGCTGGAGGTGATTAAACTTCCGGGCGCCTGTGTATGCCGCCCGGTTATAAAGGATGATCATTTATATGCTGCGGTTCTTATGTCACCCAATCTGAATGCCGTGGGAACCGGTTTTGTGACCATCCTGGACAAACATAATAAAGTAGTCAGCAATATCGGTGGAAGCGAACCGAAATACGTGGACGGTATCCTGCAACCGATGAGCCAGACCGATAAAATATTTGTACATCCCCATGATGTGTGCGTGGACCGCGATGATAATATTTATGTTGCCCAGTGGTCGTCCGGCAAGGTTTATCCTTATAAGCTGACCAGAGCGTAGGAGACGATGACGGATGACGGTTGACCGTCAACCGAACAGGGGTTGGCATTTAAACGAAGCTAAAATGGACGTGTTAAAAGAAATTCATGATTGGGCCATAGGTTTTTTCAGCCTGGATGATGTGATCAAAATCGTAAAATCCGGCGATTACCGCGTGCTGCTTACGTTTAAAGGGTTCACGGCTGTCGTCGGCCCCCTTTTCCCGATCGTTTTATTTCTGGAGATCCTGGTGGGTTTGATCAGCCGCAAATTCAAAGCGGTGAATTATAAGTTGTCTTTTTTTTCCTATATGCTGAATCTGGTCATCGGGAAGTTTGTTTCCATCGCGGCCGTTGTATTTTGTATCGGTCTTTTTGAAAAATACGCCATCATTAAAATCGGGTTTACCTGGTACTGGTTCATCTATGGCTATATTGTTTGGGAGCTGGGACACTTTTTCTATCACTACTTCGGACACAAAGTTCGTTTGTTCTGGTGTTTGCATTCCACGCACCATGCTCCGCAAACCATGAACCTGTCTGTCTCTTATGCCCACTTCTTTCTGGAAGGCGCCTATGCCGATGTGATCAGGACCACCACCTGTATTTTACTGGGTGTGCCCCCGCTCATGCTGGCTGCGATCATGTTTATAGATGGATTCTGGGGAGGCTTTATTCATATCGGCGAGGGCATGGTGAAAAATTCCCGGCTGGGTCCCCTGGAGAATATCATTCTGACTCCCTCTCATCACCGGGTTCACCACGGCAGGAATCCACTCTATATGGACACCAACTTTTGCAACCTGCTGCCCATCTGGGACCGGGTATTCCATACTTATCAGCTGGAAGAGCCCGAGGTGCCTGTAGACTATGGCATCACCCGAAAAATGATCCCGAACAGTTTTATGGATGCCTATTTCGGCGAATTTATCCTGCTGGCAAAAGATGTTGCCAGGGCCCCGGGTATTAAAAATAAATTATTGTATATCGTTATGCCGCCCGGCTGGAGCCACACCGGCGAGCATAAGACGGCGTTTAAAGTCAGGAAAGAATTTATGGAGAAAATGGAGCCCGGCACCAGGGAAATAGGAAGG
>JBEPUT010000109.1:0-4446 GCA_041691395.1 Chitinophagaceae bacterium
ATCATATTAAAAAAAGGTCGCAAAAAAACAAACAATAAACCTGATCACATGTCCATATTTACAACGCCTCGTTCCACCGGTGCCGTTAGTTCCTCCCCCATAAATCTATCACACGTTTTATATTTCCGTCGCGGGAACCGGATCGTAGAAAAAACCTCGGGTGGCAAAATGACTAAAACGCCTTACGATACCATTGAATTTGTTTTCGTAAATAACAAGGAGATCTACTGGTATTTTGATAAAGAGCCCGATCGCGACGAAGAATATACCCGGCTCCTCGGTTTGTAGAAACCCGATTCTCTTCAACACTAACGACCGTTAGTTTTTTTCGCCGGAATCAGGTAATTTTGGTACATGCCGACCAATGAACAAATATTTGAGGATAAGATAGAAAAGGAGATCCGGATCGAACCAAAGGACTGGATGCCGGAAGACTACCGTAAACTGCTGATCCGGCAGATGTCGCAGCATGCACACAGCGAAATTGTGGGTATGTTGCCGGAAGGGAACTGGATCACCCGGGCGCCTTCCCTCAGAAGAAAAGCTACCCTGATTGCCAAGGTGCAGGACGAAGCAGGGCACGGCCTATATCTGTACTCAGCCACGGAAACACTGGGCATCACACGCGGGGAGACCGTTGATCAGCTGCTTTCCGGCAAGGCCAAATATTCTTCCATTTTCAACTACCCAACCCTTAGCTGGGCAGATATCGGCGCCATTGGCTGGCTGGTGGACGGAGCGGCCATTATGAACCAGGTGCCCCTTTGCCGGGCGTCCTTCGGACCTTATGCCCGCGCTATGGTCCGTATTTGTAAAGAAGAAAGTTTTCATCAGCGTCAGGGATTTGAGATTCTGCTTACGCTGAGCCGCGGATCCGAAGCCCAGAAACAGATGTGCCAGGATGCCATCAACCGCTGGTGGTGGCCCGCGGTTATGATGTTCGGTCCGCCAGACGAATCTTCTCCCCACAGTCAGAAAAGCATGCAATGGAAAATCAAACGGTTCGGCAATGATGAGCTCCGGCAAAAATTCATTGACGTGTGCGCAGAGCAGGTAAACGTATTGGGTATGTCGATTCCCGATGACAAGCTCCGGTGGAATGAGAAAACCGGGCACTTTGATTTTGGCGAAATTGACTGGGAAGAGTTCTGGAATGTGGTGAACGGAAATGGTCCCTGCAATAAAGAACGGATTGCCGCGCGGAAAAAAGCACATGAAGACGGGGCCTGGGTACGCGAGGCGGCATCTGCTTATGCGGCAAAAAATAATCACTCATCTGATATTCGTTGATCATGGAAACAAATTCATCTTCAGAAAACTGGCCGCTCTGGGAAGTATTCATCCGGATGCGCCAGGGACTCGATCACAAACACGCAGGCAGCCTGCATGCCGCAGATGCGCAGATGGCCCTGGAGAATGCCCGCGACGTGTACACCCGCCGCAACGAAGGCATCAGCATCTGGGTGGTGGAAAGCAAATATATCCATGCATCCAGCCCCGCAGAAGCTGGCGAATTTTTTGATCCCGCCAACGATAAGGTTTACCGCTATCCCACTTTTTATCCTCTGCCTGAAGAATTAAAAAATATCTAAGCAGAAAAAAAACCGGTTCATCATCTATTATTTATCCCATGTTCTCCGCTTACCTCCTTCATCTCGCCGATAACGCCCTCATCCTGGGTCACCGCAACAGCGAGTGGACGGGCCACGGGCCGGTGCTGGAGCAGGATATAGCATTGTCCAATATTGCCCTCGACCTGATCGGTCAATCGCGGAACCTCTATCAGCTGGCGGCAGATCAACTGAATGCCGGGTCGCCGGCCAGGAAACCGGTCACGGAAGATGACCTGGCTTATTTGAGGGATGCGACCGCATTCAAAAATGTTGTTCTGGTGGAACAACCCAATGGCGACTGGGCCCAAACCATTCTCCGGCAATTTTATTTCAGTCAGTTTCAGCTGTTACAATTCGGGGCATTATTAAAAAGTAAGGAGCCGGGACTGGCTGCCATCAGCGAAAAATCGATAAAGGAAACCCGCTATCATGTAAAATGGAGCAGTGAATGGGTGTGCCGGCTGGGGGACGGAACCGCGGAAAGCCATTCCCGGATGCTGAATGCCCTGGAAGCATTAAATCCGCTGGTACCGGAATTATTTACGGCCGCTGATTATGAGTTGTCGTCAGCTTCCGGAGGCCGGGGTGTTGATCCTGCGGACATGAAGGGGAATTGGCTCAAACCGGTAAACCGGATACTGGAAGCAGCAACACTGCCTTTGTATATATTTGAAAACAAAAAGAGATCCGTTCTGTCGGGGAAAAACGGTTTTCATTCAGAACACCTCGGATATATTCTCGCCGAAATGCAATTTTTACAAAGAGCTTATCCAGGTTGCACCTGGTGAATCCATGGAAAAAGAAAAAATCATATCCATATTGGAAGCGGTGATGGATCCCGAGATTCCGGTGCTCTCCATTGCCGACCTGGGCATTTTACGGGAGGTGGAAATTTCCGGAAACGACATCATCATAACGGTTACCCCAACTTATAGCGGATGTCCTGCCATGGAAGTTATCCGGCAGGAAATCCGGGAACTGCTATCTGACAACGGCTACCCGAACGTAAAAATCAACCAGGTTTTATCGCCGGCATGGACCAGCGAATGGATGAGCGCTTCCGGCAGGGAAAAACTGGAAGCCTATGGAATTGCCGCTCCGGCGACTACTCATTCCTGTACGTTGGATGGGCCGGGAACGGATAGACCCGATCATTGCCCGTTGTGCCGTTCCCGAAATATCGAACTGATCAGCCGGTTTGGATCCACCTCCTGCAAGGCACTGTACCGCTGCCTGGACTGCCTGGAGCCCTTTGATTATTTTAAATGTCATTAATACATTAAACATGGCGGAGAACATCTTGCTGGAAAAGAAAAACGGTGTTGCGAAGATTGTACTGAACAGGCCGGATAAACTCAACGCATTCAACCGCAGCATGGCGCAGGGCTTACAGCAACATCTGAAAGATGCGGATGAAGACGAAAGCATTCGCTGCATACTGCTTACCGGTTCGGGCCGGGCGTTTTCATCGGGTCAGGATCTGGGAGAATTCCCCGTCGGGGAACTTCCTGATTTTGAAAAAGTGATTGAAGAATATTACAATCCCGTCATCCGGCTGCTGAGAACGGTCCGGAAACCGGTGTTGTGCGCCGTCAATGGAATTGCAGCGGGCGCCGGTGCCAACATAGCCCTGAGTTGTGACCTTGTTATTGCCACCGCTTCGGCTTCTTTTGTACAGGCTTTTTCAAAAATCGGACTGATACCGGATTGCGGGGGAACGTATTTCCTGCCGCGACTGATCGGCCTCCAGAAAGCCAGTGCATTCATGATGCTGGGAGACAAGATCGGTGCCGCAGAGGCAGAAAGGATCGGGATGATCTATAAATGCTTTGAAGACCCGGTTTTTGAAGAATCGGCCCTTCAGATAGCCGGAACCCTGGCGCGGCTTCCTACAGAGGCGCTGATGTTAACGAGACATGCGCTGATGCAATCCCCGACGAATACGCTTGACCAGCAACTGGAACTGGAAAAAAAATTACAGGACCGCGCCGGGCACACCGATGATTTCAAAGAAGGCATTACCGCTTTTTTTGAAAAACGATTACCCTTGTTTAAAGGAAAATGACAATGGCCGATCAGTAGGAAGCGGCTTCCTTCACTTCCTTGCCCAGCTGTTCGTGTTTAAAAGGCAATACAGGAGCAATGGGGCCTTTGGTCGCTTTTTCCAGCGTCACATATTCTTTCTGCAACTCCAGGATCTGCGCATGATTGTACACGATCTCTTTTCTGAGTTCGGAAATTTTAAATTGTTTTTTGTGCAGCTGGCGGCTCTTTAAAATGTAACCGATGATCAGCGATGCGAAAACGATCGCAACCAGGCTGATGATACTGAGGGTGAATTCTAAGTTAAGCATGGTATTCGGATTTATGGTTTGAAAAGGTTTTCTATTTAATGATTTCTTCGATTCGCGTTAGTTTTCCTTCCTGGTTTATTCCTTCAACAACAATACGGTATTTGTTACTGACATCATTATTGTAAAATACCAGGTTTACTTTCCGGTGGGATTTATCCAGCCGCACCATGGGGTTCCAATACAAAGTGGATCTGAAATCAGAAGCCTGATAATCCTGAATTTTATCAGCACCATAACGGGGCGCATAAAATTCCCTTGCCGGCGTATAACCGGTTACCACAGCAAACCCTGTTTTATTTTCGAGGATGCCACTTTGGGCCAGGGACTGCCGGCTGGTGATGGCCAGGGTAGGCAGACTCTTGGGATTGGTTTTTGGAACAAATTTGAGAAACAGGACTTCCTTCATGCTCACTGATTTTAAATCATCCATGCCCACCAGAGAACCATCATAGGAAATATTCACATTATTTTTCAGGGCA
>JBEPUT010000110.1:0-4097 GCA_041691395.1 Chitinophagaceae bacterium
GATTTAAAGGAGCGTATAGTCGCAAAATTTTAATTGCTCTGCCAAAGAGGCCCGTGATGAATGGCGTATCATCGCCTCCCGGATTGGCATTCCTCGCGCCAGCCAGGAGATAATGGCCTCTGCCTTCACAGTCGAATAAGATTACTCACCATTCTTCATTTCGTCAATACTCTTCTGATCTAAATAAATAGAGGAAACGTTGGTGACACCCGACGACGCGGTAAAGCTAACAGGCTGGCCAAAAATTGCATCCTGCCCGGGACCATAATATTCAAATTGCAGCTGCGTAGGAATGCTTTTCAATTCCTGCAGAATCAATGCATAAAAATTGGCATATTCACTGTTAGCGATTCCGAGAATTCCTTCGAACAACTTTCTGCAAATCACCGACACATGATCCGTCGGCATACCCATCACGTCGTGCCATAAACTCGTTTTATCGCCCCAGGCTTGCCCCTTGACGACGTTTGGTCTGATTCCTTCAGTTTTTGGGGACAAAGTCATTCTATTTATTTTTATTAACGTTCCATATTTCTTGCCCAAAGGTTATTTTTATAAACCTTTAGAGCCTTTTCAAATAGGCTTTCGGCCAAATCATTATTGCCTAACCCTTTGTTACCCAGCGCCTGTAGATAATAAGCTTCTGATAAAGAAATATTATTAAATTTTTTTTCATCAACCCCAATTCCTGAAATTCCGATGCCTTTCTCAAAAAGTGTTCTACCATTTTCAATCAGTTTTGTATACTGCTCCTTTGCTTTTGTTGGGTTCCCTAATTTGCTATTTGCTTTTGCCTGGAAATAAGTCAAGTCTGGCCATTGGGGAGAATTTATAGCCTCTGTACTCTTTTGGTAACATTCCTTCGCCTTTTTTATATCCTTCATCGCATCATAAGCATACCCCAGAAAGTAATAAATCATAGCGTCTCTGTCATCGTCAAGTGGTTTACCGACTTCCAGATTTTCAGGATAGAGCATAGCTGTATTTAATTCATTTATCGCGTATCTATATTTGCCAACTTTCATCAGTTCAAGTGCCTTCAATGTATGGGCATCAACAAAATAATAATAGGTTTCACGACCGCCTTCCCAAGTCCTGAAATGATGGGTAGAAAGTAAGTCAATGGCTTTATCGTACTCACCAGCCAGATTATACAACCTAACAAGGCTTTTGGGAGCATTGATGTCTTTTATTAAAACATCAAGATGCTTCTCCATAATAGCTAAACACTCCCTGAAATTTTCACTGGAATTATCATAATAAGTTTCGAGTTCAGCATACCAAATAGGTTGGTTAGGATCTCCCTGAATTGCATTCTTGATAAACTGGATAGCATTAGTCGCATTTCCTTCGTGATAGAATGTGCCAAAAGCCAAATTCCGCCATGCCATTGGAAAATCGTCTCTGATCGATACGGCCACTCTCCAGTATTTCATGGCTTCATCCGGCCGCTTGTCGTAAAGTAAATTGCCAAGCAAATAAAAGACATTTGCATTTTTTGGGTCAACGTTAATAACATACTGAAGCACCTTTTCGGTTTCAGAACGGTATGGAAAACAATAATCTAGAGATATTTGGTTGGCCCTATTAATCAGTTCACTAGCTTTTTCCGGCTGATTATTGTTGGCGTAAAACCAAGCCAAATAATAGTCTACAAGAAGATTTTTAGGTTTTTGAATTAATGACAATAAGCCAATGCCATCTTCCAACCAATTGGCATTTACAAACAGTGATGCAATTTCAAGATAATCGTTGTCAATATTTTGCATATTTTTGTTCCATCGAGTAAATGAAGCTCCTTCTAAAGATGCCTGCTGGTAGATAGCAGAAAAATTAAGTGGGTCGTAATCCAAAAGCTTTTTTATTAATTCTCCGGCTTCCTGACTTTCTCCTTGTTTTTTCAGCAACGCGCTGTATAACACGACTATGTTACCATCCAGATTATTCGTTGAATAGGCGTTTCTAATATACTCAAGAGCTTTTTCGGTATTATTTTTTTGACACTCCATTAAAGCCAATTGGTAATATGCCGGCGAAGACCATTCATAATACCAGGTTGCCTGATGAAAGTCACGGTAGGCCTCATCGGTATTTCCCAAACCTAATTTTGCCAAAGCCATGTAATAATATAGTTCGCCTTCCTTTGGTTGTATATATTTTACACGCAGTTTATTTTCAGCTTTCTGCAAATATTCCTTAGCCTCCTGGAAACGCCATTGATCCAACCTGCGGATACCCAAAGCTGTATTTACTCTATAATCATCCGGAGATTTTTTAAGTGCCTCAAGATAATAGTTATCAGCATTCAAACCCGGCCGCGAAAACTGTTCAACAAACCTCCCAGTAAGATATAAGTCCTCCACTGATTCAATTTCGTTGGGTGATTTCGGCGCCTCCTGAACTTTGGGCAGTTCCGGATTTTGAGGTTTGTACGGTTTATATGAGATGATTCCCTTTCCATCATTGTCTTGTAACTCAACGAACAATTGATATTCATCTAACTTATTGTCGCTTTTAAAGGTTGTTGTAAATGGTTTTGCAGGATCAATATCAAAAGTATTCTCAGCAATAATTTTGTCTCCATATTTTAAGATCGCCTTGGCATTCTTAAATGGTTGTGTCGTGTTGAAGCCATAAAAAACTATATAAGGGTCTGTCAATTGGAGCGTCACTGTTGCATTGATGTTGGCGTTTTTAACAATTTCCAGATCGCGTACCGGATACCAGTAATTTTTCGCATCTTTTACGGAGTGCGGAGAAAACCAAGCGTAATCGGGCTGATTGTTTGAAAAGGTGCCGGTCATTAATTCAACATAAGCTTTCCCATCATCGGTTAACTTTCTTCTGGCGTTTTTTCCCTCAAGGCCAGGGCCAAATTGCCAGAGCTTTGACGTTTTGTTTTTATACACATCCCCAATGTGAACAGTTCCTGCACCCACGCCATAGTCATATCCACCGACAAACCCTTCACTAGCTTGCCACATGAAAATTGATTCTGGAGCCGGATGGTTTTTCCACCATGTAAGATCTGCTCCGGCGGTATAATCCACCTTATTGTAAATTTCATGAGAAATTGGCCAATGAGTAAAACTGGTATTGCTATGAAAAACCCCAATTTCCTGGCTCGGAGGCCAGAAAGTCCGGAATTTCTCATTGGCTGTAACTGCAACATTTGCCCAAAAAAGGAAGTTCTTTGTGACGGCACTTGTATTATTTAACCTGTAATCAACTTCAATATATGACAGGCCCGGACGAAGAGTGATGCCAATTACGCCTCTTAATCGCGCAGTTTTCTCGGTTTCACCTACCCAAACTGTAGCACTCCCATCTTTGTTTTGTTTATAAAAATAATCTGCAGGCATTAAGGTAGTTGTTCGGTGATGGTTAGGGAAACACCATTCCACACCTCCAGAAATCCATGCCCCTAGGGTACCAATCAAGTCGGGTTTGATTACACTGTTACGGTGAAACAATTCATGTCCATTTGTTTTATCAATCGCTGAAAATAATTTGCCGCCAAACTCAGGAAGAATTGTAACCTTCAAATATTCATTCTCTAGGTAAACCATATTGTAAGTCACCGGGGTTAATTTGTCAGATAGGTTCGTTTGTGCCGGATAAGGATAGATATACCCTGCCGCACCTTGTACTTCACGTCCGGTATAAAAGATTGGACTTTCCTCGTCCATTCCTAATTTATAAGTTGAGATCACTTCCTTGCCTTCATAAACTTTCACGGGCTGTTGTCCAAAAGTAGTGGTTACAGAGGTTATTGATATAATTAATGCAACTGCTATGTTAAAATAAAAAAATAGATTTTTTTCCCTTCCATTTACTATTGAAACTACTGTCATAAAAACTGATTATGTATCATTATATATAAAAAACGTTGCTTATTCCATTATTTTTAGAGACTCGGAGTTGTGGATAATCTAGAATTTTATTCCTACTTATTCGTTTGATTAAATAAAGTTTAATGTAAATTATATATCATGAACATTCCAAGAATTTTTTTCTAAGATATAAATTATCCTTCTTTTTATTATCAGTAGTGTCCCGTTAAATTAACGTTCAGTTCTTTGAAATCCTTGATACGC
>JBEPUT010000111.1:0-3991 GCA_041691395.1 Chitinophagaceae bacterium
GCCCGGCATAACATCAATGGCGGGCATATACATTAACGGATACAATGCCGGAATGTTTTCTTTGACTGTTTTATAAGAATAACCCAGACTGAATAACAGGGCATTTTTTCCACTGATGTGGATTTGATATCCCACTCCTCCGTCAACATACCATCCGTTGGAAAAACGGTCCAGATTCCCGTAGTAACTGTTTTTTTCTTTTGTTGTCACCCAGCTACAGGAAATCCCTCCGTCGCCGTAAACGAATATTTTGTTCTTGGATTCCCCGAATGTTTTTCTGAAATCTGCAAATACCGGGATGCTCCTAAACCGGTAATAGTCAAGTCCGACGCCCAGACCGCCAAACCATGATTTATACTGAACGCCATTGACCGTTTGCAGTTGCAGTGAGGCGCCTGTTTCTCCATTCAGCAAACCCACCTGGTTGATGGATTGAAAACGGAAACGGTTATCGGCTTTCTGTTTTTGCGTCATGCCGGCAAAAGAAGAAAAACAGAAGATGATGATGAGATATGGATTAAAGTGCTGCATGAACGTCTATTTTACTGATTTGATGAATATGGCTGATATCTGAATAATCAAACTGATACAACCCGTCGGCTGCCAGTACAATCGCCAGACCGTTCCCGGCGATTACATCGTTGGCTTCAAAACCACTGTTTGTGTCAATGATCGACAGATGGTTCACATCAGCAGCACCGTAAATTTTCAGTCCGGCTGGCCCGTCGCAGATAAACAGCAGGTCGCCGTCTTTGGCCAGTCCCCTCGGATTGGTGAGTGCGTACACTTTGATCAGAAAAGGATTCGTGAGGTTTGAGATGTTCAGCACATCCAGTTCGTTGGTATATCCTTCGCATGTCGTTCCGGAGCGGAGCGTTACAAAAGCATGCTGTCCGTCGGTGATCACCGGATCGCACTCTCTTACGTGGGAGAAGCCGCCTTCTTTAACCGGTGTGGACGGATCTGAAATATCATAGATGGACATACCGTTGTAACCCCCGAGGAACAACTTGTTTTCAAAAGGAAATATCGTCTGGGTATAATCGGTGAGGCTAACCTGGTTCACGATGGCAGGATCTGCAGCGATAGAAATATCCACGACATTAATACGGCTTCCATAAGACAGCGCATACAGGTTGTTGTCGCGGATGGCAAAGCTGGATGTGGACCCGTTGGTGCCGGTTGTTCCAGCGGTGGTGGCTCCTGTAGCTGAATTGGGAGCGGCAACTGCAAAATACGAACAGGAGGAACAGAGAGCGCCGGGATAATTATAAACCGGTAAGGAGCCGCCCTGCGGTACGTTCACGGTTGTGTCCTTAGTTACCCAACCCGTGATTACCAGTATGGAATCGGGATTTAATCCTGTGGCCGGATCATAATAACCGGCAAATACCTGAGGAATGAATTTTTTAACCACCGCATGTTCCGGATCACGGATGTCCAGGGCCACGAGATCCCCGTAAACTTCATCAGCATAAAGGATGTCATCTTTTATGGAGATATCCATATTCCCGGGGATATTAATGAATGATATATTTTTGGGCAGTACGGGATTTGTATTGTCGATTACATGTATTCCCTTTGATCCTTCATTCAGAAAAATATAATTTTTATATGTGCAGATCTTTCCCGGAGCCGCGATGGGACTGGCAGCGCCGGCCTTGATGACGGCCCTGGCCTGGGTGAGCGTTTCGTAAACGGGCCGCTGGAATGTATAGGTATTGGTCACTTTATCCTTTAGACAGCCATTCGAAATGACCATCAGGATATAAAGACAGGCAAGCCTGCCGGTAAAAGCAATTATGCTTTTCATGTGCTGCTTTATCCATCATGACAGCCGGACGGAAACAGGCGTTGCATGCCGGAATTAATTTTTGTGGCGGGTAAACAATAATCCGATGCCGCCAAAAAACTGGTGTTCGGTATAAGGAGACTTCCGGTTCAGTAAACCGGACAATCCGTATTCGATTTGTGGTCCGATCTTTAATGAATAAGACCGTTTTTGAAGGAGCCGGTATTGGAAGCCTCCCAGTAAATTCCATTGCGATTTATTAAAATACCCGTTCTGTTTGAAATAAATATGTGTTTGCGGATCGAATTGAAGGGCATTCGTGGAAACAAGCCACGCAAACGAAATCCCGGCGTTCGCAGAAAACCTTGACTTTCTGCCGAATTGCTTTTCCATTCCCCATGGGATTTCTATGAAGTGATACTGGTTGGTATAATTGTATTTCCCCGTGGCGGAAACGGGATAATAGCTGCTCAGGTTGATAGAATTCGAACTTCCTGCATAGAGGGCTGCAGGCTGGTTCACCAAATCCCCCCGGGCTATTTTAACGCCGGAATAACTGTACTGAAAACCGGTGAATACTTGAGTCGTATTATTTAATGCCTTCTGTAGCCGCATGCCCAGATACCAGGAAAAGGACTGTTTATCTGAGGGCAGTGTATAATAGGCCGGATTTCCGGCGTTGCTGGCCGCATACACCGGAAAGTTGCTGGTGAATTTGGCAGCATGAGACGAGAGGCCGGCACCGCCCGCAATTCCCCAATGTATTTTATTCTTTTTTTGGGTTCCTGTTATTTTGGCAACATTTATTTTCGCGCTGTCCTTTGTTGTCGATTTGGACATCAGCGGGTTTATCAAAATTGTGGAATCTGGCTGATCAGGCTCCCCGGAGTTATTTTTTTCCGCCCTGGTGGAAAGCTTTTCGCTCTTATCAGGACTGTCTGCGGGAGAAGCCGCGATGAGGGATGAACGATCATCCCCGGTATCATGATTTGTTCCATCACCGGAATGCCGGGTCCCCGCCGGGTTTGGATTTATTTCTGACGAAAGGGAATCATGGGGTAAATTTATTTCTTCCTTTTGCTCTTTTTCCGATGCGCGATTCACCAGCTGTTTTTTTATTTCCTGACCTGATGGTTCCGGCTGATCTGCGCGGGTTCCTTTCTTATACCGGGCAATTTGCCTGGCATCTCCCTGTATGGCTGTAGTACCTGATGAACCCGGTAAGATTGAATTGTTTTTTTGAAGTTCAGCTTGTTTGTCCCCGTCGCTCACATCATTTGTTTTGTTTTTTCCTTTTTCGGATAATGGGGTGTTCGTAATTGCATCCTGCCTGGAGGGTTTTCCGGAAAGCCCGTACCAGGTGCCTGCCCCGAGCAGCAGACAGCATAGCGGCAGCCAGACCAGAAGCCGGCGGCGCTTCCTGTCTTTCTTTATCTGTGTTTTCACGTTCAGCCAAACAGCCTCCGATGGATTGAACTTCAGTTCATCCAGCTTGTGTTTTGCCTTATTTTCAAAATGGTTATCTGGCATAACTATCTTTTTTTAGATCACCGGATTCCTTTTCCAGCCAGATGATCAGGAGGGCTCTTGCGCGCGAATACTGGGACCGTGAAGTGACATCGCTGATGCCCAGCATTTTTCCGATTTCAACATGCGAATATCCTTCCACAGCATATAAATTGAAAATGGTCTGATATCCCGGTGGTAACTGCCGGATCAGATCTGCCAGTTCCTTGGCCTCTAAAAGCATATCCGGATTGTCCGTTGAGACCGGATGAAGCCCCGGGTCCTTAAAGGACAAATCAGCCTGATAGTGCCGGTTCTTTTTCAGATAATTGATGGCCGTATTTACCATGATTCTCCTGACCCAGGCCCCCAGTTCACCTTCACTCTTGTATTGGGACAGGTACCGGAATACTTTTATAAATCCTTCCTGCAGCACATCTTCTGCGTCGGACATGCTTTTGGTATACCGGTAACATACGCCCAGCATGATGCGTGCAAACATTTCATACAATTCCTGCTGGGCTGCCGGTTTACCCCTGATGCAGTCCTTTATCAGCTTGTGGTGATCGGTCATCTGAATAAAAGGTTGACAGGAATCTGGTTTAAACCGTTGCATGAGGATGCAAAATACGGCTGATAGCCAGGCAACATAATCCGGTTACCGCTGTCTTTTACAGAATCTGTTCAAAACCG
>JBEPUT010000112.1:0-3708 GCA_041691395.1 Chitinophagaceae bacterium
TCGGGAACTTTCATCCAGTCATACCCCGGCTCGTTTGCCCTGGCGGGTGTTAAAGGCGGCAGCAGGTCAGCATACAGGCTGATTTCGCTATGGCCGTTTACTTTCGAAATATGGTTAAGCTTATAAACAACCTGTACGGAATCATAAAAATACAATCCGCGCTGAGTAAACCTGCCATCCGCATTGACGGGCAGATTCAGCACATGCTTTTTCCGGTCTCTCGAAATCATCAGCAGGGCAATGGAATCGTCTGCGTCCGGATTGGCGGAAGTACCATGAATCTCTCCCTTTAGGGTCAAAAAATCAGCGTCATGGAGATATTTCAGTACCGGCATTTTCCCCGAAACCGCATTTTCCCAGTTGAACCTTCTCCAGCCATGAGTCAGCAGGAGCAGGTTCAGGTGATCATCGGCACTATCAGAATTGTCGAGATAGGAAACTGCATCGCGAACATACCCTTTGAGATCGCTGCTCAGCAACAGGTCGGAATAAATATTGTGGCTGCTGTCTGCCCCTAATCCGGCATCCGTAACAGCAATCGACAGGTTGGTAGTGAGACTGTCCGGTATTTCCAGCGAAATTTCATTGCGTGCTCTTTTATTCAGGTTAACCTGATTCAGCTTCATTTGGGTTTTTGCATACGGATTCCGGTTTTTGATAAAGATCACCCGTTCTGAAATCGGCATCATATCTCCGTCTAAAACGGTAAGCTCCATGATCCCGCAGGGAAATGAAATGGTATTGATGGTACCATCCGCAAGGTTATTCACCAGGTTCACATTGTTTTTGTATACCATTTTCTGGTCGATCATACCGATCACGGTCAGCCGGTTCAGGGTAACCGCATCTGCTGATCTTTGTAATGTATATTGAATCAGGTCATTTTTATGGGATGCCATATGCAACACCACCCCGTTGGGTTTTATCTGGGGAATTGGCGTGGTATGCGATTCCCCTGTTTCATCTTTCCAAACGGCCACATATTGATTGGCGTTTGCCGGCCTGAAAGTGCAATAGCCCATGCCCTGGTAGCTGGTGCGGAAGGAATCCACCACATTATTCTTACTATTCCGGATAACGCCCCTTACCGCAACGGGTCTACCATGCTGGTCCAGCGACTCAAAGGCCAGAACAGAATTCACGCCGTTCACCAGGTCTCCGCCCTCCGCAAAGAAGCTGATGGCGGATCTGATCTTTTCCGGACCGGTATTAAACTCATCGGAAGGCGTTAAAACGGGAATATCCTTGTTGTATAAAAAAGCCTCATCAAAATTGAGCATCCACTGTGTATACACTTTTACGTGCACCACACCATGCTCCACAACATCCGGAATTACAAAGGAACTGCTGGATACGCCCTCGGATACGGGCGAAACGCTGTGCAGGAGCAAATGACCCTGGGCATCGGTCCAGTCGAAGTAAATATTTTTGCTGATGTAAGAAGGTTTTGATTCGGAAAGCAGATAAGCTTTCATCCAGACGGTTTCGCCCGGCAGGTAGGCATCCTTATCGAAGTGAATGTGAATTTTTTCCTGTTCATACTTATTGCTGTAAGCACTGACCGAGGAATCGAGGGATGACTGTGAAAAAGCGGCGTTCATCAGCAGGCAGCCAGCGCAGAAAATCAGGGTTCGGCGGAACATATTCAGAGGATTTGGATTCTTTCTAAGGCAGACGCAAAAAACAGATAGGCTCTAAATCGTCAAAAAAGGGGACAGCAATCTGACCCCTTTTTCTTTGTCTTTTTATATTGTTTTATCCATTGATTACGCTGCTGGAGTTCAGGTACTTTACATTCGGACTGTAGATGAACAAACAACTTCCGTTCTTTACCGTCTTGATGATTTTCGGACTAACTGCGTTCGGCATTGCGGCACAACCAAGACTCCTTCCCATTTCACCGTTGTCTTTCAAATAATCCGGAGTAATATAATCTGAACCATGTAATACGATATGTCTTTTAGCGGCCAGGTCATTATATCCTTTTTCAAGGCCCCTTACTTTAAGGGAAAGACCGTTGCGACCGAAATACGTTTTAGAGGTAAGGAAAAACCCTAAGCTGCTTTTAAATGAATTCGACTTGTTTGAAAATGAAGTGGCATATTCAACCCCTGAGTTCATACCATGTGATACATAAGTATTAAACAGCAGTTTTTTATGCGCAACGTCAATCACGTATAACCTTTTATTCCGGGATGACTGGGTGAAATCACATATCGACAGCACACTTGACTTTCTCAGTTCTCCTTTTTTCAGCAGGTTATGATAACCTCTCCAGGCATATTCAAAAGCCTTCTGATTCAAACCGGACTTGCCCAGTTTCATGGAATCATACAGCGTCATGGCCTGTTCGATCACCAGCTTTACTTCAAACGCTTTTTTCGCTTCCGCAGTATTGGAATAATCCAGGTTCTTGTCGGAAACGGCACTCACGAGTTTCTCAGACAATACCCTGTCTGCTACGGGAGAAGTATAAGAAATATGCTTAAAGGTCTTGTTGGTTAATACAGGGATATGGTAAGTAGCCGCTACCGCAGTGGTGCTTGTAAAAAGATCTACTTTCTTGTGGTTGCTGGAAATAAGTACCGGTGAGGTAATGACCAGGAGTGACACACTGCTGGTGGACACGAGTTTAGACAACGTTTTCATGACGAAGGGTTTTTAAAAGTTTCAAAAGGTTCGAGTCAAATTTCAACCGGCATTTCGTGCCAGTCGGGTTTTTCGTCGGTACCACACAGGGAGCAAACAGGTAATCTTCTTCGGATGAATTCCTCAGGGTCTTGTTCCAGGCGTCGTAGTATTAGATGGATACTCTTAGCAGCAATAACGACATCTTCTACCTGATATTGCGTATTAGAACTACAGAAGATCGATGCGTTATTGAAATCAAATATTGCAATTAATCCGTGTAATCCATAACTTTTTCGACGAATGAATCATTTTCGACGACGAAGGGAACAGCTCAATTTGCTTCCGTATGTAAAGAACTATTCCTACTATTTCAAGCTTGATACCAAAAAATAAAGAAGCATCCTGATCAGGCAACAAATCGATTGTACGGCATTCAATATGAAGGCATTAAAAAACAAAATTCCGTTCGGAACCCCATGCCATAAAAATGAAATCCGGGCTCATTTCTTCCATCATTTGGAAGATTTTTCCAAAATTGAGAAATGAGGAATAAAAACCCGGCTTTGTACCTGGATTTGCGGGGCCTGAACAGATAATAATAGTCTAGTGGTTGCTCTTATCAGAGAAGGAATTACGGGAACCGGATTCAAAATTAAGTTTCAACGCATCCAGTTTTTCATTCAGTGACCGCAGTTCACGCAGGATAAGCCAGAAGGAGTCCTGACTCGCATCCTGTGCCAGACTGGTACCGGCCTCGTTCATCGCATAGGCATTTACCAGAGCAGCTTCGCCGGAAGGAATCCCGGTTTCTTTATCTGTAGCCATCAAAGATTTTTTCTGCAGATCGGCATGCAATAGATCCTGCAGCCCGACCTTAAAATAATCTGACAGTTTTACCAGTTCCCCGATGCTGGGTTCGCTTTTGGAATTCTCCCAATTGCCCACCGTGTTCCCACGCTTATTAAAAAGCAGGGAAATATGCTCCTGGTTCAACCCACGCTGCTTTCGCAGAAAACGAAGATTTCGGGCAAATAAACTCATGAAAAAATTACTAAAATATTTATCAATAATATTTGG
>JBEPUT010000113.1:0-3691 GCA_041691395.1 Chitinophagaceae bacterium
ACGGGCGCCAGCTTAGTTTCTCAAGAGATGCGGTCTCGTAAAAGTTGACTATTTGATCGGGTGTCCGGGGGTGCTTCACCAGGGTCCACAGATGCACCTCCCCAGCAACAAGAAAACGCTTTACCTGAAGAGAATAAGTGAAAACCTTGTAGGAAAAGCTGAATGTGAATTCTTCGACTTCCATGGCTGAAGATTGATATACAATTTACTAAATTATTTTTTGCATTGACTAAAAGCAAAAACTAGTCGTAGGTCAAACGGACTGGTCTGTATTTTTTGAAAGGCGTTTTTGCGCTTTTGGATTTAAAAGAGGCGACGGGTTTATTGGATATGGATTTCTTTCGGGGACGTAGTTCTTTTATGGTCTTTTCAAGAGGTTTCGCGAATGGACGATTCATGTAAAGAAATGAATTTAGAGAAAGTCGATCTCCAAGAGATCGTTGAATCAGTCCTCAACAGCATACAAAAGCAAGTATCGAAGAAACATCACCGAATTATTCTTGAAGATTTTTCGCCGCAGGAAATTAAAGGGATGAGGAAAAGATTAATTGAGGTCTTTGAAAATATTTTTTCCAACGCAGTCAAATAGTCGGACTCGGGAGAATCGATAACGATAAATGCAACCTGCGCCACCAACGAGGTGGCTGTGGAATGTAAGGACAACGGCCAGGGACTGGATTTAAAGGATTTTGAACGTCATTTACAAACTACGGCATCCTGTCCACCATTCCTACCGCAAGGGAAAGCTGGCATGGGCTTGGGATATTTATAATGAAGTCATTAATAGAATTGCATAACGGCCGGGTCTGGGCCGAAAGCGCCGGAAAAGGAAAGGGCTCTTCCTTTTTTGTTGCATTGCCTCTCTGAGCAGTCTTTGTTGGGGAACGTTATCCCCAGTGCTACCTGAAATCGCATTAAATTCCGTTCGCAGGACTCCTATTTTTTGAGTAATCGCTGGCATAATTTTCTACGCATAAAAGGAAAATCCCAAACTTGTATAAGAGCACGAAAAGCAATCTGGCTAGAAAAACGGGAAAATCTCTGGAGTCATCCGAGTCTCTGTTGCAAGAATTTTTCAACTATAAATTAAAAAACATTTATACGGCTGAAAAACAGTTCGTACTGGGCTCAACAGAAATGACTATGAGGGATTCCGAAGAGGTGCCGGATACTTGGAGTCCGTCACGGGTTGATCAAGATACAAGTTCGGCGACGGCTAAAGGCTGATGCGCCGATGGCAAATCCTTAGCCGATAAAAGAAACGAGGAGGGCTGTTGGAGTGTCAACAGTCCCTGCCCCAACATTCGAAGGTCATCGTGATCAACTCCAATATGCTACCAGGAATTGAGGCAAGGGCCGAAGCCGCAGGAATTACACATTTCTTGCAAAAACCCTTCTCGTTAAAAACCGTAAGAGTAATGATTAGGGAGCTTATATAGGCGAAATGTATAAGTTATAACTTTAACCGCATTAGCGAGCGGCCAAAACAGATATGAGTGAGCGCAATCGCCCGGTTTTATTTTTTAGTAATTTAAAATCTCAGCAGATACTTTAATTTTAGTCAGAATGATTGCTCAAAGCGGCAAAAGGAAATCATCCGCCAAAGGTCTCTCCATCCTGTTACTTACCGTGGGCGTTGGCCTGGTTCTTATACTGGCAGCATACTGCGGATACCGAGTATACACTTTGTCCCGGCAACAGGAGCAGCTGAAGAAAGACTACAGTATTGTAAACAGCGTTTCCTTTGGATTACTTTCTGTTGACCTGTGGCGGCATCAGATTGTAACTGCCGCCACCGTTCAGGTCGACGAGTACCGGCTCACGCCGTCGCAGGTTGCAGATCTTAAAAAAGAAATCGATAGGATTTTACACGGTCTTGTCGATCACGCCTTCGTCGTCCTGGACAAACCGCAAAAGTCGCTCGGTGGGAAAATCAAGAAAATGGCCATTGACGCTCTGGTCAATAAGAGGAAATTGCAGGAAGAAGTGCCTGGATTTTCTAAAAAGATCATGGAAGAATTGACAAGGCCCTCCAGTTATCACCGGTTAGCCAACATTGCGGACACGGCCATCGCACAAATGGGCAGAAAAACCTACGATAGTTCCATAGCCGTTACGGAAACACTGATGGATTCTGTATTCAGAAAATATAAAGTTCAAAACAAGAACGCCTTTGAAAAACAAAACGCGGCCGATTTGATTCAGGTAAGAAGGGAGACGTACAATTATGCTTTTGGCATACTCGGCTGTATCCTGGTTATTCTCGCCTTGTGGTGGCTGTTGAGGAACAGACCCGAATTCCATTTACCCCTGTACCTCTTATCTGTCCTTTCAGCATTAATCCTGCTGGTTGTTGGACTGACCACCACGATGATCGAAATCGACGCAAGAATCGCTTCCATGGATTTTCATTTGCTCGGGCAAGACATATCATTTAAGAATCAGGAACTCTTTTTTCAAAGTAAAAGCATCGTCGATGTCGTTGTGCTGCTGCTCAAAACGGGCAAAATCGACGCCCAGATTGTTGGCATACTCATCCTTGTTTTTAGTATTCTCTTTCCTGTCATGAAATTACTGTCGGCGGGGTTATCCCTGATGAGCGAGCAGCGATGGGCAAAAAATAAGATTGTTCATTATTTTGCTTTTAAATCCGGAAAATGGAGCATGGCCGACGTGATGGTGGTGGCCATTTTAATGACCTATATTGGGTTTAATGGGATCGTGGAAAGTACACTTTCTGATCTCAATCTTCATACAGAGTCCATCACCAGTATCACCACGAACAATACGTCCATACAGCCGGGTTATATTGTTTTTATCGCCTTTGTCCTGTATGGATTTGTACTTTCCGGTATCCTAGAAAAAATTACAAACCGGTTTACGAAGGTTTGATCCACTACGAGAGCATCTCTGAATTCATCAACTGATGGACAGCATTAAATAGTTCTTCCTTGCTAAAGGGTTTTTCAGGGAATATATCCGCCCCGTTTTCCATAGTCACATCCATTACGGCCATGCCAAATCCGGACATCATGATAATCCTAACTTCAGGATATATATTTTTAAGAAAAGGGATAAAATCAACCCCGAAGCCATCGGGTAGTTTATTGTCTATGATAATCAGCGCAGGCCGCTCCGTTTTGAGATATACCTCACCGTCTGAAATGTTCCACTCTTGTAGGAAAAGCTGAATGTGAATTCTTCGACTTCCTTGGCTGAAGATTGATATACAATTTACTAAATTATTTTCCTGCATTTATGAAAAGCAAAAACCACTCCGTGGATTAAACGAGCTCGTCTGTATTTTTTGAAATCGGTTTTTGAGCTTTTGCATTTAAAAAGACCCGAGGTGCCTAATAACTACCGGCCAGAACGAAAAATGCGTAACAAATAAAAAGCCAGTACCATAATCCAATATTGATCCTTTTCTATGCCAGCGATTAAATTGGCATTCTTTTTAGTATATATAGATACTTGAGGTAATAGTTTGTGCAGCGTTCGTTTTGTTCACCCGTAAACAGCAGCGAAATGCTTAAGAAACTCAATAACGTGCACGACCTCCGGCAGTTGGTAATAGGTAATCAGTTGCTGGACCATCCTGAGGAATTAAAGGCAAAGCGGTTCAGAATCGAGAACATCTCGGAAACAAATATTTATGCCGTTTACGAAAATAGCTGGAGAGAGTTGAAAA
>JBEPUT010000114.1:0-3633 GCA_041691395.1 Chitinophagaceae bacterium
TCCAATGTCCATTGAAGTAAAAGATCTCACCAAACTTTACGGGGAACAGAAAGCCATTGACGGCATTTCTTTTTCACTGGAAAAAGGGGAGATCGTGGGATTTCTGGGACCTAACGGGGCGGGAAAGTCCACCACCATGAAGATCCTCACCGGTTGTCTGCGGCCCAGCAGCGGTGTTGCCCGTATCCAGGGTGTTGAGGTGAGTGAACACCCGGTACGGACAAAAAAAATTACCGGTTATCTTCCGGAATCCAATCCGCTGTACGGGGATATGTATATCCGGGAGTACCTTTCTTTTATCGGGGATATTCACCGGCTGACCAATAAAAAGAAAGCCGTGGAGGAGATCATTGATACCGTAAAACTCCGGCCGGAGGCGAATAAAAAAATCAGCCAGCTTTCCAAAGGATATAAACAGCGGGTGGGTCTGGCCGCCGCGCTCATCCATCAGCCCGAAGTGCTGATCCTGGATGAACCGACCACCGGTCTGGATCCCAACCAGATCGTCGAGATCCGGGAAGTGATCAGGGAATACGGAAAAAACAGGGCTGTGCTTTTCTCCACGCATATCCTGCAGGAAGTGGAAGCCATCTGCGATCGCGTGATCATCATCCATCAGGGCAAAATCATTGCAGACAACACCCTGAGCCATCTGCATAGCCAGCAGACCGGCAGCATCATTAAATTAGTGCTCCGGGAACGGGTGGAAGAGAGTACCTGGCAACTATTGCCCGGACTGGTATCCGTCCGCAGGATCAGCGGGTTTGAATGGGAACTGGAAGGGAATGATCCCGAAACATTAAAAAAACAATTACTCTCCCTGTCTTTGCAAAATAATTGGAACCTTGTTTCTTTGCATTCTGAAAGCAGGAGCCTGGAAGATATTTTCAGAGGACTTACCAAATCACCCAATAATGAGTAACATTAAAGAAATTTTTGCAAGACAGATTTTAGATAGCCGCGGAAACCCGACCGTGGAAGTGGACCTGATCACGGATAGGGGATTGCTTGGACGGGCCGCCGTTCCCAGCGGCGCCAGCACCGGTATTCATGAGGCCGTGGAACTCCGGGACGGGGACAAAAAAATGTATCAGGGCAAGGGCGTTCTGAAAGCTGTAGCGAATGTGAATAGCATTATCGCGGCAAAATTGAAGGGATTCGAAGTTTCCAATCAGGCCGGGCTGGATGATGTTTTAATTGCATTAGACGGTACCCCGAATAAGTCGAAACTGGGTGCCAACGCCATGCTGGCGGTGAGTCTGGCCGCTGCCAAGGCCGCTGCTAAAGAAGCGGGACTTCCCCTTTTCCGGTATATCGGTGGAACGAATGCAGTCACCCTGCCCATACCCATGATGAATATCCTCAACGGGGGCGCCCATGCGGATAATAAAATTGATTTCCAGGAATTCATGGTGATGCCCATCGGCGCGTCTTCTTTCAGTGAAGGACTTCGCTGGGGTGTGGATATCTTTCATACGCTGAAAACGGTGCTTAAGAAAAAAGGATTCAGCACCAATGTAGGGGATGAAGGTGGATTTGCGCCAAACATCCAGAGCAATGAAGAGGCTATAGAAACCGTATTGGAAGCCATTTCTGCGGCAGGATATAAAACCGGAACCCAGGTTGCCATTGCTATGGATGCAGCCAACAGTGAACTCTGGGATGGCAAAAAGAAGAAATATGTTTTCCATAAAAGCAGCGGAAAAGAACTCAGCAGCGATCAGCTCGTGAAATTCTGGGAGGGCTGGGTGAAAAAATATCCGATCATTTCCATAGAAGACGGCATGGCGGAAGACGATTGGGATGGCTGGAAAAAGCTCACCGATGTGCTGGGTTCAAAAGTACAGCTGGTGGGTGACGACGTGTTTGTAACGAATGTGGAAAGGATTCAGAAAGGCATCGACAGCAAAACCGCAAATGCGCTGCTGGTAAAAGTGAACCAGATCGGAACACTTACCGAAACCATCAATGCGGTTACCCTCGCGCAGCATCATAATTACAATACCATCATTAGTCACCGGAGCGGGGAAACAGAAGACACGACCATTGCCGATCTCGCCGTTGCCCTGAATTGCGGACAGATCAAGACCGGATCTGCCAGCCGAACGGACCGCATAGCGAAATACAACCAGTTGCTCCGCATCGAAGAAAAACTGGGTAAAAACGCATTTTATCCGAAGGGAAAAATTACATTTGGTAAATGAGACAGCTGATCGATCGCATTCCATCCTGGCTTAAAAACAAGTACGTACTCACGGCCATTGGTTTTGGCATCTGGATATTATTCATCGATGACCGGGATTTCATCACCACGCATTTCCGGCATGTCCGCGAATTGCATAAGCTGGAAGCGCAGAAGAAATATTACGAGAACCAGATTTCCAGTGTCCGGGTCGAACTGGATCAGCTGAAACAAGACCCGGCCACTTTGGAGAAATACGCCCGGGAGAAGTATTTGATGAAGCGGGATAATGAGGATGTTTATCTGATTATAGAGAGCGTGAAGTAGTTGTTTATGGTATATGGAGGATGGTGGATGGATTCCAAGTACGGATTTGCCGATAAAATCCATCCACTATCCACTATATACTATCCACCAAACTGGTCGTTCCCCCGCTAAACCTCCCTATCTGCCCATCATCATTAAATTCATTTGGCACGCAATAACGCAAACCGAATGACGTTTTTACTATCGGACGGTTTATTTTTTACTGCTTTCTGATTATTGGACATTAAATGGTTTCGCCTATGACACTCTTTACACCGGAGGATCTTTTACGGTATTTGTATAAAGAGTCTTCCCACGAATTAACTACAGCCATCGAAAAGGCTATGCAAGAAGACTTTACGCTCCGTGAACGATTGAATGAGTTACAAGTATCTGTTAATCAAATTGATGCAGAGAAGAGATTAGTGGCTCCGCGAATGGAAGTTGTTTTTAAGGTACTTCAGTATGCCCGTGAAACGGCTACCGAAGCGGCCTCTCACAGCTGACTTGTTCGCCCCTGCTTTTCCCTTAATTTCGGGGTTGTTTATTAAAAAATGACCCGGAAGCAGCGCTATGATTTTGTTATTGCCTGGTTCAGCGAACATGCGCCTGATGCAGAAACAGAACTTATTTACGACAATCCCTTTCATTTACTGGTATCGGTTATCCTGTCTGCGCAATGCACAGACAAGCGCGTAAACCTGACCACGCCGGCCCTCTTTTACCGTTTCCCAAATCCGGAATCCATGGCCAAAGCGGATTTCAACGAACTGTTCCCCTACATTAAAAGTATTTCTTACCCCAACAACAAAACCAGGCACCTGATTGGCATGGCCAAGATGCTGGTTAAGGACTACCAGGGGAAGGTACCGCTTACGGTACCCGAACTAATCCGCTTACCCGGCGTCGGCAGAAAAACAGCCAATGTGATCACTTCCGTAGTAGATCAGCAACCGAACATGGCCGTGGATACGCATGTGTTCCGGGTTTCTGCGCGTATAGGCCTGACCGTCGGAGCCAAAACCCCGCTGGCGGCGGAAAAACAACTTATCCGGTTTATTCCTGTAAGCATGATTCACAAGGCTCATCACTGGCTGATCCTCCACGGCCGGTATGTTTGCGTGGCGAGAAATCCGAAGTGCGGG
>JBEPUT010000115.1:0-3614 GCA_041691395.1 Chitinophagaceae bacterium
AGTAAGGTGACGTATCTTTTTAGAGAAGGGGAAAGAAAATTTGGCGAAGCTTTTAAAAAGAAAATAGTAGAAAATTTTAGCGAAATAGGATTTCCTATTTCGGATGTTTTAATTGAAAGTTTCAATCCTGGATCACCAAGCTTCGAAGCAAGTAGATGTATTGAATCACTAGCGTTGTGCTGAGCTATGGATTTTTTATCCGGTATGTAAAATATATATCCTTGGTTAATATTAGACTAGCATCTGTTCATCCAGATATAAGGATTCCGGTGATTGGAATTGATGTAAACAATTTTTAAGAGATTTTAATCTCGATAAAATGACAGACAAAAGTAACTTTCAATTTATTGATGGGCTGTTCTCCTACAAGGGGGCCGACATCGAAAACATTATGCGGCAGGCATGCCGGTGGTATAATGTAGATGTGGTATTTGAAAAGCCCGTGCAGGAGAAATTTTGAAAATCAGCAATTTAGAAATATTGAATCGTTTATATGAAAAATATTAAAACCTTCATTGTTATTATTATTTTTTCTACGGAAATCCTTCCATACACATGTTTTTCCCAGTTCAAAAACATTGATACGGTGAATATTATTGGCAATATGAAATTGCATGTCATTCCCCAGTCACATATTGATTTGTCATGGTGGTGGCGGTATGATCCGCAGACTATTAAGGTTGTGGTCAAACACACCTTGGAAACTGCGTTTGAAAATATGGAAAAATTCCCGGATTATACTTTCACTTTTCTCCAGGTGCCTGCAATTGAACCTTTGGAAAAATTATACCCCGAACTTTTTTACAAATTACGTTATTATGTGCATAATAAGGAGGCCATTGGAGCAGGATTACCTAATCCTGGTGCAGGCGGGGATAGCGGCAGGCTTGCTATCGGAAGCGGGTTATGGTGTGAAGCAGATGGTGCCCTGCCCTGTGGCGAATCCCTAGTCAGACAATGCTTATATGGTAAACGTTATTATAAAAATCAGTTTGGAATAGATGTTAAAACTGCATGGTTTCAGGATGCATGGACTCATCCCTGGACTTATCCGCAAATTTTGAAAAAATCCGGAATTGAATCATACATGTTTACCCGTCCAAGGATAATGGGAGAGGAACGAATGTTTTGGTGGGAATCTGCTGACGGATCCAGGGTATTTGCCTACAAACCTTTAGTTTCTTGGGATAATTATAATTTGCCTTCCAAAGAATCTATTGATAAATATCTTATGGAGTTAAATAGAAAATATGGTGTTCACGATGGGATTACGCTTATCGGAGTTGGAAACCATGGCGGTGGAGCAATAAGAGCCGATGTAGAAAGAATGAAAAGCGTAATGCAGGAGAGAAATTTAGTAACTCCTGATAAGATGAAACAGGCTCAAATTGCTTTTAGTACACCAAAACAGTTTACTTCTGAGATATTTAAAAATCCAGGCGATTTTCCGGTAATAAAATACGAACTTAAGCCGACAATCCGGGGGGCATACACCTCCGTTGGTGAAATCAAAAAAGGAAACCGATATAGTGAGAATTTGCTCATGACACTGGAAAAGTATTCATCCATTGCTTCTGCCTTGGGCGCGAATGTTTATCCGGGCAAATCTATTTATGATTCCTGGAAAAAACTGATGATAAACCAGTACCACGATCCGATATCCGGTACAGACATCAATCCGTCTATTGACGATGTATTACTTCGTTATAAACAGATAAAGGATACTGCCTCAAGCTTACTTAACCTACAGGTAAGTTCAATAGCCGGAAGAATTAATACTCATGGCGAAGGATCTGCAATTATAGTTTTCAACCCTCTTTCCTGGGAAAGAACCGATCTGGTTGAAGTTGAGCTTGAATTGCATGATAGTTTAAACCACTTCTCTATTGTTGACGAAAACAACCAAAAAATACCAATTCAGATTATTAACCACACATTCAATCATGGAGTTAGTAAAATCAGTGTTATTTTTATTGCAAAAAATATTCCATCCATGGGTTATTCAACATACAGGCTGAAATCTGAAAAAAGACAACAACTAGCTAAAAATATATCAAACACAAGCCGGTTTGTATTTGAAAATGAATTCTTCAGATTAAAAATAGATTCTCTTACAGGTTGTCTGATCGGACTAACTGACAAACTGAAAAACCAGGAGATAATTGCTAGCAATTCGTCCGGTAATATAATCCAGATTATTGATGATTTTGGTGATTCTGAAGGCTTTTTATTGTCTCCTGAAGGTAATAGTGAATCCAATAAATTGACTGGAGCCGAATTAAATCTGACTGATGTTGAAGAGATAACGGCTAATGGTGAATTCAATAAATGGACTGGAGCCGAATTAAATCTGACTGATGTTGAAGAGATAAAGGTTTTAGAAAATGGACCTGTCAGAACAACTTTGCAAATAAAAAGAAAATATAATCTGTCAAGATTTATTCAACGAATTTACCTTTACAATGGCATTAACAGAATCGACTTTGAACTTGTTGTCGATTGGCAAGGGAAGAATAAGATGGTTAAGGTAGCTTTCCCGTTAAATTTGCAAAATGACAGTGCTACTTATGATATTCCGTACGGAACCATTAAAAGACCGAGCCAGGGTGAAGAACAGGTTGGTCAGAAATGGGTTGACATTTCTGATGAGCATTATGGCGTAAGTCTTTTAAATGACAGCCGTTATGGTTACGATGTAACAAAAAATACTATTAGATTAAGTCTGTTACGGAGTCCTGATCATCCGGTGGAAGCCACGGATGAAAAAGGAATTCATCAAATTAAATATTCGCTTTACCCACATCAAGGCAACTGGCAGACAGCCAATACAATGCGTAAAGGTTATGAGTTTAATTACCCACTGATTGCAATTAATGAGTCTTCCCACAATGGACCGCTGTCGGCAAAACATTCATTCATTGAAATATCCCCTGAAAATTTGATTGTTACGACTTTAAAAAAAGCTGAAGATTCTGATGACCTGATTCTCCGGTTTTTTGAGACTACTGGTAATGAAAGTATTGCCAAAGTGAAATTATCAAAATTTATTGGCATTAATGCAGTTCACAAAACCGATTTGATGGAAAATGAACTTGAAGATATACCAGTAAGTAAGAACTTATTTGAAGTGAAAGTAGGAAAGTATTCCATAGAAAGTTTTAAACTGATTAAAGACTTTTACCAGGATAAATAGATTATAATAAAATAAAACTGCTTGTCCCGACCCCTTATAAACTGGACAGTTTTCTAAAGGTAGTTGAGTAGTTTTTCATTTTCAAAAGGGATCGGATTAAATTTTTTGTATACGGATTCCGGAGTCTGACCGTTCAGCGATCCGTAGCGTCTTTTTTCATTGTACCATTTGTAATAGCGGTCGATGATCATCTGCGCATGGTAAATGGGCTCGAACTCGAATCGGTCGATTACATCACGTTGCAGGTTTGAGTGCAGTGCTTCTGTAGGCTCCCCTTATTTTAGTGCCGGGATGGATTAGGGTTTTCTAAGTTATATTTTCTTCTTCAGCCGGCAAACGGCTCTCTTCAATTTTTAGAGTATTTCCGTTCGCCGTTTGCCGGTACCGCTATTCCGGCCTCTTGTTTTTTTACGGCCGATAC
>JBEPUT010000116.1:0-3192 GCA_041691395.1 Chitinophagaceae bacterium
GGGCGACGAGGTGATTACCGCGGCCAACAGCTGGATCTCCAGTTCGGAAACGATTACGCAGACCGGGGCAAAACCGGTTTTTGTGGATGCGCATCCGGAATACTATAGCATGGATCAAAGCAAACTGGAAGAAAAAATTACGCCATCCACCAAAGCGGTCATTGTGGTTCACCTGCAGGGGCAGATGTGCGATGTGGAAACCATTCACCGCATCTGCAATAAGCACAAAATCTTTTTAATTGAGGACTGTGCACAATCCCATTTTTCTGAATATAAAGGAAAACGTGCGGGACTGACGGGCATTGCGGGGTCGTTTAGTTTTTATCCCGGGAAAAACCTGGGCGCGTACGGGGATGCCGGATGCATTATTACCAATGACGATGAGCTGGCAAATAAATGCAGAATGTATGCGCAGCATGGCGCTTTAAAAAAGCACCAGCATCAGGTAGAGGGAATAAACAGCCGGCTGGATGGCATACAGGCTGCTATCCTGAGTGCAAAGCTTCCGCACCTGGGGGAATGGACGGAGAAAAGGATTCACGCTGCGGCCCTTTATAATCAATGGCTGGCCGCAATTCCCGGCATTACACTGCCAAAGCAGCGCCCGGGAACAAAACACACCTGGCACCTGTACGTGATCCGTTGCGGTCAGCGAAATAAACTGGCTGAATATTTAGCCGAAAGAGGAATCGAAACATCGGTGCATTATCCTGTTGCATTACCCAATCTCCCGGCCTATCAATACCTCGGGTATCGGCCTTCCGATTATCCGGTGGCCACCCTCTTACAGGATGAAATACTTTCTTTGCCCATGTTTCCGGAACTGACAGAAGAAATGATCGCAGAAGTGGCAGATTCGATCAGGTCTTTTTTTGCCGCTCAGTTCTAAACCCCTAAAATCAATGGATGCCGGCTTCCTTTCCAATAAAACTATTCTGATTCTTTCACCGCAGGCCTGGGGAAACATGATGCTGGCCAAACATCATTATGCCCTCGAACTGGCAAAACGGGGAAACGAAGTTTACTATTTGAATCCGCCCGACAACGATCACTGGAGCTGGGGAAAAGGCAGTAAAAGAATCATTATACGGTCATCTTCTCAGGCGAACCTGTTTATCATTGAGCAAAAATTATACTTTCCTTACGATCTGAAATTTCATGGACGCTGGCTGTACAACAGGCTGATCAGAAAACAGATCCGGGATATTCTCCGGATCATTCCCCGGCCGGTGGACCTGATATGGTCTTTTGATCTGGGTAATCTTTTTCCATTATCCTTTTTCAGCAGACGGATATTTAAAGTGTTCCACCCGGTAGATGAGCCACAGGACGGAATCGCCATCCTGGCCGCCAAAGGCGCCCATATTCTTTTCTCGGTCACCAAAGAAATTACGGAAAAATACAAACACCTGCCGCTGCCTGCTCACATCATCCATCATGGACTCGCAGATGAATTTCTGTCGGATAAAACAGGCGAAAGGAACGACCGGATAAAAGCGGGAATGTCAGGAAATTTGCTAAGGGCTGACCTGGACAGAATTAACCTGCTCCGTATCATCGAAGAAAATCCGGAGGTGGAATTTCATTTTTATGGAAGTTATGCGGGCGGACAATCCAATATAGGCGCCGCTACGGATCAGGAGTCAATCCGTTTTATTGAAAAAATGAAATCAGCCAAAAATACTGTTTTGCATGGGGTCCTGCCAACCACCCGGCTCGCCGAAGAGTTAAATGGCATGGACCTGTTGCTGATCTGTTATGATATCAATAGAGACCAGAGCAGGGGGACCAATTATCATAAAGTGATGGAATACCTGAGTACGGGTAAAGTGATCGTTTCGAACAACATCAGCTCCTTTGCCGGTGATCCGGAGCTGGTGAGGATGACTGCCGGCCGGACCGACAATAAGGGATTCAGTGAACTGTTTCGGGAAACGGTGCGGAATTTAGACACCTACAATGTTCCGGCGCTCAAGTCCAGGCGCATCGAATTCGCGAGGGACAATACCTACAGCCGGCAACTCAACCGGATCGAAGAAAAGATCAGTCAAATGCGGTAAAATAATTGAAATCAAAAAACGCCCGGATTCCCGCCATTGATGGTTTGAGAACATTGGCCGTGATGGGTGTACTGTGGACGCATGTCTGGATGTTTTTTAAAAATATCCCGATGAAAATCGGTCCCGTGGATATTAACCGGATCATCGCCTTTGGCAGGCACGGAGTAGATCTGTTTTTTGTGATCAGCGGGTTTTGCATGTACCTGATGTATGCCTCCAGGATTGACCATTTCAATGCATCGAATTTTTTTGGATTTCTGAAAAAGCGCTGGTTCAGGATCGCGCCTGCATTTTATGCGATTGTTATTTTCGATTCATTCCTGATGTTGTATAAGCTGGGCATTTTTCCATTCAGGGAATTGAGCTTTCACCTCTTGTTCATCAATATCTTTTTGGGTAAACATGATTTTGCCCCGCATTACTGGTCACTGGCCACGGAATTTCATTTTTACCTGTTGTTTCCCTTTCTCTTCCTCCGGCTAAAATCGCAGCGGGACCTTACCATCAGGATCATCGTACTGATGCTGATCTGCCTGGTATTCCGGCTGGTTCTGTTTTACGATCACCTCGACGAAGTGCTGGCAAAAGAAACCATTACCAGTACGGCCATCTGGTATCGTTTTATTGAATTCGGCTGGGGCATTATGGCGGCTCAGATCTATGTTTTAAAAAAGACGCTGCCGCGATGGGCTGTGGGATCATCGGGAATCATTTTAGGATTCATCATTTCTTATATCGGCAAGATATTCATCACCACCGAATTTGTCAGACATTTCGGAGCGGACGCTTTTGTGTTCCGCGCCTTGGGTGAACCACTCATGACCTTTGGGTTTTCCTGGATACTGATCAGTTTAATTTCCACTGAAAACCTGTTTAACCGGATACTTTCGGTCAGGCCATTTTTATTTTTGGGCAAAATATCATACAGCATGTATTTATGGCATTGGATCGTTGGTCAGACGCTGGCGAACTGGCTCATTGTTAAATGGGGTTTGAACCTGGAGACCTTTTATGTTTGTTTATTGATATCATTTATCCTGGCGATACCTGTTTCTTTATTATCGTTCAAATTATTCGAGGAACCCTATTTTAAAAGAAATCCGAAATTGAAACAAATGGCTTATCTGGAAGT
>JBEPUT010000117.1:0-3006 GCA_041691395.1 Chitinophagaceae bacterium
TTAACTGGTATTTTGTGTTGTATATAATCGCCTTTAAGTAGCAATATCAGAATCGCGAAGGCATTTACACCAATTGAAATCACTTCTACTTTCCTCATATCTCCCACACTGCTGATTTTGCCTGCCCAAA
Source organism: Chitinophagaceae bacterium (assembly GCA_041691395.1). GTDB lineage: Bacteria > Bacteroidota > Bacteroidia > Chitinophagales > Chitinophagaceae > Puia. The sequence goes on from JBEPUT010000117.1 coordinate 131, forward strand.
CTATGCCATAAGGAATTATTTCTGTTAATACCAGTGTATGAAATGCCAACACTACCGTTAGTAAAGCAATCATTATAATTATAGCTCGCTTTTGTGAAATCAACTTCTTCATTATGCTTATAATGTATTTATCATTTTTTTATCAAGGCCGAATAACCGATATTCCCCGGAAAGATCTCAACCTTCGTGAATGCATAATTATTTTCTTTCCAATATTTTTTGGTCAGGTTTATTTCTTCTTCAGAAGGTGCCAGGTATTGCTGCAGATTTTAAATATGTGGATGTGCTTTTTGCCGAAATTCATGGATCACTAATATTCGCTCAGCGGCCGCCATCTGAAACAATTAAATAAACTTTCCCTCGTGTTTTCACGAAAGGGGCTCCGGCGGTGGCATGTCCGTCGGCCTTGACCTATCTTCCGGCAGCGGGATGAATTCCTTATTGTCGTTCGGTGGCAGGATAATGCGGCCTTCTTTCCAGTCTGCTTTGGCCTGTTCGATTCTTTCCTTCCGGGAGGAAACAAAGTTCCACCAGATAAACCGCTCGCCCAGTGGTTCGCCGCCCAGCAGCATTACCGTGGTTTTCTCTTTTGCAATCATCAGGGGATCGGCCCCCTTCGCAAAAACCAACATATGTCCGCTGCCATAGATATAGCCGTCTGTTTCAATGGATCCTTTGGCAATATAGGCGGCCCGCTCCGTATGCCCTTTCGGAAGCGTAAGTTTTGCACCGGCCTCCAGCAACACATGCAGGTAGAAGAGAGGAGAATTTATTTTTACATCATTGCTGAGGCCGTAAGCATTGCCGGCGATCAGGCGCATCGAGATGCCTTTGTCGGTGAAGACGGGCAATTCTTCAGGGCGGTAGTTCGTGAAGCCCGGCGCCGCTTCCTCATCCTTTTCGGGTAGGGCCACCCAGGTTTGTATCATCTCGAGACCGCCTGTAGCCAGGACCTGCGGATCCTCGAACCGCTCGGAATGGGCGATGCCCTTCCCGGCGGTCATCCAGTTTACCTCGCCCGGCCGGATGATCTGCTCTACCCCCAGGCTGTCCCGGTGCGTGACCCGTCCCGCGAAAAGATAGCTGACCGTGGATAAGCCGATGTGCGGGTGCGGCAGCACATCCAGGGAATGAGCGCCGGCCGGCGCCTCCGTTACCGGACCGGCATGATCCATAAAGATAAACGGCCCCACCATCCTCCGAAGCCGGAAAGGAAGAATGCGCTGTACGGCAAGGCCGGGACCAATAAACGCTTTGCGGGCTTCTATAACTAGATCAGGCATAGACATGGGTTTGTTAAAATATTTATACGGGTTCTGAACACCAGCCTGACGATGGGAAACAATAAAATTAAAAAGCAGCTTTTCATTGTCCGGGATTGCTGTAGCCAAGGTAGAAAGAATTGCCTTATCACCCAAGATGATGACGGTGAAGTTTATATGTTTCCCTATTTGATCTGTATATTTAATGTCGACTCATGTAAAGAGGCTTCCGAATACCTAGCTAAATATTAAATGACAAATGTAAATGACTTACATATAGAGGATGAGATCCTTCCGCTGTTTGATTTCACGTATAATCCGGTTTCGGGACAGGTGGTACGTGATATTTTAACAGAACCACTCCGCTCAACGTCCGAAGTACTATTCAGACAGCATATATTAAAAGGTTTTATCGGCAACCGGGAAGTGTTAAAAGAATATTCCTATTCCCGGTTTAATTTATCCGACGTATCTCATTTCTTTGAAACATTTTCGGCAGGATCTTTTTTTGGCCTGCACCTGAGAAGAAAGCTTATATTCTCTGAAAAAGAAAGGCATCAGAAAAGAGGAAAACTGATTATACTGATCCTGGTTCTGAATAAACTTTATTCCACCTACCTGAGTAAAATTGATACGAAACTTTTCCCTACGCAATATGCCGGTGAACTGGACCTGATCAACGGGTTCCTTGTTGATTTTGATCTCGAACACTATGAATCAATCTATCGTGAAAAGAAGAAAATCCGCATCCGTCATATTGTAGAATTGATGAAGATCATCACAGAAAAAGTAACCAACGGCCAGGCAGCCGCTTTCTGGAAACGCTGGTATTTATTCGAGGCTTATCTTTCCATCAGTCATGGCATCATCAGGCATGGTTTCGTCTTTCCATCTTTTGATGACAGCAGTTTCAGCCTGGAAGGGCTTTATCATCCGCTGATAAAGAATCCTGTCAGAAACGATCTCATGGCCGGCAGGAATGTTATTCTTTTAACCGGTCCTAATATGTCGGGCAAATCCACTCTGCTGAAAGCGGTCAGCTTATGTGTTTACCTCGGACATATTGGTCTTGCGGTCCCGGCTTCAAAAGCAACGATGCCGTTTTTTACTACTATTTCCGTGGCCATTAACCTTACAGATAGTATTGTTAGCGGGTACAGCCATTTTATGTCGGAAATCATCACATTAAAAAATGTCCTTACGGAAGCCACTGAAAGTAAAAAATGTTTTGCGGTTTTCGATGAATTATTCAGGGGAACAAATATTGAAGACGCACTGGAAATCAGTACGGCTACCATAAAAGGGCTTGTCCGATTCAGCAACTCCTTATTTATCATCTCCACTCACCTGCACCAATTGAAGGATTTGGAAGAAATCAAGAAAGATAAGGTGTCCACCTATTTTATTGAATGTAAGCTGGATAATAATACCCCGGCGTTTACCTACAAATTAAAAAACGGCTGGTCAGACTTAAAACTGGGCCGGATATTATTTGAAAGGGAAGGGCTGGATAAAATGCTTGGTTAAACTTAACCAGCCAGACCATCCATGCAGATGTTAGCATTCGAATCATTGTTTCACAACTCCAGGTATTAAAACTAATTGGAGCTTTTA
>JBEPUT010000118.1:0-2870 GCA_041691395.1 Chitinophagaceae bacterium
TTATTGAAAGATATTTTGTAAGGGGTCGAGGGTGTTTTTTGTGGATATTTCCGGATAAAGGATGGATGTCAAAAATGCGATCTTTGAGATATCAATAATTCGTGTGGCTCATGTTGTATCCATCTATTTCAGAGAAAAAGCTTACGCTCGCAGAACTGCTGGCGCGTCTGCGCCAGATTCATCAACCGGATCACAAAGCGTTGGCAGAGGCCTTGCAAACGTCTTATACGACCTACCTCAAGACGGAACGCGGTCGTCGCGAACTTAGTTTCCTGATGGCTTTAAGAATATGCCTGTTTTATAAAATGGATATTCATGAGGTTGTTTCCATGCTCAGTGATGAGGAACTCGGGCGCAATGATTTTTCTGTTATCAAAGCGAAAGGAAAAAGAGATAGAAAAAAAGCAGAAGCATTAAAAGCAAAGGTCATCGATCTGAAAACAGAACAAGCTGTTCACCCGTCAATGCTGTAAGCTCAGGCACTCTTCGCATTTTTCGCAAGCAGCGGTTTCCAGAAATGTGGCAGCAGTTCGATCAGTTTATCTTCCGGCTGTGTTGTAATCCTGCCCAGCACATCACTGAGCCATTTGGAAGGATCTATGTTTTGAAGTTTACAGGTAGCCATGAAACTGTAAATAGTGGCGGCCAATTCCCCGCCACGATGTGATCCGGCAAACAAATGGCTTTGCCGTCCCAGGGCAATTGCACGGATCTGTCTTTCGAGTTGATTGTTGTCGTTATGCGAATGTTCGCATAACGACAACAAAGTAGAGCAAATTGTGGTCATAGCATCAAAGTCCCATCCCGCCTTTGAACGCCAATTATTTTTCGTCCGCCACGATCATACTATGTATTCTTAGCTCAGGTAGTTTCACCATCACTTCTCCTTTCTCATAACGGAAAGGAAGAGGCTTATTCTCCGGTTGCAACGTCAGCCTGACCGGTTTATTTATCCTTATCCTTACCGTCAGCGGCCCGACCGCGGGTATCTCATCATAGGAGTAAAAATTTCTGTTCGCATGCTGACCGGCGGTATTGATCAAATGGATAACGCGTTTTGTTCCCAGCCTGTCCACCGCGAGGTGCACCAGGTATGAGCCGGATACGCTGACCATGGGCGTCACAAAAAGTTTCCGCACCAACCCGTTTAAAAAATCCCGCTCCAGGGCAGAAGTATTGTTTTGATAGTTTTCACCCATATTGGCAAATACACAGGCGATCTGTCCCTTTCCATAATCAACAATAGAAGCGGCCGGCCTCGAGCTGAACCGGAGATCCTGTTGATCGTAAAGCTTGCCAAAGGATCTGGTGCCGGCCAGCAATTCCGCAGGCTGGTAATCGCCCTGGATCGACGCCATGTCTTTATCATATTCCAGGAATTGCATTTTATTCACTGCAGCCGGGCCTTCCAGACGGATACCCGCCTCCTTTTCAAATAGACGGGTGGCTTCCGCGCCGATCACGAGTAATCTGCCGCCACGCGAAACATAGCTGAGCAATTCATTTCTTAAAGAATCCGCCAGCCAATCCCATTCGGGAATGACGATCAGGGGGTATTGCTGCATATTTCCGTGCAAATGATGCTCCATTTTTATTTCCACTGCCTGCTGCCCATCAAGCAGCGCCGTTGTGATCCCCTTGATCCCTTCAAGACCTCCGTTGGTAAAAATATTTTGGGTTTCACGTTCATGGGTTGCGCCACTATACAGGATGGCTACCTGCGGAACCGGTATGGCACCTTTGCAAAAAGCCCTGCGGGCCTGTACAAAATGACCGAGGTCTTTCATGGTGGGGATCTCCCATGGTTTGATCGAAGCATCCCGGTTCTGAGTGAAATAACACTGGAAGCCGCCACCCATGGAAATAATTTCCGCTGCCTCCTGCTCCAGTTGTTTGGCAGATTTTTTTGTTTGCAGGGCCTGCCTTTCCCAATTCAGGGTAAAACCCCAGGACATGATATCCCAGGGCTTTCCATAGGCTTGTCCCTGCGAAGCCAGACACCTGCCTTCAAAGGCAGCATTGTTCAGACTGTTAACCGGCGTCAGGTCGCCCGACAAAAAATCCACGTCAACCGTCACCGGCTGCGGCATGAAAGAAGAAAAAGACCAGTTGCTGGCAACCTGGAAATCGGGATTGAACGCGTGCATGGCAGACACATAGTGTTGCACATAATTTAGAAAAGACTTCCGGTTGAAATTAAGAAACCGGGCATACCCGCTGTCTTTGGAAGAACGCGGAATACTGGTAATACCGGTCTCCGCCTGAAATGCTTTCAGGGCAGCAGCACTATAATCAGGAACAACAGCCCAGCAATCTCCATCCACCCACACGCCGTCGACCCCGTAATCCCTGCTCAGTTCTTTCAGCTGTGGAATCAGCAACTCATCCACATACCCGCTGTGCACCGAGATCTTATCTGAATCCATCTTCCCGGCCGCATCGATGGCAGCCCAGTCGGGATGCAGTTTGACTGCCTGCTTATCATATACACCCGAATAGTGTACATACAGGGCGACTCCATATTTCCTGGTCACTTCCCGCCATAATTTTAAAGGATCCCTGTCGAAACTCTTCGCGGGCGTTCCCACTTTGGTTGGGTAGCTGGATATCCCGGGGTGCCCCTTGCAATCCACCTGAATAAAATCCGGATGTACCGCGTTCAACAGGGAATCAATCATACCATAAGTCAGCGTACGGCCGATATGCTCATCATCAGCCACTGCATGAAAATCAAAATGCAATCCGAAAAAACTGTCTTTGCGTTTGAGGGGTGCCTTGTTCTTTTGCAGAGCATTGGCCGTTTGAATCTTGTTCTGTCGGGCATCATTCTCCTGAGCCATGGTCTTGGTGGAATGCCCAATGATAAACAG
>JBEPUT010000119.1:0-2574 GCA_041691395.1 Chitinophagaceae bacterium
ACCCTGGCTGCCAGCCGAAGAAAGTCTATTCCCTTTTTGTTGCTTATCTGCATTGTTTTAATTTTATCCCCTTCCCGGTAAGAAAAGGTTGAAACAATCCATGATCAGAAAATACGCCATTACCACTATTTTTCTTTGCTTGATTTTTTCAGCAACGGCACAAATTGGCTCTGTAAATCTGGACACCGGTTGGAAATGTAAAAATGCCGGCAAAACGAAATCCACCGGCGAACAAATATCCCGGCCGGATTATGCGCTTGGCGACTGGTTGCCAGCTACCGTTCCCGGAACAGTACTGACCACGCTGATCAACAACAAGCTGATGCCGGATCCTTTTTACGGAATGAATAATGAACAGATTCCAGACATCTTCACTACAGGGGCCGGTTATTATACCTATTGGTTCGTAACCGATTTTAAAACCACCCCCGCAATAGTGGATCAGCAGACCTGGCTCCATTTCCGCGGTGTGAATTATAGTTGCGATATCTATCTCAACGGCCACAAGCTGAATGATAAAGCACATTATGGCATGTTTCTACGGCAGACCTATAACATCAGCCGCTTTCTTTCAAGGCAGGGCTCCAACCGGCTGGCCGTGATCGTATATCCTCCTGATCCGGTGGGCAATCCCAACGGCGGTCAGGGTGGTGATGGAGAAATAGCGCGGAATGTAACCCATCAGTATGTTGCAGGATGGGATTGGATACAGCCCATCCGTGACCGCAATACCGGTATTTGGGATAAAGTGAGCCTGGAAATTACCGGACCGGTAAACATCAGCAATCCGCATATTATAACGGAGGTGCCAGGTATCAGAACACCAGACGCAAAATTCCAGCAGCCGGCTATTCTTAAAGTCAGCGCCGAACTTGAAAATACGGATACACATACCATCCGTGGTTCGCTGAAATATGCATTGGCCGGTAAAACCATTTCCCAGTCCGTAACGCTGCAGCCCGGGATCAAAAAGGAAGTGAAACTACCGGATTATCGTCTTACCGATCCGAAACTCTGGTGGCCCAACGGCTACGGCCCCCAGGCGCTTTATCACACAGAAATATATTTTGAGTCTGATGCAAAATCCATTTCCGACAAGGAACCCCTGGACTTCGGTGTCCGCGAGATCAGCACAATCTGGAATGCGGTTACCCGAAGCCGTGAGACGCTGGTAAACGGCCAGCCGGTTTTCATCAAAGGCGGTAACTGGATCGTTTCCGACGAACTTCTTCGGCTGAGCCCGGAGCGATACGATGCAGAAGTCAGGTTTCACCGGGACATGAACCTCAACCTCATCCGGGTATGGGGTGGAGCACTGACGGAACGACCTGAATTCTATGACGCCTGCGATAAATATGGTATGCTGGTGTTCCAGGACTTCTGGAATTCCGGCGACTGCAACGGGCGATGGACCGATCCGCAGAAAAAAGAAGATCAATGGAAACGCAGATCATATCCCGACGATCATGGTTTGTTCCTGGCATCCGTAACCGATCAGGTAAAAATGATCCGCAACCATCCTTCCCTGGCCTTCTGGTGTGGAGGCAATGAGATAACACCACCCGGCGATATCCTCGCAGCCATGAAAGACTCCATTATGCCGGCTTTGGATGGTACGCGATATTTTTACGATTATTCGAATTCAGACAGTATGTCGTACAATTTTCTCGGTGGAAACGGAGATGGTCCCTATGGCGTGCAGGACATCCGCAGCTTCTGGGCCCATCAAACCTTTCCCTTTAATTCGGAAGTGGGATCCGTGGGTCTTGGCGACTATGAATCTCTGGAACGTTTTCTGCCGGCGGAAAGTCTAAAGGCCCCACAGTATAAAAGCAAAGAAGATTCGGTATGGGCTTATCATAAATATATCGGTTATGATTCCACGGTGTACGCCTACGGGCCGGTCAAAGACGTAAAGGATTTCACACGGAAGGCACAGCTGGTGAATTATGATCAGTACCGTGCCCTGATGGAAGGATACAGTTCCCACATGTGGGAATGGTATACCGGGTCCATCATCTGGAAGACTCAGAATCCATGGACGGCGATGCGGGGACAAATGTATGATTGTTATCTCGACGTGAATGCCTGCCTCTATGGATTGCATAACGGTAGCGAACCGCTGCATGTGATGTTCGATCCGGTGGAAAATATGGTGATGATCGTCAACAATACCTTTCGCTATCACCGGGATATGATGCTGGAAGTGAAAACCTATGACATGAAGGGAAAGGGAAGCATGCTGTCGCAGGTATATGAAGAAATCGGACCTTCTACCGTAAGGAAATATCTCGGCATCGGAAGGCAGATCAATCATCTGCGGAAAGAGGAAGGTGTGTTCCTTTCGCTGCGACTGCTCGATGAAAACAAAAAGGCCATCAGCGGAAACCTGTATTGGCTGCCGGACTCGGCGGACGTCTATTCCGGTTTGCAACACCTCGGCCCGGTATCTTTAAACATCGAAGCGAAACAGGCTGGTCCGGGCAAAATAACGGTTACCCTTTCCAATGCCAACGGGAATCCGGTCGCTTTTTTTAACCGTATTGCGCTGGTTAACCCTCAGACGCAAAAAAG
>JBEPUT010000120.1:0-2231 GCA_041691395.1 Chitinophagaceae bacterium
CCATCCACCATAAAATTCATGATAACTGCTACTAAGGGTTATAGTCATACGGCACCAGCTCCGCCAGCTTCTTCCAGGCCCAGTAGCCCATATTGGTGACTTCGGACTGTTCGTAGAAATAACCATTCTCTTCTATAGAAAATCCTTCGGGGATGTCCAGTGCGGAGATCTGAATTCTGGCATTGAGCGGAAATTTGTTTTTAATCAGGTAAGCTTTGTCCGGAACCCGGTTTTTATATTTTATCCGGATGCGGCCCTTCAGACCGATATCTACGGTGCCGCTGTCCAGGGAATAAAAAGCGGAGTCGTATGGATTTTCCAGTTTGGTCCCTTTCTCCGGATTTGCGGAATCAAGGGTTTCAATCTCAAATCCCTCGTCCTTCAGGGTACTGTCGTACCAGCTTCTCATAAAATGTAAACGCGATCCGATATAAGCTAGGTAACGGTTCTTTTTCCAGATTTCCTGCTGATCGGGTGTGCCCGTCAGTTCTTCAAACAAGGGATATCCGGTATAGCTGCTGATGTGCGTGTCGTAATGATTCACGAAAGAATCCAGTTGGTAATGGATCTTATAACCCAGGGCCTCATTCACGATCAGCAGTTGCTCTTTGGCTTTTACTTTCAGCCTGTTGCTTTTCTTATAATAATAAAACAGAAGGGCATCCTTATTCATGATGGTACACTGGGCCGCATGACTGCTGGAGCCGATGAAATTCTCCAGAAAGAAATCCCCGTACCGGGCCCATCCATCCCTGAGTGCACCCCCGCCGGTAACCACCACTTCGGTCATGGTTTTGTCCTCCTCTTTCAGGAATATATTGAGCGAATCCTTTTCCTTACTGCTGTTGCTTACGCGTAAGACCTGGGTTTCATATCCGGTATAGGAAATAACCAGGTCATAACCGCCGTTTGCCATCCGCAGGGAGAAATTACCCTCATTATTCGAAATGGTACCGGTGGTGGTATTCTGGCAAAATACGGACGCGCCTGCCAGTGGATTGCCGGATTTGGAATCTGTTACCCTGCCCTGAATGCTAAATGTTTTTTCCTGAGTGAATGCGGTGGACACCAAAAAAATGGCCATGCAACTGAGGAGGAGCGGTTTGATCATGGGAATATCCGGTTTAATGAACCAATCAGATTTCACAAAATAGAACGAAATACCGGGTAAAGGAAATATACGCTTGTTAAATTCTTCCGGGTTTACGGATAGCTTCTTCTGTTTATTCCCCATCAGCCGGGTGGTGTGTTATTAAGGTAGCGTGCACAGGCATTCCGGATCGAATTTTCAAGCGGTGTAAATTGAAATCCCGGCAGCGTTTTTAACAACTTGCTGTTATCAAAAACACTTTTTTTCCGGGCAATGGCCGCCGTTTCCCGCGTAAGCAAAGGTTTTTTTCCGTGGAAGAAAGATTTGAATTTCTCGACCCTCCAGGCGATACCGGCAAGAAAAGGAGTTGCTTCTTTTGACGGGTGATTTTTTTGGAACCCGTCTGCGATGCGGTTGAACAATTGCCGGTAATCCCAGTTTTCGGCGCTGACGATAAACCGTTCATTACGGATCTGTGATTCCATCAGCAACACAACTGCCCGGGCGAGGTCTTCCACATCCACGAAGCCGTTACTTCCCCTGATATACCAGGGGAACTGCTGATAAGCTGCTTTAAAAATGGCACTGCTGCCCTTGTTCCAGTCGCCATACCCTAAAATGGTGGACGGATTTACAATAATGGGTGTTAATCCTTCCCCCATGCCGCGCCATACTTCCATTTCCGCATAATATTTACTGATGGCATAATTTGACTGACGAAAACCATGCTCCCATCTTTTTTCTTCGTTGATCATTTCTGCATGATCCGATCGCCCCAGGGCAGCTACAGAACTGATGTGTATGAAATCCGGAATATTATTTGACACGGCTGCATTGACAAGGTTTGCCGTTCCCTCAATATTTACTTTCCATAATTTATTCCGGTCACCGGGGTAAAACGAAACCAGGGCAGCGGCATGGATGATGCAGTTGCAGCCTTTCATCTGATCATCCAGACCTACCACATCCAGGATATCCCCCGAAACCCATTCCACCTTTTCTGCTATTTCAGGCAACAGATAAAATGGCGCGGCATGATGGTCCCTTCTCAGGGCCCGGACGGGATATCCGCGCTGTACAAGTTCAGTAAGGAGGTATGATCCGAGAAAGCCGGTTCCGCCGGTGAGAAAGATCATGGAGT
>JBEPUT010000121.1:0-2201 GCA_041691395.1 Chitinophagaceae bacterium
CTACCCCCTCTCGCGTAAAGTGCCGGTTCTGCGGCGTTCTGTGAAATCCTTCTTATTCCTGGTAAACTAACAAAATCCTAACGGGTGCCACGCTAATTGCTGGGTACAAATCCGATTTTTTTGCCTGGCTGCCCATTAAGGCATAAATTGATCTGTTGGGGCCAATATTGTGGGTAAACCTTCTGATTTTCTGAGGGCTGAATGGAGAAAGTTGGCAATAGCCAATTACGCTATTGACCCAGACTTGCTTAATCCATTTTTGCCGGCTTTTACAGCGCTCGATATCTGGAAAGACAGGTGTTACGTCAGCCTCGTGGGATTCATGTTTTTAAATACCAGGCTAAAGTCATTAAGAATTCCTTTTCATAGCAATTTTGAAGAAGCTAATCTGCGATTCTATGTTCGAAATAGGAAAGATGGCATTGAAAAACAGGGCGTGACATTCATTAAATAGCTTGTTCCGAAGCCTGCGCTTACTTTCATTGCCAATAGGGTCTACAAGGAAAACTACGAAACCCTGGTGATTGAGCATAGTTGGATTGTCAATGAAGAGTCCATTGAGGTTGAATACCGGTGGAAAAAATGTGAATGGAATTCGTTTAATGTAACAGCAAGGAATATTGAGCGACCAATTTCGGAAGGCAGTAGTAATCGAATAGTTATTCCGGATTAGATTTTAAAACCAGCGATAAATTTTACCGTTGCCTCCTGGTATGGGACATAGCCTAAAATATATATGGACAATTCCCCGCTTTTAACCCAACTCAGACAAGTATATAAAGTCTCCGAAAAGGATTGCATCAGGCTTATTCCATTATTTGAAACCCTGGAGGTAAAAAAGAACGAACATCTTTATCGTTCCGGCCAGACCGTCCGGTATGTTTATTTTGTAGAAAAGGGCTGCCTGAGGCAATATTATGTTAATAATAATGGCGAGGAACGTACCATTTATTTTAAGGTGGAAAACGGATGGTGCAGCGAACTGGTGAGTTTTCTGGATAATAAGCCGACGGAATTATGCGTCCAGGTGCTTGAAAACAGTAAACTCCAACGGATCAGCCAAAAGGACTGGGTTTATGCAATAACCCGGATCCAGTCTTTCACCATGGGTTTTATAAGGGCGCAACAGGACACGAACTTCATGTTGAAAAAAAGGCTGGCGGAAGCTACCGTTGAAACGCCCGAAGAAAAATATCTGCGTTTTGTAAAGGAGGAACCGCGATTATTGCAACGAATACCACTTTATCATATAGCCGCCTATTTGGCCATGACTCCGGAAACCCTAAGCCGCATCCGAAGAAAGATTACCGGATAATAATTTCTTATTTCAAATCAAGGAATGTGCAGTTTCAACAAACTAGTTTAGCGCTATAAAAATTATTATTGTGAAAAAAGAAACTATTAAAGCCGGCCAGATTACCATTGATTTTTTGTTGGAAGCGGCCGATACCAATGGCTCTATGGCCGTCTTTGAATTTACAGTGCCGGCCGGATCAAAAGTGCCATTACCGCACGCTCACGAACATTTCGATGAAACCATTTATGGGTTGGCGGGAATCATCACTTTTACGGTAGAAGGTAAAACGATAAAGGTGCTTCCCGGTGAAACCTGTTTTATTCCTCGTGGCGCCGCTCACGGCTTTGATAATTTGGATAAGGCTGATGCAAAAGGCCTGGCGGTAATTTCTCCTGCTTTGCTGGGCCCGATTTTCTTTAAAGAGGTGGCCGGGATCGTAAATTCGGAAGGCCCTCCTGATCTTGAAAAATTGAAACGGGTTATGATAAAGCATGGCCTGGTTCCTGTTATGCCGGAGAGGCAGTACGAATGATTTACAGAAGTACAAAAAGAATGGCTGGGATAGCCGGACATACACAACAAAAATCTAAAAAATCAAAAAATACAACATGAAACAAATTCTGATTGTGGGCATGAATCCACATACCATCGACTTCTCAAAGCCCGGTTTTTTGCCTGGATTAACTGCTGAGAAAGTGGAAGCGGGACTTAAAGCAGAGCGGGAAAATTTGAAAACAATCGGTTTTGAATCGGATATGTACCTGATTGACGACGGAGTACTCGAATTGTCTGCTCTTGAGGATCAACTTAAGGCCAAACCATTCGATGGAATTATGCTGGGCGCCGGGGTCAGAATACCGCCTGTTAATTTTATTTTATTTGAAAAATTGGTCAATGCTGTTCA
>JBEPUT010000122.1:0-2140 GCA_041691395.1 Chitinophagaceae bacterium
TGCTGTCTTGTGCCGGTACATTCCCCTTGAGCTGGTATGCATTTTGCCTGAATTTACGCCGTGGGAAGAAACGCCCGGTCAGCAGGTGAGTCCTGAAAAAAAATTATAAAATGAAAAGAACATGGCAGATTTCCAATGGGATCGCTCTACTGATCACCATCGCGATCAATTACCTATCTAATACGGGAATATTTGATGGCAATACAGTGGCCAGCATTTCCGATAGGTATCAGAACTATTTTACGCCCGCCGGTTATGCATTTTCCATCTGGGGTTTAATTTACGTGTCATTAATCTGTTTTGTTATTTATCAGGGCCGGAGTCTGTTTAGTAAAACGGAAAAAAGCAACATTGTAGAAAGGATTGGATGGTGGTTTGTGATTTCCTGTTTAGCCAATGGGTTATGGATTATAGCGTGGTTGTATCAATACACCGGGCTTTCGGTGTTGATCATGGCGCTACTGCTTTTTTCGTTAATGAAGATTGTAGTCAGAACCAGCATCGCGCTGGATGATGTCTCATCCGGAGAGCGGGCTTTTGTCTGGTGGCCCTTTTCTCTCTATTCAGGATGGATCGCCGTTGCCTTTATTGCCGATATGGCGGCCTGGCTAACCAAAATTAAATGGTCCGGTTTTGGCATTTCTGCTGTTGGCTGGACGGTGATCATGATCTGCGCGGCTGGTGTCATCAATCTGTTCATGACCTGGAAACGCAATATGCGCATTTTCTCCCTGGTGGGCGTATGGGCGTTAACAGCCATTGCCGTTTCTAATTGGAACGGCCAGCAGTCTGTGGTAAGGACAGCCCTGATTGTCGCTGTTGTTCTTTTGGTCAGTACGGGCATCCACTTCCAGCGGAGGCGCAGGATCCATCAGTGACATGCTCGCCGAAAATAAAAAAGATGAAGCGATCGCTTCATCTTTTTATACATCCATCAGCAGGTAATATCTAGTGTAAATAATGCTCGACAATCCGGAATAAAAACCGGTCAGGCGTGCCCATCACTCCGGCTTCTTCCCTTTTCTTCTTCAACGCATCTGATTTATAGTAAGCAGAAGCTTTGGCAGAATCCGTTATGGCCATCACCAGAACTACTTTCTTATTGTCATTCAGATCATGGCCGATTACCCTTGCGGCTATGCCATTATCTGTCCTTGCCTGTTTATCGTTTTCAAATGCTTTTACAAAGGCATCCCAGTCCTTTACGGTAAACATCGTTCTGGAACGGATTTTTGAATCTATGGTCGCTGTATCCTGCCAGGTTTCTGTAACAAAAGAGATCGCGGCTGCACCAACAACGCCGCCCTTTTTCATTGCCATCTTCAGGTGCGGATCTTTAGCAAATGCCTTTGCCTTGGCCGTATCATCTATTTTCAAAGCGACCAGCACCAGATTGGAATCCTGTATGCCCCTGCCAATTACGTAGTTGTGTGCGCCATTGGCCAGCCGCGCGGAATCATCTCCATCATAGACGATTTTCCATTTTGCATAATTGCGCACTTTTTGGGTTACCACCACCATATTTTGTGGTTCCGTGATGATGGTACTTGGTGCTGCTGCCGGTGTCATCGCGGTAGTGTCGGCAGCGGCAGAGTCGGTGGCAGTCGTCTTTTCATTGCCACTTCCTCCGCATGAGGTTAGAAAAAAAGCCAGGATTGCGCATGACAGCAAGCTGGCAAATCTGGTGTGCTTCATTGGTCTTGATTTTTAAGAATTAATAAAAGGAAGGGACGGGGAAGCGCGTTACAAGGGGTAGAGAGTAAATAAATGTAGCGATATTATATCAAATGCAGAATTTTTATTCCGGTGGGAATCTTACCCATTCCGGAAACAAAGACCCTAAAAACCGTGGTTAGTTTATCCTCCACGAAAATGCATCAGACCATTTATTGAAGGCGTCAATTTCGGGTTGATGTGATTTTAGCCATTCTGTAACATCCTTGTCTTTCGAAGAGGAGAAAGCCAGGTATCCAAATGTCCTGACCAGGTCTTTATCTTTCATTTCTATGAAATAGGGAACATAGTAATCCCAGTAGAACCCATAATTATCTTTTTCATTTTCTTTTAACGAAGCACACAGGGCTTCCAGTTTCCGGATAAAATTTTCGAACTCCGGTTTATTTTTATATGCGCTGTCGTT
>JBEPUT010000123.1:0-1894 GCA_041691395.1 Chitinophagaceae bacterium
CGGGTCTCGGCCTGAAAGGATATGAACTCGCGCTCCGCTATTTTTTATAGAAAGATCCGCATCATCAGCGCCACACCGTCGTCCTGCCGTGGGTTCTCTGTGAGTTTAATGATGTGAAGTCCGTGTGTGCTCCAAACGGCAAAGACCTCATTCTTTTTTCTTTTCACGAGTTCTTTTTCGATCACGGGCAGCAAAGTGCCTTTGGCCACCCAGCCGAGGTCTCCTTTGGTAATGCCTTCCCCCCCCATGGAATAAGTCTGCGCCAGGCGCCCGAAATTGTCTTCCTTGTTCGTCAACCGGTTCAGGATCGATTTTCCGAGCGAATCCGCGACCCGGTAACGGAATACGGATGTATCAATGTAAATCTGCGAGATCCGGTAAAAAGTATTGGGTAATTTGGCCAGTATCTGAACCAAAAAGCGGGAACCATTGGCCTGTTTAAACGGGCCATAAACCTGTTTCACTTTCCCGGTATAGGCCAGGCTGTCTGCCAGGTTGTTGAAATGCGTAATACGGGTAACGAATACCGTATCGAGCCGGAATTTCTTTTTTAAAATATCTTTAACGTACAGCGGGGAATTTGGGGATTTTGCAATGTCCGTCTTCATTTGCGCGACCGTCATCTTTTGAGAGGAGACTGATAACGAGCTGAATATCAATAATAATGCGAAGCAATACTTTACCATGAATTGGCATTAGGTTTGCAAATATAAGATCCCTGAGGGTTCAGGGACTGCAACAATTGATTAATCCCGGTCGTTTTCTAAATACATCATCATTTACTTATGCGTCTTTTTTTTGTTTGCCTGCTTTTAGTTTCATTACAAGGTTTTTCACAAAGCCCTTCCTTTATCATCGGTGTGAAAGGGGATACCCTGAATCGTGTAGACGCCAAAGGGATAAAGCAGGGCAAATGGGTTAACCACGTTGATGACCTCCGGGGTGAACCGGGATATGAAGAAGAGGGTCAGTATAAAGACAACCGGAAAGAAGGCACTTGGAGGGTTTACAGCCTGGAAGGAGACCTCAAGGGATTGGAATTCTATCGGTGGGGAAATAAGGACGGCATTTGCCAGTATTTCAGTCCTTCGGGCGCGCTGCTGCGGGAGGAGTCCTGGAAGGCGCTGAATCCGGATAAATTATACGATACCCTGGTGGTGGAAGATGTGGAACACCTCAATCAATACCGTACGGTGATCGTGAAGAACGAAGGGGCGGCGATCAAACACGGCATCTGGAAATATTATGATCCTTCCACCGGCATGATCAACAGAACGCAGACGTATACCATGGGAAAGCTGGAAACCGCAAAAGCGCCTGTTGTTCAGGATTCGACACAGGTGGCCGAACAAAAAAGGGTCAAACCCAAAGAGGTGCAGGATTATGAGAAAAAAAATTCAGGTAAAAAGAAGATCCGGGTCAGAACCGGACAAACGAATTAGTCGGTTTTATTTTCGGCGCGTTCCGGTTTTTTGATCACCAGCACTTTGTCTATGCGCTGGGCGTCCATGTCCACAATCTCCAATTTAAAATCTTTCCATTCCATCAGTTCGCCGGTTTTCGGAATGTGTTCCAGCTGATGCAGCACAAATCCGGCCAGGGTATCAAATTCATGTTCCCCTTCATTCATCCATTCCGTTTTGTCGAAATAGGCCAGGAAATCATAGAATGGAATCTGGGCGTCCACGAGGAAAGACCCATCCTCCCTTTTCACAATTTCGTAATCGGTCATATCGGGTTGCGGTATGTCGCCCACGATGGCTTCGAGGATATCATTGAGGGTAATGAGGCCCAGCAGGCTCCCGTATTCATCCACGATGCAGCAGCTGTGGGTTTTGGATTGTTTGAATTTCTCCAGCACCTGGTAGGCCGAATTGTTTTCCGGAACGAACAG
>JBEPUT010000124.1:0-1876 GCA_041691395.1 Chitinophagaceae bacterium
GCTGCCTCCAGCGGAGCTTTGTTTTCATCCATCACCAATCCGTGAACAGAGCCCGCGGGCGCCTGGCCGTTTGCAACAAAGGAGAGCGCTGTACAAACGCTGATAATTAAAGTTCTCATGTTTTTTTGTTTACTTAGTACTGCTAGTTATTTATTACAGAACAAAGATTGGTACTAAGCATGACATAGATCATGGTCTTATGTTAGAGGGCTGTTTTTACTGATAACCGGAAAGCTCCTGTCAGAAATAGGACGCAGCTATTTCAGAGAAGTTGCAGTTTAATGGAGAATTATGGATGAGAGGCAAGACATGATGCCGGAACGGTCATTAAGCGGATTTATCGCTTAAAATGCCCTGTTTACTTCTATTTTTCAGGAAAAAGTACAGAAATGCCCCGGAAATGATTAAAAGGGTGGAAATAATTTCGGCCTGAGTTGGGTGATAGCCAAAAATCGAATAACGGGTGTTTACCCTGATCTTTTCGATCAAAAAACGCTCCACTCCGTTTAAAACGAGGTAAAAAGCGAACAATGTACCCGGGATTTTGAATTTCCTGCGGACTGACCATAACAGGAAGAATAAACCCACGCAAACAATGGTTTCATAGAAAGGAGTCGGGAAAACAGGCAGGGGAAGATAGCTGCAGTAAGGACCCATACAATCCGGGATCTTTACGCCTTCGCTGATCACGTTGTGGGGATAGGGATAAGCAAACAACCAATTGGGAAGAAAAGAGGGTCCTTTCACGGCCAGGTGCTCCACATTCAGTGAACCAAACTGGCTAAGGTAAAACTCACTGTTCCTGGTAATCACGGCATGAAAATTATCAGCACTTCCGGCAATGGTTTTCAGATTGGCATCCACGGCATATGCGCTGTTGATGATACCCCAGTCCCCGTCACCGGCTGTCTGGCAACCGATGCGACCTGTGCCGTAAGCCAGCATGAGTGCCGGAGCGGCGGCATCATTGAGATGCCAGATGCCGATCTTATGTTTACGGGCGAAATACCAGATGGCCAGCGCCGCGCAGATCAAGCCCCCGTAATACGTCAGCCCGCTGAAAGAGATCAGCGATTCGATGGGGTTCTTAAGAAAATCGTCCCAGGTTTCCAGGCTGTTGAAAATTTTGGCGCCCGCAAATCCAAAAATGGCGCCGAGGATGATGATATCTCCTACCCTATCGTGCGGCCAGATCCGGATCCTTCTTTCTTCAGGCTGCGGCAATTTCTGTTTGTTTTTCTCCCACCATTTCATGGCAGCGAACAACACGCCCAGGGCGATACCTGCCGGCCAGTTCCCTTCTGCGGAAAAAATAAAATCCGCCGGATTCTGGGATACCGGGGCGTTCGAAATAAAAAGTCCGATGATTTTATATCCCAGTAAAAAGCCCAGGATAAAATTGGTCAGCATTTCGCCGGGGCTCGCGGCTTTCCCCACGACCCTGATCTCTTCCTCTGCCTGAAGCAGGCCCTGGCCCTCTTTGCGTTTGAGTTCGCTGCCCAGCACGACTGCTGCCAGAATAAAGGAAAGCGCGACGAAGAAACCAAAGGAATTTATAAAATGGAGGAACCTCCAGTCAACGCCAAAAAGATCCTTGAATGCGTAGTAAAGATTGGGATACATAGGAGTTGCAAGATAAGGTGAAAAAGTTGAGAGAAGCTTCGTAAACTTGTCTCCAAATGCCCCTGTTTATGAAAAAAATAACGGTCATCGGTGCCGGCACCATGGGTAACGGTATAGCGCATGTGTTTAGTCAGCATGGCTTCCCGGTGAACCTGGTTGATCTGCATTCCGCGCAATTGGAAAAAGCCATGGGCGTCATTGCGAAAAACCTGGACCGGCAGGTGCAGAAGGGAATCCTGACCGCTGAAGAAAA
>JBEPUT010000125.1:0-1690 GCA_041691395.1 Chitinophagaceae bacterium
GCGCTCTGGATGGAGAGTTCTTCTTGTTTATATTCCAGCTTCATGCTGGTGTAACTGCCATCATCTGATCTTAATCCCGGTAAAACTTTTTCGGGCCGGTTACTGATGGCGGGTTCTTTAAAAGTTTCCTTTAAATAATCCGGATTGCCGGGCCGGGTTAAACACAGATTGATGGAAAAACCCTGCGGAAGATGGACATGGGAGGTAAAACTGCCATTATACCAGGTATTCCAGCCGGTACCCAGCCTCTTCTGGAGTTCGCGGTATTCGGGGGTTCTGATATTACGCGTCACGGGTTGCGCATACAGAAAAGGAGATGCGCCCAACAGCAGCACCAGCAGGAAAGTGAAACGGCTTTTCTTCATGATGTCATTTTTTATCCGGGAAATGGGAACAAGTTATTTATTTATTGTTATTGCAGATTTATTTTCCGTCAGCGCGGTGCCTTTCGATCTATGGATGATGATCTCTTTTCTATCATCCCGGGTCGCTGAACCGGGGATTATTTACAAAACTACTGTCGGTAAGCGTTCCCAAAAACTGGATCAGGTAAAACTTGTCGTTGTCGCTCAGCGGAATCCCCTTTCTCAGGGCCGTATCCAGTGTGGGGCTTTGAATCACGCCCTGGCTATAATGGTTCAGCACGTCGCTGAGGGTAGGGAAGCGGCCATCATGGCCGTAGGGAAAGGTCAGGAATACGTTGCGGAGACTGGGGACCATGAACCGGATTGAATCCTCCTTTCTACCGGTGATGCGCATGCGCCCGTAATCTTTGAAGGTACTGTCCACCGCCATGCCCGTGTTGCGGAAACTGTAATCGGTGAACAGCGGTTCCTTATGACAGCCCGCACATTTCTGCTGGAAAATAAGGTATCCCGGTTTTTCATACTGGGTGAACACGGCTTCGCCCCGTTTTACTTTATCGTATTTTGAATTGGCAGACACGAGCGAAACGGTAAACTGGGTAAGTGCGCGCAGGACCCTTTGTGAATTGATATCCGGTGTGCCAAAAGCCTTCTGGAAAAGGGCCGGATATTGCTTATCCTTTTTTAATTTTCCAATCACGTGGCTCAGGCTCTCCGCCATTTCATGCGGATCCAGCAGGGGTGCCAGCGGCTGCACTTCCAGGTGGTTGATGCCTCCATCCCAATGAAATTCCTTTTGCCAGGCCAGGTTGAACAATCCCGGCGCATTGCGGTAGCTGAACTGGTTGTTGAAACCATGGCTCAGCCGGTGTTCGAAAGTGGCGAAGGCGGCGAACTGCTGGTGGCAGGAGGAGCAGGGAAAATTACCATCCACGGACAGTTTCCCATCATAAAATAATTTCCGGCCGAGTTCAAAGCCGGCTTTGGTCACCGGATTCTTTTCAAACGCATATACCGGCGGAGGAAAACCCGCAGGCACCGGAAACGGAGAAGAAATCCCATCCCAAAGAAAGGAGCACAGCATCAGGAAAACTATCATGAGTCTGCTCTTCATTTTCAAATTTTCAAATCATCACATTTTCACATCCTCACATCTTCACATTCTCACATTTTCACATTTTCACATTCTCATTCTGTATTTCCACCTGCTCAAAAACACCGGTGAAATTTTCGAAGATTCGAAGTGCCAGCCCCCCCGGCGTAGTACAGGCCGGAATATCCTTTATCCGGATATTGGATTTTCCATCAAAAAAATGATCCAGTTC
>JBEPUT010000126.1:0-1663 GCA_041691395.1 Chitinophagaceae bacterium
TATTATCTCAGGATAGAGCCACCCAACAACAGGATCGTGTTTGATATGTGGCCGAGGGAGCGTGCGGAAGTGAGCCAGATGGTTGAACTGGAGCGGCCACTCCACCTCAGCAGCGGAACGCCTGTGCGTATGCAGGTTATCATCGAGGACAATAAGGGTGTGGTCTATGTGAACGACAGCATCGCCATGAATTTCCGCGCCTATGATCTGCCGGCCGGAAACTGGGGTTTCTTTGCCTCCGACGGGCATGTCAGCTTCAGCGAAACGGAGATATCCACGAGATAAATAATACAAACTGAGACAATAGTATTCAAACTAACGGGATATGAGTAATAAGAACGTAAGGGTATTCGGATGGTCCGTGATTCTGGCACTGGGCGGTTTTCTTTTTGGTTTTGATACGGCGGTTATTTCCGGCGTGGAAAAAGTGATTCAGGAACTATTCAAACTTTCTCCGTTATGGCATGGCTTTGCCATATCCTCCGCACTCATAGGAACAGTAGCCGGTGCGCTGATATCCGGCAAGCCGGCCGACAAATACGGCAGGAAACCAATCCTGTTCATCATCGCGCTTTTGTTTGCGCTGTCGGCCGCAGGCAGCGCCCTGGCCAACAATGTGGAAAGTTTTATCCTGTTCCGTTTTTTTGGCGGCATTGCCGTGGGCGCATCATCGGTGGTAGCACCGATGTATATATCGGAAATTGCTCCCGCACCCATCCGGGGAAAAATGACGGCCTTGTTCCAGTTCAATGTTATTTTCGGAATCCTTGTGGCTTATATTTCGAATTACGCCTTGCGAAACTTCGGTGCTGATGCCTGGCGCTGGATGCTGGGAGTCGGCGGGGTTCCGGCAGTAGCTTATTTCTTCCTGCTGTTCCTGGTTCCTGAGAGCCCGAGGTTCCTGGTTAAGAAGAATAAAATTTCCGAAGCTACGAAAGTGCTGATTAAGACAGAGTCCGTGAATATTGAACAGGAGATATCGGATATCCGGGCCAGCATGAGCATGAGCAGGGAAAAACTTTTCTCAGGGAAATTTTCCAAACCCATATCCATCGCCTTCCTGGTGGCCATGTTCAACCAGTTCTCAGGTATCAATGCCATCCTGTATTATGCACCGCGGATATTCGAACTTACCGGGCTCTCTTCCACCCAATCCATGTTGCAGCCGGTATTGATCGGCGTTACCAACGGGATATTTACCGTTCTGGGACTTTTTATTATTGATAAGGTAGGCCGCAAGAAACTGCTGATCACCGGTTCGATCGGCATGTCCATTTGTCTTGGCCTGACTGCCTGTTTATTTTACACTCAGCGCTTCGAAGGTTTTGAATTGCTCCTGCTGCTGGTGGGATACATCATGTTTTTCGCTTTTTCCACAGGCGCCGTGATTTGGGTTTTAATATCGGAAGTATTTCCAAACAGCGTCCGGGGGCAGGGACAATCACTGGGCAGTTTCACCCATTGGTTTTTTGCGGCGATCATTACTTTTTTATTTCCGGTGGTGGCGGGACAATCTGAAAAAGGGGCAGGATATGCCTTTCTGTTCTTTTCTGTTGCCATGGTGATTCAGGCCATTGTTGTATGGCGGTATTTCCCCGAAACAAAAGGAAAAACCCTGGAAGAACTGGGAATAGAGCTTTCTGGAAATTCCGGATTAACAACC